>NZ_JBRKCV010000014.1:0-120772 GCF_052983275.1 Robertmurraya sp. GLU-23
TTGGTTGTTGGGTGTGTGGTAACCTCAATTATCCAAAGAATTTAGGGGGTGGCAATTTTTTTGCCTATAAAGCCCTCTATGGAGATATTTTATAACCTATTTCTTATAGAAGTTTTGACAATACGGAAGAATCAAAAGGGGGAAAAAGAATGAAACCTTATACACATGAACCATTTACTAATTTTTCGATTGAAAAGAATAAACAAGACTTTCAAGAAGCACTAATTTATGTTCAAACACAATTAGGAAAAGATTACCCAGTGATCATTGGAAATGAAGAAATTACAACAGAAGAGAAAATTGTTTCAATTAATCCAGCGAATAAGGAAGAGATGATTGGAACCGTATCTATGGCCAATCAAGAACTAGCGGAGAAGGCAATGCAGGCTGCTTTGACAGCATTTGAAAGCTGGAAAAAGTGGAAACCTGAGCATCGTGCAAACATATTATTCCGTGCTGCTGCCATCATGCGCCGACGTAAACATGAATTTTCTAGCTATCTAGTAAAAGAAGCAGGTAAACCATGGAACGAAGCGGATGCGGACACAGCAGAAGCAATAGATTTTCTTGAGTATTACGCTCGTCAAATGCTGAAGCTGAAAAACGGCATGGATGTGCAAAGTCGTGACGGTGAGTACAATCAATTTCATTATATTCCACTTGGAGTAGGAGTCATTATTTCACCATTTAATTTTCCGCTTGCAATTATGGCGGGAACAACGGTTGCAGCGATTGTTACAGGAAATACGGTGTTATTAAAACCAGCCAATTCAACACCAGTCATTGCGGCAAAATTTGTAGAGTTAATGTATGAGGCGGGATTGCCTAAGGGAGTATTGAATTACGTACCTGGTAGTGGTGCGCAAATCGGAGATTATCTTGTTGATCATCCGAAAACTCGCTTTGTGTCGTTCACGGGTTCTCGTGAAGTAGGGTGCCGAATCAACGAGCGTGCAGCCAAAGTTCATCCTGGACAAATTTGGATCAAGCGAGTGATCGCTGAAATGGGTGGGAAAGACACGGTAGTCGTTGATAACGAGGCAGATTTAGATCTTGCTGCTGCTTCGATTGTTTACTCCGCATTTGGTTTTTCAGGACAAAAATGCTCTGCAGGATCACGAGCAGTAGTCCACCAAGATGTGTATGAGGAAGTGCTAGAAAAAGCGGTTGCCTTAACAGGTCAGCTGACGGTAGGAAGTCCAGAATTAAAAGAAACCTATATGGGACCTGTTATTGATGAAAAAGCATACAAAAAAATCATGGAGTATATTGAAATCGGCAAACAAGAGGGCATGTTAATGGCTGGTGGTGAAGGAGATGATTCTAAAGGTTTCTTCATTAAGCCAACCATATTTGCCGATGTAGATGAAAAAGCCCGCTTAATGCAAGAAGAAATCTTTGGTCCCGTTCTAGCATTCTGTAAAGCTCGTGACTTTGACCATATGATGGAGATCGCAAATAACACGGATTACGGACTAACTGGTGCCCTCATTTCCAACAACAGAGAGCATATCGAAAGAGCTAGAGAAGAATTTCATGTTGGAAATCTTTACTTCAACCGTACGTGTACAGGTGCTATTGTTGGCTATCAACCGTTTGGAGGTTTTAATATGTCAGGAACCGACTCTAAAGCTGGTGGCCCTGATTATTTACTATTGCATATGCAAGCAAAAACAACTTCAGAAACTCTATAAAATAAGGAGGCAACACAATGAATCAAACAACTTCAAAAACTACTAACATTATTGCACAAACTCAAAAATTTGGAGCAAACAACTATCACCCACTACCAATCGTTATTGAAAAGGCAGAAGGTGTATGGGTGGAAAATCCGGAAGGCGATCGTTATATGGATATGCTGAGTGCTTATTCAGCAGTGAATCAAGGTCATCGTCATCCGAAAATCATTCAAGCTCTAAAGGATCAAGCAGATAAAGTTACACTAACGTCACGTGCCTTTCATAATGATCAGTTAGGTCCTTGGTACGAAAAGATTTGTAAGATAACCAAAAAAGACATGGCACTTCCAATGAACACAGGGGCAGAGGCGGTGGAAACAGCTCTAAAAGCAGCACGTCGTTGGGGGTACGATGTAAAAGGGATTGTAGAGAATCAAGCAGAAATCATCGCTTGTACAGGCAACTTTCATGGAAGAACTCTTGGGGCAGTGTCCTTATCATCGGATCCAGAATACAAGCGTGGCTTCGGTCCGCTTTTACCAGGGATTAAGTTAATTCCTTACGGGGATCTAGAAGCTCTAAAGGAAGCCATCACTCCAAACACTGCTGCATTCTTAATGGAACCAATTCAAGGAGAAGCGGGAATTCTTTTACCACCAGAAGGATTCTTAAAGGCTGCATCAGATTTATGTAAAGAACAGAATGTATTGTTTATTGCAGACGAAATTCAAGTAGGATTAGCGCGTACAGGGAAAATGTTTGCATGTGATTGGGAGGAAGTAGATCCAGATATTCTTATTTTAGGAAAAGCACTTGGCGGCGGAGTATTCCCAATCTCTTGTGTGGTCGCGAACTCTGATGTACTAGGAGTATTCAACCCAGGTTCACACGGATCTACATTTGGAGGAAATCCTCTAGCTTGTGCTGTGTCGCTTGCTTCTCTTGAAGTAATTGAGGAAGAAAAACTAGCTGAACGTTCCCTAAAGTTAGGAGAGTATTTCCTGAATCAACTAAAAACAATCAACAATTCGAAGATAAAAGAAATTAGAGGAAAAGGATTGTTTATCGGTTTAGAACTTACTGAGGCTGCTAGACCATACTGTGAGCAACTAAAAGAAGCTGGTTTATTGTGTAAAGAAACGCATGAAACGGTGATTCGTTTTGCACCACCATTAATTATAACAAAGGAAGAAATCGATTGGGCGTTGGAAAAAATTCAAAACGTGTTAGGTTCTTAATTGTTAATCGGTAACTAAAATTATTAATTCGACGAGGGGTAGAATGATGCCTAATAATACTGTGGTAAATGCGATCGAAAAGGAACATCAAAAGGAACAAGAATCTCTTAACTTGTTTTACTCAACGCAAACGGTTATCCAAAAAGCCTTAAATAAGCTAGGCTATACACATGAAATGTATGAATTGTTAAAAGATCCAATCAGAATGCTAACAGTTCGTATTCCAGTCCGTATGGATGATGGGACGGTTCAAATTTTTACAGGATACCGTTCACAGCACAATGATGCCGTAGGACCGACAAAAGGTGGAGTTCGTTTTCATCCGGAAGTAGATGAGGAAGAGGTAAAAGCATTATCCATCTGGATGAGTTTGAAATGTGGGATCACGGATCTTCCTTATGGAGGCGGAAAAGGTGGAATTATTTGTGATCCACGAAAGATGTCCTTCAGAGAACTTGAGAGATTAAGTCGTGGGTATGTCCGTGCTATCAGCCAAATTGTTGGACCAACAAAGGATATTCCAGCACCAGATGTGTACACGAATTCTCAAATTATGGCGTGGATGATGGATGAGTATAGCCGTTTGCGTGAGTTTGATTCTCCCGGTTTTATCACAGGAAAACCAATCGTATTAGGCGGATCAAAGGGCAGAGAAACAGCTACTGCCCGAGGAGTAACGATTTGCGTCGAAGAAGCGGTAAAGAAAAAAGGCTTTGAATTACAAGGAGCAAGAGTGGTTATTCAAGGGTTTGGAAATGCAGGAAGCTATTTAGCGAAATTTATGCACGATGCTGGGGCAAAGGTGGTCGCCGTTTCAGATGTATATGGGGGAGTTCACGATCCAAATGGGCTCGATATCGATTATCTTCTCGATCGTCGCGATAGTTTTGGAACCTTTTCTAAAATCTTTGAAAACACGATAAGTAATTCTGAGTTATTAGAACTTGACTGTGATATTTTAGTACCTGCAGCTATTTCAAATCAAATTACCGCTCAAAATGCAGCCAATATTAAAGCGGAAATTGTGGTTGAAGCAGCTAATGGCCCAACCACTCTTGAAGCAACAACCATCTTAACAGAACGTGGAATATTGTTAGTGCCAGATATATTGGCAAGTGCAGGAGGAGTTACGGTTTCTTACTTTGAATGGGTGCAAAATAATCAAGGTTATTATTGGTCAGAAGAAGAGGTCGATGAAAAACTATCTAAGGTGATGATCCATTCCTTTGAAAATATATATCAAACAGCTGAGCTCCATCGAGTAGATATGCGCTTAGCAGCATATATGGTTGGAATTAAAAAGATGGCAGAAGCGGCTAGATTCCGTGGATGGGTATAAGGTGAGCAGTCTTTACATGTGAAAGAAGGCGAAGTTGTGGATCCTTTGACTGTTCTAGCTACCATTCAGGATGACCTAATAATTACCGGATCTGATTAGAATTCAAAACTCTTTCCGATCAAACGGAAAGAGTTTTTTTGCATCCCTAATGCAAAATTCAATTTTGAGGCAAAAATACTTGGCATAACAAGTTCGAAAAAAGTTCACAATTAAAGCTTTTCCATTTTGGCATAAAATTTGCATTGTATATATGTAAACGCATACTTACAAGGGGAAAAGGGGGATATAATGCATTTGTCGGAAAACAACACTTCTCATGAATTAAAAAGAACAATGAAGACTCGCCACTTATTTATGATCTCACTAGGAGGGGTAATAGGATCAGGATTGTTCTTAGGGTCTGGCTACACGATTAGTGAAGCGGGTCCGATGGGAGCAATACTATCTTATCTAGTGGGTGGATTTATTATGTTTTTAACGATGCTGTGCCTTGGAGAATTATCTGTCGCCATGCCAGTATCAGGCTCCTTTCAAACATACACGACCAAGTTTATCGGACCAGGAACGGGTTTTGCCCTTGGTTGGTTATATTGGCTCGGGTGGTCTGTAACGGTTGCGTTAGAGTTCCTAGCAGCAGGGCAGTTAATGGAGAGGTGGTTCCCAGATGTTCCGGTTTGGATATGGAGTGGGATCTTTGCTGTCGTCTTGTTCTCCTTGAATTCATTGTCAGCTAGAGTTTTTGCGGAAGCAGAATTCTGGTTTTCTAGTATTAAAATATTAGCCATTTTACTGTTCGTTGTGTTAGGTGGAGCAGCCTTGTTCGGATTCATCGATTTAAAAGGTGGACAAGAAGCACCGTTTTTATCTAATTTCACAGCTCATGGCTTGCTTCCGAACGGATTTTCCGCGTTAATTATAACGATGATCGCTGTGAACTTTTCTTTTCAAGGTACAGAATTAATTGGGATTGCTGCTGGGGAAAGTGAAAACCCAGAGAAAACCATTCCTAGATCGATCAAGCAAACGGTATGGAGAACTCTTGTATTCTTTGTCCTGGCAATTTTTGTGGTTGCTGGATTAATTCCGATGGAAAAAGCGGGAGTGATTGAGAGTCCGTTTGTTGTCGTCTTTGATAGCATCGGGATTCCATATGCGGCAGATATTATGAATTTTGTTATTTTAACAGCCTTACTGTCAGTTGGAAATTCAGGTTTGTATGCGGCTACTCGTATGTTATATGCGATGTCAAAAGAAAAAATGGCAAGTCCAATTTTAACAAAAGTAAACAAAAAGGGTGTACCGATGAATGCATTGATTTTAACAATGGGAATTTCTCTATTGTCACTTCTTTCAGGATTTTTCGCAGCAGAGACGGTGTTTGTATGGCTGCTTTCCATTGCTGGACTAGGTGCACAAGTTGGTTGGATTTCAATTACTGCTTCTCAAATTGCTTTCCGTAGAAAATACATGCGAGACGGAGGTAAGCTAGAGGATCTAAAATTTAAAACACCGTTTTTCCCAGTACTTCCAATCATCGCACTAACATTAAATATTATTGTCCTGGCTAGTTTAGCATTTGACTCAGAGCAACGATTAGCCCTATATCTAGGCGTTCCGTTTGTCATTTCATGCTACTTGATTTATCACTTTAAGATAAAAGATCAACATGAAAATAAGGAAGAAGCAAATTACCAAGTACGAAAAGTACAGTAATCATAAAAAAACAAGAAACCTTTATAATCCCTACACCGTATTTAATTGTAAGGAGCCAAAAATGCCGAGTCTTACAATGAAAGGGGAAAGTGTGATGGGTGTATACGTAGCTGTAGGGATTATAGGGGCTTATATTGTATTATCATTATTACTAGTACCGGTGCAGTATAAGTATATAAAACAATTAAAAGAGACTCAGAAAAGAAACAAGGAAAGAGGAGTTTCTGTAGAAGACCACTATGATCAAATGAGCTTTGAAACACAGCAGTTACATTTTAATGCGCAAGGAAATCTCTTGTTCATAGGAGCTAATCTGTTAGCAACCCTTGTTTATAATTTGAAGTCTAATGGAAAGAAGTAAAACAGCTCCATCACAGTGGATTATGTGCTGCCATTTTTGGCAGTTTTTTTAATTAGTTTGTACTATTCATAATATTAGAAATGAAAAAATACATTTTTTGCATTATACTAAACTTACTACGTATTGGTGAGGTATTTATGGAAAATAAAATTGTACCTTTAACGAATTTGATAGACTTAAAAAATCATGCACATATATTGTATACATACAATAAGGTTGATAATTATATTGAAAATGCCATCTCATATATCGTATCGGGGATTGACCAAGGTCATCACATCATTATGATTGAAAGCAAAGATACATATGAACATATGAAGGTAATATTAAAAGGGATGTTGACACAGGATGCTCTTGACTGTATCCATTTTCTTGATAATTATGAGTTTTATCGCCTATATGATGATTTTCATTGTGACTTAATCGTGAGTCATTTTTCAGATGTCATTACTCATTTTCAAGAAAAACATATGACCGTAAGAACGTGGGCAAATGTTTGCTGGAATAATGAAAGGGAAATTGAGTTGAAACTTGAGAGCTTTGAAAGAACCGCTGATCAATGTGTTCGACATTCCAATCTAATATCGGTCTGCGCGTATAACGGGAACAAAATAACCGCCTCTCTCCAAAACAGCATGCTAAAATCCCACGAGTACATTATGACCGATCAAGAATTAGTAAAATCTTATTTTTATAAAAATAATTCTGTTCCATTACCTTCTTTAACTATCGCAAAAGAAACCCAGCTAGAAGAAAAATTAATTGCTACAAAGCATCAATTGCAATCTTTTATCTTTCAAAATTTAGATCCAGTGGTCATCATGGATAAGAGCGACAAAGTCATTACAGTAAATGCTGCTTTTCAGACTACCTTTGGTTTCACTGCAAATGAAGTGTTAGGTCTAGACGCTAGTGAACTTCCTATCCTACCCGATGATAGAAAATTCGAAGTGATACTTAATAGAAGTTTTACTGTTCTCGGCGAAAAGGTAAAAGGGTATGAAACAATAAGAAAAACAAAAGATGGCAAAGTGCTTCAGGTTCAGTTGTCTTGTTTCCCCTTGCTTGATGAAAAGAATGAGTTGGATGGCTGGGCTGTAATCATACGGGATATTACCGAAAGAAAGCAAGCTCATGAGTTATTAATTAAGTCAGAAAAATTGTCCATTGCTGGAGAGCTAGCTGCTGGCATTGCACATGAGATTAGGAATCCAATTACTTCTATTAAAGGATTCCTTCAGTTGATGGAATCAAGTAACTTTGAAAAGCAGATTTATTATGACATTATGTCCTCTGAAATAACCCGGATAGAGCAAATTCTTAGTGAACTTCTTATGTTAGCAAAACCACAAGCCGTTCATTTTGCGCGCAAGGATGTTATGGTACTAATCAAAGATGTGGTTACGTTATTAGGACCTCAAGCAACGCTCAATAATGTTCAAATCATCATTGATATCAAAACAAAAGTAGCACAGATTATGTGTGAGGAAAATCAGATCAAACAGGTTTGTATCAATTTTATCAAAAATGCAATAGATGCGATGCCGGACGGAGGAAACTTAATCATACAACTGATTTCTAGTACAAAGCAGGAGTTAATTATTCGTTTTATAGATGAAGGGAACGGAATTCCTGATGAACTGATTTCAAAGCTTGGTCAACCATTCTATACGACAAAGGAAAAAGGGACAGGTCTTGGTTTTATGGTGAGTAAAAGGATTGTAGAGAATCATCTAGGTACTGTCACCATAAGTAGTGAAGTAGGGAAAGGGACTACCGTTGAAGTGAAATTGCCAATTTAACTAACATGATCGGACATATTTCGGATGCTGAACGAATCATGGGATATAGGCTATTATCTTTTGTTAGGGGTGAAAAAGCAGAGCTTCCAGGTTATGATGATAATAAATATGTAAAAAATGCTTCATTTAATTCACAACCCTTACGAGAATTGCTTGAAAACTTTAAAATCATTCGGAAATCTACCTTGCAGTTAATAAGAAGTTTACCGAGTGAAGCGATCCCAAGTAGGGGTAACGCTAATGGCTCAGCGGTTAGCGTTCGGGCTTTAATCTACATTATTGCTGGGCAGGAACTACATCATCGAAAACTTATTTTTGAGCGCTATTTGAGTTCTGATGGCTACCCTAATATCCTCTAAGTTATTACAAGGCATATTTTCGAACACAATGGGTAACGATACAGTTATTATTGTATTTTAAAGGATGATTCAATTGTCTAATGCCCGCCTTGAACAATTTGATAAAGCTGTACAACTCAGAGGAGATTCTACTGATTTATTTATTAAAATTTGGAAAGAGTATCATTTGTATTCTACTTTGGAGTTCTGGATAATGGTGTCGGTACTTGTCGTTCCATTATTTATATTATTTTTAAAAATTGATAAAAGTAAAATCTTTTTAATTGGATTTTATGGGTATAGTGTTCATGTAATTCTTGCTTATGGTGATATTTATGGTATGAATTCAGGTTATTGGCACTATCCATTTCAATTAGTACCTGCCTTGCCAAGTTTATCAGTGGATGCCAGTATTGTCCCGGTAGTTTGTATGCTTATGTACCAATGGACGTTAAATCATAATAAGAACTACTATTTATATGCTATTTTAACTGCAGGTGCTTTTGCACTTGTATTCAAACCATTACTTGTTGGCCTTGGATTATTTAAACTTTATGGAAAGGTTAATTATATCTATTTGTTTGTAGGGTACGTTTTAATCTTACTTACAGCAAAATTCATAACCAATGTATTTTTGTGGACCCAAAAAAAATATGGACCTCCAACTAAATAGCATTGACCAAACCTTTACAAAAAGTAAAGGTTTTTTTGTATGGGAAAGTGTGTAAAAGAAGGAATAATATACATCCCTGTAGAATTAGTTAAACTTGTGTTTCTGCAAACAATAAAAGAAGAGGAAAGGGAAGTTTATCATCCACTAGATAAAGTAGTGGAACTGTTAAATAGGGGGATTTAATAAATGGATGTATCATTATTGTTACAATATGGTTGGGTTTTGCTTATCTTGATTGTTCTAGAAGGATTATTATCTGCTGATAATGCCCTAGTTTTAGCGATTATGGCAAAGCATTTACCTGAAGAACAACAGAAAAAAGCGATAAATATTGGATTGCTTTTAGCATTTGTGTTTAGAATAGGAGCCATTTTCATCATTTCGTACCTGTTTCATGTGTGGCAAGTACAAGCAATTGGAGCAGCGTACTTAATTTATATTGCTTTAAAACATTTGTTCACGAAACACGAACGTGAAAAGGATGCGAAAGGGAAAAGTTATCGTGCAACTGTAGCTTCCATTGCTTTAGCCGATATTGCCTTTGCAGTGGATTCGATTTTGGCTGCCGTTGCTCTTGTTCTTGCGCTTCCAGACACGCCACTTGGAGATATTGGTGGAATGGACGCAGCTCAATTCATTGTAATCTTAATTGGTGCGATTGCTGGTTTAATTGTTATTCGATTTGCTGCAGCATTCTTTGTTAAGATCTTAACGGAACGTCCAAGTCTAGAGCGTGCTGCCATGCTACTAGTTGGTTGGGTAGGGATAAAACTCCTTATGCACACTCTTGCCCATCCATCGGTCCATATCATTTCACATGATTTTGTTGAAGGTCCGATTTGGAATACCATCTTTTGGTCTGTCATGTTAATAATCGCTCTTGGTGGTTGGTTCATGTCGGGCAAACAAAAAGCAGTTGGTCACTAAAATAAAGAGGTGCATGAATCCTTATTGGATTTGTGCACCTTTTACATGTATTAATGCAAGTGTTGAAAAGCTTCTTCTATGCTTACATATCCTTTTTTATCTTCGTAATTTGGTTCATCTGATTCAATGGTCCATTCCTTAGTAATGAGTGCAAATTGCCCATCAGAATTCGTCTTATATGTTTGATGAAGCATGTATGTCCCACCATTTTGATTAATGGTATAGCCCATATAATATTCTCCATTAGAACCTTGCTCTTCAAAAAGACCAATATCTTCCAACTGATATGTATTCATTAACGAGTGAAAAGATTGTTGTAATGTGTTCATGATCTCCTCACGTGTACCATATTCCAAATTAATCATCCTTTCGTGGTGTATGTAAAATAAATCCTCTATCAGTAGTAATATCCTACAAAGTTCAATTTATTAGGAAAAAAGTGAAATAACGAACCTTACCTAATAAATGCAATAGATATATGGAAAGATAAAATAACTACTCAAACATAAAGGGTGTTATGTGTAATGGATGACAAGACGAAAATCCGGTTAACTGCAGCAGAAATGGCAATGTTATGGACTCAATTCATCAACGATACAGCTTCCATTTGTGTACTTAGTTATTTTTTAGAAAAAGTAGAAGATCCGGAAGTTAAGCCTGTCATAGAATTTGCTTTAAACGGTTCAAAACATAATATCTCTTTTTTAAAGGAGCTGTTTACAAAAGAAAGTTTTCCGATCCCAATCGGTTTTACTGAAAGAGATGTACACGTAAGCGCACCGAGACTCTTCTCAGATACGTATTTTTTAATGTATTTAAGAAATATGTCTGTACTTGGTATGGCTGCGGGAGCCGTGTCTCTTGGTATTGCCACAAGACCAGAGGTTGTAAAATTTTTCAAAAGTGTTTTGAAAACGGCTGTAGGATTACAGGACTTAACACGAGATTTAATGCTAAAGCAGGGTACGTATGTCCGACCACCCTTTATCTCCACACCTGATAAAGTAGATTTTGTTGAAAGGCAGAGCTTTTTAACTGGATTTTTAGGAGAAAAAAGATCGCTTGTAGCACCAGAAATTACGATGTTATTTAATAATATCCAAACAAATGCGATTGGAAAAACATTAATTACAGGTTTTGCACAGACAGCTCAATCAAAAGAGGTAAAAGACTACTTTATTAGAGGTAAACGAATTGCTCAAAAGCATATCGATATATTTAGTGACATTCTAAAAAAGGAAGATTTACCTGCTCCGATGACTTGGGATACAGCTCTTTCGGATTCGACCATACCTGTTTTTTCAGAAAAGCTAATGATGTTCCATGTATCTGGGATGATTGCGGCTGGTATTGGAAATTATGGTGCTTCTATGTCAGGGAGCCCTCGAAGAGATTTAGGTTTAAAATATGCATCTCTTATTCCTGAAATCGCCCTGTATGCAGAGGATGGAGCAAATATCATGATTAAGCATGGCTGGTTAGAGGAACCGCCTCAATCGGACAATCGAGAGAAACTAATAAATGGGGAATAAAAAAGACCAAATGTAGGACCATACATTTGGTCTTTTGGTAGTTGTAGATTATTTACTACTTTTTTCAAAGTGAAAAAAGATATTTGTGACCCACTTGGATAATATCCCACCACTAATATACCAAAGGAACAAATGAAAGTAAGTAGAACCTTTTGATAGCTGAAATAAATCAAAATAAGATAAAATCGGTTTAAAAACAAATGCAAATAGAGCAGCAACAACCAATACAGCAATATAATAATTTTTTTTTCGATTTAATGTCCATTGATAAACCAGCATGATTACAACGGGGATTAAAGATGTATCCAGCCCCATATTTATTGGTAATAAAGGAATAATTTTATAAGGATACTCCCAGTGTCCAAATCTTGTTGAGTAACCATCGATATATGTAGACAATATATGAGCGCTGTATCCGAAAAAACCGATATGAAAGGCCTTTGAGCGATCGAGTTTAAAATAGAGAACGATTAAAGGAATAATTAAAAAGGCAATATTTAGCCAAAATTGCCATGTATCAAAACTAGAATACTCCTTCCAATAATCGACCCAATCGTGAGCTAACTTACTAGACGAACTTTTTAGATTTTCCAAACTTTTGGACTGTTCTTCATTCATGTAGATCCCTCATTATAGTTATATAATTACCATCAAGTATAGTTTGTTAATAAATGTAAATTAAAATACTAAAAATGAAAAAAGAAGTCGCGTGATTTGAAAAAAGGACCAGCCACTGGCATAGTCCTTTGAAAATTTATATAAGTGTCATGAGTGCTCCACCAATTACACCCGTCACAACAACGATCCATGGAGGTAGCTTCCAGTAAACAAGCATACTGAATAAAATAGCCGCAAATGCAAAATCAATTGGAGCTAATATGGAACTCGTCCAAATAGGTTGATAGAAGGCAGAAATTAGAATGCCTACCACGGCTGCATTCACCCCCATTAATGCTCCTTTTATTTTAGGGTTACGACGTAAGGAGTCCCAAAATGGTAAAGCTCCCAGCACTAGAAGAAAGGCAGGTAAGAAGATGGCAAAAGTGGCTAATAATCCACCTTGCGGGCCGCTTATAACCGTTCCTAAATAAGCAGCAAAGGTAAAGAGAGGACCAGGTACTGCTTGTGTAGCACCATAACCCGCTAAAAATGCCTCTTCCGTTAACATTCCAGTTGGAACAAATTCGCGTTCTAGTAGTGGTAACACCACATGTCCACCACCAAATACTAAAGAACCTGATCGATAAAAACTATCAAACATAGCAACCCAATGAAGTGATGTGGCCTCTCTTAAAATTGGGAGCAATAGTAAAAGACTAAAAAATACTAGTAAGGTAAGGACTCCAAAACGACGACTAATTGGAAATGCCATCTTTTGTTCATGTGTATCTGTTTGTTGTCTGTAAAGAAAAAAACCAAGAATTCCCGCAATGAAGATTACTCCAACCTGAGTAAAGGCTGTTTGCCAAAGGAGAGTTACAACAAGAGCAAATATTGCTAGTGCTTTTCTTTTTAAATCAGGAGTTAAATTGTTTGCCATACCTACTATCGCATGTGCAACGACTGCAACAGCAACAATTTTTAATCCATGTATCCAGCCTGCTTCACCCACTTCAAATTCACGAAGTAAAAGGGCAAATATCATAAGGGCTACAACCGAGGGAAGAGTAAAACCGATAAATGATACAATTCCTCCAAGAACTCCAGCCCTCATGACACCAATCCCAATACCAACTTGGCTACTTGCTGGACCAGGTAGGAATTGACATAGTGCGACTAAATCAGCATAACTTTTTTCATCCAGCCACTTTCTTTTGCGAATATATTCATTGTGGAAATAACCTAAATGGGCGATTGGCCCCCCAAAGGATGTTAATCCTAATTTGGTAGAAACAATTAGGATTTCCAATAATGATTTTAGTTGATTCATTATCTCACCTCTAAATTTAATCTTTGATTTCTTTGAATAATTCATAAGCCTTTTTTCTAGCTTCGTCTAAAATTTGTATGCCCTTCTCGGTTGTTGAATAATACTTTCGTATTTTCCCTTGAACGTTTTTCTCTTCTTTTGATAGTAATCCATCTTCTTCCATGGAATGAAGAATAGGGTAGAGAGTACCAGAGCTAATATTGTAGCCATGTTCCTTTAGCTCCTCTAGCATCCACACACCAAAGATAGGTTTTTCCTTGGCATGATGCAAAATATGAATGTGAATAAATCCAAGAAAAAGTTTCCTTAATACTTTGTCTTCCAAAGGTTCACCTCCAAATTATCAATATAGGAAACCGATATTGACTTTCGATACCGATTATAACAGTAATCCCTAGTATTTCTTTTCATCACAAATAATATTTACAAAATCTTAACATTGTTAGGATGCTTGCTAGCTTGATAAGTTATTATTTGCGGATAGGCAATGCCACACAAAATAACCAGAACACCTGACCATTGTATCCATGTCACTTGTTCTTGAAGTACCCAAACAGAAGCCATTACCGCTACAGGGAGTTCTCCTGCACTAAGAATACTAGTAAGTGTGGGGCTAATCTTAGGTGCACCTAAAGAGAAAAGTAGGATTGGAATAACTGTTCCGAAAGCACCTAAAAGGAAACTGTAATACCCTATACCATCACCGAATGAAGATAATAATATTTTAGGTGTGAAAATGGTTAATAGGATTAATAAACCACCAGTAGATATGTAGAAGCTTCGTGTAATTAAAGGGAGTTGAGTTTCAACTTTTCCACTTAATAATATAAATAAGGTCATCATTACAGCAGCAAGTAAACCAAAAAATATTCCTAGCATATTTATTTCATCAATATTACCTCCAACCATTCCACCTGCTAAAAAAGTGCCGGCTAATAATAATACGATAGATACAAGGGTGGATTTGGTCGGCCATTTTTTTGTGGCTATGGAATGAATCAATATTCCCATCCATGTGAATTGAAAAAGTAAAATAATTGCTATTGAGGCTGGAATCGTTTGTAGAGAATAGTAGTAAAAAACTCCAGTCAATGCCGTACATGCTCCAACTGCAGCCAGACGAATAAACTGTTTCAAACTTATTTTTTGTCTGGAGAAGATAATCATTAAGATAAGCATAATTGCCCACCCAAAACCATATTGGCCGGTTGTTACTTCACGAAAAGTAAACCCTTCTTTATAAGCCAATTTCACAATCGTTGATAATATACCGAAGGAACATGCTCCTAGAAAAACATAAACAGAATTCAGGACCAAACGTAACAAGTTAGAACCCCTCCTAAAAAAATATAAAGAACCCATCTTTATTGTTTTAGTTTCCAGAAAACAATAAAAATGGGTTCTTTGAGTTAACAAAATTATACTTTTTATATAGGGATTGTGACAAGGAATATACTTCTATTTTTATAGATTATGAGGAGGAAACAAGCTTTTATCATTCATATCAAACGGTAATTACTACTTTACCTTGTGCATGACCTTCAGAAAAATAATTAAAAGCATCAGTAATCTCACTTAACGTATATGTTCTATCGATAACTGGCTTCACGCTACCTGCTTCCAGTAATTTTTTCATATAGATTAAGTCGTTTTTATTGGCTCTCTGAAGCATATTTCCAACTTTCTTCTTTCCTATGATCGATGTCCAAGGTGCTTGTAGCATGGTTTGAAATAACTGTTCTTCAGAACCTCCGACATGAAGAAAGAAGCCTTGTGGATTCAATGCTCTCTTATATACAGATAAGGGTTGACCTCCATTCACACCTAATATCAAATCATACTTTTCCTGAGATTGGGAGAAATTCTCTTTCTGATAATCGATGACATGGTCAGCGCCTATCAACCGTAGAATTTCCACATTTCTTGAGCTACATACTCCGGTAACCTCTGCGCCAAGAGATTTTGCTAATTGCACAGCAAATGTTCCGACACCACCCGATGCACCGTAAATCAACACTTTTTGTCCGGGTTGAATTTTCCCTTTATTACGTAAAGCTTGCAAAGCAGTAACTCCAGCCATAGGAACTGCTGCTGCTTCCTCAAAGGTCATATTTTTCGGTTTTAACACAAGAGCTCCTTCAGGAACGCATACATATTCAGCAAATCCACCCCAGCCGTAGGCAGATAGATCACCGAACACCTCATCACCAGGTTGAAATTGTTTTACTCCAGTGCCTACAGACTCAACTACACCAGCAATGTCGCCTCCAGGTATGGAGTATTTCGGTTTGAATAAACCAAAAGCTAATCGAGCCAAATACGGTTCGCCTTTTAGAAGAACTAGGTTTCCATAATTTACGGAAGAGGCATGTATTTTCACTAACACTTCCTCGTCCTTAGGAACAGGTTTATGTACCTCTTTTAATAAAAGTACATCAGAGTCACCATATTTTGTACAAACAACTGCCTTCATATAAATTCCTCCCATTAATCAATCAAACAAACTAAGGTAAAAAATCTATAACTAAATGATATTCCAATAGAAAGGTATTAAAAACCAAACCGGTTCTTTTTAACAAACAAATGGAGCGGAATTAAAAAAATTCAAATTTTTATAAATCCCTAGTTTACAGGTAGGGATAGTGTGGATTATAGTATAGGAACTAAGTTACTTAAAAAAGTTGGAGGCTATGAAATGAAAAAATTTATTGTTTTTGCGTTTATTGGTTTATTTGCACAACTAATTGACGGCGCATTAGGAATGGCGTACGGGGTGACGTCCTCATCGATGTTACTTGCCTTTGGTATTGCACCAGCTGTTGCATCCGCATCGGTTCATTTAGCAGAAGTGGTAACAACGGCTGCATCTGGAGCTTCTCACATTAAATTTGGGAATGTTGATAAACAAACTGTAATCAGACTTGTCATACCTGGATCGATTGGAGCATTTTTAGGTGCTACATTTTTGAGTAATATTCCTGGTGACCTTGCAAAACCCTATATTTCTATTTTTTTACTTGCCCTAGGGGTATATGTTTTAGCTAGATTTCTATTTATGTTTAAAGTTGGAGAACAGAAAAATAATATTGGATTATCAAGAAAAAAATCCATTCCACTAGGATTGATCGCAGGTTTTGCTGATGCAACTGGTGGAGGAGGCTGGGGGCCCATTGCAACTCCTGTATTACTATCTCAAAAAGGAATCAGTGCACGTAAAGTAGTTGGTACAGTTGATACTAGTGAATTTGCAATTGCTGTATCTGCCACACTTGGATTTTTACTCTCTCTAGGATGGGAGCAAGTAAACTGGCTGTGGGTTGGAGCATTGATGTTGGGTGGATTAATTGCTGCACCGATTGCTGCCTGGTTAGTACAAAAAATACATGCGCAACTAATGGGTGTACTTGTAGGTGGATTTATTATCCTTGTTAACTCTAGAACTCTTGTAACAACATGGATTGATCAAACAAGTGTTTATCCATTTGTTTACGCAGGTATTTCTGGTATTTGGATTGCTTCTATTGTATATATCGTATATAAAATCAAAAATACAAATACAAATGCAAGTGAAGTATTAAATTAAGTTTTGTCCCCCTAAAAGACTACAAAGTATTCATTTTTATAGGCAAAAGTCGACTGATTTAATCAACAATTCATTTTTTATGATAATATGTTGACTAGAACACTCGACTATTTAAATGAATGAATAAGGATGAATGAGGGGGCAAACAGTATGAAAGTTTCAAGTAAGGGAGAATATGCCCTAAGAGCATTACTAGTTCTTGGAGAACATCATGGGAAAGTAATATCGATTCAAGAAATTTCAGATAAAACTCTAGTTACAGTAAGTTATTTAGAACAAATTTTATTAAAGCTAAAAAAATTAGGGTATTTAGAAAGTAAAAGAGGTACAAATGGCGGATATATCCTAAAACGGGAAACAAGGGACATAAACATTGGTGAAGTCATTCGGGTGTTAGAGGGGCCACTTTCTCCTATGGGATGTGCATCCATTACGAAATATGAACCATGTCAATTAGAACCTGCATGTCAACTAAAACCGCTCTGGTCGCTTGTAAGAGACACCATCGCGTACGTGTTAGATCAAACAACTTTAGAGGATTTATTGGAGAATCGATTAACTTTGAACAAAGGGGATGATTTTCTTGCTTTCAAAAGGACAAATTGATGAGCAAGTACTAGAAAAAGTGAAGATTTCACTCGAGAACCTATAAATACATGCCGATCGGACAACCGTAGGCTCCTGTTAGTTAACTGTTCATGAACATGGACGTTTCTAAGGGGGCTTTTTATTTTATTCATAAAAACTTCAGTTTAGTTTTCTAAAACACAGTAGTAAGACTTGTTGGTAAATGAATAAACTAAACTGGAGGTATGGAGGATGTCAAAACAATTAAGATTAGCAGTAGAAAAAAGAAAGAATTATTTAATTAATTATTTAATCAAAGCAGGAATCTACAAAAAGAACGAGCAACATTTATTTGAACTAACACTTACAGACTTAGAGTTAGAGTATAAAAAGTGGAACCGAAATCGTAAGGAATAAGTATGGACCTTCGTTAAGCGAAGGTCTATATTTTTTGAGATAACTCATTAGTGAATGATCATGGGTAACACGCCTATAGGAATTGAATATTATTTAATATACAACAGTAAGGAGTATGTTATGGACGATCAGGTTAAAGAAATATATGGAGCGGTGGTAGCGGCAATAGGTACCATACTGTCAGCGGTTGCAAGCTACCCATCGGAAAGCACTAGGATTATTGACTTATATAAAGATTTTGATATTGTTGGAAATACTCTACAAGCAGTGGGTAATGCACTTCAAGCAGATGGCCAAAAGGAGCCTTCTCTTGAGAAACTGGGAAATGAAATTCAGTCAATTGGAAATAGCACAGTACTTGCTGGACTTGTATGGAATATAGAAGATGATATTGAAGAGAAACTAGTCATTACAGGTAATTGGCTGCAAGCGCTAGGTGGGGCAGTGGCTTTGGGGGATGAATTTAAAGATCCAACTGCAGCTGGTCAAATTTACAATATAAATGGGAACTTACTACAGTCTATAGGGAACTCTCTTCAAGCTATCGGTGGTAGCATTAATCTTAAGGAAAAGCAGCTTTCAAAAGGGGAGGTGTCGACTTCCTCGGGAGATTCTATTATTTTTGCAGGAAGTTGGATTCAAGCAGTTGGTTCCGTTCTCTCGGTAATTGGTCAAGTAAAGGAGGAAAGTTAGAGAAATAAGATAAGGGGTGTTCAGTTAACTTGACACCCCCAGTATTTTTTGGGATTACCTACTTAAAAGTAGTAATTTAATCCCCAATCCAGCAAAAATAGTTCCTTTAAAGTAATTTATAATGTTAGATACCAAAGCATTTCCACTCAATTTGTCTCTTAAACGTGAAGAGAATAATGAAACAATAAAAAAGACAATAAAAGTTTCAATAATAAAGATCATCCCTAAGTAAAAGATTTGAAACGATTCATCCCCCGTACCTACGTGCACAAACTGTGGTAAAAAGGTTAAAAAGAAAATAGGCATTTTTGGATTAGCAATATTCGTTATAAAACCTTTTCTAAAAAAGCCCTTTAATGGAACACCATCAGGTTCCAATTGCGTAGGTTCACTTTTTTCACGAAAAGATTGAATAGCTAAGAATAGTAAATAAACGGCTCCACCATATTTGATTACCTCAAAAACAAAGGGTGATTTTTGAACAATAATGGACAAGCCAAACGCAGCAAGTAAGGTATGAATAAATGTTCCCGTTAAAGAACCTAATATCGTACGGACTCCTGCTTTTATACCTGATGAAATACTTTGTGTAAGAACAAAGATCATATCGGGACCAGGTATTAGAATGATAGATAACGACATGCAAATATAGAAAAACATCGTATTACTCCTTCAATTTTCTTTTTTACATATTAAAACATAGAAAAAGAAAATCTCTCAAGAGAGTCTACTAATGTGTTAGCAATCTACCAAACTAAAGAAAGTGTCTAGCTTTGCCTATGTACCTCACGTGCGAGAGATTCTAAAATATACACGACAGGCACTTGAGTGGTAATATTGGCTTTTTCATAAATTTCTTCTGTCACGTAATAGGCAATGTTTACATCAGATATTTTGGCAATCGTTGAACGTGTGTTATTAGTAAGGCTAATAATGGTACTTCCTTCTTGCTTTAATTGGTTCAAGTGTTCAATTGTAAAAAAGTTTTCACCAGACACGGATAGCGCGATCGTCACGCTTTTATCGTGGTGTTTGGAATGAAGCTGTAAGAAGGGATCCTTTATATAAAGTGAAAATTTCCCTAAACTCGAGAAATATCGAGCTCCATATTCAGCAACAATCCCTGAACTACCACTTCCGATAAAAAGAACATGATCCGCTTCTGCAATTAGCTTTGCTGCCTCGATAATTTTATCTTCTAAATCACGATTTAATGTCCGCTCGAAAAACTCAACTACTAAATGGTCTGAGTTCTTTAATGTTGCTTTTTTCTCTTCGCCTAGATGCATTTTAAGCTTCACTTTAAACTCTGAAAAACCTTCACAATGTAGTTTACGGCAAAAACGTAATATGGTTGCTGTAGAAACATGTGTTTCATCGGCTAATTCACGTATTCTCATATAGGCAACTTTCTCACCATGTTGGCAAACATAATTATATATAGATGTTTCTAATTCATTGAATGATTTAATGACCTCATTTGTAAACATGAAAGGGGACCTCTCCTTAGAAAAAGCAACTTTAAAATCATACTTTATTAAATGTAACATAGTGTTACAAGTTTGTAACGTTTAACAACCGTTGTTATTAAAAACTAGATACTCCACAAATATTTACTATCAGACTAATTAAAATTACTATATTCCTATAAACTAACTAATGTCATTTTAGAGAACAGGCTAGGAGGAACAATCATGAAAAACAATCAATTCCCAGAAGGGTTTTTATGGGGTGGAGCTACGGCTGCAAACCAATTAGAAGGTGCATACAACGAAGGTGGCAAAGGATTATCTATTTTTGATATGGTACAATTTGTACCAAAAGAAGAACGTGGTAATGATATCGAGATGGACGTGAAAAGCAAAAAAGAACTAGAAAATCTTTTATCAGGTAAAGGTGGAGATAACTTCCCTAAACGTCGTGGAATCGACTTCTACCATCGTTATAAAGAAGATATTGCTTTGTTTGCGGAAATGGGCTTTAAAACATTCCGTATGTCTATCTCTTGGCCTCGTATATTTCCAAACGGTGATGATAGAGAGCCAAATGAAGAAGGACTAGCTTTCTATGACAAGGTATTTGATGAGTTATTAAAGTATGGAATTGAGCCACTTGTCACTTTATCACATTACGAAATTCCACTTAGCTTAGTACAAAATTACAATGGTTGGGCAGATCGTCGTGTAGTTGATTTATTTGTAAATTATGCTGAAACTGTATTCAATCGTTATAAAGGAAAAGTAAAATACTGGTTAACTTTTAATGAGATCAATATCTCTACACTTTCTCCGTATATCGGAAGCGGAATCTTAATTGACGAAGTGGAGCATAAGGAACAAACGGTATATCAAGCTCTACATCATCAATTTGTTGCTAGTGCAAGAGCGGTTAAAGCATGTCATGAAATTATTCCTGAAGCTATGATTGGATGTATGTTAGCTCGTATGGAAGTATATCCTGAAACATGTAGTCCAGATGATGTGTTAGAAGCACAAAAAGAAGATCAAATGAACTTATTCTTCACTGATGTTCAAGTTCGTGGGTACTATCCAAGCTATATGTTGAGCTATTTTGAAGAAAATGATATTAAAATTAACATGCTTCCTGGAGACGAAGAAATTTTACTACAACATCCAGTAGACTACCTATCATTCAGCTACTATATGTCTATGGTTGCTAGTGGGGCACCAGGCAAGAAAAAGGAAAAAGGAAATTTCTTTAGTGGAGTGAAAAATCCTTACTTAGAGTCTTCGGATTGGGGATGGCAAATCGATCCTAAGGGCTTACGTATCACGTTAAAGAAAATGTACGATCGCTATCAGGTACCTTTATTTATTGTTGAGAATGGTCTTGGCGCATACGATAAAGTAGAAGAAGATGGTTCTATTAACGATGATTACCGTATTGATTATTTACGTGCTCATATTGAGCAAATGAAAGAAGCTATTAAAGAGGGCGTAGATCTAATTGGTTACACAAGCTGGGGCTGTATTGATTTAATTAGTGCAAGTACATCAGAAATGTCTAAACGATATGGTTTTATCTACGTAGACCAAGATGATTACGGCAATGGTACATTAGCAAGAAGCAAGAAGAAATCGTTTGATTGGTATAAAAAGGTGATTGCTTCCAATGGGGAACAATTATAAAACCAATACTATATTAAAGATAAGGCATCTCAATTTTGGGATGTCTATTTTTATATCATACATTCTTTTCTTTACTTTTATTCAGTGAAAGAACGTTTTTTGGGTATTATTTCATCTTATATATTATGAGCTTCTGCCAAAAATACTTTGTGACAGGATCAAAAGAAATAGGGGGATGTAAATGTTCTACCATATAAAAGAACTGCAATATAACGCAAAACCAAGTCAGCCAGACCCAGTTTATGCAAAAAAATTACAAGAGATACTCGGTGGACAATTTGGAGAAATCTCTGTTATGATGCAATATTTATTCCAAGGATGGAACTGTCGCGCAGAAAGTAAGTATCGAGATATGTTATTAGATATTGGAACCGAAGAAATTGCGCATGTAGAAATGATTGCAACAATGATTGCACAATTATTAGACGGCGCACCGGCACATGACCAGGAACAAGCAGCAAAGGATCCAGTAATAGAAGCTGTACTTGGTGGGATGAATCCTCAACATGCCATTGTAAATGGACTGGGCGCGCAACCAAACGACAGTGTCGGATATCCATGGACAGCTCGTTACACGATAGCAAGTGGAAACTTGTTAGCAGACTTTCGTGCAAACTTAAATGCAGAGTCACAAGGAAGGCTTCAGGTGTGCCGTCTGTACGAAATGACAACAGACCCTGGAGTCCGTGATATGCTATCTTTCTTGATTGCTCGTGATACCATGCACCAAAATCAATGGATGGCAGCAATTGAAGAGTTAGAAAAAACTCAGGGAGCAATAGTTCCAAGTACTTTTAATCAAGAATATGAAAAACAAGAAGTATCCTACTCATTCATGAACTTCTCTGAGGGAGAAGATAGTCGGTCAGGTAGATGGGCAAATGGCCCAACATTTGATGGACAGGCTAGTTTTGAATATGTTCAAAATCCGCAAGCAATGGGTCAAAAACCAGAACTTAAACCAGGACCAGCCTATATACATGGAACACCTCCACTAGATATGAGAATCATTCAAGGTGCCGGAAAAATGGAGCCAAACACCTTTATGAATAACCAACCTCTTCAGTAAAAGTACTAAGAATTAAACTTTATTTTAGCATGGGTCTGGTGTGACACCGGGCCCTTGCTTTTTATTTTGCCCAGAATATTACTATTTCTCATTTCAAAAAAGGAATAAAATGGTATGATAAAAGCGAATAATTAACCAAAAGGAGTAATGATGACATATCTTTTAGATCAAAAAAATAATGTATCAGCAGTTTTATTTCTTGTAGGTATTATTTTTATCTCATATGGTATGTGGCTTTGGACTGGAACAGTACTATTGCTGTTATTGATAGTTTCGAAGAACACAAATTTCCGGTTTTTAGCGTCCATTTTTATATGTTTTCTTGTTAGTTTAGTTATTTATCAATTAATGAATATGGTGATTGGCCAGTATGATTTTCAGAGTGAAACAAGAATTATTTTAAACCGGAGTTTATTGTTGATAATGGTAACGGGTTTATACACTGCTCATCGATTAAGTAAAAAGGAGTTCTTTTTTTACCATCACCGTCCTCAGTGGAGTCAAGTGATACAATTACCTTTTCACTCGATAAAGCTATCCAATTTATTGGTTGTCGTGGTTGTATCTTCTGGAGCAGCGTTTCTCCCATTTGTTTTACAAAAAGATCTGCTTACAAATAATTCATTCATTGTTTTTTGTATTTTATTTTCTCTTATTAACGCTACACTTGAGGAATGGATATGGAGGGGGATTTTATTATCATCCTTAGTTAAATATGTTGGGGTTTCTTATGCGCTGGTTGTTACAAGTATTGGATTTGGACTCATGCATCTGATCATTGGCATTCCATTTATTCTTTGTCTCTTCTTTTCATTAGGAGGACTTTTTTATGGAGTGATAGTTTTAAAAACAAATAGCCTTTTCCCATCTATTATTTTTCATATCGTGATCAATATAGGCATGGTGTTTAGTGGTTTTATTCTTTAATTTATTGGGGAATTTTATTAAAAAAGACTTTTAAATCGGATGGGCGATTGCTTATTGAGTAATCGTCTTTTTTTGTGAAATTATGGTAGAATAGTGGTGTTAAGTAAAAACTATTGGATTTGATAGTATTACATAGAAGAATTAAAACGGAGTGACAATATGACAACAATTGCAGATATTGCTCGTATCGCTGGTGTTGCGAAGAGTACTGTTTCACGTTATTTAAACGGTGGATCGATTGGAGATGCGACAAAACTGAAAATAGAGAGAGTGATAAACGAGACGGGGTATGTTCCGAATACGTTTGCTCAAAGTTTAAAAGCAAAGAAGACAAGTATTATTGGAACCGTTGTTCCTCGGTTAGATTCTTTTGCTTCTGCAAGAACACTTATTGGGATTGACGAACAACTCCGAGAAGCTGGATGCCAGTTGGTCATCTCGAACACAAGTCAAGATGAAGAAAGAGAAATAGAGAGTCTTTATAGCTTTGCAAGACAAAAGGTAGCAGGAGTTATTTTGTTGGCGACTAAAATAACCGATCAGCATCTAGAAGCTTTTGAAAAAATTGATATTCCGATCCTACTAGTAGGCCAACAGCATGATGAAGTTTATAGTATCATTCATCAAGATTACGAAGCAGCAAAAACAATGGGAAAGCATGTTTTGGAGAAGGGCCATAGAAAAATAGCTTATTTAGGTGTAACTCCGAAAGATATTTCTGTTGGAGTTCAACGGAGAGATGGCTTCAAAGATGCAGTTTCGGGTATTGAAGGGTGCGAGGTCAAATATTATGAAACAGGGTTTGGAATGGGTGATGCTCTTTACCAAGCCACGCGAATTATTGACGATTTTAAGCCATCAATCATTGTTTGTGCGACAGATAATATTGCCCTAGGTGTTTGTAAAGCAGCCTTTATAAAGGGATTAGATATTCCAAAGGATTTATCTGTTACGGGGTTTGGGGGATATGAGGTAACAGAGTACATTCATCCAAGCCTCACGACTGTCAAATACGAATTTAAACATGCAGGAAAAATAGCTGCACAAAAAATGCTTAAATTGATTGAAGGGGAACAAATAGAAAAAATCACATACACAAATTTTAAATTAATTTCTCGTGGAAGCGTTGACAGTTTCATAAAACATGAATTATAATCAACTCATCGGAACCGGTTCCAAAACAAACACCTAGGAACCGGTGAAATAATACTTAAAAAAGGAACCGGTTCCATATTTTTTTAATCAATATTGGAATCGGTTCCACAATAGAATAAGGAGGAAATACCAATGAATTATTCATTAATTGCTGAGGAAATTCTTAAAGCTATTGGCGGCAAAGAAAATGTTTCAGCTGCTGCACATTGTGCAACAAGACTTCGACTAGTATTAGAGGATGAAAGCTTAGTAGATACAAATGTTCTTGAAGAAATGGATGTAGTAAAGGGAACGTTCTCAACTGGAGGTCAGTATCAGATTATCCTTGGTTCCGGAACGGTAAATGAAGTATATAAGGAGTTTACTAGATTAACAAATATAGAAGAAATGTCTACTAGCGACGTAAAGGACGCTGGATCAAAGAAAATGAATCCGCTTCAACGTTTTGTAAAGATGCTTTCGGATATCTTTGTACCTATTATCCCAGCGATTGTAGCTGGCGGTTTATTGATGGGGATTAACAATCTATTAACGGCTCAAGACTTATTTATCGCTGGAAAATCGCTTGTTGAAGCAAAGCCTGAACTTGCTGATTTAGCCGCACTTATTAATACGTTTGCGAATGCTGCATTTGTTTTCTTACCAATTTTAATTGGATTTTCAGCCACAAAACGTTTTGGTGGGAATCAGTATTTAGGGGCAGCTCTTGGAATGCTGATGGTTCACCCAGATTTATTGAATGGGTATGGTTACGGAGATGCTTTGTTAAATGGAACGATTCCGGTTTGGAATATTTTTGGATTAGAAATTGAAAAGGTCGGTTATCAAGGAAGTGTTTTACCAGTTCTTGCAGCATCGTTTATTTTAGCAAAGATTGAAAACGGTTTACGAAAAGTCATTCCATCTGCATTAGATAACTTATTAACGCCATTATTAACGATATTTGTTACAGGACTTTTAACTTTCACAGCAGTTGGACCGATTACACGTTCAGCAGGGAACTTACTAACGGATGGGTTAATTTGGTTGTATGACACGACTGGATTTATCGGGGGTGCGATCTTTGGACTTCTGTATGCGCCGATCGTTATCACAGGTATGCACCATAGCTTTATTGCGGTAGAAACGCAACTTCTAGCAGATATGGCTAAAACAGGCGGTTCTTTTATCTTCGTTATTGCTGCCATGTCAAATATTGCTCAAGGTGCATCAACACTGGCGGTTCTGTTAATTACGAAAAATGCCAAGACAAAAGGTGTTGCTTCAGCTGCAGGTATCTCAGCGTTACTCGGAATTACTGAGCCTGCTATGTTCGGAGTGAATTTAAAGCTGCGTTTTCCGTTTATCGGTGCCATTATTGGTTCAGCAGTAGGAGCAGCGTTTGTGACTCTATTTAAAGTAAAAGCGGTTGCTCTTGGTGCGGCGGGACTTCCTGGCATTATCTCTATTAAGCCGGGATCCATTATCTCTTATATCATCGGTATGGCTATTGCCTTTTCAGTAGCCTTTGCTATGACCTATGTATTAGGGAAGCGTGAGGAAAAGAAAGAAAAGAAAAAAAACGGGCTTAAAGCAGCTTAAGAGTGAAAAATGAGGAGGGCGAATCACGATTCTGATTCCCCTCTGTTTGCATAAGGAGAAGACTAACATGGAATGGACAAAAGAACGAAGATATCGAACGTTAGAAGAAGCAAGCCAGGAAGAAGTACTTGAATTGGAACAAAAAGTGAATAATTCAGTCTGGCGACAAACTTTCCATATACAACCGAATACAGGATTGTTAAACGATCCAAACGGTTTTTCCTACTTTAACGGAGAATATCATTTATTTTATCAGTGGTTCCCATTAGGACCGGTACACGGGTTGAAATATTGGTATCATGTGAAATCAAAGGATTTGGTGAACTGGGAAGATGCAGGAATTGGGATCAAGCCAGGTGACTATTTTGATAGTCATGGTGCTTACTCTGGGAGTGCTATCGAACATGAGGGGAATTTATATTTACTTTATACAGGAAACACGCGTGATAAGGACTGGGGAAGGAACCCCTATCAATGTTTAGCCGTGATGAATCAAGAGGGGGAAATAACAAAACTCCCTCCGGTTCTCTCTGAGGTACCAGAAGGATATACCGATCATTTTCGTGATCCGAAAATATGGAAAAAAGACAATCAGTTTTTTATGGTGATTGGAGCGCAAAGAACAAATGAAACAGGGTGTATCATCCTTTATCAATCAAATGATTTATTGAGTTGGTCCTTTAAAGGTGAAATGAAAACAGAGCTTCCTCAATTCGGTTATATGTGGGAATGTCCCGATTATTTTGAACTGGGAGATCAAGGAATTCTAGTTTTTTCACCACAAGGAATTGCTCCAAATGGTGATTGGTATCAAAATATTTATCAATCTGGATACTTGATAGGAAATCCACTTGATGTGGAGAATGGTTTATTTTCCCACGGAGAGTTTCAAGAACTGGATCGTGGCTTTGATTTCTACGCACCACAAACGATGGAGGATCATAAAGGGAGACGTATCTTAGTTGGATGGGTGGGGCTTCCGGAAATCGACTATCCGACGGATGTGGATGGTTGGGCTCATTGTCTATCCTTACCAAGAGAGCTAACCGAAAAAAATGGGAAACTACTTCAAAATCCAGTAAAAGAATTACAAGAGTTAAGAAAAAATGAAAAAAATATAGAGGATAATCTTCATGATGAAGGTAAATCCTACGTTGGATTCACCGGGACGACTTATGAGCTAATTACTGAATTTCAAAACCAAGATGCAAAAACATTTGGGATTGAATTTCGATCAGGAAAAAATGAAAAAACGATCATTACTTATGATACGATAGAAAAGAAGCTAGTCCTCGATCGAACACATTCAGGAACATCCTTTGCTACGTCTTATGGGTCAGTGAGAAAATGTATGCTGGACAGTAAGAGAATAAAGCTTCAGATGTTTGTTGATGTGTCCTCAGTTGAAATTTTCGTTAATGATGGAGAAGAAGTTTTTACCAGTAGGATCTTTCCTAGCGAAAAGAGTCAGGGAATCCGCTTTTTTGCTACAGGAGGGAAGGTTTCTTTTCAGGCAAAGAAATGGGATTTACAAACAAATCAGTAGAAAGAGGTAGCAAAATGGGGAAGTTATTTTCTATCGGAGAAGTATTAATTGATTTTATCCCTTTGGAAAAAGGAAAAGCATTAAAGGATGTTATTTCTTTTGAACGTGCACCAGGAGGAGCTCCAGCTAACGTAGCGGCAGCCGTTGCGAAATATGGTGGTTCCTCTTCTATGATTACTAAGCTTGGAGTAGATGCGTTTGGTGATTTTTTAGTAGAGAAGTTGGAGGAAGCCGGCGTAGAGACAGATAAGGTCAGCAGGACGTCAGAGGCCAATACAGGTCTTGCCTTTGTTTCTCTTCGACTGGACGGAGAGAGGGATTTTTCTTTTTACCGTAATCCATCTGCTGATTTACTGTTAGATGAAGCAGAAATTGATGAAAAGTGGTTCAATAAGGGAGACATTCTCCATTTTTGTTCAGTTGACTTAGTTGAAAGCCCAATGAAGCTGGCGCATACGAAAGCAATTCGGGCGATGAAAGAAAAAGGCGGGCTTGTTAGTTTTGACCCTAATGTAAGACTTCCTCTCTGGAAGGATGCAGAAGAATGCAAAAATACCATTTTGGCATTTATTCCAGAGGCTCATATCGTCAAAATTTCGGATGAAGAGCTCGAATTCATAACAGGAATAGCTGACGAAAAAACGGCCATTTCTTCTCTATTTCAAGGAGAGGTAAAAGCGATTATTTATACAAAAGGTGCTAACGGTGCAGAACTTTATGTAAATGGCAAAAAGTATGAATCTCAGGGGTTTAAGGCAAATGTTCAAGATACAACAGGTGCTGGAGATGCTTTTATTGGTGGATTCTTATACAAGCTTTTAGAAAATAACGCAAGCATTGAAGAATTAGGACAACTACTTGAGACAAAAGCAGAGGAATTACTTACTTTTGCGAATGCAAGTGGGGCGTTAACTACAGAAGGAAAGGGAGCGATCTCTGCTCTTCCTACAGTAGAGGATATTAATAAATTAATCAATAATTAGCGAAAAGGAGCTTGCTGTGGAATAGCAAGCTCCTTTTTGAATAGTGATTGAACATATTAAATTATCGAGTAATGACGATCGGTCCATTCTTAGTAAGAATGATGGTATGCTCACATTGAGCAACAAAGCTTTTTTCTGTGACGTATGTCCAGTCATCTCCTTCGTTTTGGAACACTTCCTCTTCTTGTGTGGAGATGAATGGTTCAAAAGCGATAACCATTCCATCTTTTAATAGTTCATCATCCCAAGTTTCATTGTAATTATAAATATGATCTGGGGCTTCATGAATTCTCCGTCCGATGCCATGACCAGTAAGATTTTTAATAACTGTTAATCCGTTCTTTCTGGCTACAGACATTACTGCTTTTCCGAGTCCACTCTTCTTTGAGCCAGGTTTTGCTTTCTTCAAGCCCATTTCGAATGCTTCTTTTGCTGTTTCACAAATCTTCGTAAGAATAGGGTCTCCCTCACCAACAACAAAGGAAATACCTGTATCGGCGAAATAGCCATTTTTAGAGCCGGACACATCAATGTTAACAATATCTCCTTCTTGTATCACACGCTTGCCAGGAATTCCATGTGCCACTTCTTCATTCACACTTATGCAAGTGTAGCCAGGAAAGTTATATTCACCCTTTGGTGCAGAAATAGCTCCGAGCTCTTCAAAAAGAACACCAGCCATATCATCAAGTTCTTGTGTAGTAATCCCTGGAACCGTCTTTTTTACCAATTCCTCACGAATCAAAGAAACAATTCTCCCAATTTCCTTCAATCCATTTATATCTTGATCTGTTTTTGCAATCATAATAAATCCCCTTCGATAAGATTAAATAAAAGTTCGATTGTTCTAGAATACCCTTTTCTCGCGGGAAAATCCACTTTTACTAATCGGAAGGCTAGTGAAAAAAGTTCTCTAAGAATACATAAAGTTAGCACCAGATACTAATAGTTAGTTATAATGAGTGTATATCTATTAATGAGGTGAAGGAATGAACGACTCGAGAGCACAAATCACTGCAGTGGGTTCATACGTACCAGAGAAAATACTAACAAATGAAGATTTAGAGCGGATGGTTGACACAAACAATGAATGGATCGTCAAACGCACGGGTATTAAGGAAAGAAGAATTGCAAGCGAACATGAGTATACCAGTGATATTTGTGTAAAAGCGGTAGAAAATTTAATCGAAAAAAATAACAAGTCTGTTCATGATGTAGACATGATTATTGTATGTACCATGACTCCGGATTTTAAAACTCCTAGTGTTGCTGCATTAGTCCAAGCTAAGCTTGGAATTCCTCATACCGGAGCGATTGATTTGAATGCGGCATGCGCAGGATTTACCTATGGTTTACACGTTGCCAATGGTTTAGTTACCGCTGGTTTGAATAAAAAGGTGTTGGTTATTGGTGCCGAAACGATGTCAAAGATAACTGATTTTACTGATAGAACCACTTGTGTTTTATTTGGTGATGGTGGGGGAGCGGTTCTTGTGGAATATAATGAAGATAGTCCAAGTTTCCTCTCCTCACATTTAGGTTCACAAGGGGAACTAGGGAAGAACTTATACTGTACCGATCTATCTGAGAGTATAAACGGAGAAAGCCTAACGGCAACAGGAAACATTACACAAAATGGGCGAGAAGTATATAAATGGGCTGTTAATACGGTTCCAAAAGGGATGTTGTCCGTACTAGAAAAAACAGAAATAAGCTTACAAGAAATTGATTGGTTTGTACCACACAGTGCGAATCTTAGAATCATTGAGTCCATTTGTGAAAGAAGCCAATTTCCGATAGAAAAAACACTAAAAAGCTTAGTGGAATACGGGAATACTTCTGCAGCAACAATCCCTCTTGCACTGGATAAAGGGGTAACGGAGGGGAAAATTAAACAGGGTGACATAATTTTGTTATATGGCTTCGGTGGAGGATTAACTCACGCCGGGGTGTTATTGGAATGGACGATTTAACAGGTTTCAGTTTGGGACGTTAATCTTAGGAGCTATGTAATTACATGAATGCTTTATTATTATTGAGGGAAGATATGTTGTAGGATGTCGAATCCTATTTGAGCACATGCTTAATAAAATTAAAAGTAGCATGGAGGGATTAACATGGGAAAAAAACATCGTGCACAAGCGAATCGCCCGAAAAAAAATAACCATATTCCAGCTGAAGCTATCGTTGCTGAACACGAAGCACATGCAAAAGAAAATTCTGCAAAAGGCAGAAAAAATACGTAGGGAGGCAATAGCCTCCCCAACATAATTAATCATTTGCTTCTGAAGTAAGAATAACCAGTTCATCATGATCTTTACTAGTCAGGTTGTCTGAGTAGACAAGATTTGTATGAAATCGATAGGTAATATTACTTGTGGTTGGTTGGAATTTATCTGTTATGACAAAAGTGAAAGGAAATTCGAGCGTTTCATTTTCACTTAATTGTTTAGACATTAAGATGGTTGTCACTTCTTCAACCGTATCGAAGCTTCCATCGTCGTATTCTTTAACTAAACTACATTCAAGCCTCTTAATTTTTTGAGTTTTTCGGCCCCCATGTAAATAAAAACAACCTGATATCGTCTCACCGATTTGTGCAGATGGCTGCTTGATTTTTAGGTCAACAGTAGGTGAACCGGCTTTAAGTAGAGTAGTAAATATATTAAACAATTGATACCCTCCATTTTATGGATAAACTAAAGTAAATAAAAGCCTCTATCATAAATGATAAAGGCTGGGTTTCATATATTTCCTTTACCAGATGGCAAAGGTCTCGCAAACAACAAATTCGTTGCCAGTTAGGCCGGTGATTGTAATCACGTAATGTCGACATAACTGTTAGCTACTCCCCTTTGGAGTAAATAAATTATTGTTCAGTTGTAACTAAGATGACTGTATAAGTATGATAATATATCAACTTAATTCGCGTCAATAGGATTTATTTTAGTCTGACCAATACGGTTATATATAAATTGATCAATGTATAATTCTTTGTATGTTCATACGTTAGAAAAATAAATTAGTTTCATTAATTTCTAAAAAATATTAGTTTTGAGATTAGATAAGAAGCCTTTAAAAAAAGACCATCTTCCTACTTAGATGGTCTACTGTTGTAGTAATTGTTTTAAAAAGTCAGCATGTCTTCGATTAGTATCAATGACTTCTTTAACAATTTGTTTGCTTTCTGGATCTAAGTCTCCTCTTACAAGTTCTTCTGAATAGTGTACACCATAATCATCTACACCTTTTAAGGCATCCTCAAGGATATCTTTAGGGTCCTCTGAAAGCATCATGCGATGTAGATAGCCTTGCATGGCTCCTGTTATCCCTTCGCTATCAGCTGGTACACCACTTAAATTTTGAATCCGTTCAGCAAGTATTTGGGCATTGTGCTTTGTTTCCTGTTGCATTGACTGAAAATGCCTTCTGAGTTCCTCATCAGCGACCTTTTCAATATAGTGCTCCATCGAGCGGATCCCCATGTAAGAACCCTTTAATAGGGCATTTAGTTCTGCAATTACTGTCTCATTTTTCATAAAAGCACATCCTTTCATTCTATTTTTAGGAGTTCCTCTTGAAATATTCGTCTTTTTACTAAAAAAGGATAACTTATCCTTATCAACGAATTTGTGTGCTTTTATAGAATATATTTTAATAAGGTATTGGCAACTAGCTCCACTTCTTAATGCGTTCAATATTGTCTAAATAATGGGAGACAATGTCTAAAAACGAATAGCGAGAATCACCAATTAGGTATTCAATTGAGTTCTCATCTCCGATGTCATTGTTTCTTGTGTGACTGAAACGTGGCTTCACATGGTTATTTTGAATTAATGCTTTTGCAAGCTCAATGGCTAATTTTTTATTTTCGTTCACTCAAACCACCTCCAAGATAATAAATACCTATTAACGGGTTGTCCATTATATGACAGGTCAAAATATTTTATTAACTTGAATGATTGTGATACCCTAACAAAATAGATTTCAAGATAGATAGGGGGCTGAATATGGAAAAAGAATGTGAAATTGTTGATGAGCTCCTGTCCCATATAACTATTACTTCGAATCCAAATAATCAACCCGTTTCAATTCATGGGAATGTTAAAGAATTGAAGTGTATTGGTGTTGGTACGGATGCAGCTGTTTTTCAATATATTCAAGCACCAGCCTATGCATATAAACTGTTTGCTGATGATAAATTAGAAAAAATTCAGATAGAAGCAAAGGTGTATGAAAAACTGGGATCTTCTCCTTATTTTTCGACCTGCTATGAGGCTAGAGACCGGTATTTAGTTGTAAGTTATGAATCAGGCATCACACTTTACGAATGTCTTCAGCAAGGGATTCATATTCCATCACAGGTGATTCAAGAGGTGGATAAAGCGAGAGCTTACGCAAAAAACAAAGGATTAAATCCTCGAGATATTCACTTGAAAAATATTCTATTACAAGATGGTAAAGTAAAAATTATCGATGTATCTGAATATTTATTACCTGGAGATGATGGTCGTTGGGAGCATTTAAAAAGAGGATACGAGGAATATTATCGTTTAATAGATGGAAAAACCATTCCGGCCTGGTTGTTAGAAACGGTTAGAAAAAGCTATAACAATAGACAAACAACAAGTATTGAAGATTTCTTTAAGGATGTATTGAAGTTGAAGTGGTTTTAGGAGGAAGCATGAGCTTTCTCTTTTTTTATGAAGTAGTTTAAAAGAAATTTTGTGGAATATGAGTAAAATACGAACAATAAATGTTTACGGATGTTAAAAGTTCGTATATAATACATTTTGTTGTGATTTTTCATTCGTATATTCTTAGAAATATGGTCTAAGAGTCTCTACTAGGAACCGTTAATTCCTAACTACGAATGGGTAGGAGAAGTCTACCCATTTATAGTTAGGAATTTTTATTTTTTAGGAGGATTTATGGAACGCTTTTTTCAGTTAAAGGAATTAGGAACAAATGTAAAAACAGAGGTTCTCGCAGGAATCACTACCTTTTTTACGATGGTGTATATCATTTTTGTAAACCCTGCAATTCTCTCAGCGGCAGGAGTACCTTTTAATCAAGTGTTTGTGGCGACAATTGCCTCAGCCGTTATCGGTACGTTGATCATGGCTCTTTTTGCAAAATATCCTATCGCCATTGCTCCAGGGATGGGGATGAATGCTTACTTCACAAGTGTAGTAGCTGTTCATGGGATCAGTTATCAAGTTGTTTTTGGAACTGTGTTTTTAGCAGGTGTGTTATTTCTATTATTATCTTTTACGAAGTTGCGAGAAACATTAATTCATTCCATTCCGGCTTCTTTAAAATATGGGATTACATCAGGAATTGGTCTTTTCATTGCCTTTATCGGATTAAAAATGGCGGGAATTGTCGTTGCGAATCCAGGTAATTTAGTAGCTTTTGGGGATCTTCATCAACCGGTAACGATTTTATCTATCGTCGGATTGTTTGTAACACTTATTTTGATTGCACGAAAAGTGAATGGTGCATTGTTCATTGGAATGCTTGTAACAGCTGTGATTGGTTACTTTACAGGCGAATTAAAATTTGATGGAGTGGTTGCAACTCCACCACCAATGGTCTTTTTTGATATAGATATCATGGGTGTTTTCTCAAACGGATTGTATACGGTAGTTTTTGCCTTTTTACTTGTGACAATTTTTGATACAACTGGCACGATGATTGGTGTTGCAGAACAAGCTGGACTGATGAAGAACGGTAATCTTCCAAAGGTAAAATCTGCTCTAATGGCAGATGCGGTAGCTACAACAGTAGGATCAACCTTAGGAACAAGTCCATCAAGCGCGTATATTGAGTCATCAACTGGGGTAGCTGCTGGTGGGCGATCTGGTTTAACTTCAATGGTAGTGGCCATTCTGTTTTTATTGGCATTATTCTTTTCGCCTATTGTGTCTGCGATTTCATCACTACCTGCGATAACAGCTCCTACATTAATTATCGTTGGCTGTTATATGATGGAGGGGTTATCAAAAATCAACTGGAAGATCTTTGATGAAGCCTTTCCTGCGTTTGCCATCATTCTCACGATGCCATTAACAGCTAGTATTGCGACAGGGATCTCCATTGGATTCATTACGTATCCATTAATGAAATTGGTAAGCGGCAAAGGTAAAGAAGTTCATCCGATTTTATATGTTTTTGGAGTAATATTTATTGTGCAAATGATTTTCTTTCCTTCCCATTAATATACTAAATGAGTTGCTTTAGGTAACTCATTTTTGTGTTTCTAGTGAAAAAGGACGTTGAAATGATGGTTTAACGTCCTTTTTCAAATATAGGGCAAACACTTATTTTACACATCTGAAGAGTCATCATAATCATATCGGATACCATCTTCTTGTGCTGAAGTGTTTCGGTCGGTGTTTATTTCGTTTTTAGTTTGTAATTCTTGTTTATCATTGTTCAACGAAGAGTTTTGTTGATTTTTATTTTCATTCATCTAATTTTGCCTCCCATGCTTGATGATTCTTCACATATTGTTCCAGTATTTCTCTTTCTTATTCAGTTTAGAATCTTATGTTTAAACATAAAATTTGTACATTAAAGGAGTTTCTTTAGGTTAAACTGTGAACAAACACTTGAGAGGATAATGGGTATGCACGTTACTATTGCGATACTAACGATCTTGGCAGCGATGAAGTGGGGGAAAGGGAAAAATTGGCGTGAATATCATCCCAGTATGTTATTTGTTTCTACAGGTGGTTTGCTGTATGAATATATCGTACAAGAAAATACATTGTGGAAATTTCATCCTGATTTTCTTTATAGTCATGGAATGGTTGTCATTATTTATGCAATAAACACGATGCCTTTAAGTATCTTTTTATTTCTTTCCCACTTCCCTGAGAAATGGCTTCACCGTATCCTTTACATATTTGTTTGGTCAGGAATTTATATTTTCGTTGAATGGATTTTACACATGTTTGACAGAATATCGTATCAAAATGATTGGACCTTACTATATTCATTTCTATTTGACATTGTGATGTTTTCGGTTATTGCTTTACATCATAATAAACCACTTCCAGCATACATTATCTCTTTGTTAATTATCATTTTGTTAATTGCGCAGTTTGATATTCCATTTAAATACGCAAAATAGCCAAAGTTATATGAACTTTAGTTCAGTACATCTTTGGCTATTATGTTATAAAAGCTCTTGACTTAAAATATTTTCTATTTTATTATATCTTTAAATCGAGATATTTAATTTCAAGTTATTTTATCTGGTGGTAGTAGGTGACGGTCAAGTTGGGTTACTTCCTATGTAGTACATCGGTAACATGATTGATTTAAAACAAATACCAATTGGGCGTGGGCAAATGGGTACGACTTCCGTTTGAAGTAAGAGAGCTAAAATAAGACGAGGGGATTGATTACATGCTTTCCATTGATCCGTCAGCATTGTCCGAAAGGGAAAATTACAAGTTATTAATCGGTAGTATTATCCCAAGACCGATTGCATTTGTTACCTCATTATCGGAAAAGGGAGTGCTAAACGGTGCTCCTTTCAGCTACTTTAACATTGTATCCTCCAATCCTCCTATGATTTCCTTGTCGATACAAAGATCTGGTGGAAAACAAAAGGATACAGCAAGAAACATTCATCAATCAAAGGAATTTGTCATTCATGTGGTTGATGAAGAAAATGTACAAAAAATAAACGAAACTGCAGCATCTGTTCCTCCAGATGAAAGTGAAATTGAACTTGCTCAATTAACTCCAGTGAACAGTGTAAAAGTTGCTGTGCCAGGAATAACGGAGGCGAAAATCCGGTTCGAGTGTACGTTGGAGCAGTCGCTTGAGTTAGGGGGAGGAGAGGCACCTGGGTGTGATTTGATTATTGGAAAAATCGTTCAGTTTCACATCGATCCTGCCATTTATCACGAGGGGAAGATTGATCCACGAGCCCTGGGAGCGGTAAGTCGGCTAGCCGGAACCAATTATGCCAAAATAGGTGACATCTTTTCGATGGAAAGACCAAAATAACATGGTGTGTTGAAAGGAGAAAAACGAATGAAACATATTTATCAAAAAGGGAAAGACCCACAAAAACCAACTTTGTTATTGCTTCACGGTACAGGGGGAAATGAATTAGATTTACTGCCTATTGCTGGGATGATTGATGATTCTGCGGGTGTGTTAAGTGTGCGAGGAAATATTCTAGAGAATGGCATGCCCCGATTCTTTAAACGTTTAGCTGAAGGGGTTTTTGATATTGAAGATTTAATTTTTCGTACAAAAGAGTTAAAAGATTTCCTAGATGAAGCGGCTGAAAAATACGATTTTGACCGTAACAACATCGTAGCCATTGGATATTCAAATGGTGCGAACATTGCGGCCAGTATGTTATTCCACTATGAAAATGCCTTGAAGGCTGCCGTATTACACCATCCAATGGTCCCTCTTAGAGGAATCGAGCTTCCTAATTTGGAAGGAACATCGGTGTTTATCGGTGCGGGAACTAATGACCCTATTTGCTCACCGGAAGAATCAACTGAGCTTCAAAAGCTATTAGAAGGTGCAAATGCAAAAGTAGAGCTTCACTGGGAGAATCGTGGACACCAGCTTACGGCAGATGAAGTAGAAGCAGCGGCTGAATGGTATCGTAAATTGTAAAAATACGATAATCATTTTAAGGGGATACTAACGTATCGAACTTTGAGGAGTGAAGATATGTTTTTGAATGGTACCATTATCGATGGAGTCTTTGATTCTACTGTTAATAAATTTACTTTACAAAGAGTGAAAAACTTCGATACACAATCGGTTCTTAATGAAACACAAATTAATAATATTTATCAATACTTACGATTGCATTGGGATAATGAGGACGGACAAATCATTACCTTATATGATCAAATGCCCCTACGTCTCTCCAGAGAGGAAAGTAGCCAATTAATTGATGATATAGAGAAAGTGATGTCTATGTATCACTAATGGATACCTTAAAGTGGGTAAGTTAGGGAAAATCTTATACAAAGACCGCATCCATCTCTTCGGAATAGTTGCGGTCTTTACATGTTTTATAGAAACTTCTTTATATCTAAAATCGTTTGCATATGTAAGCCTTCATGGAAGATCGTTCGAATAAGTACTTGTTCAATCGTAACTCACTTCGATGGCTTTCCAATTGAGTAAACAACACCACATAACGTGGATTCATTATATATACCCCCTTATTTTAGATAGGTAAATATTCGATAAAATGGGCAATTGTCCTGCAAACAGAAGAAAAAAATGGTAGGTATATGCTATAATTGTAATATATTTCATATTAGTAGATTAGCTATATAATAAACATAGAAACAATTTGAAGGAATAGAATGTATGCGCATACAATTTGATTAGGGAGTGAATGAATAGAGACGATAGAAGATAAAAGGGTAATTGGTATTTATGCCGATAAGCTTGAACAAATCTGGAAAAATGAAAATAACCTCAATAAAGAGGTTATTTTCTGTTCGCTTGACGTCCACTTTTTTTCTGACTTTGTGATTTTGAGTTTCCAATTTGAAAATCATCGCCTAGCTCTACATCATTACGCTTATCCTGCTTTTCAATTTGTTCTCTAGTTTGATCTTTGTTTTGCATTCCTTGATGAGACATTTCATTCAACTCACTTTCAAGTAGTATCGGTAGTAGTATGTGCACGGTTGGAAGAATTATTAAATAAAAATAACGGAGGTGAAACATGCGATCTCAACATGCAAACCGCTTTTGGTTACATTCTTGTAAACTGTTTAAATAACTGTATGTTTTTGATTTCCTCTAAGTGGATTTCTGATAATTTTTCCAGTATCTCTAGTCCTTTAGTGGTCACACGAATAAGCACGCTCCGGCCATCCTCTGGATTACTCGCTCTTTCAACAAGACCAGCTTCCTCACAGCGATCGATCAGTCCAACACATGCATGATGAGTTATTTGAAGTCTTTCTGCTAACTCGCCTGTCGTAACAATGCTTTTTCCAGGGAACCCTTGAATGGCTAATATTAATTGATGCTGTTGAGGGGTAATCCCTTGTTCTTTGGCTGCCGACTCACTAAATTTAAGAAATTTACGGAGCTGGTAACGAAATTCACCTAAATATTCATATACTTCTTTCGATAAAAGAGAACTCAACTATTTTCAACCTTTCTCATCTGATTGATATTTATATCTTAACATGATATAATCAAAATACAAAATAATATCTTAATACGATATAAATAACAAAGAGCAAGACAAGCTAACTTGAGGTGATATGGATGCATGAAGAAGTAGGAAAATGTAAGAAATGTGGGAAGACGATTTTCTGCTTGGATGGTTTTCTTAATGGGGTAGTGGATACTAATGGCGATATCGAATGTTTTCCGTGTTCACGGGAAAAGGCAAGGATGTAATCTTCAATTTGAAAGGGAGAACAAAAATGAGTGAAACATTAATCAGGGTAGGAACGACGTATTTACCAGTAAAAAATGTAGAGCACTCTGCCGACTGGTACGTGACTAATCTAGCTGCAGAAAGAAGCTATCAAGACGCAGACAAAGCGATTATTAATCTCGCAAACCAGAGTTTTTTCTTAGTTAAGGCAAGTGAAAATCAAAGTTCTAATTTCTTAGATTATAAAGGGGAGAAGTGGTTCTCAGTCACATTTGAAGTGGATGGAATGGATTCCTTACAGAAATTACATCAAGATCTTAAAGAAAAAGGGGTGGAAGTTGGAGAAATCCAAAATCGTGGGCATGCAGGAAGAAACTTTGTCTTTTACGACCTTGATGGAAATGCATTTGATGTGTGGAGCGAATTGAGTCCTGCATTTAAAAAATAAATTTCTTATGACCCGTGCAGATGAAAAAATATCTCCTTCGAGTCATAAAGCATGTTTTATAACCCGAAGAGAGAGGAAAAAAGATCTTTCGAGTCATAAAAAGTCTTTTATAACCCGAGCTTAGATATTATAGGTTGTTAAAGGTCATAAACTTAATAAACTAAATTTACAATCCATACTTCTTCATCTTATTATATAAAGTCACGCGTGACCAGCCGAGCATTTTGGCAGCTGCGGATTTATTTCCATATGTTTGATGAAGAACTTGAGATATTTTGGATCGTTCATCCTCAAACGATTCCTCACGCAACACATTGACGGTTGGCTGGGCTCTGCTTTTAAAAAGGGCGTTTGGCAGTTCGGCAACGGTGATGATATTGTCATCAGCCAAAATCATCATTCGTTCCACCGTGTTTTTGAGCTGACGGATATTTCCGTTCCATGTAGAATGCATGAATGTGACCATTACCTCTGGCGCAACAACGGGAACAGGCTTGTCGTATTTAGCAGAGAACTCTTTTAAAAATAATTGCACGAGCTCAGGTAAATCCTCGATCCGCTCGCGTAAAGGAGGAAGAGGCACGACAACGACATTTAATCGGTAATACAGATCTTCACGGAACAATCCATCTTCTACCATCTTTTCTAAATCTCGATTGGTTGCAGCGATAATTCTAACATCAATGGGGATGGGCTCATTCCCACCCACTCGATAGTATTGCTTTTCTTGTAATACGCGAAGTAGTTTCACTTGCAACTCAAGTGGGAGTTCGCCAATTTCATCTAAAAACAATGTTCCATTCTTCGCTGCTCCAATTTTCCCAAGTTTCCCTTCCTTCACTGCACCCGTAAATGCTCCTTTTTCATATCCAAACAATTCACTTTCAAAAAGGGCAGCAGGGATCGCTCCACAGTTCAAGTCCACAAATGGTCCCTCAGCACGTGTACTCGCTTTATGAATGGCTTGTGCAAATAACTCTTTCCCAACACCACTTTCCCCTGTAATCATGACGGTTGCGTCTGTGCGTGCTACTTTTTTCGCAAGGGTTATAGTCGTATTCAGGGCTTGACTGCGACCTTTAATTTTATAAAAAGGGTCGTCGATTTCATTTGGCTCAATTTGACTTTCCAAATCCTGAATATACGCAGCAGTCGTTGTTAACCCATCATTTAGTTTTACGATGTCAGTAATATCTCGTTCTACTGAAATTCCACCAACAATCTCTCCATTACTTATCAAAGGAAGGGAGTTAATAAGCACATGTACATCTTGTTTTGGCTGGTTGTATTGTCGAGTAACCGTTGAACCGTCTGTTAATGTCTTCATTAATACGACCGATTCTTTTTGGAAAAAGTTCGTAATGGGGTAACCGATGATGGTTTCAGCAGCTGTTTCGTAAAGTTCCTCTGCCTTTGGATTCCAGGCGACAACCTCCCCCGATTGATCGACGATTGTAATGGCATCATCGACCGCCCTTAATAGTGTTTCGTACGTATTGGACAAGTTTTTCCATTCTTGAAAAATGACTTCGAAAAGTGCTGATTTCGGAACAACAAAAGCTGGAGCACCAGTATCATCTACTAAAAGGACATCCTCTAAAGCTTTTACATCTGACAATCGAGCATGTAGGGGATAGGTTTGCATTTCTTCGATATAAATAGCTCCGTCAATCGGTTGGGAAAGAGTTTGAAGTAACATATTTTTATTTATCATATAGTCACCTACTGTTGTTAATGTGATTTACAAAACTGTAAAGACTTTACACGTATTTTACAATGTTGTAAACGGTCTGTACACACAATTTTCACATATTCGTACATTTTCAAGTTGGCACGCTACTTGCATATAAAATGGTATACGAACAAAGAGGAGGATGTTTATGTATAGTTACAAACATGAACCATTTACAAATTTTTCACTTGAGGAAAATCAACAAGCTTTTAAAAAGGCTTTGGAATTAGTTAATTCGCAATTAGGCAAAGAGTATCCACTAACGATTGGTGGTAAAAAAATTACGACAGATTCAAAAATCATTTCTTTTAATCCTGCAAATAAAGAAGAAGTAGTTGGAACAGTTTCAAAAGCGAGCAAGGAAGTTGCAGAAGAGGCCATGCAAGCTGCATTAGCAGCATTTGAATCTTGGAAAAGTGTAGACCCAGCCACTCGTGCCAATGTGTTATTCCGTGCGGCTAACATCATGCGTAGACGTAAGCATGAATTTTCTGCCTATCTAGTTAAAGAAGCTGGGAAGCCGTGGAAAGAAGCGGATGCTGATACAGCGGAAGCAATCGACTTCTTAGAGTTTTACGGAAGACAAATGAATCAGCTTTCTGCAGGTGTACCCGTTCAAAGCCGTGACGGAGAATTTAACCAATACAATTATATTCCACTTGGTGTAGGTGTCATAATTTCTCCTTTTAACTTTCCGTTAGCCATCATGGCTGGTACAACCGTAGCGGCAATTGTTGCAGGAAACTCTGTTTTACTAAAACCAGCCAATAACACACCTGTGGTGGCAGCTAAATTTGTGGAATTAATGGAAGAAGCAGGACTACCTGAAGGCGTTCTTAACTTCGTCCCTGGTAGTGGAGCAGAAATTGGTGACTATTTAGTTGATCATCCAAAAACTCGTTTCGTTTCCTTCACAGGTTCACGCGAAGTAGGTTGCCGTATTTATGAGCGTGCTGCTAAAGTACAACCAAGTCAAATTTGGTTAAAGCGTGTGATTGCTGAGATGGGTGGAAAAGACACAGTTGTTGTAGATAAAGATGCTGATCTAGATTTAGCTGCAACATCTATCGTGTACTCTGCATTTGGATTCTCTGGTCAAAAATGCTCTGCAGGTTCACGTGCGGTCATCCATGAAGATGTTTACGATATTGTGTTAGAAAAAGCGGTTGCTCTTACAAAAACTTTATCACTTGGAAACCCAGAAGATGTGAACACATACATGGGACCAGTGATTGATAAGGCAGCTTTCGATAAAATTATGAGCTATATTGCTGTAGGAAAAGAAGAAGGGCGCATTGTTGCTGGTGGAAATGGTGATGATTCAAAAGGATACTTCATCGAACCAACCATTGTAGCGGATGTGAAGGAAAAGGACCGTCTAATGCAAGAAGAGATCTTTGGACCTGTCGTGGCATTCTGTAAAGCTCGTGACTTCGACCATATGATGACGATTGCCAATAACACAGATTATGGTTTAACAGGAGCTCTTATTTCTAATAACCGTGCCCATATCGAAAGAGCCCGAAAAGAGTTCCACGTAGGAAATCTTTACTTTAATCGTACGTGTACAGGAGCGATTGTTGGTTACCAGCCATTTGGTGGATTCAATATGTCAGGTACTGACTCAAAAGCAGGCGGACCAGACTATCTAGTATTACACATGCAAGCGAAAACAACTTCTGAAATGTTCTAATTGAATTCTGGCTCGGGCTGCACGTACCAATGTGCAGCCCCGATATAATGGGGGAGAAAGAGAATGATAGAGGCGATTTCAAAAAATTTCTTTTTAAAGGTGTCTCAAAACAAGTCGATGAACAAAGCTGCCCGAAAATGGGGTCTTCGCTTTGGTGCTAGCCAGGTCGTTGCTGGAGAAACGATTGAAACAGCGATTGCAGCGGTGAAAAAGTTAAATGAAAATGGAATCGTTGCCACACTGGATCATCTTGGTGAATTTGTATCGAACAAAACAGAAGCTAGTGAAGCAACTGATTATTGTGTTCGAACATTACATGCAATGGCTTCTGCGAAAGTAGATGGCAATCTTTCAGTAAAAATGACACAATTAGGCTTAGACATTGATAAACAATTTTGTTTAGACAATATGAGAAAAATCGTCTCCACGGCCAAACAATACAACAACTTCGTTCGGATTGACATGGAGGATTCAACACGTACTCAAATTACACTAGATATATTAAAGGAATTACGCAAAGAGTATGACAATGTGGGAACGGTTATTCAAGCGTATTTGTATCGATCGGAGGAAGATGTAAAAGGATTAGCGGGAGTTCCTCTTCGTCTTGTTAAAGGAGCGTACAAGGAGCCTGCAGAAGTTGCGTATCAAGACAAGATTGACGTGGACAAGAACTATTTGACGATCATTAAAGAGCATTTGAACAGTGGAAGTTACACGGCAATTGCTAGCCATGATCACAATATCATTGCGAAAGTGAAGGAATTTGCTAAACAAGAAAACATTCCTACTACTCAATTTGAATTCCAATTTTTATACGGCTTTCGTAACGAACTTCAGCAAAGTCTCGTAAAAGAAGGCTACAAAGTTCGTGTATATGTTCCGTTTGGGGATGACTGGTTCGGCTACTTTATGCGTCGGTTGGCAGAAAGACCGCAAAACATTGCCTTTGCTTTTAAAGGTTTCTTTTTAAAATAAAGTGTGATTAGAAGAGAAGCGTGAATGTTGGATTCAGGCTTCTTTTTTGCTGAAAGTTTCCTTTCTTGATATCTCCCTTTTTAGACGTGTAAATGCGATAAAATCAATCATTTCTTCCTTTGATAATGATACTCCGTCAAGTGTTAGTGAGATTGATTCCTGACCATTTAATTTGGTTAGCTCTAACGATTGCTCACTTCGCCCAAGAATATGGTCCACACTAGTTTCAAATAAATCGGCGATAACAGACAACGCCTGTAAAGATGGCTCTCTATAACCATACTCATATCCTGCGTATGTACTTTTTGCGATTTCTAGACGATCTGCCGTTTCCTGCATCGACCACTTTCTACTTTTTCTCAAAGTTACTAATCGAGATAACACGGTTCATTCTTCCTCCAGTGACTGTTTGTTTTGTTCATTATAGCATGTTAGTCATATCAAGAATACAAAAATGTGCGCGAAACGAAAACAAATATTGCTTTATTTAATGAATTAATTATAATAAGCTTATAATAAATTGCAAATCGCGTACATATACGTAGAGGAGAAGAGAAACCATGAAAAAAATATTACTGCTCGCAACTGGTGGGACCATTGCATCGTTAGAGGGAAAGGACGGATTGGTTCCAGGACTAGCTCCAGTAGACCTCTTAAGCTATTCTTCCGATGTATCTTTAGCTGCTGATGTGACTTGTGAGATATTAATGAATAGAGACAGTACGAATATGCAGCCGGAGCACTGGATTGAAATGGCGTCTAAAATTGCAGATAACTACGATCAATATGATGGATTTGTTATTACGCATGGAACTGACACACTCGGGTACACATCATCTGCATTATCCTATATGATACAGGGCTTAAATAAACCTGTTGTAGTAACTGGATCTCAAGTTCCGATTAGTTTCAAAAGAACAGATGCGATAAAAAATCTAAACGACGCTATCTGCTTTGCTTGTGAAAACGTAGGTGGAGTTTATGTCGTTTTCGATGGACGAGTGATCATTGGAACAAGAGCAGTTAAAATGAGAACAAAAAGTTTCGATGCGTTCGAAAGTATTAATCATCCATACGTGGCACAAGTAAGAGAGAACAAGGTTACGTATTACTGGAGACCGGAGCAAACAATACAGTCATTAAAACTAGATGTAAGTCTTTGCCCGGATGTATTCGTTCTTACCTTACATCCTGGTACGAAGCCTGAAGTTTTTGATTGTTTAAAAGGGTTGTATAAGGGAATTATAATCGAAAGCTATGGAAACGGTGGGGTTCCTTTCGAAGATCGAAGCTTGTTGCCAAAGATAAAAGAACTAACAGAAGCAGGTGTTGCGGTTCTCATCTCTACTCAGTGTTTAGAAGAAGGTGGAGACCTATATATATATGAAGTCGGACGGAAAGTAAGTCAGTATAATGTGATCGTCTCTGGAGATATGAATAAAGAAGCAATCGTACCGAAACTAATGTGGGCCATAGGTCAAACGAACGATCTGTCTCAGGTGAAAGAAATGATGGAAACACCGATTTCTTATGATCTATCCGTTGAGTGGGGTCAAGAAGAGTGAGACAAGCCTATCATTTAATAAATCTACATGTAGGTATAGCACTAGTAGCGATAAATATTCACTTTTTCCTAGCACCTAATCAGTTCGCTGCCGGAGGATTAGGTGGTTTGACCATTGTGATGCATCATTTTTTTCCTAACGTTTCAATTGGTTTGTTAATGTTATGTTTTAATGTGGTATTGTTTGGATTAGGATTCATGTTTCTCGGTTTTAGCTTTGGTCTAAAGACCATATACTCCAGTTTTATGTTATCGTTTATGGTTTGGTTGTTTGGGGAAGTTGCTCCAATGGATAATCCGCTAAGTGAAGACAAGTTGATTCAACTGATGGTAGGTGTATTAATTGCTGCACTTGGATTGGTCATCGTGATGAAAGAAGGAGCGTCTACCGGCGGAATGGACCTCATTGGCATGATATTAAATAAATACTTTTCGATTGATATTGGTAAAGCCGTGTTGTTTTCCGATATGATCATCGTGCTGTTGTCGATTGTTGCCTTTGGGGTGGAAAATGGGTTATATGCGCTATTTGGAATTGTGTTAAGAGGAGTCGTTATCGACTATTTAATTCAACAGTTTAGCTTAACGAAGGAAGTTGTCATTATTAGTTATAAATGCGATTTAATTAAGAATTTTATTATAGAAAATTTAGGCCGCAGCGCTACCGTACATGAAGCAAAAGGAGCCTTTAGCAACGAGCAAAAGGAAGTCATCACGATCGTGTTAAAACGAAGCGAGTTTCATTCGCTGAAAAAATATATCAATGAAATCGACAAACGAGCTTTTATTAGTGTACATAATATGAGTGAGGTCGTCGGAAATGGATTTAAGAGTATTGTTTAGGTGGGAAAATCTCATGTTACATTCCTGAAATATATGTAATAAACAAAAATGCAAACATTATTTTCTTAAGCAAACATGGTAATTCCACCCATCATATTGGTGGTTAAAGCCCGGTCTATCAATATATTGTGTCAACAAAAATTATCTGTCCAATAATTGGAACATGCACAGGTATATTACATCTGGTAACCTTCTTGTTATCGAAAGCAAGGAGGTATTTTTTATGAACATTCTAAAAAAACTACTTGTTCTCTCTACTCTATCGTTCACATTGGTTGGTTTCGAAACTACTTCGAGCGCAGCTGAACAAACTCTTTCAGTGAAAAGTGGAGAAACATCTTGGAAAGTAGTTAGTAAAACTGACAATTCTGCTCTTGAATTAATGAAAGAGAATCATGATAAATTCCCAACATTATATGAAAAGGAAATTGATGTTACAGATCAGGAAAAGGAATTAATGGCCCGACTTGTAACTGCGGAAGCAAAAGGTGAGCCGTATAAAGGGAAAGTGGCTGTTGCAGAGGTTATTATTAACCGTGTAGAGCATGAGGAATTCCCTGATACTGTCAAAGAAGTTGTATATGAGCAGGTATCTGGTACGTATGCATTTTCTCCAGTACAAAATGGTGAGATTAACAAGCCGGCGGATGAGGAATCAATGGAAGCTGTAGAAGAAGCCTTGGTTGACAAAGAGAATGATTCAGAGGCTATATATTTTTATAATCCTGAAATTGCAACGGATACATGGATTTTAACAAGACAAGTGACTGAAACAATTGGTAACCATCGATTTGCGATATAGAAACCAGGGAATAAACCCCTGGTTTTTTTACTGAACAAAATATTGCCTTAATGCTTGTTGCAATGTTCCTAATGTTTTTGTTTTCTTAAAGAATGCTGAAACATCTAAATGAATCATTTTTTTCACAACTTCTGCACGTAAACCGGTGATAATCGAGTGGCAACCCATCATAGAAGTGCCGTCGATAATTTTCATAAGATGATCGATAACGTCAGGTTCCATATCGCCAATTCCGGATAAATCAATGATTAACGTTTGTATACGAAGTCTTCCAATCTCTGTTAGAACCTTTTCTTCTAATATCTCAGTTCGGAAGGAGTCTACCGACCCAATTAAAGGTAAAATACATACAGAAGAAGTGATTGGAATAATAGGTACTGATAGATTTTCAACTAGTTGTCTTTGTGCAACAATCAGGGAATCTTTGTATTTTGAATAACTTATAAAGAAAGTGTTCAGAAACTGGTCGACTCGGTTATTGATTTGTAGCTCTAGCTGAAAGAAGTCATCTAACTCGTATTTTTTGGAAAGAGTGTTAAACGATTGAATAAACATCCAAATTGTTCGTCGTATCGCTTGAACCCATTCCAGTTTGAAGGATAATTCAATTGAATGAGTAGCCCATACAATTCCTTCTTTCTTGGCAAAAGCTTTCAGTTCATCCTCATTGCCATCGATAATGTCGATTACTAGCTTTTGAGCATTCGAAACTAAATTGATATTACCGATTCTTAGTATTTCATCAATCCGACCTTTTACATTTACAGCCTCTAAAAGAAGTGAGTTCTTAAATTTTTCTTTATTTTCTTCAATAAAGTGTTTTAAGTCAAAAGAAGCTTGATATGTAAATTCCAAGAGATGTTCCCCCTTTACAATTCCCCAAGAACTTATACCCTTAAAATATATTTGATAAACATGTTTTTAAGCAAAAATTATAATCAGATAATTAATAGGGATAAAGAATGATTTTTGATAAAAAACAGTGACTTTTATCATAGTTATCGACTATTTTCGACAAAACTTCTATAATGGGTTTGCTAAAATAAAAATAAAATTGAAAAAGGCAAACCCATTGAAAGGTGGGGACGCAAAGCTACAGATCTAAGGTTCTAAAGGAACTATGATGGCTGAGTTGCCAAGGGAATAATTGGAAGACCTATATCCCTTTGGGTGTAGGTCTTTTCTATATTTCACAAAGTATGGACCATACCCCTTTAACATTTCAAAAGAAATATAAAAGAAGAAGGTAATGTCATGAGCAACCAAAAATTCGATTTATTGGAGAAAGTGTTTCATACAAGTAGTGATTATTTAATTGTAAAAGATGTGAATGGACGATGGATTGAAGCAAATCAAAAGACCCTGCAACTATTTGAAATTGAGGAAGGGGCATATATAGGGAAAACGGATGAACAGCTGGCACAGGAATACAAAAAGTATGAGAATTATGGACCTATTTGTGTTCATTCAGACAATCAAGCATGGTTAAGTAAAAAAGAATATCAATTAAAAGAATCGTTTCGAATGGATGGGAATGACTATACGTTCCATGTAAGAAAGATTCCTATGTACGATGAGAACGGACATGAGGATAGTTTAGTTGTAGTAGGTAGAAATATTACTGAGCAAGAAAAATACCAAGCCATTAGTGATAAACAGTATAAAGCCCTACAAATGATTGCGTCAGGTGAACCCTTAACTAATGTTTTTCAAAATATTGTGAATGCTGTGGAGGCACTATCTAGTAACAGTATTTGCTCCATTATGTTTTATGAAGAGAGTGAGAATTGGTTACGTAATGGGTATTCACATAGTTTTCCAGAAAGCTTTTTAAAGAAAATCGACCGATTTCCAGTTGGCTTGAACTTTGCATCTTGTGGACATGCAGCTTTTACGAAAGAGATAGCTATTGTCTCGGATATAGAAACTGACCCATCTTGGTCCAACTGGAAGACGATCCCTTTGAGCTATCAATTGCATTCCTGTTGGTCAATTCCGATCTTATCGTCGCAAGGAGAATTATTCGGTACATTTGCGATCTATCATCCTGATGTACGGAAACCAAAATCTTATGAAATCGAATTACTTAAAGTATTCAGTTACTTAACCGGTGTAGCGATTGAAAGGGATAATCAAGTAAAGGAAATCCAATACTTGGCTTCGCATGATACGTTAACGAATCTTCCGAATATCCGATTTTTAAAAGATGTTATCGACCGATTAATTACTAGACAAGATGAGTTTGCGATTTTATTTATTGATTTAGACCGCTTTAAGCCTATTAATGATACTTTCGGACATGCGGTAGGCGATAAGGTTTTAAGTGAAGTAGCAAGGCGGATTCAGTCAAATATTCCGAAGAAAGGGATCGTAACCCGCATGGGTGGTGATGAATTTGTCATCCTTTTGAAAAAGATGAAAAATGAGAAACAACCCAAAGCAGTGGCTGAACAAATATTACAAGCAATAAAAGACCCGATTGTTATTAATGACCGAGAGTTTTATGTATCAGCTAGTATTGGAATTAGTATGTATCCGTGCCATGGTCATACAGGGGACATATTAATTAGAAATGCAGATGTCGCGATGTATAGTGTAAAAGGGGACGATGGACAATCCATCCAAATGTTCAATGATGTCCTCACGAAGCATGGTACTGAATTATTTATGTTACAAGGTGAGCTTCGTGAAGCAATCAAGCAAAATCAATTTTTCATACAATATCAACCGAAAATTCAGTTGGCAACAGGTAAGTTTACTGGTCTAGAAGCACTTATCCGATGGAAACATCCGGAGAAAGGGATCATCAGTCCTGACACATTTATACCTCTAGCAGAGGAAAGTGGATTTATTGGTGTGCTAGGAGAATGGGTTCTTCGGGAAGTGTGTTTACAGGTAAAGAAGTGGAGGGAGTCGAACCTCACTCATTTGCCTGTTGCTGTGAATGTGTCTGTGAGACAATTTGTTTTAAATGATATCCCTAGTTTGGTGGAAGCGATTCTAGCAGAATTTGATCTACCATCTGAATCCATTGAGATTGAAATTACAGAAAGTGTGCTAAGTAAACATGAATATTTAATTCAAAATGCAGTTAGTAAGCTTCAAGAAATCGGAGTGAAAGTCTCGATTGACGATTTTGGAACAGGCTATGCTTCAATGACCTATTTAAAGCAATTTCGTGCAAATAAAATCAAAATTGATCGTTCTTTTATTAGCTCTCTTCCGCATGATCTAAACGAAGCGGCCATCGTTTCGGCTGTTATTACGTTAGCAAGAGATTTATCTATGGATGTTATAGCAGAGGGAATTGAGACGAAGGAACAACTCGACTTTTTATTAGAAAAAGGCTGTTCGGAAGGCCAAGGGTACTATTTCAGTCGGCCGGTATCTTCAAATGAAATCGAAGAACTAATTCAAAGAGTAAATAAATTTTTTTAATTAAGGAGTGAAGACATTGAAGGTTGGATTAATCGGCTTGGGCAGTATGGGGTTACCGATGGCGGAAAATCTATTGCAAAATGGCTATGAATTAGTGGTATACAACCGGACGATAAGCAAATGCCAAGAATTAGCCCAAAAAGGAGCCTTTATAGCAAATACTCCTGCAGAAGCAGCCAGTCATACGGACATCGTTTTTACCATACTTTCCGATGATACAGCTGTAGAGAATGTTGTGTTTGGAGATGACGGTATAATTGCTGGGTTACAACCAGGTGGCATTCATGTGTCAATCAGCACCATCAGCGTGCATTTGGCAAAGAAATTAACGAATGAACATGAAAATGCAAGTCAACATTTTGTTTCTTCCACTGTTTTAGGTCGCCCTGAGGCTGTTGCAGCCGCTGCTTTGCGCTTTATTGTTGCAGGTCCAGAAGAGGCAAGGGAGAAAGTAATACCTATCCTGCAAATGTTAGGGCAAGATGTTTTTACAGTTGGTGATCAAGGGTATTTATCAAATGTGGCTAAGCTGGGAAATAACTTCTTACTTGTGTCCATGTTAGAATCCTTATCAGAAATACTCGTTATGGTGCAGAAACACGGCGTTGAACCAAAGCAGTTTTTAGAAATTATTAATTCCCTGTTTGCTTCACCAGTTTATAATACTTATGGAAAAATGATTATAAATGAACGTTTTGATCCTGCTGGCTTTAAGTTGAAGCTAGGGTTAAAGGATGTGAATTTAATGATCGATGCAGCAAATGAGGTATCAACGGAGCTGCCAATTGCCAATCTCGCACAATCTCACTACAGTTATGCGATTGAGAAAGGATGGGGAGACTTAGATTGGGCAGCTATCATGAAGGTACTAAAGGATATTAATTAAGTAGAGTCAATCGGCTCTACTTTTTTTATTTGTGTAGAGGTAAATTAGTGGTCAAAAATGAGGGGCAATTGGTATTTTACTAAAAAAGCTTGTCATCATTCAGTAATATGTTTGTAATATCAATCTAATCAAGAAAAAAACGATTAAAAAATGCTGGGAATTCCACCCTTTTTAAAGTGTATGAACCGTTGACACTATTGCTATTGGAAAGATTAACTAGTTGTAGGGAAAATTTGGTTCATGAAACGGTATGTTACATCTGGTAATCTACTAGTTGTTCGAGAAAACAGCAATCGGAGGTACAAACTATGAAAATGCTAAAAAAGTTACTAGTGATCTCAACTCTATCATTTACATTGGTTGGATTCGGAACAGCAGCCGGTGCTGCTACCCAAACACATGTAGTACAAAAAGGAGACACGTTCTGGAATATCGGTTCAAAGTATGGTGTATCTGTTCTTAAGTTAATGAAGCAAAATAACAAGACCACTTCACTATTATATCCAGGTGAAAAGCTAGTGATTCCGACAACTACTTTGACAGCAGCTGATAAGGATCTATTAGCGAGACTCGTAAGTGCAGAAGCTAAAGGGGAATCTTATGCGGGAAAAGTAGCAGTTGCGACAGTTATTTTAAATCGTGTGAACCACCCGGATTTTCCTAACACAGTAAGTGAAGTTATTTATCAAATTGACCAAGGGTATTATGCGTTTACACCGGTTAAAAATGGAACCATTAACCAAGCTGCAGATGAAGAATCAAAGCGTGCAGTTGATGAGGCACTAGCGTTCCAAGGGCAAGGACAAGGTTCATTATACTTTTACAATCCACAAACAGCGGCAAGTGACTGGGTGTTCTCTCGTGAAACAACAATTACGATTGGAAACCATAGATTTGCGAAATAAATAATAGCAAGAGGGGATTGTTCCCTCTTGCATACATATAGTTACTACCCATAAATAGCCACTTGATCTCTACCGTTGTTCTTTGCATAATATTCGAAATAAATGGTAAATTGCCATCATACAAAAGGCAGGAACTCAACTCCTGCCTTTTGCATTTACTTTTGCTTTTTCTGCTGGCTCTTCATTTTATTACTTGTTAATTCTGCAGCGTATTCCTCCTGCGACATTCCTCGCTTTGCGCTTTCAGACTCAATCTTTCTGGTCTTGTTATCATTACGATTTGGCATAGTAACACCTCCCTTTAAACAAAGATATTTTATACAAAATTTACACTTCTATTCAAAGGAGAATACGTACGGGAAAAATAAGTAAACTAAAACCGTATTCCCAATCAAACATAAGGAAGGTGACAGGATGGCGAAAAATAAAGATAAGCAATTTAAGAATAATAAAAATGCTTTACCAAAAGCGGCTGTAGAATTTTCTTCTGAAAATGGGTTGGAAAGAAAAGCGTTGAAGGCTTTGAAGAATGTGAATAAGTAAAGATGAAAAAGTCGAATTCCAGTATCTTAGGAATTCGACTTTTTTAATTAGTAGAGACTCATCCAACTATTTCTTATAAACTATAAGAAATAGCATCAGGAGGAGTTATCATGTTTGAAGCAATTATTCATGGTTTTATTTTAGCATTTGGGTTAATTTTGCCTTTAGGTGTTCAAAATGTTTTTGTTTTTAACCAAGGGGCCACACAGCCTCGATTTTTAGGGGCGTTACCAGTCATTATTACTGCTGCTATTTGTGATACGTTACTCATTTCTTTAGCAGTCTTAGGAGTATCCGTTGTGGTTCTTGAATATGATTGGTTAAGATTACTTTTACTTTTTGCTGGTATTATTTTTCTTATTTATATGGGATTTGTTACATGGAATAGTAAGGCAACAATGGATGAAGGAGAGAGTAGAATTTCGTTTTCTCCGAAAAAACAAGTTATTTTTGCTATGTCTGTATCTTTACTAAATCCTCATGCTATTTTGGATACAATTGGAGTAATTGGATCAAGCTCCTTAGCGTATGTAGGTGTGGAGAAAGTTGCATTTGCCGGTGCTTGCATACTTGTCTCATGGTTGTGGTTCCTAGGCTTAGGAATTGTCGGAAGAATGACTGGAAATCTTGATCAATCAGGTCACTTCTTATTGGTTTTAAATAAAATCTCAGCAATCGTCATGTGGGGAACTGCTGTTTATATTGTTGTTACCCTATAAAAACCAAGGATCTTTATAAGCTGGTCGATAAAAAGCTGCTGATTCCCACATCTAGGGTCAAAAGGGTCCGCACTTATCGGTTGGGGGATCAGATTAAGTACCCGAGCTGAAATAGACGGAGAAATTCCGCTTATTTAGAAATTATTATTAAAAAAGGGTTAAATAAACGGAGGGATTCCGACTATTGGCTCGAAAACTTTGAAAATAAGAGATTTTACATTGCCTAACCGGAAAACCTCCCCTTATTTACCCCCAAACGAGGCTCCATTCTGCATCTAATCGGAAATTCTCCGCTTATTTGACATTGGCACGTATTTTAAGAAAAGCACTTCAAAAAAACGGCCCCCCTAGGCTTAGTTCTCATACTTTGTTGCTTACAGTCATCATCTATGAATAGTTGGAAGAATTACCATCCGATAATCCATTGGTATTTCCTGCTATTCTACTCTATCGAGATGTAAACATACCTCTACTCATACTCATAAATGGTTTTCAAATTGACAAGAATGGCTTGAAAAAAAGGGAACATGAAGGAAGAGGTTTTAGTTATCCTAAACCTCTCTCGATTTTGATTAATACTTATCTGGGAACTGCTTTATGATGCCAACGTATAGTCATTCATGAGGCGCTTGAGATCTAGATAATTTTCTAATCATCCCCATTAAGCCACGAACAAAAAGAAAACTAAAGGCAATTGACAGAAAACTATAGAAAGAATTCCAAGATTTTTTATAGGCTATTAATTTTGTTTTTCTTTCTAGAAAGTGTTCAGTAATAGCAGATGGAACACTAAAATAAAGGGATTTTTTTAGTATGTCAAAAACATTAGATGATCGCGTGATTTGGTTAAAATACACGCATGAAATCGGAAATAGAATATAACTAAATAAAACACTGATATCAAACCCGCTGATTAGATTCACTGGATATTTAAGAAACCCTTTTCTTACAAGTAGATTATCAATAAAGGTTGCGAAATAACTCTTAATTAAAAATACCAGTAACCAATCTTTAATCGGAGGTTTTCTTATTAAATTAATGAACAATCCAAGACTGATGACTAGTAAAGCTTTTAAGATATTCATCTCTAATTTATTCTTCACATCATGTCCCCCTTACTTCCTTACTTCAGATAGTGTTTAACCAAAGGAAAAAAATAGATGAGTGGTTATCCATCAGCCTTTTTCAAAAGGTATTTGTTATGGATGCTAGTAAGGAGAACCAAAGCAATAATGGAGCCTGCAAAGGTAAGAGACATATCCCACTGCGAATCCCATATATCACCTTGAGTACCTAAAAAATCCTTCGATGCTTTTCCTCTATGCGTGATGACTGAAACGAGCCATTCAATGATTTCATATAAGGCTGCAATAGCAAGGGATACACTTAAGGATAGGATGATTAGCCATTTTCCTTTTGAAAGTGGTGAGGTTCGGATCAAGATTTCTCTTATAACAATGATTAATAGTCCCTTTAGGAAATGGCCGAACCGATCAAAGTGATTCCTCTCAAAATCAAAATCATCTTTAATCCAATCAAAAAGGGGGACTTCAGAGTAGGTATAGTGACCTCCTATAAACGTGTAATTGGATAGAATAACAATTATTAAATAGGAAAGAGTTGTGAGTTGAAATTTCTTATAGATAGTTATCACTACAAGTAGTCCAATAACTGCTGGCAGTACCTCCAATGTCCAGATTCTATACCCAACAGGTTTAATGGCGGACCATATTAAAACAGCCAAAACAATTAGTAGCAAGATAAAATGAATCTTTATTCCAGCCTTATTACTCATCATTTTCACCTCCACTTATAGTATTTACCATCAATATTGGGGAAATGCAGTTATATAGGTTCGCGAGAAGAACTAATCAAATGAAATGTATATATTTTACAGTTAAAAACAAACTAAACTTAAAATAACTAAAGGGGTTTACCATGGCTAATCAGAGTGATCACATTGAGAAAATAAAAGACAAGCAGTTAGACTTTAGCGATTCACATGCTATTTATTGGCATGAGTATTCGAGCTATGATACTTGGCAGTTTTGGGTATGTGTGGCTGCCTTAGTATTGCCCTTAATCGTCCTTTATTTTAAAATCGACCGAACTAAAGCACTTCTTCTTGGTTTCTATGGTTATAGCGTTCATATATTCTTTACATACGAAGATATTATTGGGGCGAATAAAACGTTTTGGTTCTATCCTTATAAAATTTTGCCGGTATTATCAGCTAATCTTTCACTGGATGTCTCATTAATTCCGGTCACTTACATGCTGGTCTATCAATGGGTCATTAAGAATCATAAAAATTATTATCTTTATATGATTGCGTTATCAGCCTTTTTTGCATTTCTATTTAAACCATTATGTGAAACACTAGGTTTGTTTCAGTTAGATAGGGGAGCCAATTATTTTCATATATTTTTAGCAAAGTTCCTAGTATCTGTCATTGCCAAAAAAATTACTGACCTCTTTATCCATTTTGAAAAGAAGGCGAATATCTAAAAATAAGGGTAGGTAAACAGAATTATTTCTGTAACCTACCTTTTTTATTGGTTAAGATGTGGAAATCTGTTTTTTAAACAAAGAGTACTGTTTTTTCGCTACAATAATTTTCTGAAAATAAATACAATTCTACGTGTAAGCGATTTCATATTGGTGGGGAGGTGAAAAATTACCATCCTAGATTGACAGAATCAATAAGAAAAATGAAGGAGGAAGCTTATTGATTACAAAGCGTAAGGGAAAAGGAATTATTTCTATAGTTTTAAGTGCATTGATGGTGATTTGCAGTATTCCTTTTAATCCTCAAGGAACCAGTGCCGCTGAAGAGGATTCATCGATTGTAAAGAAATTTGATTTTGGTATGAAGGACAGTCCCACATTGAGCGGTTATACTCAGGTGACGCCTGAAACGGCTTATACAACGGAATTAAAGTACGGATTTACAGATGTAACGAAAGTAACCGCAACGAATCGAAACACATCGGATGAATTAAAGTCTGATTTTATTTCAGCGATTGAAACCTCCTTTCAAGTAGATCTAGAGCCTGGAGACTACAGCATTACGGCTATTGCTGGAGATTCTGAGGAGGCAACAAGTGTTGGTGTGAAGGCTGAAAATATCCAAAAGGTGCAAAATACGAACGTCGCAAAAGGGGAGTATATGGAGCGTACCTTTAACCTTGCATTGGTTGATAGCCAAGTAAGCTTTGAGCTTACTGGTGATAATCCAAAAATAAATGCATTGGTTATTTCCAAACTACCAAAACGATCAGCAACAGAGGTACCAACTGTCTATATTGCAGGTGATTCAACGGTTCAAACCTATGATGAATATTGGAAGCCTGAAGCTGGATGGGGACAGATGATTTCTCGCTTTTTTAGTAGTGATGTGTCGTTCAAAAATCATGCCATCGGAGGCAGAAGTACGAAATCATTTATTAACGAAGGAAGATTGGATACGATCCTTCAGGAAATAAAACCAAGTGATTACTTTTTAGTTCAATTTGGACACAACGATGCAACCATCAGTATTCCAGAGCGTTATGCATCGGTTCCTGATTATAAAAACTATTTAAAGACGTATATTAACGGAGCTCGTCAACGAGGAGCGACTCCAATCCTTGTCACACCTGTAGGCCGACGTGATTTTAATGCACAAACAGGAAAATTTAATGTCAGCTTTCCGGAGTATGTCCAAGGAATGAAAGAAGTAGCAGAGGAATTAGACGTTGCTTTAGTAGATTTGAGCGCATTAAGTGTGGCTTTCTATGATTCAATTGGACCGGAGGGAACATTATCAGTCTTCCTACATACGGAACCTGGCATTTATCAGGCATTCCCAAATGGCTCACAGGATAATACACATTTCCAGGAGTACGGGGCTATTCAGCTTGCACGACTTGTCTCTAGTGGAATTAAAGAATTGAATCTTCCTTTGTCATCGTATGTACAAGATATTGCACCACCTGCACAAGTTCCTGACAAACCAACAGGGTTAACCGCAAGCAGCATTAGTAATGCGGGAGCGAAAATTACTTGGGATAAAGTAGAAGGTGCTGATATTTATAAGGTGTATAGAAGATTAGCAGGTGACAGTGACTATTCCGTTGTTGGAACTTCGACTTTACCAAGCTTAAATATTTCTGGGATGGAAGAAGGAAAAACATATCAAGTAGTTGTTTCTGCTGTCAATGGAAAAGGTGAGTCAGAAAGATCCGAAAGTGTAGACATAAAGACAAAATCGGCGACTATGAAGTACGATTTTGGTCTAGCTGGAAGTGTAATTGCCGATGGATATACAGGAGTAAATCTTTCTACTCTTTATACACCAGAAAGAGGATACGGAATTGTTGATTCTACTGGAATGATCGGGAGAGACCGTTCATCAGGTGGTGATCTTATCCGTGATTGGCTAGGGTATTTTGCTGTTGGTTGGAAATTTAATGTGGATGTACCGAATGGACTTTACTCTGTGAAAGTCTATGTTGGAGATATGCTAGGAAGTGCAAGAACCACTCTAGCAGTTGAAGGTCAAGATTATGGATCCATCTCTGCGTCTAGAAATAACTACACAACAAAAATTGTACCTGAGGTGTCGGTAAAAGACGGCCAAATGAACTTTACATTTGCTGGTTCAACCGGAATTGTGAATGGACTTGAAATCACACCGATTCTAGCGGCACCATCAGGAGTAAAGGTATCCGACCTTTCCCTTGATCCAGAGCAACCTTCCGTTTCACTCACATGGAATACAGTTGAAGAAGCGAAGGAATATAATATTTATCGAAAAACAGAAGGGGCAGCTGACTATGTAAAACTAGGAAGCTCAAACACAAATACATTCACTGATCAAACGGTGGATGTTGGAATGGAATATCATTACACAGTGACAACAGTGGATCATGCAAATGTAGAAACGGTACCTTCCGCCCCATTAAAAGTGGCGATGATTGATCCGAATCAACCTGTACCACAAACGCCAACTGACCTAAAAGTGGGAGAAGTGAATAAAAACGATCTTACGATTAGTTGGGATCAATCAGAAGGTACAACTTCTTATAATGTTTATCGCTCAAAGAAACAAGATGGTACGTTTGAATTTATCGGTAAAACAAAACAGAATTCTTTTAAAGATGAGACCGTGTTAACTACCATCCCTTATTTTTATAAAGTAGCAGCAGTTAACGCAGGTGGAGTGTCTAAGCTTTCTGAAAGCGTTGAGACACCAGCTGTTACAAAACTAAAAAGACAGATGGAGGATTTAGATCGTGCACCAACAGCCGTGAAAACTGAGGAAGGTGTTATGGTTAGCTGGAGAATGGTCGGCACAGATCCAAAAGAAATCAGCTTTAACGTATATAGAGATGGAGAAAAAATTACGAAAGAGCCCATTTCGACTAGTACGAATGTGGTTGATGAAGATGGAACGGTCGATTCAAAATACGAAATCCGATCATTTATTGATGGAAAAGAAAAGAAAATAGCTGGAAACATCAAAGTATGGAGCAATAACTATTTTGATATTCCTCTAAAAAAACCAGCAGATGGTGTAACCCCACAGGGAGATCCTTACTCGTATCGTGCAAATGATGCTAGTGTTGGTGACTTAGATGGGGATGGAGAGTATGAACTAGTTCTAAAATGGGATCCAACCAATTCGAAGGATAATTCTCAAGCTGGTTATACAGGCAATGTGTACTTGGATGCCTATAAACTAGATGGAACACTACTTTGGAGAATTGATTTGGGCAAAAACATTCGTGCAGGAGCTCACTACTCACCATTTTTAGTATATGACTTTGATGGTGACAGTAAGGCTGAAATTGCTATCAAAACAGCGGATGGAACGATTGATGGTGCTGGTAATGTGATTGGCAGAGCAGCCGCTGACCATAGAAATAGCACAGGGTATGTACTTCAAGGTTCAGAATATTTAACGGTGTTTGAAGGGCAAACAGGGAAGGCTCTTGTGACAACGGACTATGAACCACCACGTGGAGATGTGGCTTCATGGGGAGATAGCTACGGAAACCGTGTAGACCGTTTCCTAGCTGCTGTTGCATATCTGGATGGTGAAACACCAAGTATTGTGATGGCAAGAGGTTATTACACACGGACTGTACTTGCAGCATATAGCTTTAAAGACGGAAAATTAACCAAGCAATGGACGTTTGATACGAATCAAGAAGAGTATCGAAACTATGTTGGGCAAGGTTATCATAGCCTGAGTGTCAATGATGTGGACCATGATGGTAAAGATGAAATCGTCTATGGTCAAATTGTTATTGATGATGATGGAAAAGGCTTATACAACACAGGCTTAGGTCATGGTGATGCGCTACATGTTAGCGATTTAATCCCTGATCGACCTGGTCTTGAAGCGTTTGCTGTACAAGAACATAAAGACGGCCCATACGGCTACGATATGCGTGATGCAGAAACGGGTGAAATCCTTTGGGGTGTAAAAACGGGTCAAGATACAGGTAGAGGTCTAGCAGCCGATATTGATCCTAGATACAGTGGTGCTGAAGCATGGGCGATTTCCGGTGCATGGAATAGTAGAGAAGGGGGACTTCATTCATCTTCAGGAGAGAAAATCTCTGACAATATCCCAAGCTCGAACTTTGCGATCTGGTGGGATGGAGATCTACTTCGTGAATTAGCGGACCATAGCTGGAATCAGGAAACTTCCACAGGAGTAGGAACGATTGATAAATGGGACTTCAAAGAAAACAAATTAGTCAATTTGTTAACAGCAGAAGGAACTCAGTCCAATAACAGTACAAAAGGAAATCCTACCCTTCAAGCCGATCTATTTGGTGACTGGCGTGAAGAAATCATCTGGCGAACAGATGACAGCAGTGCCTTACGAGTGTATATGACAACGGAAAAAACGGATCATCGTATTTTTACATTAATGCATGATCCACAATATCGATTATCTGTAGCATGGCAGAATGTTGGTTACAATCAGCCTCCACATACAAGCTTTTTCCTTGGTGAAGGTATGAAGACACCACCAGCACCTAGCATTAGTATTGTGGAAATAGCGGATAAAGTGGCACCAGAAACCACAGCAGAATTGGAAGGAACCACAACGAATGAGTGGTACAACAAACCAGTTACAGTACAGTTCACAGCGGAAGATAACAAATCAGGTGTGGAAGCCACATACTATTCAATAAATGACGGTGAAGCACAGGTAGGGAATACAGCAACCATTGAAACAGATGGAGAACATATTCTTAGTTATTGGAGTAAGGATTACGCTGGTAATGTAGAAGATAAAAAGACCATTGAGATTAAACTAGATCAAACAGGCCCAGTTATTACATTCTCTGTTGAGGATGGTGTCGAATTTGGAGTAGACGAAATGGTGGAAATCACTTCTAAAACAGAAGATGCTTTATCAGGAGTCGATACTTCTACAGAGACAAAAATATCTACTCCTGCCTACAAGTTAGGCTTGGGTACTCATTCGTTCTCTGCTGAAGCAATGGATGGGGCTGGAAATCGTTCGAGTCAATCCATCAACATTGTGGTGATCGTAGATTATGATCGATTAACTAGCTTAACCGGTCAATTCCTAACAGAAAATGGAAGTGTTGAAAATCTTAACTCCTTTGAATCAAAACTAATGGCAGCTAAACAATCAGAAGCAAAAGGTAACACCTCTGCTATCAACGGTCAGATTCAAGCATTTATGAACCAAGTTAAAGCGCAAAATGGCAAAGCGTTTACAGAAGGGCAATTAAATATATTAATTGAGCTTGCAGAATATTTGAAGAAGTAATGTAAAGCTGGATGGATCTTATATAGGTCTATCCAGTTTTTTTTGCATTATTAAAGAGATAATACAAATAATAGAAAATATACGTTGCGGTTTTGTGAAGGGAAATGGTGTCTGCATGTGGAAGGATTGGGGAGTAGCAAAGAAAGCAGCATTACACTTTGTCATTTTGTATATCACCATAAGCTGCTTGTGGGTTTCATTATCCGATTATTTTTTCACAAGGAACCTAAGTTATATTCCTGAATGGATGAATACGTCAAAAGGCTTGGTTTTTATCATTTTTAGCGGTTTTGTTTTTTATAATTTATTGAAAAAAATGATTAAAGAAATTATTAAAGATGAGCGTTATTACAGGCTTATTGTTGAAAATGCTTCTGATTTAATATTGGTGATTGATCGGAAGGGTAAATTGGAGTACATTTCTCCATCGCTCCAAGCTATTGTTGGCTATCAGCCACAGGATTACATAGGAAAAACAGTAAAAGAAATATTCAGCCAAGAAGAGATAACAAAATTAAGGTACAGCTATATACAAAAAAATCATAATGTACCAATAAAATTTAAAATCAAGAGCAAAAGTGGTAGAACCATTCTTCTTGCAGGAAAAGGTGTGTCCATAGCTGACGAAAAGGATACAGGCCGTTATATCGTTATTGTTCAAGATATTACCGAACGTGATAGAGCTGAAAGAGATTTATTAGAAAGCGAAGAACGGTACCGGAAACTAGTAGAATTTTCTCCTGAAACAACATTGATTCATATAAATAGAGAAATCATTTATGTAAATCAAGCAGGCGTAGAGTTAATTGGAGCTCATAACTCTGAGCAAGTCATCGGGAGAGATGTCCTAGATTTTATATATCCTGAGGATATAAACCAGGCTATTGAAAAAATGAAACAAGTGAGAAAGGGCATATCGGAAATTAGTGAATATCGTATCCTTAAACTAGATGGAACAGTAATTTTTACGGATATTATGGCATTTTTAACAACATATGAAGGGGAAGAAGCCGTTCAGGTCATCATAAGAGATATTTCAAAACGGAAAAAGGCAGAGGAACAAGTACAATTATTAGCATACTATGATTCATTAACCGGCATGGCCAACCGCAATCTTCTCTATGAACATTTAAATGAAGTAGTAACAAGAAACGAAAAGAGCGGACAAAGCTTTGCTGTCATGTTTTTGGATTTAGATCGTTTTAAGATGATTAATGATACGTATGGACATAGTTTTGGGGATCTATTATTGCAGAAAGTTTCTACAAGACTTACGAACTCTGTAGGTGAAGAAGGAAGAATCTTCCGTTATGGAGGAGATGAGTTTATTATTGTCCTCGAAACTGATAAACGGTCTAAAGTGTCTGAAACAGCAGAAAAAATCATCTTTATGTTAGCCTCTCCCTTCATCATTAAAGGCCGACAAATGTTCATATCAACCAGTATCGGAATCAGTATTTATCCAAAGGATGGAGAAAATGTAGAGGCGCTAATCCAAAATTCAGATATTGCTATGTACAATGCAAAGGAAAATGGAAAAAGTAATTATCAATATTACACATCTTCTCTGAATTTAAGTCATCGATGGAGAATGGAATTAGAAAATGGATTGCGTAATGCCTTGAACAATAATGAATTGAGCCTACATTATCAACCTCAGGTAGATCTTGTATCTAATCAAGTCATCGGATTAGAAGCATTGATTCGGTGGAAGCACCCTGAATATGGGTTTATCTCTCCAGCAGAATTTATCCCACTTGCCGAAGAGACAGGCCTCATTTTCTCGATTGGAAAGTGGGTATTAAAAACCGCATGTGCTCAGTGTAAGCAATGGATTGACCTAGGTTTACCGATTGATAGTGTATCAGTTAATGTGTCTCCCTTACAATTTCGTGAGAAAAACTTTGTTGCATCCGTCAATCAGATACTAGAAGAGTCTGATCTATCCCCTAGATATCTTGAACTAGAAATTACCGAAAGTGTAACTAGCAATGTGGATCAAGCATTAAGTATTATGAAAGAAATTAAAGAGCTAGGGGTAAAATTTGCAATAGATGACTTTGGGACGGGGTATTCTTCGCTAAACTACTTAAGACATTTTCCAATAGATAAATTAAAAATTGATAAATCCTTCATTGATGAAATCAATCAGCATAAGGACGGAGAAGAAATTGTAAAAACAATTATCGAGCTGGGCAATCGGTTACGTTTTCAAGTCATTGCTGAAGGAGTAGAACATGAACAACAAATGTCCTTTTTAAAAGAAAATAAGTGTTATTTTGCGCAAGGATATTTCTTTAGTAAGCCACTTCCAGCTAAGGAGATAGAAGTCTTTTTAACAAAGAAAATCGTGGATTAAAGACCTTCCAAAATTAATTAGTTGGAAGGTTTTTTTAATTATTAATAAAATTTTCCAAATGATCTTCCCTTCGATTGGAAATAAAGTTATAATTAGTGTAAAAATACACTATTTGTAATCAGGAGGGAATTATGAGGGTATTTGGAGCGTTTGTAGTTGTACTCGTTTTTGGATTTATAGGATTTTATGGAACCATTATTCTAACAATTTCAAGATCTTCTGAATTTTATCCTATTTTCACACCGATTGTGGTACTTGGTTTGATCGTTATTTCGATACTCGGTATATATGATCAATTGAAGAAAAAGGGAGTAAAACGAATCTCTATTGGATTTCTGGCTCTTACTCTATGTACGGTTGGTGGCTTTGAAGGGTATCAATACTATTTGAAGAATCTGGAAGTGGTAAGTGCACAAGATGTGGATTTGTCTCAGTATCGTCCGTTTGTTGAAAACTCCAAGGTTGTAACGTTAGATGAGGCTTCTATGTTTCAAATTGAAGGAGATCTTCCAACACTTGATGGGGCAACTGCCCTTTATCCGGTTTATGCAGGATTTGTTCAAGCCGTTTACCCGGAAAAAGAGTATTCGTTAGATGAAAGTGAAGTGGTTTCCACTCAAACGAGTTATGCGTTTGAGCGTTTAGTTAATGGAGAGGTTGATATGGTTTTTATGGCTCACCCGTCTGAGGAACAAATGGACTATGCTAGACTTCAAGAAGTGGAACTAACTTTAACTCCGATTGGAAGAGAAGCCTTTGTGTTTTTTGTTCACAAAGACAATCCAGTAGAAGAGCTATCAATTAAGGAGCTTCAAGGAATTTATGCAGGAGAAATCACCAACTGGAAGGAAGTAGGAGGGAAAGACGAAGAAATTCGTGCCTTCCAACGACCAGAAGGAAGTGGCAGCCAATCAGCATTAATCAATTTTATGGGAGAAACACCCATTATGGATCCTCCATCAAAAGATATCGTCTCAGGTATGGGAGGCATCATTCGTGAAACAAGTAATTATCAAAATCGTCCAAACGCTATCGGTTACTCTTTCAGACATTTTTCTGAGTATATGGTACAAAATGGTAAAATTAAAAATATTGCCGTTAATGGAGTGCTACCGACAAAAGAAAATATTCAAAAAGAGAAGTATCCAATTGTCGCCAATTTCTTCGCAATTACAAGTAACAGCCAAAACCCTCATCTTGAAGAATTTCTTCAATGGATACTATCAAAACAGGGGCAGGAAATTGTTGAGCGTTCAGGGTATGTACCGGTAGAGTAGTTTTTTTGGTTCTCAAAGTAGCTACTAAAACAGTTCCCCTCTATTTAACAAAGAAATTACAAATATTTGCATCGGAAATTTAGCTAAATTGATATACTTATAATCAACTAATCTTGCTTTAGGGGGGAATTGTTTGGAAGCTTTCTCATTGTTTAGGATTTTACATATTGCTGCTGGTTTTTTAGCATTAATTCTATTTTGGATCCCGTTAGTTACGAAAAAAGGTGGGAAGGTACATAATAAAGTCGGATGGGTGTATGTGTTTGCCATGGCATTCGTTTCGTTTTCTGCTTTTTATATGGGTTGTTACCGTGTCCTATTTGATGAAACTGCAGATGCTACAAGAGTCTCCTTTTCATGGTTTTTAATTTTTATTTCTGTATTAAGCGGGTCTACTTGTTGGTATGGAATTAGGGTGCTTCGCTTTAAAAAGAGGAAGGAACGACATCGAAGTTGGATCGACTTATTCGTCAGTTCTTTATTATTGATTTCAGGTATAGGTATCGCATGGTACGGGTTTAAGATTGGAACTTCATTGATTACATATTTTCCTCTATTAGGTGTATTTCTAGGGGGTTCGCAACTTTATTATTGGTTACGAAAACCGGTTAAAAACATGCATTGGCTTTTTGAACATTTAAGTGGAATGATTGCCTGCAGTATTTCGACAGTAACAGCATTTACTGTTTTTGGCGCTCCAAGACTATTAAACATCCCGTCATCGAGTCTTTTCCTGTGGTTTCTTCCAACGGTAATCCTTGTCCCTGTATTAATGTTATTTACTATAAAATACGAAAAGAAATATAATAAACATTCATAATAAAAAACAGGAAGTGGTTCCAATCATCAGTGCAATCATTTTGTTTATATGTGCAGGAGTAGCTGAAATAGGTGGTGGCTACTTAATATGGCTTTGGCTACGGGAGGGAAAGCCTGCGTATTGGGGGGTAGTTGGTGGAATTGCATTAGCTCTGTATGGGGTAATTGCTGCATTTCAATCTTTTCCTTCTTTTGGTCGAATCTATGCCGCGTATGGAGGAGTGTTTATCGTTCTTTCCGTGCTATGGGGGTGGGGAGTGGATAAAAAAACACCTGATTTATATGATTGGGTAGGAGCTGGCATATGCTTATTAGGTGCTTCAATTATCTTATTCGCCCCGCGTCAATAAGAAAGCGTATTGCTTATCCCACAGCAATACGCTTTCTTGTTTAAAGTAATGATTGTGTTAAATTTTTTATCATTAAAACATGAGGGATGTCTGCTTCCATAAAAACATCGGAGGCGGTGTGATAGCCTAGTTTTTTATAAAAGCCCTCTGCTTGTGTTTGACCATGCAATTTTGCGTGTGTCATGTCTTTTTTTAGAGCGATCTCTTCTAGTGCTGAAATAATTACTTTTCCTAGTCCATATTTCCGATATTCTTCTAATATACAAATTCTTTCTAATTTGCCAAAATGGTCGACAAATCTGATGCGTCCAGTACCTACGGCTTCTTTTTGAAAATATACTAAAATATGTACACAATCTGCCCCTAAAGTATCAAACTGATCAAATTCTTCCTCATGTGGCACACCTTGTTCTTCAACAAAAACCTTTTCTCTAATAGAAAAAGCCTTTTGTAATTCCTCCTGATGGGTAATACTTTTTGAAAGCATATTCTCATTCCTTTTCATTATTGTTTTGAATTTAATATAACAAATACTAATTACTTGCAGTAAACCTAACATGTGCTGAAGAAGTCATTTTTATAAAGAAGGAAAGGAAAAAACCAACCAGCACAATACATCCTAATGCACTAAAGGATAACAAGTAAATTCCTGTATTAATTAAGCTCAGTGCCAAAATGGGTCCAGTACTCGCTCCAACAAATAAAATAAAGGCATTGAACGAAACGGCACTGCCTCTTGCATGTCCGGATAGTTGGCTAATAACGGAGATAACAATGGGATTGGCAGTTGCAATTCCTAAAACAAAAATGATACTGGAAAAAATAATGAACGGGAGGGACGGACTTACTCCTATTCCGAACAATCCGGCAGCAGCAAGAGCCAATCCTATTTTCAGGATCATCGTTGTTCCTAGTTTTTGTGCCAGTCTTCCTGCAAAAAGTGATAAGAGCATTCCTATGATTCCAGCGGCACGAACATATAAGATTTCTTTTTCTGTAAGGCCAAATTGAACAGACAAATAGCTACCTAGAATTGTATACATACCAACTAATGATAACAATAGGGAGAATGTAATACAAAAGGCGAGTAAAAGCTGAGGTTGCTTTCCTAATAAGCTCATTTTTTTGAATGCTTCAAGCATATGTACATGAGGTCTGGTCATCTCATCTTTTGGCAAGAAGACAATAATGAGAATAAGTGTTAGGAAATAAAGAATCCCCAACAGGAAAAATATAGCCTGCCAACCCCAAATTTCATTGACTAATCCACTATAAACTTGCCCCACAACTCCTGCCATCAAAAGGCCAGAACTGACAAATCCAACAGCTGTTAACCTTTTTTCTGGTGGAAACATTTCCCCTGCATACACCAAGGAGATTGGAGCAAAGGCAGCAGAAATAAGTCCTTGTAACCCCCGCAGTAGGAGTAGTATATAAAAATTGTCTACAAAACCTATCGCAAAGGTGATCACTGTTAAAAGACTAATGCTCGACACTAAAAATATTTTTCGCCCATAACGATCGGAAAATGGACCGTAAAGTAAACATCCAATCGCATAACAAATCGAATAGCAACTTGCGAGCCAAGCAACCTCAGTCATGCTTTTGTTAAACGTATCAGACAATACAGTGGATAAAGGGATGGTCACGTACATACTTGACAACACGACTAACCCACACCAGAACAAAATGCTGGTCATTAATGGATAGTTAGAAGAACGTTTGTTTGGCTGTGACATTTTCTGAACCTCCTGTTCACAAATTGGATAAATATTATACTAATCATTTTAGTAGTTAAACCGATATACATAGTGACATTAATAAAATAGATCATCTTGGAGGGTTTACCTTGTTGAAGAAATTAGTCTCACTAAAAATTAGAACGAAACTCATATTGTTTTCGTTAGGTATTCTTTTATTACCATCAACCATTATTGGTACGCTTGCGTATTCAAGTGCTAAGCAGGAAATTGAAAAACAAATGATGTCTACTTCCATAGAAAGTATTATGTTACTAGACTCATTTATTACAAGTTCCATCAGTTTAAAAGTACATGATGCGGAGTTTTTTGCCAAAACGGTCACATCTGCGTTAGTTAACGGCGAAGATAGCCCCGAATTACGAAAGAAATTAGAACAATATTCAAATCTACATCCTGAAACAGTCAGTATTTATTTAGGGACAACAGACGGATTGATGATTCAAAATCCAAGGAAAGAACTTGCTGCAGATTATGACCCCAGACAACGTCCGTGGTATCAAGAAGCGATGGCGAATAAAGGGCAAGTTATCATCACAGATCCATATGAAGCTTCTTCAGGTGGAATGGTCATTACTGTAGCAAGAACCACAGATGACGGTAGTGGTGTTATCGGAATTAACTTGATGATTGGGAATATTACACAGTCAGCCAGTAAAATTAAAATCGGAAATGAAGGCTATGTAATTCTTCTTGGAAGAGAAAAGAATATGATTTACCACCCAGTGGTAGAGCCTGGAACACTCATGGAGCAAGCTTATTATCAAAAAATGTACGAAGGCACTAAAGGTGAGTTTGAATATGAATTAGACTCCCAAGATAAAAAGATGAGTTTTACAACAAACGAACTTACAGGCTGGAAAATCGGTGGCACGATGTATACTAGTGAAATAAAAGATAGTGCCTCACCAATTTTTAACAAAACATTAATCACCGTGGTGATTGCTCTAATAATCGGTGCAGTCGTAACCTTTTTCATCACCCGCTCTATTGTACAACCAATTCGTCGTTTAGTTGGCAGTACATTGGCGATAAGCGAAGGGGACCTAACACACGAGATTGAAGTTAAAGGCAAGGATGAAATAGCAGAGTTGGCTGCTTCATTCAAAAATATGACTGACAATCTAAAAGAAATCATTACCCAAGTGGATATGAACACAGAGCAAGTAGCGGCAGCAGCAGAAGAATTAACGGCATCCTCTGATGAGACAACGATGGCTACGAAACAGGTGGCATACTCTATCCAACAAGTAGCGAGTGGAGCGGAAAGTCAAACAATCGGAATCGATAAAACGGTAAGTACGATGAATGAAATTAGTCAAGGAATGGAAACCATGACAACCAACTTTGTTCAGGTAAATGCACTTACACAACAAGCGGTGAAACATGCTGAAGAAGGTGGAGAGTCGGTTCAACATACGGTAAAACAAATGAACGAGATTCATAGGCAAGTAGAAAGTTCAGATGAGATTATTAAATCACTTTACGACCGTTCGAAGCAAGTAAATGAGATTATTGGTGTGATAAGTGATATTGCTAATCAAACGAACTTGTTAGCGTTAAATGCAGCAATTGAAGCAGCAAGAGCTGGTGAGCAAGGGAAGGGCTTTGCTGTAGTAGCAGATGAAGTTCGTAAACTGGCTGATCAATCGCAAAGCTCAGCAAGTCAAATAGCTGAACTCATTCAAGCGATTCAAGAAGATACAGAGAAATCGGTAGAAACGATGCAACTCGCAACAAAGAGTGTGCAAGACGGAATACTCGTGTCTAATAAAACGATTGAGAAGTTTGACGAGATTCTCAATGGGGTCAGAGTCATGGCACCTCAAATTGAAGAAGTATCTCAAATAGCAGAACAAATCACTGCAGAAGTCAAAAATGTAACAGACACATCTTATGAATTATCTGAAATCGCAAAGGAAAACGCGTCCTCTTCAGAAAATGTGGCCGCGTCCACTGAGGAACAACTGGCATCTCTTGAAGAAGTAAGCTTATCAGCCAAATCACTATCAGAAATGGCGGAAAACCTTCAGGAGCTCGTTAGAAAGTTTAAGATTTAATAAATAGAAGGAGTCCTAAAAACTTTAGGGCTCCTATTTTAATGAGGAAATAAGAAAATCCCTTACAAATGATTAGTAAGGGATTCTCAGATTATGCTTCTTGATGAAGTGGATTTGTTTTTTTGTTAAATGCTTTGCGGATGATAGGCAGTACATAATAATCTAAACCAAATCTTCCTGCGTTGTAACCAGCTACGATAAGAATGAAGCCCATTAAGATATCAGTTGGGTTATGAGATACAGTTCCAGCAAGGATGAAAGCAAAGTTCATTAATACTCCGAAAAAGGCAGCTGTAGTTGTGAAACATCCAAGGATTAAACCTAAACCAACTAAGAATTCTCCCCAAGGTACTAAGAAGTTAAATAAATCAATATTTGGTAATGCAACGCCTTCTAGGAAAGTTACATACCAGCCATACACAACACCATCTGGACCTGCTACCGGATTAGCGATTGCGCCTTTTAGAAATCCTGCAGCATCAAAACCACCACTAGTTATTTTTCCCCAGCCAGCGGTCATCCAAGCAAATCCGAGGTATACACGTAATACTGTCAATAGACCAGCAGCAATCTTATTTTCTCTTAATAATTGATTAAACATAAATGATTCCTTCTTTCGAATAAATGTTTTTGTGTTTCTATATTCATAATATACACCGTGACTATAAAGAAAAACATAGGTTTGTGATGTTGTTCACAAAGTGTTAAAGGCTTATTGAATATAATGTGAACACAAGGGAAACAACCGGTATAGTGAAGATATTATGTATTTCAAAAATTTTATAAAATAGTAGATTAATTTTAAAATAAATGTTTAAAAAATAGTATAAAGGGTATATATCTAAGAAATCTCATTTTATCAACTAGGAGGGGATGTTCTTTGGAAGGAACAAAGGTCGTACATAGAAATCAAGATTACATAATTATGCACGATTACAAGAACGGAATGGTAGAGATACGCAATAGAAATTATAAGTTTGATATCCGATTGGTTTCTATTCATGAGCTACTTTTTTCTAGTGGACAACAAGATGGGTACGGCCAAACGGGTTGATAATGCGATTTTGGGAAGCCTTCACGCACAAGGGAGCGTGAAGGCTTTTTTCCTATTATTTCAGAAACCACTTTAATTTTTTCAAACCATCCTTTACATGCGGATAGCGGAAGGGTAGATCAAATTTCGTTGTTTGCTTTAGAACACTTTTTCGATGAGAAAACGTGTCAAAGCTTCCTTTTCCATGGTATGCACCGATTCCGCTTGATCCCACTCCGCCAAAAGGAAGATAAGGTGAGGCGAGATGGTAGACGGTATCATTAATACAGCCACCTCCGAAAGAAATATGATGTAATACCTCTTGTTGTACGCTCTCATTCTCAGAGAAAAGATAAAGTGCTAAAGGGTTCGGGTGTTTATGTATACCTTCAATAACCTCTGTAAGCTCACGATACGGAAGGACTGGTAGAATCGGACCAAATATTTCATCTTGCATAATGGGATTATCCCATGTGATTTCTGTCAAAACAGTCGGTTCAATCGATAGAGTTTCCTCATTAGAACCACCGCCCATAAACGTATTTCCATTATCCAAAAAGGTATGCAATCGATCAAAATGTCGTTGGCTCACGATACGCGTGTAATCAGGATTTTCAAGTGCTTTTTCCCCATACAGCTCATGAGTTGCCAATTGAAATTCCTGTAAAAATTCATCTCTAATGCTCTCATGAACATACAAGTAATCGGGGGCAACACAGGTTTGACCAGCATTTATAAATTTCCCCCAAGCAATTCGTTTGGCAGCGATTTTGATATTTGCATCATGATGGACGATACAAGGGCTTTTTCCACCTAACTCGAGTGTAACAGGAGTTAAATTTTTGGCTGCTGCTTCCATAATGACTTTTCCAACAGGAACGCTTCCGGTAAAGAAAATGTAGTCAACATCCTCTGCAAGTAGTGCTTGACTTACTTCGACACCGCCTTCCACTACGGCAATATAATCTTCGGGAAAAAGTTCAGTAATAATCCTTTTTAACAATGCAGAGGTTTTGGGTGTTAACTCCGAAGGTTTTAAAATCGCACAGTTCCCTGCAGCAATGGCTCCCATAAGTGGAGCAATCGCCAGTTGAAACGGATAATTCCACGGTGAAATAATGAGAGCGACACCGTAAGGCTCTGAGTAAATATAGCTGGTTGAACCAATATGGCTAACAGGAGTTTTTACTCTTTCTGGCTTGAGCCAGTCGTTTATATGTTTAAGAGTAAAACGAATTTCCTCAAGGACGACCCCAATTTCGGTTGCATAAGCTTCAAATTCAGATTTATTTAAATCCTCTTTTAAGGTTTGAAAAAGGGACTGTTCATTTTTACGAATGGCCTCTCGAAGTGCTTCTAATGCCTGAATTCGATAGTTCAATTCCTTTGTTGCTCCAGAACGAAAAAACGCTTTTTGTTTTAAGATGAGTGAGTGGTAGTTCTCCATATGTGCAACTCCTACTTATTCCTTAATCATTTCATATAATCTGAACAAATCGTGTTTGTCTAATATTTTTGGAACCGGATATAGCGGGTTTGCTTCACGAAACGCTCGATCCACCATGATCGGAAGGTCCCGATTTTGTAGACAATCGAATGTATTGGGGATATTCATGTCCCGGTTTAGTTTTCTAATAACATCAATGAATTTTTGGGCTTTAAGAGAGTCCGTTTCGTTTTCTGTGGTAATGCCGATCAAATCAGCTAATTCTGCTAACGGTTGATGCACGCTCTCTCCATAATACTCTAGCACATAAGGGAGTATGATGGCATTCGCTAGGCCATGAGGTACTGAGTAAAATCCACCTAATGTATGAGCGATGGCGTGAACATAGCCAACATACGCACGAGTGAACGCAACGCCAGCCAAATACGACGCTTTTTGCATGTTTTTTCGAGCCTCGATATTTGATCCATTCGAATATGCCGTATATAGATTTTCAAAAATTAATTGAACCGCTTCTTTGCTGCATTGAACCGTTTCCTCTGTATTGCTTCTGCCAATGTATGCTTCCACCGCATGAGTGAGTGCATCCATACCCGTCGTCGAGGTGATATGTGGGGGAAGCTTCGTAGTAAGCAACGGATCGAGAACGGCCAGATCCGGAATCAATACATGGTCATTAATCGCATATTTTTCGTGTGTTTCACTGTTGGAAATAACCGCAGCTACCGTTGCTTCGCTCCCAGTTCCGGAAGTCGTTGGTACCGCAATGAGTGGAGGAGTCGGCTTTCTTACTTTCAGTTGTCCTTTCATTTCAGGTATCGTTTTACCTGGTCGTGCCACTCGAGCCGCCACTCCTTTTGCACAGTCAATTGGAGAGCCACCCCCAAAGCCGATAATTCCATGACATTGATGGTCTTTATATAATTGTAAAGCTTCTTCAATATTTTCAATCGTTGGATTGGGAATGGTTTCGTCATAAATAACATAGTCAATTTCTTTTCCTTCTAACCCAGGCAGTAAACGATCGAGCAATCCCATGGATGTTATCCCTTTATCTGTCACAATTAGAACGCTCCCAATTCCTTTTAGCTTTAGGAGTGGTGGAAGCTTAATCAGACTGTTTTCTCCTTCTAAAAGTTCAGGCTTTCTCCAATTAAACAAGGGAGAAGCAGTTTTATAGGCGAACTGATATATTCGACAATAGAGGTTGTACATCGCAATTTCCTCATTTCTAAAAAGGTCTACTAATATTAAATGAGGAAATATTTGGAGAAATGCCTAAAACCTCCAAGCTTGTTTTAGCAACTTCACACCTAATTGGATTTGGTCGATTGATAAATTACTAAAACCAAGCTTTAGTATGGTTCTTTGTTCGTTTGTTATATAGTAATTGGAGGTAGGATATACTTTTACTCCGTGTGAAAGAGCTTGTTTAATCAATTGTTCCTCCTCTGCTGGTCCTCGAAATCTAATTAGTACATATAATCCTGATTCAGAACCAATGATTTCGATCTTCTCTCCGAATGTATTCTGTAGGCAGGTGATAAGTGTGTGCATCTTCCGTTTGTATGTGGTTCGCATTTTTCGTATATGTGAATCCCAAAACCCTTGTTCCATGAAGCGTGCCATCGTTCGCTGATGAATGCTAGAGGTACCTTGCTCAAGACCGGAGAACTTGTATACATATGGTTTGATTAGAAAAGAGGGCAAAACCATGTAGCTTAAACGGATTGAAGGGATAAATGCTTTTGAAAAAGTACCAAGGTAAATTACACGAGCACCTGGCTGTAAGGATAATAAGGCTGGAATAGGCTGTTGCTTGTAGCGAAATTCACTATCATAATCGTCTTCAATAATAAAACCATTCTTTGTTTCTGCCCATTTCAGTAAGAGCTGACGTTCTGGAACAGGCATGGTGACACCGGTTGGAAACTGGTGCGACGGAGTGATGTATACAAGCTTGGAGTCCGTCTTTTCAAGCTGATTTAGTGAAAGCCCTTTTGCACCTACCTCTATGGGATGAAGGTGATACCCATGAAGTTGAAAGACTACCCGAGCTCCGTCATATCCGGGATTTTCAACGGCAATGCTAGAAAAATCTTTTTTTAGAAAAAGGGATAAGTGCATCAGTAGTTGTTGCGTGCTGCTACCGATGATGATTTGTTCTGGTGTGGTTTGAATTCCCCTTGATTGAAGTAAATAGCTAGAAATTTGACACCTAAGGAGGGGATCACCCTGAATTTCCCCGTAAGTATAAATCATGTCTTCCCTTAACACATCGTTACTACATCTTCGCCAAGCTTTTATGGGGAAAGCCTGTTGATCTACGGTTCCGACACGGAAATTGACTTTTATTGATGTCTCGTTAGCGCGAAGGTTCTCCTCTATTGAAATAGAGTGCTGTAAATCAATTGGCTCAAACGATTCGACAAAGTATCCTTTTTTCTCTTCACTTCGTATATAACCCTCAGCTATTAATTGTTCATACGCAATAAGAGTGGTGTTTCTGCTCACATGTAAAATCATAGCTAACTGACGAATGGACGGAAGCTTTGTATCTTTGGTGATCACTCCATCTTCAATAAGGGAGCGAATTTTTTCATAAATTTGTTTATATTTAGGACTATTATTGTTTAGTTGTAAGACTAACTCTTTCATCAATAACTCCCATCTGACATATGTATTTGATAAAAACTGTTCCTTTTATTATGTCAGATTGATTGTAAGATAGAAATAGATTTATTGAAAGAAGGGAAGAGGAATATGGATATTATTAAGGCAGATATAACTTCACTAGAGCAAATAACCATACTATTCAATGCCTATCGAATGTTTTACGATCAAACTAACAATCTTGAAGGAGCAAGACAATTTCTTCAAGAAAGAATAGTCAATCAAGAGTCGATCATTTTTCTAGCAATGGAGGGAGAAACGGCAGTTGGATTCACGCAACTTTATCCAACCTTTTCGTCTGTTGGTATGAAAAAAGGATACATTCTAAACGATTTGTTTGTGGATGTATCCTATAGAAAAAAAGGCATCGGAAGAGCATTAATTCAGGAAGTTTTTCAGTTTTGTGAAGAGAGAAATGCCCATTTTGTTCAATTAGAAACGGCTCCAGATAATGTTCAGGCTAAGACCTTATATGAAGAGATGGGAATGCAGTTATCAAATGAGTATGATGGTTATGTGAAAAGGTTCTAGAAATAGGGGGAAAAGTGAACCATAGCTTGGATTCAGAGCTTTGGTTTTTTTTATTACTTTTTAACAGTGATAATTGTACAAACGTGTTATTATATATCTATTAATGGTAAAAATGGCTATCATAGTCATTTGAGAAGGGAATATGGATTAGAAGCTAGGAGGGAAAAGAATGCTTAACTCGCCAATCGCAAAATTTCGGCTAATGGGTCTACTAGAGGGTGTATCTCTGCTCGTTTTGATATTTATTGCTATGCCCCTTAAATACTTCGCTGGGTTTCCGGAAGTAGTTACATTGGTGGGTTCGATTCACGGTATGTTATTTGTCATGTATGTGTTTATGATTGCGTATGTCACTATTAAAATTAGATGGTCTTTTGTATGGATTACATCGGCATTTGCTGTTGCGTTTATTCCTTTCGGTAATCTAGTCCTTGATGCAAAACTTCGTAAGTCACGGTACAGTTAATTTGTATGTGGTAATTATAAACCTTTCTAAAAGAGTGACTGCCAAATATTGGTAGCTTTTTTTACGATTGCGATAACTTAATCATTATTTTTTCTACAGTTTCTTTTTCAGTTGATGATCTTATAATCGTTGCAATGTCAGAAAGTACTTTATTATATTGATCGGCCTCTTTCGCTAAAGATACGAGATGTTTAAGATCGCTGTAGGATAATTCATTTACTAAAGCTTCCCATTTGTACCCATCCTCGTAATCTCGTAAAATTCCTTCCACATTGCCTATCACCGAATTCTTCATACTTCGCATTGGAACTCCTCCTTGATATTTCATTTTATTTAATTATAAAAGAGAAACATGAAGTTAGTTTTAACGTTTTGTAAATATCATGAAATTGTTTTCAAATAAAAACAGAAGATAGTTCGTGCCAAAAATTAGAGTATAATAATCAAAAAGAAGAAGTGAGGAAGAGCGATGACAGATAGAATAACAAAAACATGTTCACAGTCCAGAGTGATTAAGACAAGCAGGGTATTTCCACTTGATACCAATAACCATGGGACATTATTTGGTGGAAAATTGATGAGCATGATCGACGATGTCGCATCTATTTCTGCCTCAAGACATGCACGATGTGAGATCGTGACGGCTTCAACCGATTCGGTCGATTTTCTTTTTCCCATCCAAAAGGATCATTCAGTCTGCTTGGAATCATATGTTACATGGGTCGGTAAATCCTCCATGGAAGTGTTCGTTAAAGTGATCTCAGAAAACCTCATGACAGGGGAAAGGCAATTAGCTGCTACCTCATTTCTAACATTCGTGGCCCTTTCTAAAGAAGGAAAAGCATTGACGGTACCTTATGTAAAACCTGTAAGTGAAGAAGAAATCATGATGAATGAGAGTGCACCGATGAGGGCGGAAAATCGAAAGAAACGAAGAGAACATAGCAAAACCTTAGGGGAAAAAATTAATGTGAACGTACCTTGGGGTTGATAATTATTTTGACTATGTATAAAAGACTCTCAACCAGAAAAAAAGTTGAGAGTCTTTTTAAGATTTATTAATTATTTTCTAACATGGAGATAACGATTTGAGCTTTATTCGACAAGTTCAGTTTTCCAGCAGAAGACAGATATTTTTCATTATTCTTCTTGTCGATCGCTTTTACGAATTTATCCAAGAAGTCGCTGGCTTTTCTCTCTGATCCTTTTTCTAAATGGTGCTTTGCTTGTTTCAAAGAGTTTTCTAGTTGGTTGCTAAGTGGACCAGTTAACTCCTTGTTCGCTTGAAGCTCAACTAGCTCCGACTCTAACGCTGTTAGGGCTCCAGGCATGATAAATGTTGGAGCAGGAACCTTCGACCAGTCTGTATCACTTCCGAAGTAGAAGCTTGTATAAGAAGGCTGATTATATGTCGTACTTTGTCTAGCAACCTCTGCTCGATATTGAGTATCATGCATGAGTGTGTATAATTTATGGTCGGTTACCTCTGTACTCATGTACATTCTGATAGCAGTACTATCGGCAGTGCGGACGAACAATTCTTCTCTCCAGTCACCAAAAATATCAGCTACTAAGCTAGGATTTCCTTTTGTTCCATTATTCGTTCTTGTTCCTTCCGCCGTGAGAATAGTGCCTTTTTTCCAATCCTGAATCGTCGGTGTAACGTTAAGGGCGCCATCGACAATTTGTGTCGTCATATCGGCAGACCACTTGATGTTCATATTTGTACCAGGAGCACTTGAACCTAGCTTTTGACCGGCTGCTGTCCATAAGCCCACCCCTGTATTCGCCCAAGTTTCTAATCCAGGCTGAGTAGGGTCAATATCTCCGACCATTCCTCGGCCTGTATCACGGCCCGTATAACCACCGTATATCAATTCACCGGTTTTGGCATCTCGTAGTGTGTAGCCGTAAGGTGCCCAAGTTCCACCTTCGTGGACCATATAAATCTCCATTCCCGGACGGTTCGGATCGATATCTGTCACATGCATGGCATCTCCGTGTCCAAGCCTTGCAGTCTGACCAGGAATGGCACTTCCTTCAGGCATTACGTCCATAGAACTATATAATAAGGATCCATCATCATCAATCGTGGCACTTCCATAGACGATTTCTTGCTTGCCGTCACCATCCACATCTGCTGCACTTAAGGAATGTGCTCCTTGTGTGGTAAGAGTACCATATTCTGGGTCGGTACCATCTACGCCGTGAGGACTATCGTTAAATGGATTTGACATAGGAGTCCAGCCACTGTCCACGGCCCAGTTTTCTTTTAAATTCTTTCCATCCCAGCTATATGTAACTAGATTGGATCTTGTATAATATCCCCGAGCAAACATGGCATAAGGTTTTTCTCCATCTAGATAAGCGACACCAGAAAGGAATCGATCTACACGGTTGCCAGGTTCAATTCTAGCCATCGCATAATCTCCCCACATGAGACCATCATCATGTCGTTCTGGATTGTAATCAATGGTGTCCATTTCTTCACCTGTTTCCCCGTTGAATACAGTTAAATATTCGGGCCCTTTGACGATGAATCCTTCGAAAGCTCTTAAATTATTCCGAGAGCTTCTACTAGGTGCATAAACATCCATGAAATAATCAGTTAAACTTTGGGCATCCTCTTTAGATAATGGATAGCTATATTGTTTTTCTGCTCCGAACGCTTCTTCAATTGTACTTGGCCAATTGCCATTTACGACTTCTTCATGTTCATGCCAATTCATAAACATGTTCACTACATGATTATAATAGTCATCACTGCTCATTCGGTAGTCATCTTGATTGCTGTAACCTGCATCGATGTCTTTTTGAGGCATGGTAATGTAATTCTCTGATATTACCTGACCGTTTTTATCATACTTAATGATCTTTGTACCTGGAGCGGTTTTGAACATCATCTCTGATTTTCCATCACCGTCAAAGTCATATACTAAAAATTGAGTGTAATGAGCACCTGAGCGTATGTTCAGGCCTAAATCAATTCGGTAGAGAAGGGTGCCATCCATTCGATAACTATCAATATACGTGTTTCCGGTATATCCAACCTGTGAAACATCCTTCGAGTTGGAAGGGTCCCATTTGACAAAAAACTCATATTGGCCGTCGCCATCGACATCTCCAACACTCATATCATTAGCTGAATACGTATAGCTCTCACCAACAGGTGTGACACCGTCTGCTGGTTTGTTAAGCTTCAAATCGACGTAGGATTGTGTCCAAGGGGAAACAGAGGAACTTTGATCTAGCTCTTTACCATTCAACACAGACCGAACGTAATACTTAGAATTACTGCTGCCGTTGGGATCTAAAAAGTTTGTACTATCCTCGACACTGGCTAGGAATTTCCCATCGCGATACACATGAAAGTTGACACCCGTTAACCCTGTTTCTGAATAACCGGTCACTTCATTGCCTAACAGTCTCCAGCTTACAAAAACTCCTTCTGAAGTGGTCGCTGCTACAAGCCCTCGATCAAGATACTCTAATTGAACTCCTTGAATATTGTAGGGAAGCTTGTTTTGTTGGGTTTTATCTGCAGCTACTGATGATGCACCTGATAAAAGAAGTGGGACGGCTAATGCACTGGTTAGAACTCTTCTACGTAGGGATGTTTTTTTCAAGATAAAATAACCTCCTAGATTTTTTAAAAGTTGTACTCCGCGAGTGAATACGCTTACAAAATAGCCGAAACACCTCCGTAAAATAGGTTAGTAGAAACACGTAACCTATTATATTTGAAATATTCTGAACTAAAAATGCAATATTCAGACGTTTTCATATAAAAATCAGTGTTGTTGGTGTGGTGTTTATGGTGGAATTGGACTGAGCAGAGGGGAAAGGAGCTCGAGAAGTCCGAATGAGGGGTGGATTTGGACAGAGGGGAGGGAAAAGCAAGTGTTAGAGTCTCAATTAGTACTAGATTTCGACAGACTAGCTTAGTTAATAAAAACAGGTGATTTTTATTCTAATGTCGATTCAACCGTATTGTTTACTACGAATAAATGGGCACGTCATTGGAATAAGGGGCTGTAAAACTCAGTTGCACACAACTCTATTGAAAAATAAAGACTTAAATATGAGTTGATTTTCTTGTATGGTTGAGTAATGAAAAGTATTTGAGAGGTATTGAGGTGTAGTATGACAAAAACATTTAAAATGGATCGTCCAAAGATTTCAACAGATTTGCCCCAAGCTAATTTTCAAGATGTTTTTTATGAAGAAGAAGCGGAGTTAGTTAACTGTTCGGTGATAAATGCTCGAGTTGAGAATGAAATAATTGAAAGGCTGATTCTCTCAAAAGTTATTTTTAGAAACGTTACGTTTTTAAGCAGTTCCTTTGTCAATATAGATGTTACCGATGTGGTTTTTGAGAATTGTAATTTATCAAATGTGCGTTTTTGTGGAGGAAATCTACATCGAGTGGAGTTTAAAGATTGCAAACTTTTAGGGTTAGATTTGTCTGATGCGATCTTAGGGAATGTTCTTTTTGAAAACTGTGATTTGAACCTGAGTAATTTTGTTGATACTCGTTTAAAACAAGTGAATTATGAGCAGTCCACATTGAGAAGTGCAAATTTTTTCAACTCTAAATTTACTAAAGTAGGTCTGAACCGGTGTGATCTAAATGATGCTGACTTTACCAATACAATCCTTAAAGGGGTTGATATTAGCACCTGTACATTCGAACAAATCAATGTCTCAACAGAAAGTTTGGTGGGCTGCGAGGTTTCTCCCAATCAAGCAATTGGGTTCTCAAGATTATTAGGCTTGAAGATTAGAGAGTAAATTCATCGTATTTGGCGTTTAACCATTCGTGATGGTAGAAAGTGTCTATTTTATTTAACAAATTTCGAAAGAACCTGTATCAAGCCGTATTTGATACAGGTTTTTTATGGGGAAAATATTTGATAGAGTAATACTACTTATAGCTAGGGGGGAATCACTACTTTCCTGCTGTTTTGTTTTTTAGAGTACCAATTTACTATTGAACTTATTAGCGATTTAGGTGGTGATCTAGGAAAAGAGACTCAAGGATCTATCGGTATCCCTGGTTAAATCAATATACAAACACCATCATTATTCACGTTTATACACTAGGATTAATGATCTCAGGAATCACTATTTTTATATCTTTTATTAGAAAAAAATAGTTAGGTGGCCTTAAGGAGCGTTAATAAAAAATTAACCTCTTTTTTTTTGTGAAAACTATTTGTGTCTAAATTTCGAACAAAGTTATAAACATTGATAATTTTAGGCCGATAGTAGTGATAGTAGAAGTTCCTTTTTTTATATGTAATAGGACAGGAGAGAGCAACAATGGGGAAAAACATCATAAGAATAAATCTTAAGCTAGGAACAAAGATCAATTTAATTGTGATATCAATTATCACTGTTCTATCCTTAGTGATTGGATTTGTAGTAAACGAAGAGATTACAAGAGGAATTAAAGAGTTTGCTACTGAGAAAGCAAAAGGAGATTTAGGACTCGCGTATAGATATGTTGATAGTACGTATCCTGGAGAATGGGAAGTCAAAGAGAATAGCCTCTATAAGGGATCAACTCTTATCAACGATAATTATGACATAGTAGATACCATTGGAGAAGATACGGGAGACACCGTTACGATTTTCCTCGGAGATACACGCGTGACAACCAATGTAAAGATTGATGGAGAGCGTGCGATTGGTACACAGGCTTCAGCTGAGGTAGTCGCTACGGTTCTTACAAAAGGTGAGTCTTTTTACGGGGAAGCAAATGTAGCGGGGAATATGTATCAAACAGCATATATGCCAATAGAAGATGCATCTGGAGAAGTGATCGGAATCATGTATGTCGGTGCTTCAGAAGAAATTATTCATAATATTTTATCTTCTTTTCTAACGAAATTTATTATTGTTTTAGTGATTATGATCGGAATAGCCTCTGGAGCTGTGTATTGGTTTACATGGAAAATGAAAAGAAGACTTTCGAATCTTACTAAGGCACTTGATATGGCCGGAAATGGTGATTTCACTGCAAAGGTAGAAGATCATTCAAACGATGAGTTAGGTGTTTTATCAGATAGCTATAACAAAATGTCAGGAAGTCTTAAAGACATGATGAATGAGGTGATTTCCACTTCTGAACTTCTTGCTTCTTCATCAGAAGAATTAACAGCAAGCTCGGAACAAACAAGTAAAGCAACGGAGACAATCACAGAATCTATTCAACAAGTAGCAGATGGTGCAGAACAATCCACATCAAGTGTACAAGAGAGTGCAATAGCATTAGAAGAAGTCACGAAGGGGATACAGTCTATTGCTGATAATGCGTCGATCGTTTCAGAAGTAAGTGTACATGCCACTGAAAAGGCTAAGGAGGGTGGATTGTTTGTTGATAAGACCGTTAATCAGATCAATGAAATCAATCATTCTGTTGTGGCAAGTGGAGAGGTAATAAAAACACTTGAGCATCGTTCACAGGAAATTGAGAAAATCACGAATGTAATCACAGCAATTGCCAATCAAACAAATTTATTGGCGTTAAACGCGGCCATTGAAGCGGCAAGAGCAGGGGAACATGGAAAAGGATTTGCGGTTGTTGCGGATGAAGTTCGAAAGCTTGCTGAACAATCACAGCAATCTTCTTCACAAATCTCAGCATTAATTAAAACCATTCAAGAAGACATGACTCAATCTTCGCAGTCCATTGAACAGGTTTCGGTCGACGTAAAAGAGGGATTGATGATTGTTAACCAAACAAAAGAGACTTTTAAGGAAATTCTTGAGTTTATGGCGAATTTAACAGGACAAATCAATGATATGGCAGCAACCTCTGAAGAAATATCAGCAAGCACACAAGAGGTTTCTGCTACTGTATCTGGAATCATTCATATATCTGAGCAAACCTCGATGCATTCGCAGAATGTAGCAGCTTCAGCAGAAGAACAACTTGCATCTATGGAGGAAATCGCGACGTCTGCTTCGGCATTATCTAATCTAGCAGATGATTTAAAAGTTTTAATTGGTAAGTTCAAGGTTTAAATTAATCATTCATATAAAATGACTGGCCAGTATGGTCAGTCATTTTTGGTTTAATGTTTCAATTATTCAGTTATTTATAGAGAAAAGTACGGCGGTTTTTTGAAAATAAACGTTGGTAGATGGTGAGATAACTGTCTAGTCTTTGACTGATACGAATGGTATTTTGGCTGCCAAACCCTTCTTGCATTCCAGTGTAAATCAATTCCCCACGGATAAGTTCAATTTTAATATATAAGTATACTTCATCATTTTCAAAAATAATCGGCGGCATATCAATGACTCCTATGGCTATAATTTCTCTAGGTCGTATTATGTTATTATTACATATTTTTAAAAGAAAAGGGAATATTTGATAGCAATTTTAATAAAATGTTTATTTTTTGTAAAGAAGTTTATTATTTCCTGAATATTTGAAAAATAGTGAATGAATGATTGACACTCAACTAGGTAGAACCTTTATTCTAGATATGTAAACCAAACAAAGGGAGTGGTTAGATGTATCGGTGGGATGGAGGATTTATAATGGTTCAACCTGATCATTTTGAGGAGGCCATTCAGTGGTATCAGGACGTATTTGGCTGGGAATGTGTGGATCAAATTACAAGTAAGGTTGGAAGAAAAGCATTTATGAAGCTGCCTAGAGCTGGAATGGTGACGATAAAATCGTTCGAAGGAGATTATGATCATTTGCAGTTTACAGAATCAGAAGGAAAAGTGAAGCTCGGATTTGCCACGTACAATTTGGATCAAACCCTTTCTTATTTACAAGGTAGAAAGATAGAATCGAAGGACACTAATATGCTCCCAAATGGACAAAGATACTGTGATATCGTAGCCTTTGACAACACGAGGCTAACGTTAGTAGAGGAAAACAAAGGAGAGGGCGAAAAGGAGTATCCTCCATCAGGAGTTCTAGGGTTTGGCTCAGTGAATACCATTATTCATGTCAAGGATCCAATATTTTCAGCCTCCTGGTATAAAGAGCAACTTGGGTTTGTAATAGAGGAAATAAATGAGGAGAAAGGCTTTGCTCATCTTAAGACAGAGGATGCCTATGATCGAAATGTATTAAACGAATGTTTTTGGGATCATATTTGGCTTTTGAAAAGCGAAGACACCGTTCCAAAGCCGAATGATAATCGTGTAAGAACCTATTACGATATACGGCCTGAGCATGTTTTTGAAGAATATCATAAGCTGATAAAAAATGGATTGGAACCTTCTGAAATGGCAGGTGACCCAATAAATGGTTGGGGTGGTTTTCACTTTTATGATCCGGACCATAATCGAATCAATGTGTGGTCCTATAAATAAACAGGCAGACAAAATTTAAGTTTTTAATAGTAGGTATTAAATTTTTTATGTGAGAGCGTTATAATTATAGAAGTAAGTGAATGTCTTAAAAATCCATCTAAAAGGGGTAGAGTGAATGATTAACAAAGTTGGTCAAATCATGCTGTATGTTACTAACCAAGATGAGGCAAAAGCTTTTTGGACAAAAAAAGTAGGGTTTCAGGTCGTTTCTGAAGAAGATAACGGTCAAGGATTTAGATGGATTGAGGTGGCTCCAAAGGACGCTGAGACAAGTATTATTTTACATAACAAGGAATTTGTAGCGAAAATGTCACCTGAATTGAATTTGGGTACACCTTCCTTAATGTTTTTCACCGAAAATCTTGAAGATTTTTATAAAGATTTATCAAATAAAAACGTTACAGTTGGGGAATTGGTCAATATGCCTTTTGGAAAAGTCTTTAACTTTTCAGATGATGAAGGAAATTATTTTGCGGTTATGGAGAAGAAGTAAGCTTGGGAGATACAACGGATTTTCGTTTTAGTAAAGAGGGTCTTTGCTCATTTTAAGAGCAAAGACCCTCTTTTTATAAGGTGTGGTCGACCTATTTAGCTAATTGTTGCAGTCGTTGTCTATCTACAATCAAAAATCCTCGAGCATGTTTTTGTACGACCCCTTCTTCACATAGCTTTGCAAATACATGCAATAAGTGACGGTACGACACGCCTAAGTATTCACATACTTCGGTGTGTTTTTCTTTGTAAAAATCATGATCCGCTGAAACGAGTATAAAAGCAGCCAGTCGGTTAATTAAGGGATATACCTGATTTTCGGTGTACTTCGCGGAAATGGTTGTTGCTTTTTGACTTAGAAAAATACATAAATGCCTTAAGAAGATAGCGTCCGTGAGCAGCTTCTCTTTGCAAGCCTGAATGGGAATGGCAAGACAAGTAACCTTCGTGACGGTTTGAATCGCTTTGGATATACGTTCTTCATTTAAAAGTTCAATTTCTCCCATAAAAGTAGGGGCTTGTAAAAAATTGATCAGTGATACTTTCCCATTCTCATGTGTCACATAGAGCTTAGCTTTGCCCTCAACAAGATAAAATAAGTACTCAGGATACGAGCCTTCTTTGAAGATAAATTCACCTCGTTCAAATTGACACACTTGTATATACGGTGTGATGGGAAAGGAGAACAAGGATTCTATTGGGTATTGTGTAAGATAGTAATTACGTAAAGGTTCAACTAAAAATTGCATGAATTCCTCCGAGAAAATATGAGATATCTCATATTATTGTATGTATGTTCGTGTTATTATGCAAGAATCACGGAGGTATAAAAATGAATATACAACATTGGCTTTCACGAAATTTCTTTGTGTTTTTTATTACATGGGGTGCATTCTTACCCTATTGGACAGGATGGCTCGTACAAGATAAAGGATTAAGCGTTTCTGAAGCAAGTCTAATTATGGGAGTAGGATTAGTGGCAAGAGGACTTTCAACGCTGTTCGCTTTTCCTTTTGCGTCAAGGTTTTTAAGTGCTCATAAGGTGATTCTGAGTTTGACGGTTATCTCACTCATTTCCACCGTTCTTTATATTCCATCTTCTTCGTTTACAACCTTATTCGTTGTAACGATCCTATTTAGTGCTGTTTATCCGACACTTTTGCCTGCTGTCGAAAGTGCCGCGGCAGTGTTAGTAAGTCAACATGGAATACATTATGGAAAAAGTCGTAAATACGGATCGATTGGATTTGTTGTTTCTGTTTTTATTATTAGTATGTTAACAGGGCAGTGGGGAGAGCAAGCCATATTGTGGAGTATGTTTGTTGGTCTTGGTTTCATGCTAATTATGTCTTTTTTACCAACACCGCCTATTTTATTAGAGGCACCATCGAAACAAAATCGAAAAGGGGCATTATCTGTCCAGAAACTATTAGAAGTTAAAAGCTTTCCGATCGTATTACTCATTGTTGTGTTATTACAAGGAGCACATGCTTCTTATTACAACTATGGATATATTTATTTACAAGACTTACAAGTGAATCAATATTATATCGGTTTGATTATTAACATAGCGGTCATTTTTGAAATCTTTTACTTTATGAAAGCAGATTCCTTGTTTCAAAAATGGAATACATCCTCCTTATTATTGCTAGCGGCAGCTGGTTCGACTTTAAGGTGGATCCTTTTGTTTTTGTTCCCCAATATCTGGGTATTTATTCTTTCTCAAGGTTTACATGCTTTATCCTTTGGAGTGGCACATTACGCGTTTATTACTTATATCACTAAGAATCTACCAAAGGAACAAATTCCAAATGCTCAAGGAATTTATTCTGCGATTGCATTAAGCTTGAGCACGGCTGTATTAACACTGATAGGTGGATTCTTGTATGAGATTTCCCCGAATCTTGCCTTTTTAGGTATGATTATTTGTACCATTCCGGCGATTTTAGTTATTGTTGGTTCAAGAAGGCGGTTTAATTATTAAAAAAGTTTGTGGGGAGCATGGACCTATTAAAGTTCATGCTCTTTTTGCATAACTTATGACGCGAAAGTTTCTGATTTTTCAGCCTACATGTCATAAACGAGTTTTTATGACATGTAGGCTTCTTATTTTTAAACTCTAATGTCATAAACGAGTTCTTATGACGCGTAGGCTTCTGATTTTTCGACTCTCAAGTCATAAACTTTTTCTTATGACGCACTATATAAACATATTAAGATTTGGAGGTACATCATGACGAAAGAAAACAGTGAGTACAAAAGCCTTTTATCAATTAGTGAAGAGAATGAGCAAAAATTAGAAATAAGCTCAACAGGTTATGGGCTTGTAAGTACTTCAGATGAAACAGAACAAAATCATCAGAATAATCATGGACAGAAATAAGTGGGTTGGAAAAAGCAGTGAATTTTCACTGCTTTTTCATTTAAAAAAACGTAAAGTAGCCACTGAATAATCAGTGGCTGACAGATTAATCTTTGTTCTTTTCGTTACTTTTGCTTTGTTGCTCGGCTTGACGTTTCGCTTCTTCTCTTTGCTTCTCGGAGGCTTTACGCTGTTCTTCCGCTAGTCGTTTGGCTTCTTCTTTTTGCTTCTCGGCAGCTTTACGCTGTTCTTCTGCTAGACGTTTGGCTTCTTCTTTTTGCTTCTCGGCAGCTTTACGCTGTTCTTCTTCTAAGCGATTTGCTTCTTCTTTTTGCTTTTCCGCTGCTTTGCGTTGTTCTTCTTCTAAGCGATTTGTTTCTTCTTTTTGTTGTTCTGAAGGTTGCTGAACAGAATTTTCCTTTTTTGCAACAGATGCTAACTGAACCTCAGTGCTATCCGAAATTGCTTCTGTCTTTACATCATCGGTTTCCGTCTTTTCTTCGTCAGTTCCTTCTACATCTGGGTTTATTTGTTCCTCTTGTTCTATAGTGGACACGGTTTGTTTAGGAGCCTTCTTTTTTCCATTCGATAGTTCAGACGGATGGATGCCTAGTTCCTTTGCAACATCTCCAAATCCCTTGTCTTCACCATTAAAAAGAGCGCCAACTTCCTCAACGGTCTTATCTGTTGCATTAGCTAGGATAAATACCTGTACAATTTGGCCATATCCCAAACCGGAATCACGTAACTCTTTTACTTTTGTTTCATCAAGTCCATTTACAATCGAAGGGAGTTTGGCTAGAACTTGTTGTTTCTCCTCAACGTCTTCTAGTAAGCTTTCATCTAGTAGTTCGCCAACTTCTTCATTTAATTCAGTTGAATCTTCAAGCTTTTCATCTAATTCTAAAACCTGTTCCTCATTCATCTTTTCATTTATTATCATTTCAGCAATTGTTTCTTCAGCATCTGTAAGTATTTTTAGATAGTCTTCAATAGCTTCTTGAACAAATTCTTGTTTTTCTTCTTCGGACATGGCCTTTGCCTCTGCGATACGTTCTTCCGCAAATTGAAGGAGTAAATCTGTTTCTTCGGAGCCATTAGATGCAAGGAATAGTTGAATGTCTTCTACTAATCGATCCATGCTATAGATAAATTGGTCAGGCGTTGTTCCTGGATCGTAACTGTCAGCGGTTTCCTCGGCAAGTACAGAGTTACCAAACAAAAACATACTTGAGATAACGAGTGGAGCGGTCCATTTTCTTTTCATCCATTTTTCTCCCTGGAATAAATTTAGAAATCTTTATCCAAAAGACTTTTATTGAAACAAAAAGGACTAGTCCCGAAGAATAGTCCTGTAGTCCTACATTCTCTTCGGTAACTGGCAGGCGTAGTTCATTTGACCTTAGCCCCTGTAGTTTTGCGTCCTTATATTTCTATAAGTTTGCCCTTATCGGATATTTCCTGCTTCTATCTTACTATCGGGAAGGATTTTAATATACAGGTAAAAATTCACTGTGAGGAGTATCTAGAAATGAAGTAGTATAAACCTTCAAGCTGTTTTTTATAAGATAATCCAGACATTTTATTTTTAATAAATCGGGTATAACATAATAGTTAACTTTTTAAGCAAAAGGTGGGAGATTTTTTCGTGGGAAGAATGGAAAGACGACAACAAAGAAGGTCATCAAAGTTTTCTTGGAGTACCTTTACTTCAAAGAGCGCAAAAATCAAGTTACTTTCGGCAATTATAGGTATGGCTCTCGTTTTCTTTATGATTTTTAACATCTTAATCTGGACAACAGACGTGAGCAAGTTAGAAGAACCAGCACCACAACCGACCATCATTTTTGATCAAAGGGGAGAGGTCGCAAGTAAAATTGCATCATCTAATATTGAAGGCGTTAGTATTGAGAAAATACCGGACACTGTTGTACATGCGGTGATTGCAACAGAGGACCAGAGGTTTTATAAGCATGATGGAATTAACTATTTTGCCATTGCGAAGGCATTGATAAAAAACACCTTGAGTGGAGAAATCGTGGCTGGAGGTAGTACATTAACACAGCAGCTAGCTAAAAATGCTTTTTTAACACAAGAACGAACATATACTAGAAAGTTTAAAGAACTTATTATTACAAAAAGAATTGAACAAAAGTATTCAAAAGATGAAATTATGGAGAGATACTTAAACCAAATCTACTTTGGTGAAGGGGCATGGGGAATCCAACGTGCTGCCCAGACGTACTTTGGAAAGGATGTTAGTGAATTAACTCTTGGGGAATCAGCTATGATAGCGGGATTAATAAAAGCCCCGTCCATTTTGTCTCCATTTAAGGATATGGACCGATCGGTAGAACGAAGAGATCTTGTTTTATCACTTATGGAAGAAGAAGGCTATATTACGGAAGCGGAACGAAACGAGGCAAAAGAACAGACAATCGTTTTAGAAGGAAAAAAAATCGATGGTTATAAAGGGAAATACCCTTATTATGTCGACCATATCATTGCAGAAGCGATTGAACAATATGAACTAACTGAAAACGAGATTCTTTCAGGTGGTCTGAGAATTTATACAGAACTAAATCCAGTCATTCAAAATGCGGCTGAAGAAGTGTATAACGATAATAGCCTATTTCCTGAAAGTACGTCTGATCAGCTGCTTCAAAGTGGGGCAGCCTTTATCGACCCCGCTACAGGAGGAATCACCGCCCTTGTCGGAGGTAGAGGGGAACATGTGTTTAGAGGCTTTAACCATGCGACTCAATTAGAGCGTCAGCCAGGATCTACAATGAAGCCATTAGCTGCGTATACACCTGCCCTTGAACAAGGATATGACATATTTGATAAACTGCAGGATCGCCCTATCGACATTAATGGATATCAACCATTGAATTATGATAAACGTTTCCGTGGAGAGGTAACGATGTATGATGCCTTGGTAAACTCTTATAATGTACCTCCCGTATGGCTCCTTCAGAAAATGGGAGTGAAATATGGGGTCAATGCCGTGGTACGCTTTGGTATTTCGTTGGAGGAAGAAGACCAAACAGCTGGTATGACACTTGGCGGCCTACACAAAGGAGTATCACCTTTAGCAATGGCACAGGCTTATTCTACATTTGCCAACAAAGGGGTACGAATCACAGCCCATTCGATTACCCGAATTGAAGATGCAGAAGGAAAAGTGATTGCACAATGGAAAAATCATGCGATCAAGGTGACGGACCCAGAAGTTGCTGAGAAAATGACGTATATGTTAAAAGGAGTTGTTGATGAAGGGACAGGAGAAAATGCGAAGGTAAGTGGTTGGGATATTGCTGGAAAAACAGGAACGACCGAACTTCCTTTTGCAATCGATGCTGGAACAAAGGATCACTGGTTTGTAGGGTATTCACCTGAAATGGTGGGAGCGGTATGGATGGGGTACGATCAAACTGACGAAAATCATTATCTGACCACATCAAGTAGTTCTACCGTAACGATTTTATTTAAAGAAATTTTTAGTAGGTCCTCCTCTGTGTTTACTGAAAAGGAATTTGACCTTTCTTCCATTGAAAAAGAGTATCGTGATATGAGAAAAGAAGAAGAAGAGGACGAAGACGAAAAAGAGGAAGAGGAAGAGGAAGAAAACGAAGACGAAGAGAAGGAGAAAGAAAAAGAGGGAAAAGAAAGAGAGAAGGAACAGAAGGAAAGAGAAAAGGAAAGAGAAAAGGAACAAAAAGAGAGAGAGAAAGAAAAGAATAAAGGTAAGAATGATGATTAGCGTTTATAAAGACAAAGGCATCTACTGCGACATTTTCACAGTAGGTGCCTTTCTTCTTATACTTAAATTTTCACTCCATGACGCTCAAAGGCAGCTGCTTCAAGAACTGAAATTCCTTGGCTTTCGGCGAATGCTGTTAATTTATCAGACACTTGAGGAGCAAACAGCTTGCCAGGGGACGAGTAAGACATTTCTCTAGCACGTGCTGAGTTGCTGCGTGCAAATGGTCCCCAAATGGCAAATGTTTTACCTGGAGATTGAATGTTAACAAATAATGTCTTTCCATCAGGTGAGAATATTGGTCCTGCTAATTCTGAGCCGCTTAAACGGTTATTGGCAAAAGGATAGATGTTTCCTTCTGGTGTAATCCCCATGATACGGTCGTTTCCGGATCCATCTTCTGCAAACCACAAATCTCCCCAAGGTGTCATGCAGATATTATCTGGTGATTCCATTAGTTCTCGATCGGTTGCTTCATAGAAAAGCTCCAAGGAATTGGTAGCTGGTATGTAGCGGTAAATACGTCCAAGATTTTTCTCGCCAGCAGAGCTGTCATCAAACCAGAACACACCGGCTTGGAAAAATGCTCCTTCTAGCTTTTTAAATTCAATACATCCTTGTGCTTTTGCGTCTTCACGACATAAATCCGGATTCAATTCCTTCCACACAATTCCTATCGTTTGTCCCGTTTTAAAGGTACTTGCTTTTGGAGAAGCGATTTCTTCGATAGCAGCTGCGTATAACTTACCACCTTTTTGCAGGGCACCTGGTTTTTTGCTCGAGTCATTTGGAATGAAACGGTATAAATAACTTGGGCTTGCATCTTCAGTTAAGTATACATAACCAGTTGCTGGATCGATCGCACATGCTTCATGAGAGAAGCGGCCCATGTCTTTGATTGGCGTTCTTGACAGTTCATTTTCAGGATCTAATGGATCGACTTCGAATACATAGCCATGCGTGGAGGAACGTGTTTCTTCACAAGTTAACCAAGTTCCCCAAAGAGTTGCCCCACCTGCACAATTTCGGATGGTTCCTGAAGAACTAACATATTCTTTTAATACGTTTCTAGCATTATTAATAATCAGTGTCGTTGTACCTCCTACTGCTGCAGAGCTATACGGGTTTGTTCCAATAACCGGATTGGCGGCGCTTGTCCCTAATTCGTGGTTACGAACAAGAACAGTCGTGTTGTTTGGTCCTTCGAAAGCGGCCATTCCATCAAATGCTCCTGGAATCGCTGTTCCGTTAGTCATTGGCTTTCCTTCTTCGGAAATGATCTTATAATGAAAGCCTTGTGGAAGATCAAGAATACCATTTGGATCCGGAACTAATGGTCCGTAGCCTCCAAATCCGCTTGTCGGATTATCGGTAGAATCAGCTAATACCTTTGATCCTAAAGATAAAATTCCAGTGGATCCTAGAGTTAGGGCAAGTGTTCCCACACCTCCAGCTTTTAGAAAATCACGTCGGTTTAATCCGTTTTGAGTTGTTTCTTTTTTCATAAAAAATTCCTCCCTCAAATGGTTAGTTTTCAAAAACTAGTTTTATAGTAAAGGTAGAGGATTAAGTTGAAATGGAGAGCTTGTAAGAATTTTATGAATATTACTAATGAAATGTAAAAGATTTCTTGTTACTTATTTCCTAAAGTGCTGTTGAGAAGAGGTATATTCTATTTTCACTATTAATAATTTCTTAACACTTTTTTACAGTAGCTTCATTGGCTTTGGTTTTTTACTCGCCTATAATCAAAACTATTAATAAAACAAACTACTAGTGAATAGGGAGGTTTTTCAATTGTTCCAAAATATAGGAGTACCTGGCTTAATCCTTTTGCTTGTGATTGCACTAATTATTTTTGGTCCTTCTAAGCTGCCTGAATTAGGCCGTGCAGTGGGATCAACATTAAAAGAGTTTAAAAAATCCACTCGAGAGTTAGTATCAGATGATGCACCAGTGAAAAAAGAGGAAAAAACAAATTAAAAGGATCTGTAAGATGTAAGTGGTTATTCCTACTTACATCTTATTTTATGGAACGAATAAGAGGGGGCAAACAGATGCACAACAAGGATATCCATTTAGTAGAGCATTTAGAAGAGCTTCGGAAACGACTCATTATCACATTAGGTGCCTTCATGATATTCCTTATGGGCGCTTTTATATTTGTAAAAGACTTATATAATTGGTTAATAAGGGACTTAGATGAGAAGCTTGCCGTACTTGGGCCAAGCGATATTTTGTGGGTGTATATGATACTATCAGGTGTTTGTGCTTTCGCATGCACCATTCCTGTAGCAGCTTTTCAAGTGTGGAGGTTTGTCACGCCCGCATTACATAAGAAGGAAAGGGAGGTAACACTCCGGTTTATCCCTGGCTTTTTTCTATTATTTATTTTAGGAATCAGCTTCGGGTACTTTGTTTTATTTCCTATCGTATTAGGGTTTTTGATGGGACTATCTGAGGGACAATTTCAGACCATGTTTACGGCAGAAAAATACTTTAGCTTCTTAATCAATCTCACATTGCCCTTTGGCTTTCTGTTTGAAATGCCACTCGTCGTCTTGTTTTTAACAAGATTAGGAATTCTCAATCCAATGAGACTAGTAAAAGCGAGAAAGCTCTCGTACTTTGTTCTTATCGTTGTATCGATTCTTATCACACCACCGGACTTTATTTCTGATTTTCTAGTGATCATTCCCTTGCTTACACTTTATGAGGTAAGTTTAACTCTCTCCAAAATCGTTTATAAAAAGAAGCTGAAAGAGGAGGCCAAGGTGGAAGAGGTAGATTTTAGTGAAGTAAGCTAGTGAAGATCAAAGTACAATAATTGAAACTGTAGAAGAGTAATCATCTTGGTGATTGCTCTTTTTTATGTCTGATTCTGTTCCCTTAGTACAAAAATGAAACGAATTTGTTAGCTTTTTTTGTCGGAAAAAGGAATTTGATGTTTTTTATCGAATAATTGATAGAGAAAAAAATTATTATAAGGAAAGTATTTTACAGGGGGACGTGCTCCATGCTTCATGGGATTGAACTCATCTTAAATCAAGTGCTAATGGTGCTTTTTCCTATTTGGACGTACCATTTGTTATTTCAGAAAAAAGGGTCTAGACAAGGGTTTAAACCAACGCTAGTGTTGGTTCTTATCATTTCTCTCTTACTTACCTTAACATTTTCAATTAATTATTATGATACATATTACTTTGACTTAAAAATGGTCCCGATCATTATTGCTTTTCTATACGGAAGCAATCCATGTGGATTACTGATAATCGGCATTACTGTCGTTTATGAAATATTCATTCATAATGATAACCCAATAATAACTGTGATGAATTTTGGAATCATAAGTGGATTACTCATTCTTGTAACAAAGAAATTTCGTACATATAGTGATTTAAAAAAGATACTTTTAGTTAGCACTCTGTATGGACTCATAACGATTACGAGGGGAGTTTTGCTTGTTTATACGAATCACTCTCAGGAAATTGGAATCGTCTTTATTTTCTCATTCATTTCTTGGCTTACTTTGTTGTCGGCTATGTTTATTTTTGAAAATATGAACAAGCAAATGGAATTAGAGTCTAAGGTACTACGGGCAGAAAAATTTGATGTGGTTGGTCAACTTGCAGCGTCTGTAGCGCATGAGGTGAGAAACCCGATGACCGCTGTTCGAGGGTTTTTACAGCTAATGAGTGATGATGATAATTTAACGGAATCTCAAAGAAGGTACATAAATATTTCAATGGAAGAGCTAGATCACTCGCAGGTCATCTTAACGGAGTACCTGTCCTTAGCCAAGCCTGCTACGACCGATTTGAAAATCCTTAACTTAAAGTCGGACTTAGAAAATATTATTGAACTGATGAGGTCATTTACAAACCTTCAAACCATTTCGATCGTTTCTTCTATAGATGATAGACTTCTGATCAAAGGCGACAGTTCTGAAATCAAGCAAGTATTTGTGAATCTTCTCAAGAACAGTATTGAAGCGATTGGAGAAAAAGGCGAAATTATGGTTAGTGCCTATCAAAATGGAAAACATGTAATAGTAGAGATTGAGGATAATGGTCAAGGCATGTCAGAAACTCAACTGAAATATCTCGGTACCCCTTTTTATTCGACGAAAGATAAAGGAACAGGAGTAGGACTGTCTCTGTGCTATAAGATCGTACACTCGATGAAGGGTACGATAATGGTGAGAAGTAAACAAGGAAGAGGTACCAGGTTTACGATCCAATTTCCAACGGTAGAGTAAAAATTTCTCACACAAATAAAAACCCGAATAGTTCCCACTTATTACTAAGTGGAGAGCTATTCGGGTTTTTAACTAAACGTAAATTTATAACCTTCTCCAACGATAAGCTGTTTTCCAATATGAATAGGTGCGTGATTTTGATCAAAAATCACCGTTTTCATTAAAAACAAAGGCTCACCGGATGGGACTTCTAGCAACTGAGCTTCTTCTTCCAATGCACGGACGATTTCTAGTGTGGTTTCACCTGGATTAGAAGGATGAATATTATGTTTTTCTTTTAGTGTTTGATACAGGGAGCCCTCTAAGTTTTCATTTAATAAGAATTTATATTTGTTATAAGGAAAGTAGTTGTTTTCTAGCATTAACGGATTTTCACCAGCCAATCTCACACGTTGAATATAGATGACCAGATCATCAGGGGCCAACTGAAGTAATTGCATGACATCCGGTTCTGGTTGGAGAATTTCTCGTTTGATCACCTTGCTGCTCGCTTTTAATCCATTTGCTTCACAGGCTGCTGAAAAACTAATGAAGTGGACGATCTTTCTTTCGATTTTCGGTTTGCTAACAAAAGTTCCTTTTCCTTGTTTTTTAATCAAGTAACCTTCTTCAACTAATTCGGTAATCGCTTTTCTAACGGTGACTCTACTAATATCATATTTCTCGCTCAATTCCACTTCTGTGGGGATTTTTTCTCCAGATTTCAGCTTCTTATTTACAATTTCACTACGAATCGATTCTTTTAATTGTAGGTAAAGAGGAATCTTGTTCTCCTGGCTAAGCATTTATATCACCTTCTTTTAAATATGTATACGCTGTCTTTGTAAAACGTATTGTATCATCTTACCAAGCGAAGTGCCAATCATTTAACCTTTTAAAAGTGAAGATTTCAGAAAATACTAAAAAGTATTGACGAGTGTTCTTTTTGTATAGTATATTTTCATAAAACGTTTTAATACGTTTTGTTTTGCAGGATAGATTCATTGATTTTAATTTTACTATAAAAAGGGAGGAGTGAACCGATTATGGATTTGGATTTTACTCAAATAGGACCATCAATTCCATACATCTTAGAAGGGTTACGGATTACGATTCAAATTGTATTAGCTGCCGCTCTCCTTGGTTTTACCCTAGGGATTATCCTTACTTTATTTAAAATTAGTAAGTTTCGGCTGTTACGCTGGTTTGCCGATGGTTATACCTCTGTATTTAGAGGAACACCGATGGTTTTACAATTATTGATTATTTATTACGGATTGCCTCAGATCATCGGGTTCGAAATCACGGCATTTCCTGCAGCAGTCATTGCATTTGGAATGAACTCAGCCGCTTATATTTCTGAAATTATTCGTGCTGGTATTCTAGCTGTTGACAAAGGACAAAGTGAGGCATCACTTGCACTTGGTATTCCATACCGTCCCATGATGAAGGATATCATCCTCCCGCAGGCAATGAAGAACATCTTGCCCGCTCTTATGAATGAATTCATAACTCTTACGAAGGAATCAGCAGTCGTAACGGTAATTGGTGCGATGGATGTGATGAGACGAGCATATATCGTTGGTGGTCAAACCTATCGTTATTTTGAGCCACTTCTGATCGCGGGTATCATTTATTACATATTGGTCATGGTTCTTACGATTCTTGGAAAAGCGATCGAGAGGAGAATGAGAAAAAGTGATTAAGATAACAAACCTCGAAAAATCGTTTGGAAGCAATACCGTTTTAAAGGGGATATCAACAGAAATTAAAGAAGGAGAAGTTGTAGCCATTATTGGACCCTCTGGATCTGGAAAGTCGACGTTTCTTCGATGTATGAATTTATTAGAAACACCAACTAAAGGAGAGATCTGGTACCGACAAATAGAGGTGACCAATCCAAAAGTAGATCTTATGAGTGTCAGACAGAACATTGGCATGGTCTTTCAGCATTTTCATTTGTTTCCACATAAAACGGTTTTAGAAAATCTAACGTATGCGCCAATGAAAGTAAAAGGGCTGTCTAAGGAAGAGGCTGATAAGATTGGGTTAAACCTACTTAGTAAAGTAGGCTTAGCGGAAAAAGCAGTTGAATATCCGAATCGACTATCTGGTGGTCAAAAGCAAAGGGTGGCTATCGCAAGAGCATTAGCGATGTCACCAGAAGTGATGCTTTTTGATGAACCCACTTCGGCATTAGATCCAGAGATGGTGAAGGAAGTGCTGGATGTGATGAAATCCCTTGTACAAACAGGGATGACCATGGCAATCGTCACCCATGAAATGGGATTTGCACGTGAGGTAGCGGATCGTGTGTTATTTTTGGATGATGGTAGATTAATAGAAGATTCACCGCCAGCACAGTTTTTCTCCTCGCCAAGAAGTAGTCGAGCAAAGGAATTTTTAGAAAAAATGCTATAAAAATATTCGTCCTGTACTTCTTCAGTAGAGGATGAATGTTAACTATAAAAAGATACGTTTTAATACGTATTAAATGAACAAAAGGAGAGGACATAATGAATATTCAAGAAATCGTGAAGCAAATTCATTCAGCAAAACAAGAGGGGATTAAGGAAGTCTATTTAGTTGCTTGTGGCGGATCACTGGTCGATATGTATGCATCTAAATACTTGCTAGAAAGTGAAGCAAGAGAGTTACGCGTGGGATTTTATACGAGCAATGAGTTTGTTCATGCATTACCGAAAGCCTTAGGTGAAAGTTCCGTAACAATTGTTTGTTCACACGGTGGTAATACACCGGAATCTGTTGAGGCAGCTAGACTTGCAAGAGCGCATGGCTCCACAACCATCACCTTAACACATAATGAACAGGCAAATCTTATTCAACATGCAGACCATAATATTTTATATATGTGGGGAGCCGAATCAAATGTGAAAAACAACCCAATGGCCATCATCTTGCACATTACTTTTGAGATTTTGCATGCGACTGAAGGATTTGACTACTATGACAAGGTACTAGAAGGGTTAGAGCGAATCAATGGCATTATTGAAAAAGCGAAGGTGCTTGTGGCGGATCGTGCAAAAGCATTTGCAGAAAGATATGAGCGTGAGGATTTATTTTATGTAATGAGTAGCGGTGCCTCCTACGGTCATGCGTATGGATTTTCAATTTGTTCGTTAATGGAGATGCAATGGGTAAATGCTTCCGCCATTCATTCAGGTGAATACTTCCATGGCCCATTTGAGGTAACCGATAAAGAAACACCATATATCCTTTTAGTCAATGAAGGAAGAACGAGACCCCTTGATGAACGAGCGCTAAAATTTTTGAACACATACGCTGAAAAGGTAGAAGTCATTGATAGCAAGGAACTAGGAATTAGTACAATAGATGATACGGTTGTTGAATACTTCAACCCGATTCTTTTTTACAGTATTTTAGATGTATATCGTACAGAGCTTTCGAACATTCGCAAGCATCCATTAGAAACAAGAAGATATATGGGGAAAGTCGCTTATTAAAAAAATAGAGAAGAGGGGTTTATCAATGAAAAAGTTCTTTTCAGTATTTATGTTGGTTACGTTAGTGATGAGTGTATTAGTTGCATGTGGAACTTCCAATCCTTCAACGTCTGGAAGTGAGGAGCAGACAGAAACAGAATCGAAAAAAGTGCTAGTGATGGGAACGTCGGCTGATTTTCCGCCATTTGAATACATTGATACAGCAAAAAGTGAGGAGATCATTGGGTTTGACGTGGACATTATTCATGCTCTAGCCGACAAACTAGGTTATGAAGTCGAGATTAGAGACATGGATTTTAGCGGATTAATTGCTGCGCTGCAGGCTGGGAAGGTTGATTTCGTCATGTCTGGAATGGCACCAACCGAAGAGCGAAAGCAAAATGTTGACTTTACAGACAGCTATTATCGTTCCGATTTGGTTTTATTATTTGAAGAAGATAGTAAGATCACAAGTGCAGACGACTTGAGTGGGAAGGTATTGGGCGCTCAAGTGAATTCCTTCCAGGAGGAAGTAGCAAAAGAGCTAAATGGCACGGTGGATTTTACCCTTGAAACACGTGACCGCACACCTGACTTAATACAAGAACTAAAATCAAAGCGATTTGACGCAGTAATCATGGAAGAAGCTGTAGCAATTGGCTATATGAGCACGAATGAAAATCTCAAAACAATTTCAGTTCCAAATGGAGAAACACCTGGTACAGCCATTGCTTTTCCAAAGGGCAGCGAGCTAACAGAAGAATTTAACACTGCATTAAAGGAAATGATGGATAGCGGAGAAATTGATGAATTGGTTGTGAAATGGTTTGTTGAATAATAGGTGAAAAAAGACTGACTTCAAAAGTGGGTTCAATCTTACTTTTGAGGTCAGTTTTTTTATTAACTATAATTATATTATGTAAACTAACTGCACGAAGGGACGAATCTTTATATCTTTCTTCCCTTGTAAAATGCTACTTTCTAAATTCATTCAATCTTTCAAATGTTTCAAGCAAGAAATCATAAAACAATGCTTCGGTGGGGAGTAGTTTCCGTTGAGTGGGATAAATCACTCCGACTGTTCGGGTTACACTTGTATCTGATAAGGGTATCATAACGGTGGATCGCGGGGTGTTATCCACCAATGTCATTTCTGGCATTAAGGCGACACCTAATCCAGCAGAAACCAACCCTTTTAATGCATCAATATCCTTTCCTTCGAACGCAATTTTTGGAGAAAAACCTGCATCATGACAGGCTTGAACCACTTGTTCGCGAAAGATAAACCCTTCAGGTAAGACACAGAAGGAGTCATCCTTTAAGTCACGCAGGCGAATGGACTCTCGGTCTGAAAGTGGGTGGTGAAGAGGGATGAGGGCAACGATATTTTCTGTGAAAAGAATGTCTCCTTTGATTTTGTTCTCCTTCTCCTGATTGGGCATGGGAGCAATCATGGCTAAGTTGTACTCCCCATTTACGACACCATCGATTAAGTCAGAATAAAGGGCATTGCTCATATGAAACTTAGCCTCAGGGTATCTATTGCGGAATGCATAGATAATGGAAGGCAAGGTATGAGCAGCCATACTAATCGGAAACGCGATTCGAACGGTTCCTTTTTCCGGATTAAGATATTCTTCCACTTCTCGCTTTGCATCCTCCATCATGTTCCACACTTGCTTCATTCGTTCGTAAAAGATTCTACCTAAAGGGGTTAACCGTACACTTCTGCCTTCACGAATAAATAATTCGACCCCTAATTCGTCTTCTAAATTAAATATTTGTCTGCTAACCGAAGACTGGGCAACATGCAAAGCATCTGCTGCTTCTGTTACATGCTCTCTTTTTGCTACTTCTAAGAAATATTGAATTTGCCTTGTTTCCATTTTTACCCGCTCCTGATTCATGCGTTTTACGCATGGATTTCATCGAATTTTGATATTGGAACTATTAATTACAAAATTATAAAATGAAAACACATTTAAGAAAAGAAAATATTCTTAACTTTATAATAGATTAGGGGCGGAATTTTTATGAAAGTGTTAGAAAAAGTAGAAGAGAGCCAAATGCAAATGGTAAAAGAGTATGTAAACCGTTTATTTACAAAGGTTCAAGAGAATAATCCAAATGAAGGAGAGTTTCAGCAGGCAGTAAAAGAAGTGCTGGAATCTTTAGTACCTGTTCTTGTGAAAAATCCGATTTATATCAAACAAGCGGTTTTAGAAAGAATGATTGAACCTGAGCGCTTGATTTCCTTCCGAGTGCCATGGGTAGATGACAATGGAAATGTAAAAGTCAATCGCGGGTATCGTGTTCAGTTTAATAGTGCCATTGGACCTTATAAAGGAGGACTTAGATTTCACCCTTCTGTGAACGCGAGCATTATTAAATTCCTTGGCTTTGAACAAATCTTTAAGAACTCTTTAACAGGGCAGCCAATTGGTGGTGGTAAAGGTGGGTCTGACTTTGATCCAAAAGGAAAATCGGATTTTGAAATTATGCGTTTTTGTCAGAGCTTTATGACAGAGCTAAGTAAATATATCGGTCCAGACACAGATGTTCCGGCTGGAGATATCGGGGTAGGAGCGAGAGAGATCAGTTATATGTTCGGACAATATAAGAAACTAAGAGGCGCTTATGAGGCCGGTGTATTAACGGGAAAAGGAATTGGATATGGAGGAAGCTTAGGCCGAAAAGAAGCAACTGGTTATGGTACGGTTTACTTTGTAGATGAAATGTTAAAAAGTAAGGGCTTCAGCTTTGATGGTAGTACGGTGGTCGTATCTGGATCAGGCAATGTTTCCATTTATGCGATGGAAAAAGCGATCCAATTCGGTGCAAAAGTGGTCGCATGTAGTGATTCATCAGGCTATGTTTACGACCCAAATGGAATTCATTTAGATACCGTAAAAAGCTTAAAAGAGGTAGAAAATAAAAGGATTTCTGAATATGTGAAGGAACATTCTGGTGCAATCTATCAAGAAGGTTGTTCAGGTATTTGGACCATTCCTTGCGATATTGCATTGCCATGTGCGACTCAAAATGAATTAAATAAAGAAGCAGCAGAATTGCTAGTTTCGAATGGAGTAAAAGCGGTAGGTGAGGGAGCAAACATGCCTTCCACATTAGAAGCCGTTGAAATTTTTAGCGAGAATCAAGTATTATTTGCTCCTGCTAAAGCAGCCAATGCTGGTGGAGTGGCTGTGTCGGCATTAGAAATGGCACAAAATAGTGCAAGGTTAGCTTGGACACAAGAAGAAGTGGATCTCAAATTACAACAGATCATGAAAGATATTTATACTAAGAGTCAGAAGGCAGCAGAAGAATATGATGCTCCAGGGAATCTGGTAGTCGGTGCGAATATCGCTGGGTTTGTAAAAGTAGCGGATGCGATGATCGCACAGGGAGTTATCTAACTACAATAGACAAAAGGTCACTATTTGGTGGCCTTTTTCTGTTTTAAGTGATGGAAAAAGAATATTCTTAGCAGATGCAAAATATATAAGAAGTAATAGAAAAATGGATCCTTAAGGTGCTGATTCTTTGTATAGAAATAAAAATGTTAATTTAATCATTATTTTGCTGTTTTGCTTATTTATCGTTCTCTTAGTTCATGTAATTCTTCATGTTAAAGTTTATATAGTTTACAGCGCTAGTATTGGTTCTATTTTCATGATTGGACTTGTCATTTTTCTTATGGTTTTACTTTATTTAAGAGGATAATAGAATGAAGAAAACTCGCTGACTATGAGCGAGTTTTTTGCGTCTTCCTATTCTTCATATTTCAATCCGTACCCAAACGCGCCTTCTACCATGCAGGTTGTTGCGGCAAACTCGGCTGCTTTACTTAAGGATTGTTGGATCAATACTTCCTCTTCTAAATTCTCCGAATGACCAACATAGTTTAACAAAAACGCTGTAATAAATGAATCTCCCGCACCCAATGTGTCGACTGCTTCTACAAGCTTTGGAGCTTGAGCGTAAAAGCCTGTCCCGTTATATAAAAGTGCTCCCTTTGAGCCAAGGGTTCCAATGACAATTTGACTACCTAGTGAGTGTACTTTTTTAAGCAATTCCTTCACTTCAGTTTCGTTTAGATGGCTGCATGATAGAAAGCTATAATCTACAAACGGGGCAACTTGCTCGATGTATTCGTCTGTAAAATCATCAGAAAAATCAAAAGAGATTGGAACGCCAGTCGATTTTATTTTTGGTAACTCACTTTCTATGTAGCTATATTTACTGGAGTGAAGGAGCTGAAAGCTTTTAATATATTCCAGATCATCGACTGATAATTGATACTTGCTTGTATTGCTGATGCCACCTTTATTACTACGAAGGAAAACGCGATCTCCATCTACAAGGTCAACCATGGCATAACCATTTTCACCTTCTAATACCTTACTATGAGAAATGTCGACGCCGATTTTTTTCAACGTGTCTTGGTTATGCGCAGCCGCCAAATCTGTGCCGAATATGCCCATAAAAGAAGAATCGCTTCCAAGCTGTTTCGCATAAACCGTAAAATTTAATGTGTTGCCACCAGGATACATTGTTTGTATATCAACATACTTATCTACAACATTATCTCCAAAACCAATGACTTTCATTATAGTAACCCCCTGAGACACAATATAAAGAAACGTTATAAAACGTATTATATTACATTTGAACAGAAATTTCAGTAAATTTAAGATAGAAATTTCTTAATATATATAAAGAGGGACTCACCTGGTTGGTAAGCCCCTTAGTTATGCGTGAAAAACAAATCGGCAGTGGTCATCTCCATCTGTTTTGCAGCAAATTCGATCTACTTGTTCGGTACCTACCACGTTTTTGAACATGTCTGTTTCACATCGGCAAGCGATTTTAAATTCTTTGGCTACCGCATAGATTGGACAGTTATACTCAATCATTTCATAGGAGTGTTCGTCCACTTGGTTTACTTCGGTCATATAGCCTTTGTCATTTTGTAGCGATGCGAGCTCTTTTATTTTTTCAGACAAGTTCTTTTTCTCTTGTACCTTTAATTTATATTCATCCGTAATGCGTTTTTCTCTTTTATTAAATAAGAGCTGAATCGTTTCTGCCCCGTGGAGTTCTTGGATATCTCGAAGAAACTCGACACTAATGCTTTCATAATTTTTCGGAAAAAGCTGTTCTCCTTTTTCCGTTAAGGAGTACATTTGGAGGGGACGGCCCATGGGCTGCTTGACCTCTACCGAGCGGATCAGATGATCTTTTTCAAGAATATTTAAGTGCTTTCTGACAGCCATATGGGTAATGTTTAACCGTTTGGTCAGTTCATTAACAGCCAGTGACACTTCCTTCTTCAGCAAATCCAATATCTGTTCTCTGGTGTTTTTACTCATAGACTGCAACACCTCATTTCTATCTTAATATAAGACTTATTATACTATATAGTATAAATAATGAAAAGAAACGCTTCTGTTTTAAAAAATATAAGAAAAAAGATGAAGAAAATTCATTGAATAATTTGAAAGATTGAGGTAAATTTAAAATATACTTTTTAAACCATAAAGTATAAAAAAAGAACGATTAAAGGGGATTGTTACGATGACAACTTACACATTACCAACATTAGCTTACGATTTTAACGCATTAGAGCCTCACATTGACCAGCAAACAATGGAAATTCATTACGGAAAGCATCACCAAACATATGTAAATAACTTAAATGCTGCACTGGAAGGAAAAGCTGACCTTCAAGGAAAAGATTTAGAAAGCTTGTTGAAAAACCTAAACGACGTACCTGAAGCGATTCGAGGAGCGGTTAGAAATAACGGTGGTGGTCATTTAAACCACACATTATTCTGGGAAGTGATTTCGCCAGCAGGGAATGTTGCACCAAGCAGTGAATTAGGAGCAGCGATTGAAAAAGCATTTGGTAGCTTCGACAACTTTAAAGCAGAATTTACAAAAGCCGCACTTACTCGTTTTGGATCCGGTTGGGCTTGGCTGGTTGTAAACGAACAAGGCGCTCTTGAAGTAACAAGTACACCTAATCAAGACAACCCAATTATGGAAGGCAAAGTGGCGATCCTTGGCCTTGATGTGTGGGAGCATGCCTATTACTTAAATTATCAAAACAGAAGACCAGATTATATTGAAAGCTTCTTCAAGATTATTAACTGGGATGCGGTTTCTAGTAAGTTTGAGCAAGCAAGTAAGTAAATAAGAACGTAGGAAAGGGACAATAAAAATTATTGTCCCTTTTTAACCATGTCCGCAATGGATACCACACGTCGCGCTTGGTGTACGATGGCTTTTTTAAAGGTTTCTTTGTCCCCAACGATTTCATTGTTTTGGTCTACTGATACACTTGTTCCATAAGGGTTTCCGCCAGCGGCAAATAGTGACGCGTCCGTATAACCTGGAGCTACAACGATCGCACCCCAATGATACATAGATGTATAAAGACTAAGGATGGTTGCCTCTTGACCGCCATGGGAATTTTGTGCCGAAGTCATCGCACTTACGACTTTATTGACTGTTTTTCCATGGAACCAAATTCCACCAGTGGTATCCAAAAATTGCTTCATTTGTGCGGCCATATTTCCAAAACGAGTAGGCGTACTAAAAATAATGGCATCAGAATTTTCGATATCAGCAGGTGTAATAACAGGAATATCTTTTGTAGCTTCAACATGTGCTTTCCAGGCAGGGTTCCCATCAATCACAGTTTGTGGGGCCGTCTCTTGTACTTTGTAAATGGTCACATCCGCACCAGCCTCCAATGCCCCATCAGCAGCCCACTTTGCTAATTGATAGTTCGTACCGGTAGAGCTGTAGTAAACAATCGCTAATTTTACAGTCATGATTCATCCACCCTTTATATTAATAGCTAATACAAAGCTACTATTCCCATTGGTCAGAGTGTTTATACCAATCCTTTCCTTTAGTTCCTCCAGGACAAACTCAGCTACTTAAATATTTTTTGTTTTGATGGAAAAGAATATGAAAAGTGAGGTGTGATATGAGAAACTTTTCTTTATATATCATAATAGGAATTCTTACTTTTCTTTTCATTCTTCCTGTAGAATCTAAAGCAAATGTAATGAAGTTTGATGATGATGACCTTCCCATTAGCTTTGAAATTGAAATCCTACCCTGGGAAACGGCTAAAGATCTCCTTCCGAAGTGGAAGAAATTCACAGTGATTGATGTTGAAACAGGAAAACAATTCAAGGTTCAAAGACGAGCGGGGAGCAGACATGCAGATGTTCAGCCTTTAACGACAAAAGACACGAAGATCATGAAGAAAATCTATGATGGAAAATGGAGTTGGAAGAGAAGAGCGATTATCGTGAAGGTGGGAGATCAATTTATTGCGGCTTCTATGCATGGAATGCCTCACGGAGCAGGAGCACTCCAAAATGGTTTTCCGGGCCATTTTTGCATCCACTTTTTTGGAAGTACCACCCATCGCTCAGGAAAAATGGATAAACTCCATCATTTAATGATTTTAAAAGCCGGGGGAAAAGAAGAAGAGTACTTACATACCGTTGATCCGTATGAAATGATTGAGTTTTTTGTTACAGGCATAAATTATCAAGATCCTCATTTACTAAAAGTAACTAGTATTGAGAATCAAGATCCTAAAAAATTAAAGAAATGGACAAAGACATTTACTTACTTTCGAATTACATCTATGTCCTATCTACCAGTGGAAGATCTAGAAGGTCAGCTAGTTTTAGAAGTTCCAGTAGAAGCCAAATATCACACCGATAAAAGCGGGAAAGTAACAAAGAACATGACATTTATTTTAAGAAAAAATAGTCTATTGGATCGGTGGAAAATTGACACGGAGCATTTTTTAAATCAATTACAGGGAAATAGTTGAAAACCTATATGATTAGGTTTTCTTTTTTTGCTATACTTAAAAACAAAACAATTTAAAATTGTAGTATAGTTTTGATAATAAGGAGACAACTTGAAATGAAATTACAGGCATCAGCTAAGATGGACAAACTAACAACATCCATTTTTTTGGACTTAGCCAATCGAAAAAGTGAACTTATGAATCAGGGATTGGATGTAATAGATTTAAGTGTCGGTAGTCCCGATTTACCTCCATCGTCATTAGTTATGGATACGATTAGTGCATACAGTAAAGATCCTGCAAATTATGGATATACGTTAACAGGGACGGCTGAGTTTAGTGAAGCGGTTTGCTATTTTTATAAAACCCGTTATGGAGTGGAACTTAACCCGAAGGATGAGGTTCTACAGCTTATGGGTTCGCAGGATGGACTATCACACTTGGCAACGGCCATGGTGAACCCAGGTGAATATGTACTTGTGCCTGACCCAGGATATCCGATTTACGAGGCGAGTGTCACGATTGCGGGGGGAATCGTATATCCGATGCCATTATTTGAAGAAAATGATTTCCTGCCCATTTTAGAGGACATTCCTGAAGAAGTTTTAGTGAAAACAAAAATGATGATCTTGAGTTATCCAGGAAATCCAGTGACTGCTATTGCCGATAGAACCTTTTTTGAAAAGTTAGTAATTTTTGCAAAGAAGCATAACATTTTAGTGGTACACGATTTCGCTTATTCGGAACTTATTTTTGATAATCATCCTCAATTGAGCTTTATGTCTATTGAAGGGGCTAAGGAAGTTGGTATCGAGTTCAATTCTTTATCAAAAACCTTTAATATGGCTGGCTGCCGAATTGGCTATGTGGTCGGAAATCCTCAAGCATTACAAATACTAGCTTCTCTAAAGTCACATATGGATTACGGAGTGTTTTTACCGATTCAAAAAGCAGCAGTAGCCGTGTTAACTTCCGATTTTTTGATGCTTGCTGAACAGAAAAAAATATACGAAGACCGAAGAAATACATTAATTAACGGACTTAATCAGGGCGGTTGGGAAGTAAAAACTACCCCGGCTACGATGTTCATTTGGACAAAGATTCCTCCAGGCTGGACCTCTCGTCAATTTGCTTTTGAATTACTTGAACACGCGGGTGTGGCAGTTGTACCAGGTGACGCATTTGGTGCAGGGGGAGAAGGATACGTGCGAATCGCATTAGTACAGCCTTCCGAAAGATTAGCAGTAGCTGCAGAGCGCATTCAGAAGTTTTTACATACCTATCGACCAGAAACCAATTAATATAAATCCCTTTCATCGTAGGAACTTTACTACTTTGATAGGGATTTTTTTTGTGTCTGAAAAGGGATATGTACGAGTTTTTATCATTAGGAGAAAAAAATTTTAACTTGTTTGTGGGTAATTGTAAGAGTTGTAGTAAACAAAAAAGAGGAAAGTGTCCTGGCGGCTCGGCTACCATAGCGATTGCGTTAGGTCCGTGGCTTTGCGTCTCTTATTTTCATAAGGTTTGCCTTTGCAGGAGGGTGGTTATTTGATCTGTTCGGTGGCTAATTCAATGACAGAACGTAAAAGTTCAATGTCCATCCATATTTGCTCTCTTATTGCAGCATTAGTACATTTCGTTTGTTCATATTGTAAAAGCTCTAATTCTTTTTTGAAATAAATTACATCAAGGGCATCTTGAAGACTTTGCTTGGAAATGAGATCATGCTGTGAATAGGTCAACCTTCGTATCGCCTCATTTTTTAAAAATTGGATAAAATCTGCTTCTAAGTTAAACTTTATGGCTCGAATAATGGTAGTAGATAATTGTTCATCTTCTAGTCTTTGTAGCGAATACATACGAAAATCCTTTCTTACATTCTACTTAAATTAGTATATATAGGTTAAGTTCAATAGTCCAAAGGTAACTGCATACACCATAAGATATTTTTCGACAAAATTCGTAATGCCTGATTATTTGTGTACTGACGTATATCAATACCCGCTATGGAAGAGATGTAGTCATAAAAAAGCAAAAAAATTGTAGGGAAATTATGGTTGGAGTAAAATGGGTATGGTTATGGAATATTTTCACAAAGGGAGGAATGTATATGGCGGAATTACAATCAAAACAAGTTCGTCAAGCTGAGTATAACATTGATCCAATCTACTTAAATCGGTGGTCCCCTCGTTCGTTTTTAGAAAAGGAAGTATCTGAGGACGTTCTTATGAGTGTATTAGAAGCAGCACATTGGGCTCCGTCTGCTAATAACTCTCAGCCTTGGAGATTTGTGATTGCACGTTCACAAGAGGATCGTGAAAAATTCCATTCTTTTATCAAGGAAGGAAATCGTAAATGGTGTGAAAAGGCTCCTGTTTTTGTGGCGATTTTGTCGGATAAAAATTTCGGATATCATGCATTTGATTCTGGTTCGGCTTGGGGGTATTTAGCACTACAGGCAAGCCAAAAAGGGATGATCACTCACCCGATGGCTGGATTTTATCAAGATCAAGCTCGAGAAGCGCTAAATGTCCCGGATGACTTCGACATTCAAGTAATTGTCGCAATGGGATATCAGGGTGAGAAAGAAGCCCTACCATCAGAATTACAAGACCGTGAGCAACCATCGGGCAGACGGCCTCTTAAAGAGTTAATATTTGAAGGTGAATATAAGTAGATAGGTAGTTGAGCAAATCACTGTGTGGTTTGCTTTTTTTGCTTATGGTGGGTGGGTGAACAATTAGGCGTACTTAGTGCTTGTGGATTCCAGGAGGGGACAAAGTTGGGATTTAGGACCCGTGATTTCCAGGAATTAAAGAAACTATACATCGGGCCTATCCCCACAATACCAACCCCATTCAAAGCAAAGCCTCAGCCAACAATGTATACGTCTCCATTTTATCTTGAAAGTCATATACATTATTAATAATCATAAATTCATCTGTACGATACCGCTCGCTAAATCTGAGAATGTCCTCTTTCACCTTCTGTGGTGTACCTATGATCATGCGTTTGCGGTTTTCTTGGATTTTTACTATGTCAGCACTTGTTAGTGGAATTCTTTTTGCCTCTTCTACAGACATAATCCGAGTATCCAGTCCTTTTTCGATAGCTAAAAGCCACATGTCCTGGCTCAAAGCCAATTCTTCTGCTTTTGCCTGTGAGGACGCACATACCACGAATACGCAAACATTCGCTTGTGGCTTTGGTAGCAGGGGGGAGGGGTGGAAGTTTTCATAATAATAGTCCAAAGCCCGCTGTCCATTTGCCGGAGTAATAAAATGTCCATACGTAAAGGCTGTCCCATGTTCTGCAGCCAACCTTGCACCCCGATGTGTGATACCAAGCATCCAGATGTGGGGGAAACTCGAAGAAATAGGGTAGGCTTTTACCAACTCATAAGGATGGTCGGCAGGTAAGTCATTACTTAGAAAGGCTTGCAAATCTCTCACTTGCCGTGGGAATTCATTTAGAGTTTTTCTTGATCCATCTGTTAATGCTATTCTGGTGGTTGCCGCACCTCCTGGAGAGCGGCCAATTCCTAGATCGATTCGGTTGGGAAATAGAGCTTCTAATACTTTAAAGTTTTCGGCAATTTTATATGGACTGTATTGTGGGAGTAAAACACCGCCAGATCCTACTCGGATTTTTTTCGTGCTTGATGCAATATGAGAAATTAGTACTTCCGGAGAAGAGCCTGCGATTCCGTTTGAATTATGATGTTCAGCAACCCAAAAGCGGGTGTATCCTAATTCCTCGGATAATTGCGCGAGTTTCACGGTGTTTTGTAGTGCAGTCGAGGCGGTTGCTCCTTTACTGATAACTGATTGATCAAGAACACTAAGTTTCAAGACATACCCTCCAACAAAAAAAATAATAGACATTTCCACTTTAATTTATGTGTTTCCATGAAGCAAGAAAAGTAACCTATCTATTACTTTAGGTGGTCTCCAGTTATGCTTTTATGATTGTAGTAAAATGAAATTGTATCCGAATTGTTCTATAATGAGATAAAAATCAATGTAACAAAAAGGAAGATTCTTTAATGAAAAAATACGAAAACCAAATACCAACCTTTATGAATATGAATCTAAAGTCGATGATCAGCATGATGAAGGATTCTATAACAAGTAAAAGTATTCGAAGGCCAAGCAGTCCAATCCAGGTAGAAAATTTTGTAGAGGGAACTACTTCTCATTCAAGGGTTACCTGGTTTGGGCACTCGACTTTTCTTCTTGAACTTGAAGGGAAAAGACTCTTCTTTGATCCGATGCTTGGTAACCGTCCGTCACCGGTTTCATGGGCTGGTACGAAACGTTTTAGCACAAACTTGCCGATTGAACCTGAAGAGCTTTTCCGTATTGATGCAATAGTGATCTCCCATGATCATTATGATCATCTGGATTATTCATCTATTCGTAGATTAAAGGATAAAACAGAAAGATTTATTGTACCGTTAGGGGTACGACGATATTTAGTCAATTGGGGTGTTCCTTCAGAAAAAATTACTGAGCATGCTTGGGGCGACGAAGTCCAGCTTGAGGATCTCACCCTAGCTTGTATGCCTGCTAGACATTTTTCCGGAAGAGGTTTATTTAATCGAAATTCTACCTTGTGGTGTTCATGGGTAATAGCAGGACGTGAAACAAAGGTATACTACAGTGGCGACAGCGGTTATGGTCCACATTTCAAGGAAATCGGTGATAGCTACGGACCTTTTGACGTAACTTTAATGGAATGCGGTCAATATGATGAGCGTTGGTCCCATATCCATATGCTACCGGAAGAAACGGTACAAGCCCATCTTGATGTTCGCGGTGATTTGTTAATACCTGTTCATTGGGGAGCCTTTACCCTTGCTTTCCATTCGTGGATTGATCCAGTAGAACGAGTAACAAAAGCGGCAGCTCTGCATCAGGTATCCATTTCTACGCCGAAAATCGGGGAAACCGTTTGCATTGGTATGGATGATTGTCCGAAAACTCCTTGGTGGAGGGAAATTTGGAAGAAGTAGACGTAAGTTTGCTTCTTTTTTAGTGCAATCCTTTATTGTAACCGATCTATTTGACCCTCGTGGACGAGGAGAACTTCATCCAAGCATAATATTTCGAGATTTCCATTTCCATAATCAAATACCACATTACACTTTAGACCTTTATAAAGGACTATTTCATAAATCAATTTCCACACACCTTTCAACTTATTATTTTTCAACACAAAATCTATTTTAACAACATCAGTCTGTAAATAAAACCATTTATTACCAACATTTTTAGTCAAGTTACAACAAATTTCAACGATTCTTTGTCGACACTCGTTCGTCTACCTTCTTTTATCCTTTTTTATAAACAAGACTTTTGGTGTATTCAAATCTCTTGATGATGCGAGTAATATATGAGGATGTATGTTGTGAATTACAAAGAGAGAAGGTAAGTAAGATGGATTTTTTTTCATTCCAACTCGAATATGATATGTTAAAAGATTTAGGGATCTCTATAGGAATCTTGCTTTTGTTTATTCTATTTAGAAACCTATTTACGAAATATGTATTTCAGTTGATATTAAAATTGTCTAGAAAAACACCCACTGATTTTTTTACGCAAATTTGCTTAAGTTTTGAACGCCCGATCGGCTGGTTGTTTATTATTATCGGTTTATATGTAGCGATGGATTATTTCCCGTTTATCGAACAGCACAATGCACTATTTTTAAAATTTCTACGATCTATGGTGATTGTAACCATTACGTGGGGATTATTTAATCTTTCTTCACCAACTACTGGAATTATCATGAGTGTGAATCAAAAAATTAATAATAAGATAGATTTAATTTTGATTCCTTTTATCTCAAGGACGATTCGAGTGATCCTTGTTGCCATCAGTATTAGTATTATTGGTCAGGAGTTTGATTATGACGTTAATGGCTTGGTTGCTGGACTAGGACTGGGCGGTCTTGCCTTTGCACTCGCTGCCAAAGAAGCGGTTGGCAACTTGATTGGTGGTATCGTTATAGTAACCGAAAAACCTTTTTCGATTGGAGATTGGATTTTAACTCCTAGCGTTGAGGGAACGGTAGAGGATATTAATTTCCGAAGCACGAAGGTACGAACGTTTAGCCAGGCTTTAGTAACGGTTCCGAATTCAACTCTAGCGAACGAACCAATTACAAACTGGAGTCGTATGGGGAAAAGACGAATTACATTTCACTTAGGATTAAACTATAAATCTACTAAAGATCAAATTCAAAGAGTCGTTCAGCGGGTGGAGTATCTGCTGCGAAATCATGAGGACGTTCATCCGGATACGATTATGGTGGCATTCGATCAGTATAATGATAGTAGCCTTGATATCCTCTTATACTTTTTCACGAACACAACCGTTTGGGGAGAGCATGTGAAAATTAAACATGAAATCAACATAGCGATTATGGCGATTTTAGAAGAAGAGGGTGTCGAAGTGGCATTCCCAAGTAGAACGATTTACGTATCACAGGAATCGAGTGATATGCTTCAAACTATGGGTTCTTTTGATTGACCTGTTAAGAGACCAACCGTTTATTTTAGCGGTGGGCTCTTTTTTTTATAGTACACAATCCACAAAGAAGGATTCTATCTGCTGGATGTTGAAATAATTTATATTGCCCTATAGACAAGGAGACTACGAATGTGAAGAAAGAATTACGTTATATTGGGGAAAAGATTGTAAAAAATGAGGATATATTAGCTACCAGAATATCGGAGTTAATCGATTCAGATTATTCATCAAGTCTGAGTAAGGCTGGGGCCCCTGACCAAGAGCTACATGCATACAGAGCAGAACTCGTCAGATACTTTGGACAGGCCTTATACGAGGAAAAGGAAGTCATTCTTGAACATGTGATTGGTTGGGGGAAAAAGTCCGCTATATTTGCGATGAAATATCAGGTCTCACTAAGCAATGCCTTACGCGCAGTGAGCTTTTACCGAACCATTCTATGGGATGTATTTACCGACGAATTGGCGGAAAAACAATTTGCGGCCATTACGATGCTTGATGTGTCTAAAATCATTGATCCTTTAATAGATAGAGTACTGCAAGTGATAAGTGAAGTGTATGAAAAAAGAAACACCGAATTAATGAAAATTGCTTATTCCGCTGTTGAAGAGTTATCCGTTCCCGTTGTGGTAATCACCAAGGGGATTGCGGTGATTCCACTGATCGGGACGATAGACACCAATCGAGCGCAATTAATCATGGAAGCTGTACTCAATGAAGGCTCACGCCTTCAGTTAGATTCACTAATTATGGATGTATCGGGTGTACCTATCATTGATACGATGGTAGCTGACCAGCTTTATAAGATTATTACTGCTCTAAAGCTTAGCGGAATTGAACCTTTAATCACAGGTATTCGTCCAGAACTAGCACAAACAATTGTGAATATTGGCTTGCACTTTAATGATGTGACAACTAATTCATCATTGGAGAATGCATTGAAACAATTAGGTTTCTCAGTAAAAAGAAGCAGGTAACATCATTGCGAATTCAATGGTCCTGATTGATTTTTCCATCAATCAGGACCATTTTTCTTTCATGACTTTTCTTCACCCGTTCATACTAAGGAAAAAGGAGGAAAAGAAGATGGGACAGCTTACATATAAGCAATCGTGGTTCGGGAATGTAAAAGGCGACCTATTATCAGGTATCGTTGTTGCCCTAGCATTGATTCCAGAGGCGATTGCTTTTTCAATTATTGCAGGTGTTGACCCGATGGTGGGGTTATATGCTTCTTTTACGATTGCTGTGACGATTTCGTTTCTTGGCGGAAGGCCTGGTATGATCTCTGCCGCAACCGGGGCGATGGCCTTGGTGTTTATTGATTTAGTGGCTAATTACGGTGTGGAGTACATGTTAGCGGCAACGATCCTCACGGGTATCATTCAAATTCTATTTGGTGTGTTTAAGCTAGCAAGATATATGAAATTTATTCCGAGGTCTGTCATGGTTGGCTTCGTGAACGCGTTGGCCATTCTTATATTTATTTCGCAGCTTCAACATTTTCAAGGTGAAAATTTAATCATCTTTGTATTGGTTGGATTAACCCTTGTGATCATCTACTTATTTCCTTATCTCACAAAGGCCGTTCCTTCTACTCTTGTTGCCATTGTAGTGATTACAGCTTTATCGATTTTTATGAATTACGGAGTTCGTACTGTAGGGGATATGGGAAACATTTCGAAAACCTTGCCGGCTTTTTTCTTGCCAGATGTCCCGCTTAATCTGGAAACAATCATGATTATTTTCCCATATTCGCTAGCGCTCGCCGTCGTTGGACTTCTCGAGTCATTGTTAACGGCCACGATTGTCGATGACATGACAGACACAGATAGTGATAAAAACATGGAAAGTAGAGGACAAGGAATCGCTAATATCATTACGGGTTTTTTTGGTGGAATGGCTGGTTGTGCGATGATTGGTCAGTCTGTAATTAATGTTAAATCCGGTGGTCGAGGACGATTATCCGCTCTTGTTGCCGGTGTGTTTTTGATTTTTTTAATTGTCGTTCTTGGAGATATCGTTGTTCAAATTCCGATGGGTGCTTTAGCTGGGGTGATGATTATGGTCTCCATAAGCACGTTTGACTGGAATTCGATTAAAACACTTCACCTGATTCCAAGAAGTGATGCTGTGGTGATGGTCGTTACCGTATTAACCGTAGTCTTAACGCATAATTTAGCGATTGGCGTTTTTACGGGAATTCTCCTTAGTGCAATCTTTTTTGTCTCAAAAATATCAAAAGTAAGAGTAGATAGTAAGCTCGAAGGCAATACAAGAACATATAAAGTCAAAGGTGAATTGTTTTTTGCATCTGTGACAGAATTGTTAACTCTGTTCGATTACAAGGAAAAAATAAAATATGTTGAGATCAATTTAAGTCGCACTCATATATGGGATGATTCGGCTGTCGCTGCCGTTGATAAAATTGTGAACAAATTCGAAGAAAATAACATAATGGTAAATGTAACAGGATTAAATGAAGACAGTAACGAATTAGTAAGTAAATTAGCAAATAAACTTGGATCACATTAATGGAGGTAGAATGATGTATAAAAAAATTCTTTTAGCATCCGACGGTTCGGAACACTCCAAACGAGCAGCAGAAAATGCCATACACATCGCACAATGCTCTAAGGGCTCATTGATGGAAGTGGTGTATGTAGTAGATGCAGATAAAGCTAAATCAGATGTGTTAAACAATTGGAACACAGCGGATATAGGGGATAAACGGAAGGAACGAATGAGAGCTATTGAAAAAATGGCGAAAGAAGCAGGAGTAACTTATAAGTTAACGATCCTTCACGGAGAGCCTGGTCCTACGATCGTAGACTATACGAATAAAAACAATTTTGAAATCGTTATCATTGGTAGCAGAGGATTAAACGGACTACAGGAATTTGTGTTAGGAAGTGTAAGCCACAAGGTAGCAAAACGAGCGAACTGTCCAGTTTTAATCGTGAAATAAAGAGAAAGACCACTATCACCTGTGGTCTTTCTTAGCTTAATCCCCCAAAGAACCTCAAAAGCACCCCGATTGAGTTACTGTTAGTAAGTGTGTTTTTATTTTCTCAAGTAGGTTTTTTATATAAATTTATAGATTTATATAGTTACTATGAAAAAAAGAAAGTATATCAAAGGAATCAATTGATGATTGCGCTTTCATTCAATTTCACAATTTCTCCACATTCTTATATACTTGTTTCTGTTAAAAACGGCCCCGACTTTCATGAGAGTTGAAAGTCACTACAAATAAAAAAAGAAGAGGTGCTTCATGAATTTAAACACAATTAAATATGAATGGTTTGGGAACATCAAAGGAGATGTGTTGGCAGGATTAGTCGTTGCCATGGCCTTGATCCCAGAGGCGATTGCGTTCTCAATTATTGCAGGAGTTGATCCGATGATTGGGTTGTATGCGTCCTTCTGTATTGCGGTTGTGATTGCTTTTGTTGGGGGAAGACCTGGGATGATTTCTGCTGCAACTGGTGCGACTGCCTTGCTGATGACCACATTAGTGGCTGAACACGGACTGCAATACCTGTTAGCTGCGACGATTTTAACAGGGATTATTCAAATTGTCATGGGTGTTCTGAAGTTAGGAAAACTCATGAAATTTGTTCCTAGATCCGTTATGGTAGGTTTTGTTAATGCATTAGCAATCCTGATTTTCACGAGCCAATTAACGCACTTTGTTGGAGAATCTTGGGCGATGTATGCGATGGTGGCGGGGGCATTAGCAATCATTTATATTCTTCCACGCTTTACAAAGGCTGTTCCATCTCCATTAGTGGCAATCGTTGTCATTTCTGCTATTGCTATCTTTACAGGTAGTGGTGTGCGTACGATCGGAGATATGGGGGAATTAACCCAAGCTTTACCTATGTTTTTATTGCCTGATATTCCATTAACATTTGAGACGTTAAAAATCATTTTCCCTTACTCACTTTCGATTGCAATTGTTGGTTTAGTGGAATCTTTGCTAACAGCAACGATCGTTGATGATATGACGGATACGAAAAGTGATAAAAACAAAGAGGCACGTGGTCAAGGGATTGCCAATATTGTATCTGGACTGTTTGGTGGAATGGCTGGATGTGCGATGATTGGTCAATCGGTCATCAATGTGAAATCTGGTGGGCGCGGACGACTCTCTGCTTTTGTAGCTGGCGTGTTCTTAATGATTTTGATCCTAGTATTAAATGACTTCCTTGTTCAAATTCCAATGGCAGCACTTGTAGGTGTAATGATTATGGTGTCTATCGGTACATTTGATTGGGGTTCAGTAAAATCTCTACACAAAACTCCGATTACCGATACGATTGTGATGATTGCTACCGTTCTTACAGTACTAATGACACATGACTTGTCAAAGGGAGTGTTAGTAGGAATTATTTTAAGTGCGATTTTCTTTGCATCTAAAATTTCAAAGGTGAAAGTAACGACACTTGCCTCAGAGCATTCTCATAAAAAGTATTACCGTGTATCTGGTCAATTGTTCTTTGCTTCAGTGACAGACTTTGTAGAATGCTTCAATTACAATGAAGATGTTAAAGAAGTAAATATTGACTTAACGGAAGCTCATCTATGGGATGATTCTGCAGTTGGTGCGATAGATAAAATCGTCATTAAGTACCATCAAAACGGGATTAAAGTCAATCTCATAGGACTAAATAAAGAAAGCAATAAATTAATAGATAGATTAGCCGTTCATAACAAACCAGGTGGCCTAGAGAAAGTTGTAGGACATTAAAGTGAAACCGCAAAGCGATGATGCTTTGCGGTTTTTTTTTATTAGCTTTTAAAAAAAGAGAGTTGCCGCCCAGCTCGCTTAATAAATCTAATCGCTCTTGGAGAATCTAACAGTATTCATAACGAAAAATTGGAGGAATCATTTTGGGCGTTGAAGCAGAACAGATTCATTATTGTGAGAACTGCAAAGAGGATACACTTCATAAAACCTATGAAGATGCGATGGAGATTACCTACCGTTGTACACAGTGTGAAGAAGAGTCAGAGGTATTTAAATCCTTTTTCTAATGGGATAGCAGGTTACATTGGGCTTTGGAGAGTTTCTTTAAAATCATGTAAGGTATTAGAAAGGTGATAGAGTTGGGTTATGTACAGATGCTAGTTGAGCTGGTTGGTGGTTATGTTTTTCTATTTATTATTGTGAAGATTCTTGGGAAAACCCAAATTAGTCAAATCACGCCGTTTGATTTTATATCCGCACTCGTGTTAGGTGAATTTGTAGGAAGTGCGGTTTTTGATCCGAAAATAAATCTTTTGAAGATCTTTTTTGGTATAACAGTATGGGGCCTCCTGATCTATATAACGGAATTAACGACCCAGAAATCCCTAAGACTTCGGTTATTTTTAGAAGGAAAACCATCCTTTATCATACATGAAGGAAAATTAGATTGGAAAGAACTCAAAAAGAATCACCTTGATATTAATCAACTTCAACAATTACTTCGGTCTAAGGATGTTTTTTCCTTACGAGACGTTGAATATGCCATACTAGAACCAAATGGCTCAATCAGTATCTTAAAAAAACAAGAGGCAGATAAACCTACATATAAAGATTTTAACTTAAATATAACCAAACGAATGGTTCCTCTTACCATAATCAGTGATGGGGAAGTTATTATGGAACATTTACAGGAGTCTGATATGGACTATAAAGGGTTAATCAAATGCCTCAATGAAAGAAATATATCTTCAGTGAGAGAAGTGGCATATGCGGAATGGGAATCAGATAAAGATTTGTATCTTCAGGTATATTAATTGTTTCAGGTATAAACCCCTGTCATGAACATGACAGGGGTTACCTCTTATTCGTTATCAGACTCTTCAGTGCTTTCTTCAGTGCCTTCTTCTGTTTGGTTTTCTTCTGTTTCAGTTTCTTCTGTTGTGTCTTCGCTGCAGCCTGTGGCAAATCCAATTACCATAAAAGTTGCTAACAGAGCTAATAACCCTTTTTGTAGTTTCTTTAATTTTTCCATTTTCATTGCCTCCTATTTGCGCTTTAAGTGACTTACAAACTTATCATACATCAGAAAAAGCAAGAGAATGTCCAAGTTACCAATTATTTACACAATCAAGAAACAATATTTAACTTTTTAATACTGAGTATACAAAGTTTGCAATTCATTCATAATCCAACGATAATGGCTCCATTGATTAATGGTCATACTATCTTTAATTAATTAAGAAAAAAAGGAGAGGTACGATGCCTAGAAAGCCTGCACAAACGGAAGAAGAGTCAGAAAAAGAAAAAATTGTCCATTTGCCAAGTAATCAACCGAACAAAGAGGAAGTAGAAAGCCTTTCACATATGTTAGCAGCGGTATTGGAGTATATATCAGATGAAGAGGTAGAAGAAATAGATTTTGAGTACATATTGGATCATACAGAAGGTCTCAGAAACTGGTGGGAACGTTATCAAGAAAACAACCGAAAAAAAATTGAGGAAGATATAAAAAATTCACTAAGTGAATTATCCTTTGAAGAACTGCAAAAAATCCGGGAACAGATCAAAGAAAAATAGGACAGTATAGCCATATGCATTCCTTTTTAGGGATGCTTTTTTTGTATATTAGATTTACCCTTAATCGAGTAACTAGCAAAAGTAAAATAAGTGGATAATTTCCGGTTAGCTGCAGAATGGAGCCTCGTTTTGGGGGAATAAGGGGAGGTTTTCCGCTTATGCAAAGTAAAATCTCCTATTTTATAAGTTTTCTAGCCAATAATCGGAATCTCTCCTTCTATTCTAGCTTTTTTTCATAATTATTAAAAAATAGTCGGAATTTCTCCGTCTATCAGCTCGGGTGCTTAATCTAAACCCCACAACCGATAAACCAAATTGACGTATGCCAATTGAAGTGCCCCCCGTCAAGTAGACAGCGGAAATAAAAAAACGACACTAAGCGGCTTTAGCCCTGTATTCTAAGGGACTAAGGCCGTTTAGTCTTTTTTGTAATCTTTCATAATTATAAAATTTT
>NZ_JBRKCV010000015.1:0-109237 GCF_052983275.1 Robertmurraya sp. GLU-23
CCGCTAATCTTTAGGAGCAAGCTCCCAAAGATCCGCTCGACTTGCATGTATTAGGCACGCCGCCAGCGTTCGTCCTGAGCCAGGATCAAACTCTCCAATAAAGAGTAAGATTAGCTCTTAAAGTTTAAAACTTAGTTAAAACGTTGACGTTTGTTGTTGTCTTGTTCAGTTTTCAAGGTTCAATTAAGCACTTGATTATCTTACTATATCACTTCACCGTTGTCAACTTCCACGAAAAACTTTTTTGAAAGTTTTTTTCAAGTCGTTGTTGTCGGCTACATGTATTACTATATCATCTTGATTCGCAGAAGTCAACTTCTGTTTTAAAATTATTTTTCCTTTAGGCTTCATTGTTTGAAGCCAAGGATTATATATTACATAATTCTCTTATAAAACACAAGAGGTTAATAACAAAATATTAAACATCGACAATTATCAAATATAAAAGCAAGGCACGAATGGCCCTGCTTGTTATTTTGCTATTACTTTCCCAACCATGCCTTCCTTGACATGGTACCTACATATTAGTTCGTATGTACCAGGGGTTTTCGGATTTACAGTAATTGTTTTTTCTTTACCCGGCTGAACTTCTGCGTCAATTCCGAGCTTTTCCACTGTAAAGGTATGCTCTTTCTTACCTTTGTTTTTCAATATCAACGTTGTCGTTTTTCCATTGGGGATAGTAATGGCTTTCGGATTAAAGTAATCATCGTTTAACTCGACCTCAATCGCTTTCTCCATTTCCATAGGTTGCGTAACATCACCGACTTTGGCAAACGCACCGAATGGTGTTGTCATAACCAGAATCACCGAAAGCAAAACGACTAACCCTGTTAACCTCATTTTCATAGACAATCCCTCCTTTCCTAAGAACTATTTTCTTCAAATTCGTAAAATATTATCACTTTAAATTTGTTTTCCAACTTCCTTCTAAATAGAGCTTTTTACAATAACTAGGACAAAGATTATTATTTAATAAATTGTACTTATTTCGTTAAGTCAAACATCTTTACTATGCTATATAATAATATAGGAACGTTTGTTCTATAAGAGGAGGGGAAGCTAATTGAAGGAATGGGAAGCTTCATATATAGCTGGAATTATTGATGGTGAAGGTACTATAAGCCTAACCAGAATGCATAAAGGGGAATTTAGGAGACCTTGTATTTCGATCTCCTCTACTGATAAAGAATTATTGATTTACATAAAAAGCTTAACAGATGGAGTAATAAACAATAAAAAAAAATTATAATCCTGAAAGACATAAAGACTCCTACACATTAACTATTAAGAAAAAAGAAAAGGTGTTTGAAGTATTGGAAAAAACACACCCTTATTTAAGGGTTAACAAAAAACGAGCACGTGCCCTTTGGATTCTAAGATTTTATGACAATGTTAGTCGAAGAAACGGGAAATATTCACCCACATTATTAAAACAAAAACTACAATTCGAAGAGGAATTTTTTCAGTTATAGCTTTTTAGACAAAATAAAAACCACCAAATATGTATTTGGTGGAGACGGTGGGACGTGCTATTCCATTCTTTCGAGATGGCACTGACTATATCTTGAACCTGTTAGTTACAGGTTCTTCGGCGTATTATGCAGATCGTAGTTTTGCTTGCTTCACAAGCAGGATGCTGCATCCTAGTACTACCATATTGGCAGCCTATAAGTCGATACACGGCTGTTGAATTGCTTCACATACCGCTCGGCATTGCCTTATCGCCACGAGTGCGACTTAGGTTTCACCGATAAAGCCGAATTTTCACTTGTATGTTACCACACAAGGCGACTATGAACTAATCGAACCCACGTCCAAAGATATCGGCACTTAAGCGTCTACGAGTGTAGTCGACATATTCGTATTTCGCTGAACCATCTGCCTATCGACAGGCGCCCGGTCAGCTAGTCTGGTTGTTCTCTTCCTTCACCCTCAGACGGTGGGATCCGGCGTAGTCCACTATCGTTGAGTCCCTTACCCTACCACATGGACGATGGAGGGAGGAACAGCTACGCGCTATTAAGCAGCGAAAGCTAAGTTGTTGTTTGTTTTGCCAGTTATAGGCTTTGACGTTTTAACGAGGCCGATCCCCTCGACTCGCAACCTAAGCTCGAACTACCCCTGTCGAATCCGTAACGTCCCCTCAAGTTAAAGGTGCGCTATTGGTATTTCACGCTAGCGTACGTTAGGAAAGTCTGAAGGTAAGCTTCAGAGCTAAGATTATGTTTGTCAGTTACCCGACATAAGTTATTATAGCATACTTCTTTATGATTTCAATTGTAAGTTTTTGTAAGAAACTTATTTCTGTCTTTCTCGGAAAGCTCGTTCGATATCACGCTTAGCTTCCTTCTTCTTCAGGTCTTCACGCTTATCGTAGTTCTTCTTCCCTTTTCCAAGACCAATTAAAATCTTTGCGTAGCCATTTTTCAAGTATACTTTCAGAGGAACTAGCGCATAACCCGCTTCCTTTGTTTCGCCTAATAGTTTATCAATTTCTCTCTTATGAAGCAATAACTTACGTTGGCGAAGAGGGTCGTGGTTGTAGCGATTTCCTTGCTCGTATGGGCTTATATGAGCATTTAATAGATAAATTTCTCCATTTTGAATTCTGGCATATGAATCTTTTAAGTTAATACGTCCATTACGAATCGATTTAATTTCCGTTCCTTGGAGAACCATTCCTGCCTCATATGTTTCTTCAATAAAGTAGTCGTGATTTGCCTTTTTATTTTGGGCAACGACCTTCCCCATTCCTTTTGGCACGATATTCTCCTCCTTTCGTGCTCGTCTGTTTCTCTATTGTAGCAAACTTCCCCAATAGAGGGAAGAAGAGAGCCATGCTGAATGGCTCTCTCTGTATGATTACCGTTTTTTCTTACGCTTCGCTTTAGGAGCATTTTCGAAATGCTTCTTTTTCTTACGAGCAGAGCCAGGGCCAGAACCTGATCCACCACGCGGCTTCGAGCCACCAGATCCGCCAGATCCGCCTCTTGGGTCCCCAGCACCTGCTTTCCTGCGAGGCTTTTTCTCGGTACTGCCTGTTTTAAATACCCTAGGTGTACGATCGCGATCAACTGGACGAGCTCCCTTCATACCAACGACTTCAAAGTCGATGGAACGCTCGTCTTTATCAACTTTTACGACACGTACGGTAATTTCGTCTCCAATTCGGTAGACCTTCCCGGTACGTTCACCGATCATTGCATAGTGACGCTCGTCAAAGCGGTAATAATCATCCGTCATATAGCTAACGTGAACCAAACCTTCAATCGTATTCGGCAACTCAACAAACATTCCAAAGTTTGTCACCGAACTAATCATGCCATCGTATTCCTCACTGATTTTATCCATCATATATTCCGCTTTTTTCAGCTCATCTGTCTCACGCTCGGCATCAACTGCACGACGTTCCATCTTAGAGGTATGTTCTGCAATGTCTGGTAAGCGCGCATCCCATTTTTCACGTGTTCCTTGATCAAGCTTACCCTCAATAAGATACGTTCGAATGAGGCGATGAACGATTAAGTCTGGGTAACGACGGATTGGTGACGTAAAGTGCGTATAAAACTCCGTCGATAGTCCGAAGTGACCAAGGCTTTCTGGATCGTACTTCGCCTGCTGCATCGAGCGAAGCATAACGGTTGAAACAACCATCTCTTCAGGTTTTCCTTGTACTTCTTCAATGATTTCCTGAAGCGCACGAGGGTGAACTGAATTCGCTGTTCCTTTTACGATATAGCCAAAATTCGTGATAAACTCGAAAAACTTACGTAATTTATCTTCCTTTGGATCTTCGTGAATACGATAGATAAATGGCACATCCAGCCAGTGGAAATGCTCAGCAATTGTTTCGTTTGCCGCAAGCATGAATTCTTCGATTAACCTTTCCGCTACGGAACGCTCACGAATGACCACATCCGTTGGTTTGCCATCCTCTTCAACAAGAACCTTTGCTTCTTTAAAGTCAAAGTCAATAGCTCCTCGAGTCATCCTCTTATTGCGTAGGATAGCTGCTAGCTCTTCCATCATCTCAAACATAGGGATAAGTGGCTCGTAACGCTTCAAGAGCTCCTCGTCTTTGTCGGTTAAGATTTTATTCACGTCACTATAGGTCATACGTTCTTTTGTTTTGATCACACTTTGGAAAATTTCGTGGTTAACGACTTCCCCCGTCGATGTTATCTCCATCTCACAAGAAAGCGTTAGACGGTTAACCTGTGGATTCAAAGAACAGATCCCGTTTGACAAACGGTGCGGAATCATCGGAATCACACGGTCCACAAGGTACACACTTGTCCCTCTATCGGCAGCTTCACGATCAATCGGAGACTCTTCCGTTACATAATGTGATACGTCAGCAATATGTACGCCCAGCTTGTAATTTCCGTTAGGAAGCTTTGTAACCGTTACAGCATCGTCCAAGTCTTTTGCATCGGCACCGTCAATGGTAACGATATCTTGGTCACGAAGATCACGGCGACCTACGAGATCCTTTTCATCAATTTCATCTGGAGTCTCATTTGCTTGCTTGATGGCTTCTTCTGGAAATGGCCCTGGAAGTCCATGCTTATGAATGACTGAAAGAATATCAACTCCTGGATCATTTTTATGTCCAAGAATTTCAATAACTTCACCTTCTGCGCTTTTTCTTCCTTCTGGATACATCGTGAGAAGCACGACAACTTTATGTCCTTCCACTGCCCCTTTAGCAGCAGCTTTAGGAATAAAAATATCACTCGTAAACTTTTTATCATCTGGAATCACAAAGCCAAAATGCTTGCTTTCTGTATAGGTTCCAACCACTTGCTGAATACCACGCTCAAGAATTCGTACGATCGTTCCTTCTCTCCTCTGGCCAGAGGTTTCTGAGTTTACACGTGCTAATACGGTATCACCGTGCATGGCATTATTCGTTTCATTTGGCGGGATAAAGATATCATCCATTCCTGGTTCTTCAGGAATAACGAATGCAAATCCCTTCGAGTGTCCTGTTAATTTTCCTCTTATTAGGTTCATCTTGTCTGGCAGTCCGTAACGATTGCTTCTTGTTCGGACGACAAGTCCCTTTTCTTCCATATGTACAAGTGCTTTAACAAAATCTTTAAAATCACCAGAGTCCTGGATCCCAAATGCTTCTTCCAGCTCCTGTACAGTTAGAGGCTTGTAGGCTTCGTCCTTCATATAATGAAGAAGTTTATCGACGTGTTGTTTAATACTTTCGTCCATAGTAAACCCTCCTTTTCACTTATTCTTCCCAATTTAAACTTTCTAAAAACTGAAAAACGTCTTCGTGTAATTGTTCCTTCTCTTTATCTAGGGTGATGACGTGTCCAGATTCTTCGTACCATTTAATAGACTTTTCATCAGATTCAATTCCATTGTAAATAATGTTGGCACTATCTGTATTGATCATATGATCATGGCGTGCTTGAACGACAAAGGTTGGAGCGTAAATATGATCCACATGATCACGAACATCAGCAATTAGGTTTTGTAGTGCCTTCAATGTGTTCATTGGCGTCTTTTTAAAGTCATCCATCTCTGCTTCGACTTGTTCGGCTGATTTTCCTTCACGTCTTTTAAATTCCCGAGCGTAATCAAGGATTCCCTCATACATGACTTCTTCACTTTTTATGTACATCGGGGCACACATTGGAACAATTCCCTTAATAGGTACAGTGTAACCCAATTTCAGTGAAAATACGCCACCTAGAGACAGCCCAGCCACAGCAATTTCCTTGTGTCCCTTATTTTTCAGATACTCGTACGCCTCTGTCACGTCCTCCCACCAGTCTTCAGGTCCCGTATGGACAAGTTCTTCCGGTGGAACTCCATGCCCTTTGTAGTGCGGCGCATGACAGGTGTACCCTCTTTTTTCTAAAAAACGACCTAGCATTCGCACGTCTGCACTGTTTCCTGTAAATCCGTGTAGGAGAAGAACCGCTCGTGATCCCCCTTCAAACGTAAATGGCTTTGGCATAGCAATTTTCATATGTAAAACTCCTTTAAACTGTTTGTATCTATTTAATTATTGTAATCATAGTTTGCGACGACATTCCAATGATATGTTCGAACATATCACAACAGCCACAAAAAAACCTGACCCCGAAAGTGGCCAGGTTTGTAGACTCTTAAAAAACGTACGCTAGTAAAACCGTTAAGATAAAGAAGAATACCGACAAAACGATTGTCGCACGGTGGAGGTATAGGTCAAGTCCACGTGCTTTTTGCTTCCCGAATAACTGTTCCGCTCCACCCGAGATAGCACCAGAAAGACCTGTACTTTTTCCAGACTGAAGAAGCACAACCACAATCAAAGCGATCGAAACGACCACAAGTAATACAGTAACTAATGTTTCCATAAAAAGTCCACCTCCTAAAACGCACATTGCAGTAGTTTAAATGTACCATAACACAAGTTTATAAACAATAGTTTCCTTTTGGAGGAAATGTGGGGCTGATGGGAGAAATGGTAGAGGAGATAATTCGGATTGGAGTGGTGTTATTGTTTGTTAAGGATTTTGAGATGCCTTTAGCTATTTATAAGTTAATGGCATTGGAAAAACGGTTAAATGCAGGTCAATGCGTGAAACCTGAAGTGACGAGTGAATTAGCTAGAAGACTTGCCGGACATAAAGGTGAGCAATCCCTCTTGTACTATCTTCAACAACTCCCCGAAAAAGAGTACTTTATTTTCCACAATTTACGTCTTCCATTGGGAGAATTCTACTTTCAAATTGATTTCCTTGTTCTAACTACTAGATTTGCATTGCTACTCGAAACGAAAAATATTATGGGTACGTTGTTTTTTGATTCAGCATTTGGTCAACTGATTCGCATGAAAGATGGGGAGGAAAACGGATTTCAGGACCCAATAACACAGGCGAAGAGACAACAAGAGAAGTTGGGAGCGTGGCTATTGAAACACTGTGGTTTACGTATTTCAGTAGAGTACTTTGTGGTGGTAAGCAATCCAGCTTCCATTATACGAACTGATCCTGGTAAAGCATACTTGTTTCAGCGTGTTATTCATGGTGATAAATTACCAGAGCGAATTAACGGACTGAATAGTAAATTCAAAATGAATATTTTGGATCAGCGTGGAGTTAAAAGAGTAAGTAAGCTTCTTTTAAAAAGTCATCAGCCTGCTGAATATGATGCACTTGGTCGATTTGGGTTATCTCCTGCTGATATTTGTAAAGGGGTGAAATGCAGCGCTTGTGGTAGATTGGGGATGGAGCGATTGTATGGGAAGTGGTATTGTGCGTATTGTGACAATAACGATGCTAATGCACATATTTCTGCACTGAAAGACTACTTTTATTTAATAAAACCGACGATAACGAACCAGGAATTTCGGGAATTTATGTTGTTGGAGTCTCCAGATGTGGCTAAACGTCTATTAAACGAGTTAAACCTAGGCTATTCTGGGTCAAATAAGGGGCGAATCTATTATCCAAAAGCCAGCGTAGAGGAAATATCAGCGAGTTTATAAATATATCAGCGACTTTTGCAACTATATCAGCGAGTTTTTGAATATATCGGCGACTTTCACCAATATATCAGCGACTACCACACTCCTAATCCTCCAACTGAACTCACAAAAAAGCGGGCCTCACAAAAGGCCCGCTCCATCAACTCGAATTACTTCTTCAAGTTATAAAGTGATTTCATTCCATCATATACAGCTAATTCGCCAAGCTCGTCTTCGATGCGAAGAAGTTGGTTGTACTTAGCAATACGGTCTGTACGGCTCATAGAACCAGTTTTGATTTGACCAGCGTTTGTAGCTACTGCGATGTCAGCGATTGTAGCATCTTCAGTTTCACCAGAACGGTGAGAAACTACTGCTGTGTAACCAGCGCGCTTCGCCATTTCGATTGCTTCGAAAGTTTCAGTAAGTGTACCGATTTGGTTCACTTTGATAAGGATTGAGTTAGCAATTCCTTTTTCGATACCTTCAGCAAGCTTCTTAGTGTTTGTAACGAATAGGTCGTCACCAACTAATTGAACGCGGTCACCGATGCGCTCAGTTAATAGCTTGTGGCCTTCCCAGTCGTTTTCGTCTAAACCATCTTCGATTGAGATGATTGGGAATTCGTTTACTAATTCTTCGTAGAAGTTAACCATTGCTTCAGAAGATAAACCAGTGCGGCCTTCTCCAGCTAGGTCATATTGTTTTGTTTCTTTGTTAAAGAACTCAGAAGACGCAACGTCCATACCTAAGAAAATGTCTTTTCCAGGCTCATAACCAGCGTTCTTGATTGCTTCCATGATAACTTGTAGAGCTTCACGGTTAGAACCAAGGTTTGGAGCAAATCCACCTTCGTCACCTACAGCAGTGTTAAGACCTTTGTCAGAAAGAACTTTCTTTAATGAATGGAAAATTTCAGCACCCATACGGATTGCTTCTTTGAAAGTAGGAGCTCCTACTGGTAAAATCATAAATTCTTGGAAGTCAACGTTGTTGTCAGCATGAGATCCACCGTTGATGATGTTCATCATTGGAGTTGGAAGTTGCTTCGCGTTGAATCCACCAAGGTAACGGTATAATGGAAGACCAACAAATTCAGCAGCAGCGTGTGCAACAGCCATAGAAACACCTAGGATTGCGTTAGCGCCTAGCTTACCTTTGTTTTCAGTTCCGTCTAATTGAATCATTGTACGGTCGATTCCAACTTGGTCAGTTACATCCATACCGATGATTTCTTCAGCGATAATATTGTTTACGTTATCTACAGCTTTTTGAACACCTTTTCCAAGGTAGCGTGACTTGTCGCCATCACGTAGTTCTACTGCTTCGTGCTCACCAGTTGAAGCACCAGATGGAACGATTGCGCGTCCGAATGAACCAGACTCAGTAATTACTTCTACTTCTACAGTTGGATTTCCGCGAGAATCTAATACTTCACGAGCGTATACATGTTGAATATATGGCATAATAAAATCTCTCCTTATTATAGAAAATTTAGGTTTTATGTGTAGGTCAATTTCACCTTCCGGCGGCTGGTGTTGCTTTGCAACAAAGGCCTTCTTCAGGTGGAAACTGCCCTAAGCTTAGCTACTACAAGTGGTCAGTTTCGTCAAAGACGTAAACTGCCTTTTTACTTTTGAAAAATGGTCAGTAACGTTTGCTTCCGCCATGTGCTAGCAGGTCCGGCATCCACAATCGATACTAAATTACTTCTTAAGTAATGTCTTCCCAGTCATTTCAGCTGGTTGTGCTACGTTTAATAGTTCAAGCATCGTTGGCGCAAGGTCGCCAAGGATTCCGTCTTCACGAAGCTCTATGCCTTCCTTAGTAACGATAACTGGAACTGGGTTTGTGGTGTGAGCAGTCATTGGGTTACCCTCTAATGTCACTACTTCATCAGCATTCCCATGATCGGCTGTGATTATCGCTGTTCCACCTTTTTTAATGATCAGATCAACAATACGACCAAGGCACTCATCTACCGTTTCAATCGCTTTAATTGTTGGCTCTAACATTCCAGAGTGACCTACCATATCAGGATTAGCGAAGTTTAAGATAATCGCATCGAAGTTATCTTCCTCGATCTCTTTTACTAACGCGTCTGTTACTTCATAAGCACTCATTTCTGGTTGAAGGTCATATGTTGCAACTTTCGGTGAGTTGATCAAGATACGCTTTTCACCAGGGAATTCCGCCTCACGTCCACCGCTCATGAAGAACGTTACGTGTGGGTATTTTTCTGTTTCAGCGATACGAAGCTGTGACAGATTGTTTTGAGATAACACTTCACCGAGTGTGTTATCAAGGTTTGTAGGTTCGAAGGCTACATATCCATCAACCGTTTCACTAAAGTGTGTTAAGCACACGAAGTTTAAGTGTTGTGGATGCTGATCGCCGCGGTCGAACGAACGGAAATCTTTATTTGTAAACGTGTTAGAAATTTGGATTGCACGGTCTGGACGGAAGTTATAGAAAATAACTGCGTCGTTATCAGAAATCGTTGCAACCGGCTCTCCATTTTCCTTTTTCAAAACAGATGGAAGAACGAATTCGTCGAAGATTCCGTTGTTGTAAGAGTCTTCTACGACATCCATAGCGTTTGAGTAGGCAGGACCTTCTCCGTACACCATTGCACGGTAAGATTTTTCTACACGTTCCCAACGCTTGTCACGGTCCATCGAGTAGTAACGTCCAGAGATCGTTGCAAACTGACCAACACCGTATTCTTTCATCTTTTCTTCTGCTTGCTTAATAAAGTCAGCTGCAGATTGTGGTGCTACGTCGCGGCCATCTAAGAATGCGTGAACGTATACGTTGTTCACACCTTCCTGAGCAGCTAACTTTAGTAGCGCAAATAAATGCTGAATATGACTGTGAACACCACCATCAGATAATAATCCAAATAGGTGAAGGTTTGTTCCCTTTTCTTTCACGTGATTAATGGCATTTAAAAACGTTTCATTACGTTCAAATTCGCCTTCACGAATGGATACGTTCACACGTGTTAAGCTTTGGTATACAATACGTCCTGCACCGATATTTAAGTGGCCCACTTCCGAATTACCCATTTGACCTTCAGGTAATCCTACTGCTTCCCCAGAAGCAGTAAGTTGTGCGTGTGGATAGCTGTTCCAAAAGCGATCAAAATTTGGTTTTTTCGATTGTGCAACTGCATTTCCCATACGCTCGCCACGAAGTGCGAAGCCGTCAAGGATGATTAATGCAACAGGAGACTTACTCATTCTTACCTGCCTCCAATAATTGTACAAACGAATCAGCTTCTAAGCTTGCTCCACCAACTAAAGCGCCGTCGATATCTGGCTGTGCCATGTACTCAGCGATGTTACCTGGTTTTACACTTCCGCCGTATTGGATGCGAACAGCAGCTGCTACTTCGTTAGAGTAGTTGTCTGCAACTACTTGGCGAATATGTGCACATACTTCGTTTGCATCTTCAGCAGTAGAAGATTTACCTGTTCCAATTGCCCAGATTGGCTCATAAGCGATAACTGTTTGCTTAACTTGCTCATCTGTTAAGCCAACAAGTGCTTTTTTCACTTGATCGCCCACAAGCGCATTGGTTTCACCTGCTTCACGTTGCTCTAAAGTTTCCCCACAGCAAACGATTGGTGTAATACCATGCTTGAATGCAGCAAGAGTTTTCTTATTCACAGACTCGTCTGTTTCATTGAACATTTCACGACGCTCAGAGTGACCAATGATCACATATTGAACACCAAGATCAGCAAGAGCTGGCCCAGAAACTTCACCTGTGAATGCTCCGCTTTCTTCAAAGTGCATGTTTTGAGCACCGATTTTCACTTCTGTTCCTTTTGCTCCATCAACTAAACGCTCTAAAAATAATGCTGGAGCACAGATTACAGAATCCACTTTTTCAGAAGAAGGAACGATTGATTTTACTTCATTCAAAAAGCTCGTCGCTTCTGAAAGAGTTTTATGCATTTTCCAGTTACCTGCAATAATAGGTTTACGCATGGTTTTCATCCTCTCTAAAAATATTACTTATCGTTTAATGCAACGACTCCAGGAAGAACTTTACCTTCCATGAACTCAAGAGAAGCTCCGCCACCTGTTGAGATATGGCTCATTTTGTCAGCAAGGTTGAATTTTTCAACGGCTGCAGCTGAATCTCCACCGCCGATAACAGAATATGTACCTTCAGATGCTGCTAATGCTTCTGCTACTGCCTTTGTTCCGTTTGCAAACGAATCTAATTCGAACACACCCATTGGTCCGTTCCAAATAACAAGCTTAGACTCTTTAATGACATTGCTGTAAAGCTCAGCTGTTTTTGGTCCGATATCAAGTGCTTCCCAATCCGCAGGGATCTCATCGATTCCTACTGCTTTTTTGTTTGCACTATCAGAGAAATCGTCAGCAACAATTGCATCAACTGGCATATAGAACTTAACGCCTTTTTCTTCCGCCTTCTTAATGAAAGAAAGAGCTAAATCCATTTTGTCAGCTTCTAAAAGTGACTTACCAATCTCGTGACCTTGAGCTTTAATAAATGTATAAGCTAAGCCACCGCCGATGATTAGGTTGTCTACTTTATCTAAAAGATTGTCGATTACACCAATCTTGTCTTTTACTTTTGCACCACCGATGATTGCAGTGAATGGTCTTTCCGGATTAGATAGAGCTTTTCCAAGAACATCAAGTTCTTTTTCCATTAATAGACCAGAAACAGCTGGTAGGTGGTGTGCAATACCTTCTGTTGAAGCATGTGCACGGTGAGCTGCACCAAATGCGTCATTTACATATACGTCAGCTAGCTCAGCAAATGCTTTTGCTAATTCTGGATCATTCTTTTCTTCCCCAGCATAGAAACGAACGTTTTCTAATAAAAGAACATCGCCTTCAGCCATTTCAGAAACAAGAGCTTTTACGCTATCACCATAAGCTTCGTCCGCCTTCTTCACATCTTTACCAAGAAGTTCAGATAAACGACCAGCCACCGGAGTTAAACGCATTTCTTCTACTACTGCACCCTTTGGACGACCAAGGTGGCTAGCAAGGATTACTTTTGCGCCTTGCTCAGTTAGGTATTGGATGGTAGGAAGAGCTGCACGAATACGAGTTTCGTCCGTAATCTGTCCATCTTTCATAGGTACGTTGAAATCCACTCGGCAAAATACTCTTTTACCTTTTAATTCAATGTCTTTTACACTCTTTTTGTTCATCGGAAAATCCTCCTATTTAGCATAAGCTTTGAACATAGAAAAGGAGGGGGATTTGTTCCCCTCTCCCCTTTTTAAACCTATTTTGCTTCAAAATGGCAAGAGTTAAACCCATAATCCATTTATTGTCGCAATTGAAGTTTTTTTTCCTTAAGATTAAAGACCTTTAGAAGCGATGTATTCAGCAAGGTCAACTACGCGGTTAGAGTAACCAGACTCGTTGTCATACCAAGAGATAACTTTCGCCATGTTGCCTTCCATAACCATAGTAGAAAGAGCATCGATTGTAGAAGAAGCTGGGCTACCGTTGTAGTCAGTAGAAACTAGTGGCTCTTCAGAGTAATCAAGAATTCCTTTTAAGTCACCTTCAGATGCTGCTTTAAGAGCTGCGTTGATTTCGTCAACAGTTACATCTTTGTCAAGTTCAACAACTAAGTCTACTAAAGAAACGTTAGGAGTTGGAACACGCATAGCTCCACCGTTTAACTTACCTTTAAGTTCAGGAAGAACTAAAGATACAGCTTTAGCAGCACCAGTAGATGTAGGGATGATGTTTTCAGCAGCTGCACGAGCACGACGTAAATCTTTGTGTGGTAAGTCTAAGATTTGTTGGTCGTTTGTGTAAGAGTGAACAGTTGTCATCATACCACGACGAACACCGAAGTTGTCGTTAAGAACTTTAGCAAATGGAGCTAAACAGTTTGTAGTACAAGATGCGTTAGAAATAACGTGGTGGTTAGCTGCATCGTACTTATCGTCGTTAACACCCATAACGATTGTGATATCTTCATCAGTTGCAGGAGCAGAGATGATTACTTTCTTAGCGCCAGCTTCTAAGTGCTTAGCAGCGTCAGAACGCTTAGTGAAACGACCAGTAGATTCAACTACTACTTCAACTCCAAGGTCTCCCCATCCAAGTTGAGCTGGGTCGCGCTCAGCGATAACTTTTACTTTCGTTCCGCCAACTACTAGGTAGTCGCCGTCAACAGTTACGTCTTCTTTAAGCTTGCCGTGAACTGTGTCATATTTTAAAAGGTGAGCAAGTGTGTTTGCATCAGTTAAGTCGTTTACTGCTACAACCTCTACGTTAGGGTTTGTTAATGCTGCGCGGAAAACGTTACGTCCAATTCTACCAAATCCATTAATACCTAATTTTACTGCCATGATTTGTTTCCTCCTTTAATTGAATAAGGATATTTTTTTATTTAAGGGGGTTAGCCCTGTAATAACTGTTTTGCTGCTCCTTCATCCGTAATTAATACGGTGTTTTTTGGAGCTTGCTGCATATAAGAGCGAATTGCCTTTTCTTTTGAAGCTCCTCCAGCAACAGCGAGCACATGCCCTGTTTTTGCCAGATCATCAAGTTGAAGTCCTACTGTTCTTACTTTGTGGACCACTTCTCCTGCTTCGTTAAAGTAGTACCCGAATGCTTCACCAACCGCTTGCCTTTCTTCGATTTTACGTAAGTCCTCCACGCTTGTTCGTCGGCGTTGGGCCATTGTCATAGCGTCTCCTACTCCGTGTAAAACCATGCTTGCAGATTTGATTAAACCAAGAACTTCTTTAATATGAGGTTCCTTTAACATCATGTGGTACGTTTCACTGCTTACTTGATCAGGGACATAGAGCACCTTGTGGCTTGATTTAGTTCTTTCTGCCATTTTGGCACAGATGGTGTTAGCTTGATTTTGAACATCTTCCCCAATTCCCCCGCGTCCCGGTACAAAAAGAAGATCTTTGCCGAGGTCTGGAGTTAGCATCTCTGCTACAGTTGCCATTGTTGTACCACCAGTAACTGCGATGATATTTTTTCCCTGTAACGAATTTTTCATGCAAAGAGCACAAGCTCTTCCTAATTCGCTTTTTACCCATGGTGACTCATCACTGTTACCTGCTACAATGATCACTTGCTGAATACCAAGTTTCCTTCGGAGTCTTTCTTCCATTTTGTCGATACCTGATATCTCACGCATAACCGCTTCTAATCCCTCTAGTAATTCCCTTCCATCTTCCGTAAGACTCATTCCTACACTTGATATAGTGATCAAGTCTTGCTCTTTCAGAAAGGAAACTTCACTTCTGAGGACTCGTTCTGTTACACCGAGACTGACAGATAAGCTTCGACGACCTACTGGCTCCATGGAACCTATGTACTGTAAAATATGAAAACGTTCCTGCATAACAGAGAGCAAATCAGGTAATAATCTTTTTTGGATATCAATGATCGACTGCATATTGATGTCTCCTTCATCCTATATGGACATTATATGTCCCTCATAGACATAATGTGTCCCGCTGAAGGTAAAAAAAATCACCCCTGCTACAAAACTTATTCTAACAGGTGCGATTTCCCTTTTCAACTCATATACGGTGTATTTTTTTTGTAAGCGCTTCGTTTATGAACATTTTGTCTAACTGTCCATATTGAATCTCCTCTCCGTCCAAAACAACGACAGGGATCATTAATCCATACAGCTCTGTCCATTCATCATTCGTATCAATATCCTTCTCGATGATTTCAAACTCCCAGCTTTCCTGTAGTTCGGTAAGGATTGCTTTTCCTTTTTCGCATAAAGGACATCTTTTTCTAGTATAAAACTCAATAATCATTACACAATCTCCTTAAAATCTCTTTCGCTTGGACGAAGATGGAATTCCGAGCTGGTCCCGGTATTTGGCTACCGTCCGTCTGGATATCACAAATCCATCATTTTCTTTTAATATATCTAAAATTTCCTGATCGGAATAAGGCTTTGCTTTATCTTCCCCATCAACCAATTTCTTGATGCTCTCCTTCACCTGGTTTGACGAAGTGGCCTCTGAATTGGTCGTGGATACCATGTTTGTAAAGAACGATTTAAGCTCAAATGTTCCAAACGGGGTTTGCATATACTTTTCACGAACCGCCCGGCTAACGGTGGACTCGTGAACGTCTATTTCCTCTGCAATTTCTCTCATGGTCATCGGCTTTAAGTACAAAGGCCCTTTTTCGAAAAAGTTTTGCTGTCTTTGCACAATTGCAAGTGACACCTTAGTTATGGTTTCCTTGCGTTGCTCTAAGCTTCTGACAATCCACGAGTAGTCCTGTTGCTTTTCTTGCAAGTATTTGTTGAGACTGGCATCTTTTACGGATGAAAATTGTTGATAATACTCCTCCTGGAACGAAAGCTTCGGGAGCACGTCATCGTACACACTAATTTCAAAATGCTTCCCATCCCATTTAACCGATACATCTGGTATCACATAGGAAGGTGCTTCTTCATGAAAGTCAGCCCCTGGGCGCGGATTTAATGTTTGAATCAAATCAAAAGCCGCTTGGATATCAGAAAGACTTACGTTTAGTCGTTTGGATAGTGTTTTCCATTTCTTTTCTGCAAACTCTTCAAAATGATCACTGACCAATTTTTCCGCTAAAGGATTTCTGTTCAGCATACGAATGAGCTGTAAGAATAAACACTCCCCTAATGACCTCGCACCTACCCCTGCTGGTTCAAGGTCTTGGATAATAGAAACTAATGAGTCTACTTTCTCGTGCGAAACCCCTAATGTAGTAACAAGAGATTCGTTGCTTATTGCAATGTAACCGTTTCCATCAATATATTCCAAAAAAGTCTTAAGCAGCTTCACATCCGAGTGGTTCACTACTTGGGCATATAGATGGTCATATAATGTAGCAGCCGTTTTTCCTATTTGCTCAATCCAGTTTTGCTGATCTTTATCTATGACTCTCGTTTTTTTCGGTCGATCTTTGCGGGGATCCATCGTTTTAACATGGGAGGTTTCAATCTGGATAAGGGGATTTTCCAATGCTTTGCTTTCTAAAAAAGCCGTAAGCTCCTGGGAAGAATACTGAAGTAGCGTAATCGCCTGTGAAAGCTCTTGCGTCATCTTTAATTTTAATGTCTGCTGTTGCCACAAACCTGCTTTTAAATTCATCTTCTCACCCCCACTATCTATTTTACATGAAGATAAGAAGGAATTGAATGGGTAGTAAATAAAAAAACACCTGTCTATAGTGACAAGTGTTTCTCCATATAAATGACGCCCTCGGAGGGAATCGAACCCCCATTTCAAGAACCGGAATCTTACGTGCTATCCGTTGCACCACGAGGGCAGAAAAGTGCTTATATGCAAAATAAGCGCTCTTACATCATACTAGATGATTCGTAATGCTGTCAACGACTAGTCGTCCCCTGCTTCCACACTACTTCATATACTTCTCTATAAATTTCTCTTCCTCTTTCATACTTAACAGGCCAGTCGCTTTTCCAACATTTCCGTCCTGTATTTCCCATATCGTATTATGGTCACTAACCGCTTGGGAAAAATCGCCTTCAAGCCATCGTTCAAGAATCTTGATGTACGTGTTCGCATATTTATATTCCATTTGATTGGCGACCACCACATCATAGAGACGCTTGACCCGCTCTTCCGTTATAAGAATGGCTCCCCATTTCTTTTCGGCTTCCACCTTTTGATGTGACATATGATGAATAGCAGATTGCACTTCAAATTCTTTTAAATCACTCGGAAAAACTTCTTCCACGTTTTCGTCAATTTGGATTTCAAGTCCTCCTTCTTCAACAGATGCCTCTGCTTCCTCTGCTTGCTTGAGCACCCGGTCGGTCCCACCGCTTGATGGAGTGGCATTTGTCCAATACGAAAACACACCAAAACCAGCCATGATTACGAGGCCTGCACTAATTGCTGCGATTTGTATTTTGTTTAGTTTGAAGGTCTTTTTCGTTTCCACGTTTCCCACTCCTCTGCTAATTTTTCTACATTTTATGATGTTGAATTGCTGGATTTCGTGGAGCTGAGAGTGTTTTTGATGGTTTTTTCGCGAATAAGAGAGTGATTCTTTCAGATTCATAGAGTTTGTTTGGTGATTCTGTGAATTTATTTGCGATTATGAAATATTACTTGCGATTCTGAGATTTTATTTGCGATTCTAGGATTTTACTTGCGATCTTCAGATTTTATTTGCGATTCTAGGATTTTACTTGCGATCTTCAGCTTTTATTTGCGATTCTGGAATTTTTCTTGCGATCGTCGGTCTTTATTTGCAATTCACAAAAGTTACTTGCGATTCCCCAACAATATTTGCGATTACTAACCCTCATTCGCAATCAACCGATCCCACTACCCCAAACCCATCCACCACTAACCAATTCCCCTATTATCATTACCCTACATTTTACAACAGTTCCCATTTTCAGTATAGCGGAAAAGCTCAATTTCTTGTTTAAAAAACTGTCCAGTGGGTATGATGGAAAGTGGGTTTATTATACATAGCAATTTGTGTCGAACAATTCTGCAGCTATTTGTTTGACCTTTATTGACCATGAGTGTATCATGAAAATACATACAGTTACACTTTAAACATACTTAACCAATTGTATGTTTGACTCTCATTTAAAGGAGGAAAAAGAAATGAATTTAATCCCTACAGTTATTGAGCAAACGAACCGTGGAGAGCGTGCATACGATATTTACTCACGCCTATTAAAAGACCGCATTATCATGCTTGGAAGTGGAATTGACGATAATGTGGCTAATTCAATCGTCGCTCAGTTATTATTTTTAGAAGCGGAAAATCCTGAAAAAGACATATCCATCTACATTAACTCACCAGGTGGTAGTATTACAGCTGGTATGGCGATCTACGACACTATGCAGTTCATTAAGCCTGACGTTCAAACGATATGTATCGGTATGGCGGCATCAATGGGTGCATTCCTCCTTTCTGCTGGTACAAAAGGAAAGCGTTACGCCCTTCCAAATGCAGAAGTAATGATTCACCAACCGCTTGGTGGAGCACAAGGTCAAGCAACAGAAATCGAAATCGCTGCGAAGCGCATCCTTTTCCTTCGTGAAAAGTTAAATGGCATTCTTGCAGAGCGTACTGGTCAACCAATCGACGTGATTGCTAAAGACACAGACCGCGATAACTTCATGACAGCTGATCGCGCAAAAGAATATGGCCTAGTAGACCATATCATTTCACGCAACACGCTTGAAACGAAGAAGGAAGAAAAATAAATTTCAACAGTAAAAACTCGCTCTCAATACTCTGGAGCGAGTTTTCTTTATTACGCTTCTTTTTGAACGTATTTTTCTAATGCTTCAAGTGCTGCTTCTTCATCCGTTCCATTAACGATCAAATTCACAGATGAACCTGAGCTAACAGCTAAGCTCATAAGTCCCATAATGCTCTTTGCATTTACCTTTTTACCGTCTTTCTCTAAAAATACTTCTGACGAAAAACGATTTGCTTCTTGTACAAACAACGCTGCAGGGCGTGCCTGTAAACCCGTCTTTAACTTTACTACCACTTGTTTTTCCACCATACTTGCTTTCCTCCCCTATCCTTATCTTTTATCTATATCATTAAATGGTTTTACTCACGTTTTCCCCGACTCGAAGCTTTTCGGCAATTTCGTCAATTTTACGTAGACGATGATTGATACCTGATTTACTGATGGTTCCTCCAGATACCATTTCTCCTAGTTCCTTCAACGTGACATCTTGGTAAGCAATACGAAGCTCTGCAATTTCTCTAAGCTTTTCAGGTAAAATATGAAGACCTACAGTATCTTGTATAAACCTAATATTTTCAACCTGTCGTAAAGACGCACCAATCGTCTTGTTTAAGTTCGCTGTTTCACAATTGACTAGCCTATTCACCGAGTTACGCATGTCACGTACAATCCGAATATCCTCAAACCTTAGCAGTGCATTATGGGCACCGATAATATTTAGGAATTCGGTGATTTTTTCAGCTTCCTTTAAATACGTAATGAAGCCCTTTTTTCTCTCAAGCGTTTTGCTGTTTAAACCAAATGTATTCATCAATTCACATAAAGAGTCATTATGCTCTTTATAAAGTGAAAAAATTTCGAGGTGATAAGAGGAAGTTTCCGGATTATTTACCGAACCTCCTGCTAAAAATGCTCCACGTAAATAGGAGCGCTTACAGCATTTCTTTTTAATAAGTACCTCAGCAATATTGTGAGCAAACACAAATCCTTCTTCTAGGATAAATAAATCCTCTAAGATCATCTTTGCATCCTGTGATAGCCTTACAATATACACATTGTTCTTTTTCAATCTCATTTTCTTTCGAACTAGAAGTTCTACTTGAACGTCGTAATATCGTTTTACTAACGTATAAATTCTTCGTGCAATCGCAGCATTTTCCGTTTGGATATCGACCACTAGTTTTCGATTAGAGAAGGACAATGAGCCATTCATTCGAATCAAAGCGGACAGTTCCGCTTTCCCGCAACATTCTTTTCCTTCAATATTCGTTAACTCTTTTTTCGTTTCCGAAGCGAATGACACATCTTCACCTCCTATACAAACGGTTGCTTAAGTGTATCTACGCTTTAGACCGCTTGCGGGTTTCATTTATTAATAGAGAATATAAAATATTTGCTACTTCCCTTGTGTCATGGCGGATTACTCCATTTTCAAGGCTCATGATTTCTCCCTCTACCACTTCGAGTCCTAAATCATATAGAGTAGTTAAATCAAAGTGTACAGGTTTTGCTAGCTCTTCGCTATAGCGAGTAAGAACCTCTTCTGGGATATGTTCCCTATTTACTAAAATCGTGTTCATGAAATCGCTCTTCATATGGTCGTAAATCGCTTTCACATGGTCGCTTGCGGAATAATCAAGCGTCTCACCCGCTTGAGTCATTAAATTGCAAATATACACCTTCTTCGCCTTTGCACGGCACACTTCTTCACCAAGCTTTGGGACAAGCAGATTAGGTAAGATACTAGTATACAAGCTTCCTGGTCCAATGACGATTAAATCCGCTTTTCGAATGGCATGAAGAGTCTCCGGTAGCGGAGTCGCATTACCAGGTGTTAAAAACACTCGCTTGATCCGTTTTCCGGAGTAAGGAATTTTCGATTCCCCGGAAACGATCGTGCCGTCCTCCATTTCTGCATGTAAAACGACACTCTGTGTAGCAGCTGGAAGCACCTTCCCACGCACGTTCAATACCTTGCTCATCTCTTGGATGGCATGAGTAAAATTCCCTGTGATGGATGTCATTGCTGCTAAAATCAAATTACCAAGCGAATGGCCAGATAACTCGTTAGCTGTTGCAAAACGGTGCTGAAACATTTCCTCAATTAACGGTTCAACATCAGATAATGCCGCTAGTACATTGCGAACATCTCCCGGAGGAGGAATGTCCATTTCATCTCGAAGGCGTCCAGAGCTACCGCCATCGTCAGCAACCGTAACGATGGCCGTAATATCAACGGGAAACTTCTTTAAACCGCGAAGCAACACCGGCAACCCTGTTCCGCCCCCAATAATCACAATTCGAGGCTGTCGAATCTTCGTCATGTAGTTTGTTCCTTTCTCCTTTCGATGTCACGATGAGTGATTCGAGTTTCATAATCTTTTTCAAAGTGGTGTGCAATGGTTTCAGTTAATGCAACGGATCGATGCTGCCCACCTGTACATCCGATGGCCACCACGAGCTGCGCTTTCCCCTCACGTTTATAATGAGGAAGCATAAAGGCTAACAGCTCCGTTACTTTTTCTAAGAACTTCGTCGTTTCATTCCACTTCAGTACATACTTTGAAACATCCTCATCAAGACCCGTCTTTGGTCTCATCGACTCGATATAGTGCGGGTTCGGTAGGAAGCGAACATCAAAAACTAAGTCTGCGTCAATCGGAATTCCGTACTTAAACCCAAAGCTCATCACATTAACCGTAAAGATCGTTTGCTTATTCGCTGAAAATTCCGTTAAGATTTTTTCGCGTAATTCTTTCGGCTTCATTTGTGAGCTATTGTAAATGAGCTGTGCTCTTCCCTTTAATTCCTCAAGCAGTTCTCGCTCCAGCTGAATACCTTCTAATGGAAGTCCGGATGGAGCAAGCGGATGAGTACGTCGAGTTTCCTTGTAGCGACGAACAAGCGTGGAATCGTCCGCATCTAAGTATAGAATTTGCGGTGTCACCCATGATGTTTCAGCAAGATCATCGAGCGCCTTGAATAAGTGGTCGAAAAACTCCCTCCCCCTTAAATCCATTACAAGCGCTACCTTATTCATCTTATTTCCGGACTCTTTCATAAGTTCAAGAAATTTTGGCAATAAGGTTGGTGGCAGGTTATCCACACAGAAAAAACCTAGATCTTCAAAGCTTTGAATGGCGACTGTTTTCCCTGCACCAGACATCCCCGTTATAATCACCATTTGTGTATCTTGTGTCGCTCCAGTACTCATAAAAATTCCTCCTTAGCTAGGATCAAGACGATATTGAATTAACTGAAAATCGGTTGTATATGTAAACGTGCCATAGATGATTCCTTGACCGTGGATCATGTAGTCCAATATATGATAATCCCCTTCTGCCATCGGTAAATCTTTAATCTGATGAAAGTCATGCCAAGCAAGTTTCCCTTCCTCTGACTCATCCAGATTGATACCATCAGCTTCTGTTCCAAAAAAGGTGAACATCATCCACTCTGAAACAACTTGGTCTCCATCTTTCATGATAAATGTAAAAATACCCTTAATATTGGGGTTTCTCAAGTAAATACCCGTCTCTTCACGGTACTCTCGAATACAGCAGTCTCTCACTGATTCACCGGGCTCCATCTTTCCACCGGGAGCCACCCACCAGCCACGTCTAGGCTTTTGGAGCAGCAAGACTTTATTATCCTTTACCAATACACAATTTGTCACTCGTTGCACGCTTCAATCACCTCAGAGACTAGATTTAACGACTTTTATTCTTTCTATTATACTATTTTTACAATGGGCTCACAATGAATAGGAAATGGACAAATATAAAAAAAGAGCACAGGACATGTTCCTGTGCCAAAGATATATATCTTAAAAGGGGGTCAATTTCAATTCTTATTCTACACGAACAATGTTTCACTACTGTTACAGTATAATTAATTGGAGATTACGTTTTGTTAAGAATGGATGAAGGGATGCACCAATAAGAAATGCGCAAGCGCCCTGGTCAGCGCACGACAGGCCTGGAGCGCTCCAACTGAGATAAAGGAAACACAAAGAGCCAGAGGCGCATTCGTGCTTGACTTATCGTAGGGCGGAGAGCGAAGGACACTAGGCGCTAGGGCGCTGGAGCTAGACAATTCTCAAAGTTGAAAATTTTATACTCTCTTATCTTTTTAAAAAAGCTAACCCCAAAAGGCTAGCTTTTCCTAGTTATGCTTTTTGCTTTAATGATTCCATTAGTTCTTCTACATAGTGTTGCGCAGCTTGAGCAGCGATACTTCCGTCACCTGTTGCCGTAACAATTTGACGAAGTGTTTTTTCGCGAATATCTCCAGCAGCGAAAATGCCAGGAACCTTCGTTTCCATACGGTCATTGGTTTCAATGTATCCGTCACTGTTAGTAATACCAAGGTTCGCAAATGGTTTTGATAGAGGAACCATTCCGATGTAGATGAATACACCATCCGCTTGGAATTCCTGCTCTGCGCCGTCTTGTGTTGACACAAGAGTAACACTTCCTACCTTGCCATCCTTGCCATTGATTTGCTTCACGGTGTGATTCCAGATGAAATCAATTTTTTCATTGTCAAACGCACGTTGCTGAAGAATTTTTTGGGCACGAAGCTCGTCACGACGGTGAACGATCGTTACTTTAGAAGCGAAGCGTGTTAAGTACACTCCTTCTTCCACCGCAGAGTCTCCTCCACCAACAACGACAAGTTCTTTTCCTTTGAAAAATGCGCCATCACAAACCGCACAGTAAGAAACCCCACGGCCACCAAGCTCTTTTTCACCAGGAACGCCAATTTTCTTATATTCAGCACCAGTTGTAATAATCACGGCACGAGCTTTATACTGCTTTGAACCCGCAACAACAGTCTTATACTCTTCACCATCAATGACTTCTTTTATATCGCCATACGCGTACTCTGCACCAAATTTTTTCGCGTGATCAAACATTTTTGTAGAAAGCTCAGGTCCTAAAATATGGTCAAACCCTGGATAGTTTTCAACCTCTTCTGTATTAGCCATTTGTCCACCTGGCACACCGCGTTCAATCATCAATGTAGATAAATTCGCACGTGATGTATACACAGCAGCCGTCATCCCAGCAGGACCGGCACCAGCAATAATGACATCATAAATTTTTTCTTCAGGCACGTTTATTCACTCCTTTTAAAAAAGAAAACAATACTTGTAATAGTATTTCCTTGTTACCCTTATCCTATAAAACAAAGTGAGTGGAGTCCAAATATATGCTCACTAAATGAGCCCTTTTACAATTTTGACATATTTCTGGAGGGTGGAGCTGGATAGACTGTAGAGCTTTGCCATCTGTTGCTGAGATGTACGCTCCCCACGTTGCTTTCTCCACATATATTCGGTTGCCGCTGCCAACGCCTTCGAGTTGTTTGCTTGCACATTTTCTTTCATAAGACCCGGCAAAATGGTAAACCATAATAAAAACAAGCTCGACTGTGTCGTACCAATCGGTTGATGTTGTTTATAAAGCTCCAGTGCCGTCTCGTGTCCGGAACGCATGATAGGTTTTTCACATGTTTCCCTGCTTAAAAGATCGACATATTCCTTTTCTATCGAGTACTTCGGCTTCATAGAAGTTAAAAGTTTTTCTTTTTCTCCCGATAAGGAAGCAAGGAATAACCCGAATAAACGCTCTTCAATGAAGCTGCTTTCTAGCTTTTGATGAATCGCTTTTGGAATATGCTCAAAGCCAGCTGCTTCTGGCTTATTCTTTTCCCATGGCTCATGTCCTTCTTTTTCAGGGCTGAATTCAAGAACTCTTTTCCACGCTTGCTCAGCCGTGGATTGACGATCAGTATGATACGCAGAGTAGGATAACCAGTAATAAAATGGTCCATCCCCTTCAAAGCCTACTCGTTGCAGCTTTCTTAGCCATCCGTAAGCCAGCTCATACTCTCCAACAAGCGCAAAGCTCGCTCCAAGTTTGAATTGATGTTCTTGCAGCATTGGCTTAATCTTTTTCAACACGTCCTTCAGGCTGTTCACGTTCTCTTTATCCTTTAGATAAAAAGCAAACACAAGCTTGTTGCAAAGCGCATGCAGATTGCCTGGATTTTTCGTGAGTACATCCTCAAGAATGCTGTCGGCCTTGTCTGTTTCTCCTAGATAGAAATAGGCAAGGGCTAGGTTGTTGTAGGCTGACCAGTATTCAGGAAATTCCTCGATCACCTCTTCTAAAAGGTCAACCGCTCTTGGGAAATGTCCTGATTCTAATAAACGGCGCGCCTCATCCTGCTTTACGATTAAGTCATCCTCTTCGTACAGGTCCTCATCAAGCTCCTCGGCTTCAAGGGTGAGTAAGTCGATTAGTTCTTCCGTATCCTCGACAAACTCTCCGTCCTGATCCAGCTTTAAATACAGCGACGCGTGTGTGTATGCATCTTTAAAAAGGCCGAGATGTGCGTAGTTGTTAGCCAAGAAATAATGGCACTCCAGCATATGCTCATCCAGCTCTTCTAAAATTTCGTGCAAATAGCGATTGGACTGCTGATAGTCACCAAGCTCCGTACAAACAATCGCCAGCTGACAATAAATCATCGGCTCGCCCGGCTCTAACTGAATCGCACGCTCCAAATATTTTTTTGATTTATAAAAATCCCTCCGTTGATACGCCTTTAAGCCTTTAGCAAAGTAGTATTCACCAGTTGGATGAAAAGACAATAATTTACCTTTAGGTTGATATGCTTTAGAGTCTTTGCTCATGAAATCCTCCATTTAACGTGTTTACAAGCACTTCTTAGATGTAATGAAGTAATTTATAACAAGAATATGTTTAACCTAATTATTATATCATAAGTCCTATGTTGCTGAAACCATGAATGTAGAAAGGCGATCTAGGAAGCTTTGTCCAAAAAACAAATAACCAGCCCCTCGGCTGGTTATTTTGCTGCAGATTTTTCATGTCGCTTATTTAATACGGACAATACGTCTCGAGCTGGCAAGCCTTGCTCCACCAACAGTACGTATAAGTGGTACAGTAAATCGGCTGCTTCCCACTTTAGCTCCTCAGCATCACGGTTTTTTGCAGCAATGATGACTTCAGATGCTTCTTCCCCGACCTTTTTCAAAATCTTATCAACGCCTTTTTCAAACAGGTACGTCGTGTATGCACCCTCTGGACGTTCTTTTTCACGGTTGCGAATCAACTGCTCAAGTTCAAATAAAATTTGGTAGTCTGCTAGGCTTTCTGCACCAGAAGCTGCTTCCTCACCTGTGAACACACTCTCTGTAAAACAGCTGGTTGTTCCGTTGTGACAAGCAGGACCAGCTGGTTCTACCAATACAACCACTGCATCTTGATCACAATCGAACTTCATATCAACGATTTTCTGTGTATTCCCGCTTGTTGCTCCTTTATGCCAAAGCTCCTGACGTGAACGACTGTAAAACCATGTTTCACGTGTTTCAATCGATTTATCTAAAGATTCCTTGTTCATATACGCAAGGGTTAATACTTCTTTCGTCACTGCATCCTGAACGATTGCCGGCAGCAAGCCGTTTTCATCAAATTTTACATTCATCGTACATTCACCCCTTTTTCCTTTAAAAATGATTTCACTTCTTCAACTGATGTTTCCTTGTAGTGGAAAATTGATGCTGCTAAAGCTGCATCTGCCTTTGCTTCTAAAAAGGCTTCTGCAAAATGCTCAGAGTTTCCTGCTCCACCAGAAGCAATGACCGGAACCGATACCGCCTCGCTTACGGCACGAGTTAACGCCACATCAAAGCCCTTCTTTTCTCCGTCACTATCCATGCTCGTTAACAGGATCTCTCCTGCACCAAGGCGAACCGCTTCTTTTGCCCATTGAACGACTTCATATTCGGTTGCTTTTCGACCACCATGCGTGAAAACACGCCACGAACCAAGCTCTTCGTCGTATTTTGCATCAATGGCAACGACAATACATTGTGTGCCGAAGAAGTTCGCTCCTTCAGTAATAAGCTCAGGATTTAGCACAGCAGCCGTATTCAATGACACTTTGTCCGCACCAGCACGTAAAATGCGCTTCATGTCTTCTAGGGAATTGATCCCTCCACCTACAGTAAACGGAATTGCTAACTCGGAAGCAACAGATTTTACCACATCCACCATCGTACCGCGGCCTTCATGCGAAGCAGAAATATCTAAAAAAACTAACTCATCTGCTCCCTGCTCATCGTAAAAACGAGCCAGTTCGACGGGGTCTCCTGCATCGCGCAGCTGTACGAACTGAATTCCTTTTACCACACGACCGTCCTTCACATCTAGGCATGGAATAATACGCTTGGTTAGCATGTTACTTCACCTCTTTCAATGCTTCAGGAACAGAGAATCTTCCTTCATAAATGGCTTTTCCGACAATTGCACCGCTCACACCTTTTCCAACAAGCTCCTTCAATGCCCGTAGATCAGCTAACTCACTTACTCCACCAGAGGCGATGACACTTTTACCTGTTTCAACCGCCAGTTTCTCCACAGCCAATAAGTTTGGGCCAGAAAGCATTCCATCTGTTGCGATATCTGTAAAAATAAATGTCTCTGCACCCGCTTCAGCCAGTCGCTTTCCAAGCTCAACCGCTGTGACAGAAGAAGTATCGAGCCAACCATGCGTTGCCACATAGCCATCCTTCGCATCGAGTCCAATTGCAATCTTCTCACCGTACTTTTGAATCATTTCAATAGCGAACTCTGGGTTTGACACGGCCACACTCCCGATAATGACACGTGACACGCCATTGTTTAGGTAATGAAGAATATCTTCCTCGGTACGAATCCCTCCACCAATTTGTACTTTCGCATCAAGCTTTTGGGCAGCCTCGATCACAAAGCGGTCGTTCACACGCTTGCCATCCTTTGCTCCGTCAAGGTCGACCATATGTATCCACTCGGCTCCTGCGTCGGCAAAGCTTTTCGCCATATCAAATGGAGAATCTCCATACACGGTTTCTTGATTATAATCTCCTTGTAAAAGGCGGACGCATTTGCCTCCGCGCATATCAATCGCTGGATAAATAGTAAAGCTCATCGTGCCACCCTTTCTTTCGTTAGCTCAGTAAAATTACGCAATAATTCCATGCCTAGCTTGCTGCTTTTTTCGGGGTGAAATTGCATTCCGAATACATTTCCACGTCCTACAACAGCAGGTACTTCCACATCATAATCGCAGCTAGCGATGACGACCTCATGATCCTGCGTATTTACGTAATACGAGTGAACAAAATATACAAAGTCTTCATGAATATTTTCTAAAATTGGCGACGTACGGAAGAAGTGAATATTGTTCCAGCCCATATGCGGAACCTTGTACGCCTCTCCCTCAGTCGTTACACCTGGAAAACGAACTACGTTTCCTGGTAGTAACGCTAATCCCTTAGTAATTCCGTTCTCTTCGCTTTCTTCAAATAACAGCTGCATACCAAGGCAAATACCAAGCAAAGGCTTTCCAGTTTTCACATATTCCTTGATCATCGCAGTCAGGCCTGATTCGTTCAGCTTTTCCATAGCATCTTTAAACGATCCAACCCCTGGTAAGATTAAGCTATCAGCCTGTAGCAGTTCGCTAGCATCTTCTGAAATGAAGTAAGGAGCTTCGAGCCGTTCAAGGGCCTTCGAAACACTGAATAAATTCCCCATTCCATAATCAATAATTCCGATCATTTACAACATCCCTTTCGTTGATGGAACGCCCTTTATTCTTGGGTCAATCGTGGTTGCTTCATCCAATGCTCTAGCTAATGCTTTAAAAATGGCCTCGATGATATGGTGTGTATTTTGACCATAGTGAACGATCACATGGAGGTTCATTCGTGCTTCAAGGGCAAGCTTCCAAAGAAATTCGTGAACTAACTCTGTATCAAAGGTTCCAACCTTTTGACTTGGAAAGTGCGCGCGCATTTCTAGATGTGGACGGTTGCTTAAGTCAACGACTACTTGCGCAAGTGTCTCATCCATTGGTACAAAAGCATTACCATAGCGCTTGATTCCCTTTTTATCGCCTAATGCTTCACGAAGGACTTGTCCTAAACAGATGCCGATGTCTTCTGTTGTATGGTGATCATCCACCTCTGTGTCACCTTTTGCGTTGATGGTTAAATCAAACTGACCATGCTTGGTAAATAAATCAAGCATATGTGTCATAAAAGGAACGCCCGTCTCTAGTTCTGATTTCCCTTCTCCATCAATCGTTAAAGAAAGTTCTATATTTGTTTCACCTGTTTTTCTTGTAATGCTTGCTGACCTTGTCATCTCGAATCCTCCTGTTCAAAAAAGTGTTGGTCAAGGGGTCGTTTCACCCTCCGTGCGCTGGTGTTGCTGCGCAACAAAGGCTTCTTCGGGTGGAAACGCCCCTCTTCCATTTATTTAAATCGTGATTCTACCGCTCTTGCGTGGGCTTCTAGGCCTTCGAGTCTTGCGAAGGCGGCGATTTTTTCGACGTTTTGTTGTAATGCTTGTTCACTGTATGAGATAATGCTTGATTTCTTTTGGAAATCGTCTACGTTTAATGGGCTTGAGAAACGGGCGGTTCCGTTTGTTGGTAGCACGTGGTTAGGGCCTGCGAAATAGTCTCCGACTGGTTCGGAACTAAATCGGCCGATAAAAATGGCACCCGCATGTTTGATTTGTCCTAAAAGCTCCATTGGGTTAGCCGTCATCACTTCTAAATGCTCTGGCGCCAATGTGTTAATAGTGGCAATCGCTTCTTCTAATGTGTCAGCCACATAAATCGCTCCGTAATCAACGATTGATTGTTCGGCAATCGCCTTACGAGGAAGTGTTTCAAGCTGACGAACAACCTCCTCAGAAACCTGTTCAGCTAATTCTTGTGAAGTGGTAACAAGCACACAGCACGCTCTTTCATCATGCTCTGCTTGAGAAAGAAGATCGGCTGCCACTTCGCTTGCTCGAGCCGTGTCATCTGCCAAAACCGCAATTTCACTAGGACCTGCAATCATATCAATATCCACGTCACCGAAAACTTCACGCTTGGCCAGGGCCACATAAATGTTTCCCGGTCCGACGATTTTATCAACCGGCTTAATCGCTTCTGTTCCATAAGCAAGAGCGGCAACTGCTTGTGCTCCCCCAACCTTAAAAATCTCCTTCACACCAGCTTCTTGAGCCGCCACAACAACGGCTGCTGGTAACTTTCCATTGGCACCAGGAGGAGAAACCATGACGATGCGCTCAACTCCAGCCACTTTTGCCGGCATCACATTCATAAGGACAGACGATGGGTATGCCGCTGTTCCACCTGGTACGTACACGCCAACGGAATCAAGTGGAGTGACCTTTTGGCCAAGAATCGTTCCATTCGCTTCTGTCGTCAGCCATGAATTACGAACCTGCTTTTCATGAAAATAGCGAATGTTTTCCGCTGCTTCCTTAATAATCGCTACATATTCCGCGCCAGTTTCGTCGTATGCTTCACGGATTTCTTCTTCTGAAACCAGCATCGATGTTAACGTCGCACGATCAAATTTTTCTGTATAGGCAAATAGAGCCGTATCTCCATTTTTTCGTACATCTTCAATGATCATCTTTACCGTTTGGCGTTGCTCCTCGGTTCCCGCATCCACCGAACGCTTAATGCTAACCGCCTCACTCACCCTTTGAATTCTCATCCTGTTCAGCTCCTTACACCGTGAATCACGTCTGTTAACTTATCAACGATCTCACTAATTCGCTCATCCTTTGTTCGGTAGCTGACCGGATTTACGATCAGACGAGAGGTAATATCGGCAATGCGTTCATACTCTACTAGTCCATTTTCGACCAAAGTTTTTCCTGTAGACACGATATCTACGATGCGATCAGATAATCCGATAATCGGTGCCAGTTCGATCGATCCATTTAGCTTGATGATCTCCACCTGTTCCCCTTGTTCACGGAAATAGGCTGCTGCCACATTCGGATACTTGCTAGCCACCTTTGGAGCCACATCGTTCATCTTTGTATTTGGTAAACCTGCAACGGCCAAGTAGCAGGCACTAATTTTCAAATCTAATAGTTCATACACATCACGCTCTTCTTCAAGCATAACATCTTTCCCTGCAATCCCTAAATCTGCTACGCCGTGTTCTACATAAGTAGGGACGTCCATCGGCTTCGCTAAAATAAAGCGAAATTGCTCTTGTTCCACATCGATAATGAGCTTGCGAGAGTCTTCAAACTCTGGTGGAAGATTAAAGCCCGCTTGACGAAGAAGCTCAACTGCTTCGTCAAAAATCCGCCCCTTCGGCATTGCAATTGTTAGCATTTCCTTCACTGTTAAGACCCCCTGCCTGCTTTTCCGATTAAAAAGACGATATCTGTATATTGATTCGTGCATGCATCAATATTTTTCACACCATTGATATCTTGTAATACGACCTTTTCTCCGACGGCGCGCTTTTCTTTTGCCACTGTATAAGCTTCCTGTCGTCGTTCATCACTGAATAATATACAGGTCATCGGTGTTTCTTCTGATACTCCACCAAGCGCTTCGATTAAACGGTCTAAGTATAAAGCAAATCCGGTCGCTCCCGTAGCCTTCCCGAACTTTTCTAAAAGAAGATCGTATCTGCCGCCATTTCCAATTGGTGTACCTACCGCGTGAGAGTATACTTCAAACACAATTCCTGTGTAGTAGCTCATATGACTAATAAGTGTCAGATCAAACTTCAGCTTATCTTCCTCACCGAAGGCTACGACAATCTCCCACAATTGCTGAAGCTGAGAAAGTGCTTCACGACCACTTTCATTTTCAATAATATCATTGGCAAAGCTTAGAACCTCCTCGCCTCCGCGAAGCTTTAGGAAATCTAATAATCTTTGCTTATCAATGGAAGATAACGCGAGGTTTTTTACATGCTCACGGTATCCTACATAATTTTTTTCATATAGAAATTTCGTTAATGCTTGGGCCCGCTCTTCTGTTCCTAGAATTTGCTGGAACAAGGTTTGTACAAAACCGATATGACCTACGGAAATTTGGAACTTTGGTAGTCCAACTTCTCGTAATGATGAGATTAATAGAGCGATGACCTCTCCATCTGCACTAATTGTATGGTCGCCAATACACTCCACACCGATTTGCTCAAATTCTGCAGGTCTGCCCCCTTCTCTTTGCTGTGCTCTGTATACATTTGCCGAGTAGGCTAAACGTAGCGGCAAGTCTTCGTTCAACAGCTTTGACGCTGCCACACGCGCGATCGGTGCCGTCATATCCGGTCTTAGCACAAGTGTATGTCCTTGTGAATCTAATAATTTAAACAACTGCTGGTCAAGAATAGCTGAAGCTGTTCCAACCGTTTCATAATATTCAAGTGCAGGCGTTTCAATAAACTGAAAACCCCAGCGCTTCATTTCTGATTGTATCGCATTTCTAGCAATGCTTTTCGTTTCATATAATCCTGGAAGGGTATCCCTCATTCCAAGCGGTTTTTCGAACATAAATAAACGACTCAAGACAATCACCTCTATATCTAAATGTTCCGAATCCTTTAGTTCGCTAATATGTTAGCAAATTGAAGTTATATGTAGTTTACTCCTTTCACAAGGAGGTCGTCAACTGAAAAATTGGTACCAAAGTCAATTGGTGCCCATTCTCTTCGCTGTTATTGGCTAGCGCAATAAAGGCTCGATTATGTACACCAATCGACAATGATATAAAAAAAGCCTCACTAACTACTGTTAATGAAGCTTTTCTTTTCCGTAAATCGGATCTTCTGCCCATCTGGTTGTGAGCTCTTCCTTTGTGTAAATTACCCGCATGGGATTGCCACCGACGAACGCTCCTGCAGGAACATCCTTATGAACGAGCGTTCCTGCTGACACAATGGCTCCATCCCCAATGGTGATACCAGGGAGAATCGTCGTATTCGCTCCAATCATTACTTCGCTTCCGATTTGCACTTCTCCTAATCGAAACTCTTTGATTAAGTATTCGTGGGCAAGAATCGTGGTGTTATAACCGATGACGGTGTTTTTGCCTACGCTGATTTTTTCTGGAAACATAATATCGAGCATGACCATAAGAGCAAATGAGGTTTGGTCACCAATTTTCATTTTTAGAAAGGTTCGATACAACCAATTTTTCATCCCTAAAAATGGTGTATATCGTGCGAGTTGGATGACGATGAAGTTTTTGACGACTTTTACAAATGGGACGGTCTTGTATACATGCCAGAGAGAGTTCGCTCCTTCGACGGGGTAGCGAGTCGTCTTTCTCATTATCTTTCTGCCTCTAGAATGGCCAGTAAATCAGTCATGTTTTCAAGCATATAGTCTGGATTGTACTTGGCTAAATAATCACGACCTTTAATCGACCAGGCAACCGCAGCCGTTCTTACTCCCGCATTTCTCCCTCCTAAAATATCATGATGGTTATCTCCAACCATGATCGCTTCCTCTGGAGAAGAATGCAGTTTTTCTAAAGCCATACGTACCGGACCTGGGTCTGGCTTTGCTTTTTCGACGTGATCAAGTGCCACAACGATTTCAAAATATGGATCTAGCTTAGTAAGCTTCAATCCTTTCATCACGACGTCAGACATTTTCGACGTCACGATTCCAATCTTATACCCTTTTTCCTTTAAAGCAATAACGGTTTCTTTTACACCCTCGAACTCTTTTACAAGTGAATCGTGATTGCTAATGTTAAAGGAACGATATGTCTTTATCATTTCCTCGACACTTTCCGGATTCATTCCACCAAATGTTTCTACAAGCGTTGGTCCCATAAACGGGATCACATCCTCACGTTTGTACTGGTCAGGATAGTAGTGCTGTAAGGTGTGTAAAAAGGATTGAATAATCAGTTCATTTGTATCGATTAATGTTCCGTCTAAATCAAATAAGATGGTTGTTGTTTTAGTGGTCATAGACTGTTTCCTTTCGTTTTGAGAACTCGACTCGCTTCCATATTCTCACCACAATAGCGGTCAATACGATCGCCAATACTAAACGGATGAGTAGCAGAGGAAGGACAGGAATTCCTAATGGTATAAAGATGAGGGTATCTTCCACAACGGCGTGGCAGGCTGCGAGGAAAATAAACGCAATCGTTACGTCCTTCTGGCTTACCCCATCCTCTTTTACGGCCTGAATCATGACACCGGCTCCATATGCAAGACCAAAAATCAATCCTGCTGCTAGAGTGGTTGACGTATTTTCCTTCATTCCTAATGCTTTGGTCACTGGTGCCATCCAGCGTGAAAATACTTGAAGCCAATGTAAGTCCTTTAATACTTGAATCACAATCATTAATGGCATAACAATCATAGCTAACTGAACAATTCCAAGTGCGGCTGTTTGCAAAGCATCGAGAAGGACCGGAATGACTCCACTCACCGTTTCTTCTTTCGCTGCCACCAACCCGTATTGAGCACGCTCGTTACCACCTTGCCATACTAGATTAATCACAATTCCTGAAAAAATGGCCAACCCAATTCTAACGGTTAGCACAATCCAAAGCTTCACGCCTACTTTGATCGCGACACTCGATTCCACGAGCATATTGTGTGAAAAAGAAAGCATAACTGCGATGATAAACACTTCTTTTACCGATAAATCAATCGTTAGCATGGCTCCGATTGCCGCATACAGGTTCAGAAAGTTTCCTAGTACAAGAGGAATCGCTGCGTCACCAGAAAGGCCAAAAATCCCCATCAAAGGAGTAATTAACTGAATCACCCATGGCAGAACAGGGGTATGTTGCAGCAAAGCAACAATAAGGGCAACCGGAAATATAATTTTCCCCAATGCCCAAACGGTCTTCAAACCGACGAAAAACCCTGCTTTCGTAGATTGTAGCATCTTCTCTCCATGCTCCCTTATTTGTATTAGGATGAGGATAGTTCCCCCTGAAGCTAGCCTTTGTTGTGTAGCAACACCAGCTAGCGGAAGGGGAAACTATCCCTCTCCCTTATTTCTTATGGGGTGGAGTTTCTCCGGAAGAAAGCCTTATTGGGCAGCTTTCGTAAGAAGAAATTGCACCCTTCTCTCTCTATGATTTACACACTCTGGTCCAAATATCGAACCTTCGCGTATCCTTTTACTCTTCGGTAAACGATTAATGCTACTGCTAAAACAATTAAGCCGATCGAAATTGTTTGGGCAATACGTAAAGATTCTGTTAGCATCAAGCTGTCCGTACGCATTCCTTCCACAAAGTAGCGACCGATGGAATACCAAATCACATACGAAAGGAAAATCTCTCCTTGTCGTAAATTCACCCTTCTTAATGACATTAATAGAACGAATCCTACTAGATTCCAGATTGATTCATATAAGAAGGTTGGATGATAATAGACTCCATCTATATACATTTGGTTGATGATAAACTCTGGTAAGAATAAACCTTCTAAAAAGCTTCTTGTTACCTCGCCACCATGCGCCTCTTGGTTGATAAAATTCCCCCAACGACCGATGGCTTGCCCAAGTATAATACTTGGTGCCGCAATATCCGCAAGCTTCCAAAACGAAATATTTTTCTTCCTTGAAAACACAATCGCTGTGATAACCGAACCGATTAGTGCGCCATGAATGGCAATTCCACCATTCCAAATCTTGATAATATCACCTGGATTTTGAGAGTAATAATCCCACTCAAATGCAACATAATAAATACGTGCTGAAATAATCGCAATGGGTATCGCCCAAAGCATCAAATCAGGGAAAATGTCTTTATGTAGTCCCCTTCTTTCTCCTTCTCGCATCGCTAAAAATAATGCAAGTGCAATACCCACCCCAATGATCACACCGTACCAATGGATCTGGATTGGACCGAGTGACACCGCAATTGGGTCAATCGGTTGAATAGTTGATTCCATTACAGCTCATCCCCCTTAGGATTAATGTTCTTCGTCATGCTCGCCTTCTTCAATCACATCAGCCAATCGATTCGTAAACTGCTCCGCTGCGTTCACTCCCATTCGTTTTAGACGGAAGTTCATCGCTGCTACTTCAATAATAACGGCTAAGTTCCGACCAGGTCGAACAGGAACCGTTAATTTTGTTAAATCTGTGTCAATAATACGCAACTTTTCTTCATCTAATCCTAAACGATCATATTGCTTGTTTTGATCCCATAACTCCAGGTTAATGACCAAGGTAATTCGTTTATGACTTCGAACCGCTCCCGCTCCGAATAGCGTCATCACGTTAATGATTCCTAATCCACGGATTTCTAGTAAATGCTCAATCAATTCTGGAGAATTACCAATGAGCGTATCTTCATCCTCTTGACGAATTTCTACGCAATCATCTGCAACCAATCGGTGTCCACGTTTAACAAGTTCAAGGGCAGTTTCACTTTTCCCGACTCCACTTTTCCCCGTGATTAGAACCCCAACTCCATAAATATCAATCAAAACACCATGAACAGCTGTTGTAGGCGCAAGCTTGCTTTCTAAAAAGTTCGTCAAACGTCCAGAAAAACGAGTCGTCTTCTGTCTAGACCGCATAAGTGGCACAGCCTCACGTTCACACGCTTCAATCAGCTCTTCAGGTACGTCAAGTTCCCTTGTCACAATGATTCCAGGAGTTACATCCGTACAAAGCTTTTCCATACGAATGGCACGCTCAGTTGGCGACAATTTTTCCGCAAAGGTTAGCTCTGTTTTCCCAAGAAGTTGAATTCGCTCGGCTGGATAATAATCGAAAAAACCTGCTATTTCAATACCCGGTCTAGAGATATCACTCATCGTGATCGGGCGATTTATTCCTTCTTCTCCACTAAGTAACTCAAGGTCAAATTTTTCAATAATATCTTTTGTACGAACTTTCGCCATGGTCGTCTTCCTCCTCTGTATGTAAAGAGACAATTCCTATCTATTTTACCATCTTTTTTAAAAGAACCAAATTTGATCCTCATATTTTGTCAAAAAAATGACCCTCCTCAATATTGAGAAGGGATAGAAATTACGGGAGCAACTCTTTTACTTGTTCACTTACAAAAAAGTCTATTCCATTGAAAACGGCTACCCCATTCAGCGAATGTGACTTTCCGTTCACCATAATGATATTTTTATTAGCAGGGATTTCAATGGAAACGTCTCTTTTAGCAGCTACAAATATAGGATTATGATTTTTCGATTGGTCAATTTTTGTAACGAAGCCTTGTTTCTCAAAAAATTCCTTTGCATTCATAAACAACGATTGGCTCAACTTTTCTAAGTTAACCCCCATGAATTCGGCCATTCTTTCAGGTAACTCCGTGTTTTCCAGGTATCCGGTTGGATGAGATGGACCGTAGGCGTATAAAAATACATCTTCCCCCGTATGTCCACCTGTTGTAAAACCAAGATTTGCTTTTTTGGCTAACATAGCAGATAGGTCTGCCCCAACATGATTGGAGTTAATCAGCATTCTTATTTCGTTGTTTGATAAATCATCTAGACCATATAGCTTTGCCACTTGTTTGATATTAGAGCGATCCTGCTTTAGATCCTGCAGTGCACCCTCGACCGTCCGCTGGGCTTTTTTCAATGGCTGAATGAAGCTTTCAACAGGAGTATGCGCATACGATCTAGACGTTTGCCGATTCCCTATCGAGATTCCACTATTTCCATGATCGGTCACGGCAATCACCATCGTATTCCCATCTCTTTCAGCATACGTGACTGCCTCCTTTACTGCTTCGTCAAAGGCTAACACATCACTAATCATGCCAACAATATCATTTTTGTGCGCAGCCCAATCAATTTTACTTCCTTCCACAAACAAGAAAAATCCATCTTCATCTTTCGAAAGGGTTTGAATCGCCTTGTTCGTCATTTCAGCAAGAGTGGGCTCGGAAGGTTGGGTTGCCGGACGATCTATATCATAGGCTAGTGACTCATCTGCAAAGCTCCCCCAAATCTTCGTACCGTTCGCCTTTTGTAATTCACTTCTCGTATCGACCCATTGATATCCTTTTTCTTCAATAACCTTTTGTAAATCTTCTTGATCTTTACGATTTGTTAAATGAACTTTTCCGCCACCAAGTACAACATCGATTCCTTGATACACCTGTTGTTCAGCAATATCTTCTTGCTGCTTTCGGCTCAGAACATGTGTGGAAAATCCGGCTGGTGTGGCGTGTTGAATTTCAGAGGTGGCAACAATCCCCGTCGCTTTCCCTACTTTCTTTGCTCCTTCAAGGACATTGGCCACCGGCATGAGCGCATGCTTCGGGTTCTCTTCCTGTTTGCCTGGTGTCGTAATTTTCGAAGGAAGTAGCCCAATATAATGCTCATCCGTTTTATTTCCAGTCGCTAGAGCGGTAGCCGCAGCGGCCGAGTCTGTAATCGCAGATTCTGCAGAATACGTTCGCACGCCTCCCGTTAAGATTTGATCTAGTGCAAGATCTCTACCTTTATACCAGCGGGCTAATGCGACCGCTCCCGAACTCGTTCCATCCATCACCATCATAATGACATTCCTCGGGGACTCGGTATGCTGCTGCTGGGCTTTCATCTCTGTACAACCTACACTCCAAACTAAAACCATGCATACTAAGGTTGAAATCAGTAGTTTCTTGCTCATAAATGCCTCCTTTCCCAATCGTTGTTTATTTTACTCAGGTTGTGGGAAAGTAACCGGGAAAATGAAAATTCGTGAGGGAACACTAGAACTTCCGGGGAATAGTGGTTGAATTTTTTGAATCGCTAATATGTACTTGGATCGCAAGTAATTCCTCTTAATCGCAAATATCTTCTCGTGATCGCAAGTAATTCCTCTTAATCGCAAATATCTTCTCGTGATCGCAAGTAATTCCTCACAATCGCAAATATATTTTTGGAATAGCAAATAAATTTCTAGAATCGCAAAAAAGTTTTTAAAATAGCAAATAAATCTCTATAATCGCAAGTAAAATCACATTGAACTTCTGAAGTGAACGTAAAAACCATTGATTTCTACTAAAATCCCCCCTTTTTCCATATAAAAAACCCTCCTTTGCTAAAAGGAGGGTGGAAACTTAGTCATTTTCCTTTTTTCTCGAAAAAACAGTTTTCTGAAGAATGACATTAACTACCGACATGATGAGCGCGATGAAGAAGGCCATCCAGAATCCTTCGATTTCAAAGGAGGAACCAACCAATTCATCGGTGAGCAAAAGTGTCAATGCATTAATTACTAGCAAGAACGCACCAAGCGTCACAATCGTGATCGGCAGAGTTAATATGATTAAAATAGGTCTAACCAGCATATTTAAAATCGCTAAGATGAAACTCGCGGCCAACGCCGCCCCAAAGCCTTCTATATAAAAGGAGTTTTCAAAATAGCCTGCCAGAGCGATAAACAAAATCGCATTAATTCCTATTCCTATAAGCCATCTCATCGCAATCATCCATTCTTATTTCACTTTTTTCAACGAAATCGAACCGGTCTTTGTATCTGCAAGAATCGTTGTAAAGGTATCTAACGGTCTTGTAGATTTAAAAGCAAACATTTTTTGAACAACTTCGCTCTTATTTTCGACAACTGAAATATCGTCTACGTCTACTTGGAAACCACCCAGATTGGACTTTAGTTCACCACTTAATGCCCATGAAGCAGGTACCTTCACCTTGATGGAGCCTGTTGTTGCTTTGGTTACCACCACATCACTTTGGTCTCCAGCTAGCTCACATTCGATGTTTCCGTTAAAGGATTGAAGATCGAGCTTTTTATAAGTACCATCCACTCGGATCGCTCCATTAATTGTTTCCGCTTCAAAGTCTTCGATTTGACTTTGTTGAACGGATATTTGCCCATTGGCTGTTTCTAGTTCTGCTTTTGATGCCTTAATGTTTGACACATCCACTTTTCCATTTGCTGTTTTTGCTTTAAACGACGCCACCACTAGGTTTTCACTTGTAATCGGCCCGTTAAACATTCGAATGCGAATTTGTTCAAAATCAGTGGAAGGCACATATACCTTTGCCTGAACCTTCATCCACTTTTGTTGTGCTCCGAAACGGAGTTTATCCCCTTCAACCGAAAATAACACGTCTTTGATAAATAGACTTTTCGCTTCCTCTGGTGATTCCACACGATACACCTTTGCCTCACATTCGACACGAACATCCGATTGATTCCACGGAATAAGGGTCACCGAACCATTGGCCACATCAATATCAATATCCTTTACTCTTGCATGAGTTTGTTGATAAATATGAGAAACATCTACCGATTGACCAAAATTCCAATCAAGATCAAAATCTTTAATCTTTTTAAAAGCAACATCCACAAACTCTAGTATTTTTTCTTTGGCAGATTGAGCCTTTTGATAAGAAAAACCTGACGACTTTTTCCCCTCCTCAAAGTTCACAACCGTTGAAAGCTCATTGTATAATTTCTGTTGTTTTTCTTCCATAGAGGTATTGGATTTCTCCAATTCTTCTAATAGCAGTAACGCTTCATCAACCTTAAGCTTTCCTTCCTCTACCATCTGTAAGATGCGTTTTCTCTCTTCTTTCATATCTATACCCTCCTCAATGGACTAATAATCTTCATTCGCAAAGACTTTAATCGCTTTTACAAGATTCCATATCGTAACGATGATGGCGATTAATCCAGTTAAAAGCGCGCCTACAATAATAGCAATCGGTGCTGTGTCTGTTAATTGATTCGTCATATCTAGATAAACCGCTGAACCGACTAGAAACGGTACGGGAACAATTGGGATTAAATGCGACAAAAAGGCTTTCTTTGCATGTTGTTTGACATATGAACTGGATGATACTAAAAATACGACCAACGGAAAAATAAATCCAGCGAAAAAGATGCTCAAGTAACTCATACCGGCCAAAACTTTATTCGTATTCATTTTCTTTCATCTCCTCTGCTCATATGTACGTTCTTAATAAATAAAAGTTTCATGAATTTTGAGGAGAGTGATACAAATAGGAGCAATTCCTTATACGGAACTGCTCCCTCCTTTACGCGTTAGTTACTTGTTCTTCCTTTTGTTGAATTTGCTTCTTCATTCGCTCACGGTCACGGTCGAGTATCGGTTTTAAGTACTTCCCTGTATACGATAGTGGTACTTCTGATACTTGTTCTGGTGTTCCCATGGCAATAATGGTACCACCTTTATCGCCACCCTCAGGTCCGAGATCGATAATATAGTCGGCTGCTTTAATGACATCGAGATTATGCTCAATGACTAATACCGTATCACCGTTTTCCACCAGGCGCTGGAGGACGACAAGCAATCGTGAAATATCATCCACGTGTAACCCTGTGGTCGGCTCATCGAGAATATAGAACGAGCGACCAGTAGAACGGCGATGAAGCTCAGACGCTAGTTTTACCCTTTGTGCTTCCCCACCAGATAAAGTCGTGGCAGGTTGACCGAGTGTAATATAACCAAGACCCACATCATAGATGGTTTGAAGCTTCCTTTTAATTTTTGGGATATTTTCGAAATAAACGAGTGCATCTTCCACTGTCATATCTAGCACATCCGAAATATTCTTACCTTTATATTTTACTTCTAGCGTTTCACGGTTGTAGCGTTTGCCGTGACACACTTCACAAGGGACATAGACATCCGGTAAAAAGTGCATCTCTATTTTGATAATTCCATCTCCACGACATGCCTCACATCGGCCACCTTTGACGTTAAAGCTAAAGCGACCTTTTTTGTAGCCTCGAACCTTGGCTTCATTAGTCGATGCAAACACATCACGCACATCGTCGAACACACCAGTATAAGTTGCTGGGTTCGATCTTGGTGTACGCCCGATCGGTGATTGATCGATATCAATGACCTTATCCAAGTGCTCAATCCCTTTGATTTCTCGATGCTGACCAGGCTTGATTTTTGCACGATTTAGCTTTTGAGCTAATGATTTATGTAGAATTTCATTGATCAATGTACTTTTTCCTGAACCAGAAACACCGGTTACTGCGATGAACATGCCAAGCGGGATCTTTACGTTTACATTGTTCAAGTTATTTTCCTTAGCGCCTTTAATCTCGACGTATCTACCATCACTTTTTCTTCGCTCAACTGGTAGCGGAATAAATTTCTTACCTGCTAAATACTGACCGGTTAGTGAGTTTGGATCCTCCATAACCTCCTGGGGGGTTCCAGCAGAAACAATTTGTCCGCCATGAACTCCTGCTCCTGGGCCAACATCAATTAAGTAATCAGCCGCAAGCATCGTATCTTCATCATGCTCAACAACGATCAATGTGTTCCCAATATCACGCATATTTTTTAACGTATCTATTAATCGGTCATTGTCTCGCTGATGAAGTCCAATGGAGGGTTCATCTAGAATGTATAACACACCGGTTAATCTTGACCCGATTTGTGTGGCTAAACGAATTCGCTGGGCCTCTCCTCCAGATAAAGTTCCCGCCGCACGGTTCAACGTTAAATAATCGAGGCCGACATTGATTAAGAAACCAAGGCGTTCTTTGATTTCACGCAGAATTAAGTTAGCTATTTTTGTTTCTTTTTCCGTTAAGTCTAGATGGTCAAAGAAATGATGAGCTTCTTGAATCGAGAAGGACGTCACTTTCCCTATATGGTGGTTGTTGATTAGTACCGCTAATGTTTCCTTCTTCAGGCGGTCTCCTTTACAAGTCGGACAGTGATGCTGAGCCATGTACTTTTCCATTTGCTCACGAATATAATCAGAGCTTGTCTCCTTGTAACGTCGCTCCACATTTCGAATGACACCTTCGAATTGGATATAGCCTTCACGAATTTGTCCGAAGTCATTTTCGTACCGGAAGTAAATATCGTCTTCTTTTGATCCAAATAGCACTTTGTCAAACAAATGTTTTGGAAGATCCTGCACAGGAATATCCATATCAATTCCAAAGTGGTTACACACTGCTTCTAATAGCTGTGGATAGTATTGAGAGTTTGTTGGCTCCCACGGTGCGATGGCATGCTGTTTTAGGGATAACTCTTTATTCGGAACAACAAGATCTACATCCACTTCGAGCTTTGACCCTAATCCATCACAGTCAGGACATGCACCGAACGGACTGTTAAACGAGAACATACGAGGTTCAAGCTCCGTGATCGAGAAGCCACATAATGGACAGGCATGGTGTTCGCTGAAAAGCAATTCCTCTTCGCCGATGACATCAATAATTACTTTTCCTTCACCCAGACCAAGAGCGGTTTCAAGCGAATCAGCGAGACGGGCAGTTACTCCCTCCTTTACGACAATCCGGTCAACAACCACTTCGATCGTATGTTTCTTGTTTTTCTCCAGCTCAATTTCGTCTGAAAGATCAAGCATTTCTCCGTCCACACGAACACGAACAAAGCCTTGCTTTTTAATATCTTCAAAAACCTTCACATGTGTCCCTTTGCGTCCTGCAATAATCGGTGCAAGTACTTGGAGCTTTGTTCGTTCAGGATACTCCATAATTCGGTCGACCATTTGCTCGATCGTTTGGGAGCTAATTTCAATCCCGTGATTCGGACAGGTCGGGCGACCCACTCTTGCATATAATAATCGTAAATAATCATAAATCTCCGTAACCGTTCCGACGGTCGAACGAGGATTACGACTCGTTGTTTTCTGATCAATTGAAATAGCCGGTGAAAGTCCTTCAATCATATCCACATCCGGTTTATCCATTTGCCCTAAAAACTGTCTTGCGTACGCAGATAATGATTCCACATAGCGTCTCTGCCCCTCAGCATATATCGTATCAAATGCAAGAGAGGATTTCCCCGAGCCTGAAAGTCCTGTTAGTACAACGAGCTTATCTCGCGGAATGGTCACATCGATATCCTTTAAATTATGAGCTCTAGCCCCTTTAACTATGAGCTTTTCCATTGCCATTGATTCGTCATCCTTCCGCTTTCAACTCTAATATTAAATCACGAAGCTCTGCTGCTCTCTCGAAGTTTAGCGCCTTTGCTGCTTCTTTCATTTCCTTCTCCATATCCTCAATTAGCTTATCACGCTCTTTTTTCGTAAGCTTTGTAAGCTTTTCTGTTGTCTTGTACTCTGCTTCATCCTCAGCCGCATGTGTTGCTCGAATGGCATCTCTTATATCTTTTTGGATCGTCATCGGTGTGATTCCATGCTTCTCATTGTACTCTTCTTGAATGGCGCGACGACGTTTCGTTTCTGAAATCGCAAGCTCCATTGAGTTTGTCATTCGATCGGCATACATCACCACATGACCGCGGGAATTACGCGCCGCACGACCTATGGTTTGAATCAACGAACGTTCTGAACGAAGGAAGCCTTCTTTGTCCGCATCCAAAATGGCTACTAACGAAACCTCAGGAATATCTATACCTTCCCTTAACAAGTTAATTCCTATAAGAACATCATATTTTCCAAGTCGTAGCTCTCGGATGATTTCAATTCTTTCGAGTGTTTTTACCTCAGAGTGTAGATATTGTACCTTGATACCAATTTCTTTCAAGTAATCTGTTAAGTCCTCGGACATCTTTTTTGTTAACGTTGTGACAAGAACGCGTTCATTCCTCTTAATCCGCTCATGAATCTCACCGATAAGGTCATCAATTTGCCCTTCAATCGGACGAACATCAATCGTTGGATCAAGCAATCCTGTTGGACGAATGATTTGTTGAACCATTTCTGGCGTGTGTTCAAGCTCATAAGGTCCCGGTGTTGCCGAAACAAACACAATTTGATTGATCTTCTCCTCAAATTCTGTAAACGTTAAAGGTCGGTTATCCATCGCTGAAGGCAGACGGAAACCATGGTCCACGAGAACCTGCTTACGCGCTTGGTCGCCGTTATACATTCCACGAATTTGCGGAAGCGTCACATGCGACTCGTCAATGACAATTAAGAAGTCTTCTGGAAAATAATCGATCAATGTATATGGTGTTGACCCAGGTGGTCTTAGAGTTAGATGTCGGGAGTAGTTTTCAATTCCCGAACAGAAGCCCATTTCCCTCATCATTTCTAAGTCATAACGTGTACGTTGCTCTAATCGCTGTGCCTCAAGAAGCTTTCCGTTTTCACGCATGTCCGCTAGGCGTTCTTCAAGTTCCTTCTCAATATTTTCAATGGCAACAAGGAGTTTTTCTTCACGCGTAACGAAGTGGGAAGCTGGGAAAATGGCAACATGTTCTCTTTCTCCAAGAATCTCCCCTGTTAATGCATCCACCTCTCGAATGCGATCAATTTCATCACCAAATAGCTCCACACGTAAGCAATGCTCATCCCGTGAAGCCGGGAAAATCTCGACCACATCGCCACGAACACGAAATGTCCCACGCTGAAAGTTAATATCGTTTCTTTCATATTGAATATCTACCAAGCGATGCAAGAGCTGATTACGCTCAATTTCCATTCCCGTTCTTAGTGAGAGCACAAGATCTCGATATTCCTCAGGAGAACCTAGACCGTAAATGCAAGAAACACTCGCAATGATAATAACATCTTTTCTTTCAAACAAAGAGGATGTAGCCGAGTGACGAAGCTTATCAATTTCGTCATTGATACTAGCATCTTTTTCGATAAACGTATCTGTTGAAGGAACATACGCTTCTGGCTGATAATAATCGTAATAGCTAACAAAATACTCGACGGCGTTATTCGGAAAAAACTCCTTAAACTCACTATAAAGCTGGCCAGCAAGTGTTTTATTATGAGCGATCACAAGTGTCGGCTTATTCACTTCTTTAATCACATTGGAGATCGTGAATGTTTTACCAGTCCCTGTTGCTCCGAGCAACGTTTGACGTTTTTCACCATTATGTATTCCATCAGCAATCCTTTGTATGGCTGCAGGCTGATCTCCTTGTGGTGAGTATTTAGAGACTAATTCAAATTGGTCCTTCACAAGTACTCCTCCTATTAAAAGTATCCATTAGAATTTCATCTATAGTAACTAGCGGCGGCGGACCTAGCTGAGTAAATAACCTATATTTTCATATTAATCATTCTACCACAAATAAGGGAAAACAAACCAATAATATGCGAACAAATATTCGATGTTTTTCGTTTTTACGATGAAGTCTGTCAGTCTCAGTCGAAAAAAGGTCAATCAAACGTTTGATTGAAATGATTCAAACACCCTCTGTATGTGAAAATGGCATAAAAAAACTTGTCGAAAATTTTATCGACAAGCTTCTACCTACGATCGTTTTTTTGCCCTCTCTCGAACCATTTTCGAATACGCAAACCCAACCGTTAAAGACAATGCATCTACAATAATGAGCGATAAGGAATCGGTATACCCCTTATAAACCGATGCAGCTATTAGTGCAACTGTAAGCAATAAACCAATCACATGGCTGTATGTAACTCTTGTGAAAAAAATAACGAGAGCACCAGGGATAAAAAGACCCAATACATACTTCATCTCGTTCAACCCCTCTTTGTTACCACTTATAGTTATAGAATATATGGTCAACTCCGGTTGTACAAGTATTTCACGTATGGAAAGTGCATACTAAGAAAAAAGTAAAAGGAGCATAGAGAATATGGCTAGAAAAAGACGTCCATTAATCCCAGAGGCTAGAGAGGCATTAGATTCGTTAAAAGCAGATGTTATGAAACAGAGAGGGTATATGGTGCCTAACGATAACCCGGACCAGGTAAAATACGAAGTGGCAGCGGATATGCATATTCCACTGAGTAAAGGCAATAACGGAAATCTTACCTCCCATCAAGCAGGCAAGATCGGTGGCCAAATCGGTGGAAGCATGGTCAAAGAAATGGTCCGACTTGCACAAGAAAGAATGAGAAATCAATCGGCTGATTAAAAAAATGCCTCTAAATGAAGCATTCAGACTTGGCAAGGTGCTTGACTCCTGGGGATCAGCGGGACAAGTGAGACCCCACAGGAGCGTCAGCGACGAGGAGACTCACTGCCCGCCCCCCGGAAAGCAAGCGCCCGAAGCGGAATCAGCCTTTTTCCAAACAAAAAAATGACAAAAGGCAGCGAGAAGTTCTCACTACCTTTTGTCGACATTCTGAATGCCTCTAAATGAGGCATTTTTAACTAGCATTACCGTATTTAGATAAAATATCTTCATAATTAGAACGCTCGACTGGAGGGGAGTAGAAATAACCTTGCACCTCGAAGCAATTCATGTTTTGCAGGAAACCGATTTGATTCGACGTTTCCACACCTTCTGCAATGACCTTCAGATTTAGGTTGTGAGACATCGAAATGATGGCAGATATAATTTCTTTATTGCTCTCATAATCAGCGATAAACGACTGGTCAATTTTCAAACGATCGACAGATAACTTTTGCAAATAACTTAAGGAGCTATACCCTGTTCCAAAGTCATCGACACTGATCTCAACCCCGACTTCTCTAAGGGCAAGCAGGTTTCGATTGACTCGCTCCTCTCCACGCATAATAACACTTTCCGTAATTTCAATCTCAATATCACTGCCATCGATCTCATAGGAGGCTAAGTTTTTTATGATAAAATCGACAAAGTCTTCTTGGTAAAAATGAATGACGGAAATATTAATAGAAGTTCTAGGCACCGGCATGCCTTTCCGTTTCCACTCCCCAATCGTTTCGAATACTTCCGTAATTACAAATCTCTCAAGATCAATAATTAAGTTACTTTCTTCGGCGATAGGAATAAACTTACTAGGAGGAATAAACCCGTTCTCTTCATGTTGCCAACGAATGAGTGCCTCGGAGCCCACCAATAGATTTGAACCCGTATCATATTTCGGTTGATAATAAACCGTTAACTTGCGATTCGCAATATCTCTGCGAAGATCACTTTCTATCTTTATTTTATTAAGTGATTGTTCCTTCATGGTCGCCTCATACACAACATATCGATTGGAGCCTTCATTTTTCGCACGATACATCGCGAGATCTGCCGCCTTCAATAAATCCAAAATCGATTCTCCATCTTTTGGAAAATAAGCCACACCGATGCTTGCTGTAAGTAAAAAATCAAAGCCATCGAGTACGATAGGGGTACGAAAACCTTCGATAATTTTTTGAGCAATCTCATCATAGTCTGCTGGATGAGGAAGGAGGGCCGCAAACTCATCTCCCCCAAGCCTTGCAATCGTACAATTTTCAGGCATGAGCTCCTCAAGCTTTTTCCCGGTTTCTTGAAGAATTTTATCACCGAAAAAATGACCAAAGGTATCATTAATCCGTTTAAAACGATCAAAATCAATATAAAAAAGATAAAAAGGTTTATTTTCACCAATCGACTCTGCTGCCACTTTTTCAAGCTTCCGTTTATTCGGTAAGTTGGTTAAATCATCGTGATAAGCAAGGTAACGAATCGTCTCCTCGGCATGCGTCTTCTCTGTAATATCTCGGACAATTCCATATACCCCGATCAGTTCTTCTTTCACAATGATTCGAACAGGTGTAATTCTAACATCAATAAAAAAGCCATCTCGATGTCGAAGTTTTACTTCAACCGATTGAATATCTTCTTGAAGGAAGCTTTGAAGATAGTGATTGAATTCCTCTTCGTCGTAGATTAATAGCTCCTTGAAATGCAAACCCTTAATCGCTTTTTGATCATAGCCTGTAAGTTTAAAGGCTTCCTTATTCGCATGCATAATGTTGCCTGACAAGTTTACGGCAAATACGGCATCAGGATTATGATTAAATAGTGATAAATACGATTGAATGTTACGCATCAATAAACGTTCACCAAACAGGTCCGGTACTAGCATGAAAGCAAGATTCGTAATGACACTATATGTAAAAGGTAAAAGCATAACCAATGGTTTTGTATTCCCCGTACCAATTTCTTCAAGATTTAGCATAGCTACAACAACCATAAAAGGAATTCCTGCAAAAGCAGCTCCACCAAGAATACTACCAACAAGCTTCCATCGAGACAGGAATTGATAGATATCCGAATTCGTTATTTGAATAAGGAAGCGAAGCAAGGAAAACATCGTTGCTAATGTTAAAAATACAGTCATGGTCCCAAGCATCGGCTTTATATCTAGATGATCCGAGTATAGAAGATAAAAACCAAGACTAAGTGTACCTAAAATACAAACTGTAACGAACAAACCTGCAAATATATACTGAATCGAACTATTTAGTCTCTGTTTCGTTACCCCAAGAGCAATATAGGATCCGATAAAGCAAAAATAAAAACTTAATTGAAAGTATAAATTGATATTTCCTGTAGAGTAAGGTAATTCCATTGCCAAACAAACCAATAACAACGCTAACCAAAAAGTAAAGCCTAGCATTAACGAGTATATTACTCTTCTCATAAACGTATAATTTTCTAGCTTCAACCGACGACAAAATTCTGCCCCAAGTGTACAGCATATTATCGAAATGAAGATAGCAATCAACACATCGCTTAAATTGAACACATAAAATGTGGCAGACCCAAGCAAAGTAACCCCTCATCCCAGAGCAAAATTCAGTAGACTGCCCTTTTTCGACCTACTGTGGACTCCATTTTACCATGATTCGACAGTAATATCCTACTATTTTCGCAGGGAAAAAGGATTATTTATTCGATCAACGAATGAAAGACCCACCTGATTTGAAGGTGAGTCTTTGTCTAGTTTCATGATTCTCAAAACCGAGATAATTTAGAAAATAAATGCGTCGATTGCGTAAGCTCCAGGACCTGTTAATGCAACACCAACAGCCACAACTAATAACGTTAAGTTGTATTCATATCCATTTGCTGTTGACCATAACCCATTGGCACCGTGAACTTTTACAATGGCCATAACCATAGTTGCAGCAATAAGTAGACCTGCAAATGGAGTTAAGAATCCCGCAGCAAAGAATAAGCCACCCACCAACTCTGCTAAACCAGCAAGAAGAGCCATTGTTACACCTGGCTTTAATCCAAGCGACTCCATCCAGCCACCGGTTCCTTTTAGTCCGTAACCACCGAACCAACCAAATAATTTCTGTGCACCATGACCAATGAATAATAAACCGATAACCACACGAATCAATAATAATCCTAAATCTAACATCTTGTAATTCCTCCTAGTTGTTTGTTAATTTGATAGCTCTTCTACTTTCTTCTTCGTTTTTCTTAGTACATCTATTAAACTGTTTACCTCTTGATGATCTAATGAAGCAAACATGGAATCAATCAGTACTTGATGCTCCGGAATAAGGGTATCCATTAATATTCTCCCTTTATCCGACAAAGAAATATGAATGGCTCGCCGATCTCCTGGACAAATATTCCGCTCTAAAAACCCCTTTTGTACCAGCTTATCAACTACGTACGTCATCGATCCGCTAGCCACAAGAATGCTGCTCCCCACTTGATGAATCGTCTGCGTCCCCTTATGATAAAGAACTTCAAGAACCGAAAACTCTGTCACGCTTAGATCATGTTTTGTTACATTGGACTTTATACATTCTTGAATCGCCTTTGTTGTTTGCATGAGGAGCAGAAAAGGTTCATTAGAACAAATCTTATCCATATGCTCACCTCCTTGTCTTTTTATCTCTGATTCAAATATCTTGAATGTGAGATAATAATATTACGAATTCGAGATATTGTCAATGGGTGAGTGGCAATTTTTTTATGACCTGATTGCCCTTGAAAAATTAACTCCTAATGTCATAAACATGATTTTATGACGTGACAGACCATTAAAATGAAATACATCAGGTCATAAGATACCTTTTATGACCTGATGCACAAGTAAAACTAGCTCCACGAGTCATAAGACTAAAACCGCTTCATGCCATTTTCACTCTCCATGACCAATCCCCTTAATCTGCATAATTCCTTCTTCCAATCGCTGATCAACTATGTGAGCGTCGTCGATATGTTGTAAAATCGCGTCATTTACTTTATTGAACACTTCTTTTGTCATACAGATTTCTTCAATGATATCTCCACTAAAGGATTTTTGTTCTTGAATGGTGTGGAGAACCGATTGTACTTCGGTTTGCACCGTTTCAATCACCTCAAGGATATGATCGATTTTCGCTGTTGTTCCCGTACTAAGCTGAATTCCTTCATTAACAACTGTTAGACTTGTTTGTGTTTCTGTGAGCGCTTTGTTAATTTCCCGCTGAATACTTCTCGTGAGGCCGTCGATGTCCATGGTGCTTTGGGCTGTACTTTCCGCAAGTTTTCTCACCTCACTTGCTACCACAGCAAAGCCTTTTCCATGTTCTCCTGCTCGTGCTGCCTCAATTGATGCATTCAAGGCAAGCAAATTGGTTTGTTCGGCAATGGCATGAATGACCTTGACAATGTCCTCAATTTCTTTTGAACGTATATTAAGTTGATTCATACTGGTTGCCGCTAAACTCGATTGCTCCCCAAGCTTCTTGATCATTGTTTCTACTTTTCCAACAGACTCTCTACCCTCCTTCGACTCTCTCACCATTTCCTCCGTGGAATCTATCAAAGTTTGTCCCATCACAAGCATCTTGGTCGAAATTTGATTAGAGTGTTGACTGATTTCTTCCACTTTATCGAACCTTTTTTTAATTTTTTCGACCAGTTCTGCTAGATCATGATGCTGTCCATTCACAACCTCGTGCTGGTTCACTGTTGACAACAAATCCCCATACAAGCTATGTAAAAAATCCTCCATCCCGTTCTCCATCTCCTGTTTTTTCTGTTTTGCTTTCATATATTCAGCTTTGAAAAAGTCTAATTCACTTTGTAATCTTTTGTTTTCACGAATGGTCCTAAACATATAGAGATGCCCTTTTTATCAAATGATAGTAAAATCATATCGCATTCAGATATCTCTTTTTGTGATATATGTCATAGGTACAAAAAAACACCAAGCATTTTTAAATGCTTGATGTTCATTTCACAATTAGCACCGGACAGTTTGCTCGTTTGGCTACTTTATGACTCACACTTCCGAGAACAAATTCCTGCAAACCGCTTAATCCTCTGCTGCCAATCACAATAATGTCCGCATGATGATTGTTTGCATATTCAACTATCGCAGGGCCCGGGTCACCCTGGAGAATCGTTACCTTATAGGATACTTCATGGGTTCTGGCCATTTTTTCGACCTCTCTTATTCGTTCTTTACGTTTTCCATCCAAGTCTGCTGAGTTCCAATGGCTCAGCACGTCTGATTTCACTTTATCAGCATCAACAACAAAAACAATCTCTACTAATGACCCTGGGGTGCATTTTGCCATATGCATCGCGTTTTCTGCGGCTCTTTTCGCATGATCCGATCCATCGGTGGCTAAGATAATATTTTTATACAATGGATAACCTCCTTCTTTTGTTAAAAAAGTCTAATATGTTAATTATGCGTGAAATGCATCATTATCGCAGTGATGTTCCTCACCGCACCCTCTCATTCCTTCACATACTTTTTATTCAAAAAAGAGAGACATATTCCCATGTACAAGCCCATATAGTTTAAGGTAGAATATAAAACGTAATTATTACGGTTTAATTAATACATAGGAGGGACATATGAATCGAATTGTTCGAACGAACTTGATTGATATCGCTGGATTGATTTTATTAGCAGCTGCTTTTCTTTTACTACCATTAAAATTAGACGTTGGGGACGTTCTTCCCTCTTCATTTTTAAATCTTAATACCATTTTTCTAAGTATATTAATAGAAGCTTTTCCTTTTGTGCTTATTGGTGTTCTGATTGCAGGTGTGATTCAAATCTTTGTAACAGAAGAACATATTCAGCGGTGGATTCCTCAAAGCAGGACAAAGGCGATTATCATGAGTTGTGTGGTCGGTGCATTATTCCCTGCCTGCGAATGTGGAATTGTACCGATTGTTAGACGACTTGTAGCTAAAGGGGTCCCTCTATATGCAGCCATTGGCTTTATGCTAACAGGGCCACTGATTAACCCGATCGTGATTGCATCCACGTATATGGCGTTTGGAAATAACGCGGCCATTGCGGGGTGGAGAATGGGACTTGGATTTGCAGTTGCTCTTTTTGTTGCGTTTCTCGTGAGCTTTTTCTTCAGAGGTCATCAATTCAAGCAGGCACTTGTTAGTACACAAACCATCCCTGTAGGTAGGAAAAAAGAACCTTTTACCAAGCGTTTCTTCTCGATGCTTACCCACTCCATTGATGAGTTTTTCGATATGGCGAAGTTCTTAATTTTTGGGGCCTTTCTTGCTGCAGCTGTTCAAACGTATATGCCAGCAAAATCCCTATTAGAAGCAGGAGATGGTCCTTTTTCCTCCGTCGCTGTCATGATGGGTCTTGCTTATGTATTATCTCTTTGCTCGGAAGCAGATGCATTTATCGGTTCATCCTTTAATAGCATTTTCCCAACACCATCTGTCCTAGCCTTTCTAATTTTCGGACCGATGATGGATTTAAAAAATACGCTTATGATGTTAAGTGTGTTCCGTGCAAAATTTGTTTTTAGTGTACTGTTCTTTGTTGCAACGACTGTGTTTCTATCCATTGTGCTCGTGCAGAGCTTTTTATAAGGAGGGATTTTAGATGGTCTTCCAAGCACAACAAGCTCTACGTGCAGCCATATTGCTTTTTTTCACGGTATTAATTTTCAAATTTCACTATACGGGTGAGATTACCAAGTTTATTAATCCAAAATACATCGGACTCAGTCAGATCGCATCTGTTCTGTTCCTAATCTTGTTCTTCATCCAAATTACGCGTATTTGGGAGAAAAAGACTCATCACCACCATCACGACCATGAGTGCAGCCATAATCACGACTGTGATCATAACCATGACCATGGAAATACACCGATGACACTAAAAAAAGTGCTTTCGTACGTCATAATTGCCTTTCCTCTCGTTACTGGTTTTACCATACCAGCAAAAGTGCTTGATTCCTCTATCGCAGAGAAAAAAGGGGGAATGGCAGTGATTACTGGAAAAAGTGAAACACCTTCAACCGATGAGTCAACAAATGAAGAAGATGTTCAACCATCCGACACGGAGGTACTTCCAAATCCGCATGGAGAAATCACTCAAGATGAGATGAAATCTCTTGTTCAAAAACTAAAGCAAAGTGATCCGATTGACATGGATGATTATGTGTATTATTTAAACTATGAAGAAATTAGTAAGGACGTAGCAACTTTTAAAGGAAGGGAAATCACCTTAAAGGGCTTCGTTTATAAAGAGGAAGGCTTTCAAACGGATCAGCTTGTCATCTCCCGTTTCTTGATCACACACTGTGTGGCGGATGCAAGCATTATCGGTTTTTTAACACAATTTGATGAAGCAGCTACTCTCGAAAAAGACACATGGGTGGAAGCCACTGGTGTAATAGAAGTGACAACCTATAACGGGACGGAGATGCCTTTTATCAAAATTACCGACTGGAAAACGATTGAGGAACCATCCGAACCCTATCTATTTCCGTTAAATGTGAGGATTTTATAATAAATAAAGGGGAGAATGGCATCAATTAGTCATTCTCCCCTCCTTTTCTATTATTCATCTTTTTCATCATAGGCGATTAGCACGATATTTTCGTTTGTTTCCTTCCGCAATTCCTTCTCAAGAGAGGTAATTTTGTCTAATTGGCTTTTCTCAAGATCAGCTACAGGAAAATTTTCATACACACTCATCTAAGTACCCCTTTCTAAGGTGATAATTAGATTTTTTCCATGTCTTATCTCAATTATGCAGTTAGCGGTTCACGACTCTTTGGATATGGATGATTAAATATAATTTTTCGTTATTCGTAAGACTGTAATCAAATTGATTTTCGATATATTCATTAATTTTCTCCGTACATTCAAAAGCTGCTCGATGCTTCTCACGCACCGTTTCGAATAAGAACGGATCGTCATCTTCGATATATGTTTTGCTATATAATCGCTGGGCAAAAAATTTTAAATGCGTAATAAATCTAAAATAATTTAATGATTCCTCGTCAAAGTCCATTTTAAAATGATACTTAACAATATTTAAAATATCCTGCATGACTTTCGTTATATTAGCGACATTCGGCATTTCCTGGTTGAGCTCAGCATTGACAATATGCATCGCGATAAAGCTTGCTTCATCTTCTGGTAAAAGGACCCCCAGTTTCTCCTGAATAATCTTTAATGCTTCCATCCCAATCACAAATTCTTGCTTATAAAATCGCTTAATTTCCCATAAAAGAGCATTTTTAATGTCGTACCCTTTTTGATTACGCTCGACCGCAAAATGAATATGATCAGTTAAAGATATATAGATACTATCATTTAGGTCTCGTCCTAGTCTAAATTTGGCAATCTTAATAATATCCTCTGTAACTTCCATATATTCAATCGGGACTTCATATAAAAGAGTTTTAAATTTTTCTGACATATCATTATTTTTGAGAGCAAAAATCTTCTCAACTTTGTCTTCTTCTACAGAATCTCCTGGTTTTTTTTGAAAGGCCAAACCTCTCCCCATAACCACTAACTCTTCGTTTTTTTCATTAAACGCACTGATAACGTTGTTATTGTACACTTTGGCTATTTTCATTTGACCACCTATAAGTTTATTATGGTTCTCTTATTTTTATTATAATGGAAATAGTGAGCGTTATAAAATCTTTAGACATTCAAAAGAAGGAAAGCTAATTAAAAGCTTTCCCATTTTTATCCAAACTATAGTTTTTCCCCGTTTGAAGCTATCACTTCTTTATACCAGTCAAAGCTCTTCTTCTTAGAACGCTTTAATGTTCCATTGCCTTCATTATCCTTGTCCACATAAATATAGCCATAGCGTTTTTTCATTTCACCCGTTGATGCACTCACTAGGTCGATTGGGCCCCAGCTCGTATATCCAAGGATTTCTACACCGTCTTCAATCGCTTCTGACATTTCCGATACATGCTTACGTAAGTATTCAATTCGGTAATCGTCGTTCACTTCACCGTTTTCACCTGGAACGTCAACCGCACCAAGACCATTTTCTACAACGAATAGAGGTTTTTGATAACGATCATATAATTGGTTCGCTGTAATACGGAAGCCCTTTGGATCGATTGTCCATCCCCATTCAGACTTCTCTAAGTATGGATTCTCAATCGAACCAAACACGTTTCCAGATGTGGTCTTGTTAATTTCAGGATCTGTACTAGTCGTACGACTTGCATAGTAACTAAAGCCAAGATAATCTACTGTATGATTCTTAAGAAGCTCTTCATCGCCTGCTTCCATCACAATATTCAAGTTATTGTCTTTGAAGAATCTCTTCGCATATCCAGGATATTGACCTCGAGATTGAACATCGATAAAGAAGAATGAATCACGATCTTTTTCCATCGCATCAAACACATCATCCGGATTACAAGAGTATGGATAGGTTTGACCCGCTGCTAACATACAGCCAATTTTCATATCCGAATTGATTTCATGACCTGCTTTTACAGCCAAAGCACTGGCAACTAACTGATGATGTGCTGCTTGATACTTCACTTGTTTCTTATCTTCGCCTTCTTCAAATACAAGACCGGCACCAACGAATGGCAAGTGTAGGAGCATATTGATTTCGTTAAACGTCATCCAGTACTTTACTTTGTCCTTATATCTTTTAAAAAGTGTCGTTGCATACGTTTCAAAGAAAGTAACAAGCTTGCGATTTCTCCAACTGCCATAGTTCTTTACAAGGTTCACTGGTACATCAAAGTGAGCAATCGTCACAACAGGCTCGATGCCATACTTTAATAATTCATCAAATACTTTATCGTAAAATTGAAGTCCTGCTTCGTTTGGTTCTGCATCGTTACCATTTGGAAAAATTCTCGCCCAAGAGATTGATAAACGTAAAGCTTTAAAACCCATTTCTGCAAAAAGCGCGATATCCTCTTTATAACGATTGTAAAAATCAATCGCTTCATGAGAAGGGTAAAATTCGCCTTCAAGTGGTTCATACGATGGTAGATTCCCTAATAAAATCTCCCATCTTAGTTTTCCAGTTGGCATTAAATCAACCGTTGTTAATCCTTTGCCATCTGCTAAATAAGCACCTTCTGCTTGGTTTGCGGCAATAGCGCCACCCCATAAAAATCCTTTTGGAAATACCATTCTATCCATCCTTTCTTAAAACAACAGGAAGAAAGGAAACGTATTTTTCCTTTCTCCTAACATGTTGATTACTTACTATCTAGTGTAAATAATGGTGCGCCTGTTTTCACTTGTTTTGCATCCGCAAGTTGTAAATTGAACTCTTTATGGTTTGTGACAACGATTGGAGTGGTTAACGGCTTACCAGCTTCCTTAATTTGCTCCATATCAAACTCAATTAGTAATTGACCTGCTTTCACGTAATCACCTTGAGACACATGAGCGGTGAAAAACTTCCCTTCTAATTGAACGGTATCCATACCGATGTGGATTAAAAGATCAGCACCTGAATCTGTTGTAATACCAATTGCATGCTTTGTTGGGAATAGTGCAGAAACTGTTCCTGCTACTGGTGCAACTAATTTCCCTTCACTTGGCTCAATCGCTACACCATGACCTAATGCACCTGACGAAAATGCTGCGTCTCTTACTTCTGATAATGCAATTACTTCACCATTTAATGGACTAACTACTTCTTCATTTTGAACATCTTGAACCTTTGTTGCTGCTACTTCACTAGCTGCTGACGTTGTTTCTGTTGTTGCGTTTTGTTCTTTGTTAATTCCACCGAATAATAATGTTAGAACGAAACCTGCGATGAAACCTACTACGATAGAGATGATTGCACCATAGAAACCGAAATCGATTCCTTCTGGGCTAATATAAGATGGAATTCCGAAAATCCCAAGACCACCAATAATGTAACCCGTTACATTTGTAGCCCCTGCAATAGCTCCACCAATACCTGCAGCGATACAGCTCATGATAAATGCTTTCTTTAATGGAAGTGTAATACCGTAAATAGCTGGTTCAGTTACACCAAAAATACCTGAGATAAATGCCGGGATACTTAAAGTTTTTAATTTCTGGTTCTTTGTTTTGATTAAAATTGCTAGTACCGCACCCGTTTGAGCAAATGATGCTGCGAATACTGTTGCAAGGATTGTGTCATAACCTAGTGTTGCTAGGTTGTTGAATGCGATTGGTACTAATCCCCAGTGAAGACCGAAGATAACGAATACTTGCCAGAAACCACCTAATAGCAGACCTGCAATCATTGGGCTTACGTTATAGATAGCTAATGTCCCTTGACCTAATAAGCTTCCTGCCCATGTTGCTACCGGGCCAATTGCAATAAATGTAAGTGGTACAACAATTAATAATGTTAACATTGGTACAACGAATGCTTTTATTACATCTGGAATAACTGTCTTTAACCATTTTTCCACTTTAGCTGCAAAGAATGCTGAGATAATAATCGGAATAACAGATGAAGAATAAGACATTAAAATAACTGGAATACCTAAGAATGTAACAAAAATTGGTGATTCAAACATGGTTCCTGCAAATACCGTATAAAGAGGCTCACCTGCTGTTAGTGTTGATAAAGTTGGATACACTAATGCTGCCCCGATCGCCATCCCTACGAATGGGCTACCACCAAATTTCTTAATTGCTGTATAACCTAAGAAGATTGGTAGGAAGTAAAACAATGCGTCCCCAGTTGCGTTTAAAATTTGATACGTACCTGATGTACTATCAACCAACCCAAATGCGACAAATAAAGCGTTAAATCCTTTAATCATCCCTGTTGCTGCTAAAACTCCAAGAACAGGAGTGAAGATGCTTGAAATTATATCAATAAAGCGACTTAATAGTGATCCTTTTGGACCATCCTCTTCTTCAACAGGCGTTTGACCTTGGAATCCACCAACAGTAGTTACTGCTTTGTACACATCTGGTACATGGTTTCCGATTACTACTTGATATTGTCCACCGCTTTTCATAACAGTTACAACATCATCCATATTTTTTAACACTTCTGTGTTTGCTTTGCTTTCATCTTTTAATTTAAAGCGTAGGCGGGTAATACAGTGGACTACACTGGAAACGTTTTCTTTTCCGCCCACATTGGCAATAATATCTTTTGCTAATTGCTCATATTTCATTTTTGACCCTTCCTTCTTTTATATGATTGATTTATATTTTCCAAATAAAAAACCTGAGCCAATTAGGAACACACACTGCTAGCGATAGCGTGTTCTAATCGGATCAGGTTATGCCCACTTAAGGTAACATTCCTTCAAGGAATTTATTAAGTTTTATTTGATACGTGTAATTTATCACGGGAATTTGGTAGGTGTCAACGCTTTCTTTTAAAAAAATTTAATAAATTTATAGATTGCTGGTTTGTTTCTTATATTTATATAAATGCAAAAAAATGTTCAACTAGGAGATGAATGTCAGATGGGCTCCATATCCTTCGCTGTTATTCCTTTGGAATAAAGGCTCGTTTCTGGATCCCACCCGACAAATGTTGAAAATAACGTTTACAAAATTCTTGCTTCGACAAAATATTCATGTTATAGTTAACGCAATTAAACAAACAACCTTTTTAGGATTGTTACTGGTTATGCAGGCAAAACCTAAATCACGTAATCTATGAGACTATTATGTCTTCTCTACGTGATTTAGGTTTTTTTATTTTATTCCAGTGAAAGCGTAGCCAGAAAAACATAAATGGAGGTAATTCCAGATGACAAAAACATATCAATTTCCAGAAGGATTTTTATGGGGCGGTGCTACAGCTGCCAACCAATTAGAAGGTGGGTATCTTGAAGGCAACAAAGGAATGAACCTTGCAGACGTAATGCCTGGTGGTAAAGTACGTTTGAAGTTGATCATGACTCCTGGTTTTGACTTTGAGATCGATAAGGAAAAATATACCTATCCAAACCATGATGGAATTGACTTCTATCACCGTTATAAAGAAGATATCGCTCTTTTTGCTGAGATGGGCTTTAAAACATACCGTATGTCAATCGCTTGGTCTCGTATTTTCCCTAAAGGAGACGAGCTTGAGCCAAATGAAGAAGGTCTAGCATTCTACGAAAGAGTATTTGATGAATGCCTTAAGCACGGAATTGAACCTGTCGTTACGATCTCTCACTATGAAATGCCTTTATATTTAATTAAAGAGTACGGCGGTTGGAGAAGCCGTGAAGTGATTGGGTTCTTTGAGCGCTATGCAACGACTTTATTTAACCGTTATAAAAACAAAGTAAAATACTGGTTAACTTTTAACGAAATTAATGGAGCAACACATATGCCAATATTTGGTCTTGGTTTCTCTCCAGCTACAGAAGATGTTCGCCTACAAGAAAGTTTCCAAGGCTTGCACCACCAATTTGTAGCGAGCAGTTTAGCAGTTAAAGCTTGTCACGAAATCATTCCTGGATCTCAAATCGGCTGTATGTTAATTTATGCTCCTGTTTACTCAGTCGACTGTAATCCAGAGAACGTGTTGTATGCATTACAAGAAGCGCAAATCTTTAACAATATTTGTGGAGATGTACAAGTTCGTGGAGAGTACCCAGCATTTTCTAAGCGTTACTTTAAAGAAAACGGCATCTCAATCAATATGCAAGAAGGCGATTTAGAAACGATCAAGCAATATCCTGTTGACTTTATTTCGTTCAGTTACTATATGTCACGTACAGAAAAGAAAGTGAAAACAGAAGAAGAAAAATCAGCAGGAAACATCATGTCTGGTGTTAAAAACCCATTCCTTAAAGCAAGTGACTGGGGCTGGGAAATCGACCCAACTGGTCTACGAATTGCATTAAATGAATTATATGACCGCTACCGTGTTCCTTTATTCATCGTTGAGAATGGACTTGGTGCATATGATAAGGTTGAAGAAGATGGAAGCATCAACGACGACTACCGTATCAATTACCTTCGTGAGCATATCGAAGCTATGGGTGAAGCAATTGAAGACGGCGTAGATTTAATGGGTTACACTTCTTGGGGCTGTATTGACCTAGTAAGTGCTTCTACAGGTGAATTGTCCAAGCGTTATGGCTTCATCTATGTAGACAAGCACGACGACGGAAGCGGTACACTTGAGCGTAGTAAGAAGAAGTCATTCTACTGGTATAAGAATGTTATTGCTACGAACGGTCAAGAACTATAATAAATAAGAAAGCATTGGTCCATTTTGGTGGACCAATGCTTTCTTGTATGATGGAAGGTTTTTGTTGGCTGGCTTTTTCGGGCAATAGAGGGTTGGGTTGGGCACGGAAGAAAATGGATGATGACTGTTACTCCTAGATCACTTGCTCCATTTTGTCTTCGTAACCGGTATGACCTACATCCTTGATTTTAGCTCCTCTAATCTTACTCAGCTAATGAACTTCATTTCTAGCAGATTCATCGCTCGTTTTGATTTTCATAAGCTTGATGAACTTCATTTCCTCAGGATTCTTCGGCCCTTTTGATGCTCATAGGCTTGATGAACTTCATTTCCTCAGGATTCTTCGGTCCTTTTGATACTCATAGGCTTGATGAACTTCATTTCCTCAAGATTCTTCGGTCCTTTTGATACTCATAGGCTTGCTGAACTTCATTTCCTCAGGATTCTTCGGTCCTTTTGATGCTCATAGGCTTGATGAACTTCATTTCCTCAAGATTCTTCGGTCCTTTTGATACTCATAGACTTGATGAACTTCATTTCCTCAGGATTCTTCGGTCCTTTTGATACTCAAAGGCTTGATGAAGGACGTTTCTTTCAAAATCTCTCCTAGTTTTGCCCCTACATAGGCCAGATGAAAGACGTTTCTACCGAAATCTCTCTTCATAAGCATTATGAAAACTGTGATAACACCAACACCAATGGTCCGACAATAAAGCAGTAATAAGCGAAATACTTCAGATTCCCTCGCTCCATTAACCCCATAAACCATTTTAATGAGTAATAAGATAACAGAAGGGACATTACAAACGCGACGATATAAGGAATAAGCATGTCGCCCAATTGCATGTCACCTACTTTTAACACTATCGCCCCTAAGCTAACAGGAATATATAGAAGGAATGAGAATCGTAAGGCGGTTTCCCTTTTCATCCCTATTCCCATCGCAGCAACAATCGTAGCACCCGAGCGGCTAATTCCAGGAATTAATGCCACTGCTTGAGCACAACCAACAATTAAGGCATCTCTCACGGTTAACCCTCTGTCGCCTTTTGTTCCCTTAAGATTTCTAATGAGCCAAAGTGCAATCCCTGTCACGAGTAAAGCTCCACCAATCGGAGCAATTCCCCTGAAATAACTAGAGATCGTATCCTCTAATAAAATACCGATCACACCCGCAGGAATGGTACCAATAATTAAATAAACGATAAAGAGAAAATCATTCTTATCACTTGGGTCCTTTTTAACCATATAATTGCTTCCGTTTTTAACTAATCTGATGAGATCGTCTCGATAAATAAGCAATACAGCCAAAAGGGAAGCGAAATTCATTAATACTTCAAAGCTAAAGTCGCCTTCAGCCACATTAATTCCTAAAAATTCCTGAACGAGCACCAAGTGTCCGCTAGAGGAAATGGGAATAGGTTCTGTAAAACCTTGTAGCGCTCCTAAAAACGCATATTTTATTATGATAAGTATCTCTTCCACCGACTCACTCCTTGACAAAAATTGAAAGAGGCTTGGAAATGATCCAAGCCCACATTATTATACTATTAAGCTCTTTTAATTTCCAAATATTGAATATGATGTCCATCCTTCTTCTGGACTTTAAACACATATCCTTCTGCTTCTAGCTCTGTACCCACCTGTGCTTCCATATCCTGAGTCATGAACCATCCACCAATGGTATCCACATCTTCATTTGATAAAGTAGTTTCTAACAGATGGTTAACGTCCTCAACTAGCAATTTAGAATCAACAATGTAGTGGTTTTCGTTTACCTTTCGAATGTCAGGTAATTCATCCTCATCAAACTCATCTCGAATTTCCCCAACAATTTCTTCTAGAATGTCTTCAACAGTAACTAATCCAGATGTTCCACCATACTCATCTATTAAAATCGCAATATGTGTACGTTCCTTTTGCATTTTTACCAGTAAGTCATGAATTGGAACAGTCTCAATCACACGGATAATCGGGTTAATAAAGGACTCAATCGTAAAGCCAGCCCGTTCTTCTTCTGGTATATCAGCTGTTAACAGCTCTTTCACATTAATGAAGCCAACAATATTATCTTTGTCACCATTGACAACTGGGTATCGCGTATAATTTTCAGATTTAACAGTTGCTAGAATATCAGCATACGACTCATCAATAGAAATGGATACCATCTCTGTTCGAGGAACCATAATCTCTTTCGCTATTCTTTCGTCAAATTCAAAAATATTGTTCATATATTTTAGTTCGTTTTTGTTAATTTCTCCACTCTTATAACTTTCAGATAGTAAAATCCTAAGTTCCTCTTCAGAGTGTGCTACTTCGTGTTCGGAAGCTGGTTTCAAACCAAATGCGCCAACCAATAAACGAGCAGAACCGTTTAAGAACCAAATAAATGGATACATGATACGGTAAAACCAAATGATTGGTACAGCGAACATCAATGTAACTGCTTCAGCTTTTTGAATAGCCACCGTCTTAGGTGCAAGCTCACCAACAACCACATGCAGGAATGTAACTAAAGCAAAGGCAATCCCGAATGACAGAATTCCAATCAACGATTCATTTAAATGAAAATGTTCAAATACTGGATGTAATATTTTTTCAACAGTCGGTTCACCTAACCACCCTAAACCTAAAGCGGTAATCGTAATCCCTAATTGACAGGCCGATAAATATTCATCCAAATGGGTTACCACTCGTTTTGCCGATACAGCACCCTTTCTTCCTTCCGCAATCAATTGATCAATTCTCGACACACGAACCTTTACAATAGCAAACTCTGTAGCTACGAAAAAAGCGGTTAAAGCAATTAATAAAGCAATCAAAAGTAAATTAATAGTTGTCAACGATCGGTCTTACAAAGTAAGACCTACACCTCCTAATATAGTAAAAAAAATAAATTAATTGAGCAATAACAAAAGTGTTTGTATTAATGAAAGACTTTCGTTTGATACATTCTTTTTCACATATTCAATATTTTTCAAATCATTTTTATCAAGATGAGCCAACACGTCTGAAACCTCTTTTTCTAACCCTTTTATCTTTAGTCTTAGTTCAAGCACATCTATTTCTTCTGCGTCTTTTTCTGCTACTATTTTCTTAATCTCTTCAAGAGACATTCCGTCCTTCTTACATTGTTCAATAAAGTGTAGCCGTTCTACCGCCGACTTGTCGTAATAGCGATAATTCGAAGTGGAACGTTCTACTTTCAATAGCCCGAGATTAGTATAATAATCAATTGTTCTCTTAGTAACATTTGCGATTTCAGCCAATTCACCAATTTTTAACTTCCCAGCCCCAATGGAGTCCCTCCAAACCGTCACGTGATAGTTATGTTAAACATTATACAATGAAGTATAATCTTTAACAACTAATACGGTATCCCTATTTAAATAGTTTCAAAGTCTTTAAAAAAAGACTGCCAACCTTATGATTGACAGCCTTACAACATTATTCAACCAATTTCTTATTCTTAGTCACACTATAATCATAAATTGACCGATCCACTGGAGTAAAGTTATTCGGTGTATAAAAACGCAATAAATCTCCGTTTACAATCATATCCGAATAGGCTAGTTTTTGTTCTGCTGACAACTGGTACGTTTTCGCTTCTTCTAGTTGTTCGCTGGCTAGTATTTCCCCAGTTTTCGAATCATAAAAAATCCCATCAACTGAAGTGATTTCTGAGCTTACGAAGTCTCCATTTCTAAATGGAATCACGTCATCATGCTGTTCAGAAAGCAAATCTGTGCCAAGATGTACATAATCCTTTGAGTCCACTCCTAGCAGGTGGAGAAGCGTAGGAAGAAGATCAATTTGTCCTGCGTATTCTTCATTCACCCCTCCACTCATACCTGGAACTCGTATGAATAATGGAGTCCGCTGTAATCCAGCACTTTCAAAAGGAGTGATTTCCTTTCCAATCACTTCTTTCATTGCCTTATTATGATTTTTTGAAATCCCATAATGGTCTCCATACATAATAATAATAGAATGATCGTATAATCCCGATTCCTTCAGATAAACAAAAAATTGTTCAAGAGCTTCATCTGCGTAACGTGCTGTCTGGAAATAATTATCTACTGTTTTATTCCCTGTCGTATGAGGAGCGATAGTTGCCTCTTTTTCATCAATGGTAAACGGAAAATGATGAGTGACCGTAATAAAATTAGCATAGAATGGCTGTGGCAATGATTCCAAATATGGCATAGACTGCTGGAAAAATGGCTTGTCCATTAACCCATAATCTGCTAATTGTTCTTCATTCATGTCATAGAAGCTAGAGTCAAAGAAGTGATTATATCCTAACGACTTGTATATTTCGTTTCTATTCCAGAAGCTTCCAGTATTACCATGGAATACAGCAGACGTATAACCTTGTTGTTGCCCCAAAAGAGCAGGAGCTGCCTGATATGTGTTCATCCCCTTCATCGTAAAAGCAGATCCCTGTGGTAAACCATAAAGAGAATTTGCTACCATAAATTCAGCATCTGCCGTTTTTCCCTGTGCAGTTTGATGAAAGAAATTGTTAAAATAAAGGGTATTTTCTTCCTGGGTTAAAGAATTTAAAAATGGAGTGACCTCTTCCCCATGTAGTTCGTAATTAATAAGAAAGTTTTGAATAGATTCCATGTGCACATAAATCACATTCATCCCTTTTCCTATCCCAAAGTAATTGGGATTCGGTTCAGCATAATTAGACTTCGTAAAATTAATAACTTCGGTTGTATCATCACCGTCTGCTAGTGCTCTTTGAGCAGAAGCCTTTGTACTCTGCACGGCATCATAAATCGTGTAATTATACATCCCTAAATACTTAACAATATAGTTACGATCAAAACCTCTTGTTAATAGCTCCGGTCGATCGGACTCTGCTAAAGCTAAATTCAACGTAGACACACCAAGAGCAAAGGAAAAGACAGCTGCCACTTTTCTCTTTGCCATCGGCTTCATTTCTATTTTCCGAAACCCAATTACAATTATTGCAAGTAACAATAAAGTATCTACAAAGAAGAATAGATCAAATGGCTTTAGTAGCGAAGTGATACTTCCACTAACATCGCCGATATTTTGAGTTTGTGTGAATGTTGGCAATGTAAGGAAATCAGTAAAGAATCGATAGTACAATACATTGGCAAATAAAAGGAGGGATAACAAAGTGTGTAAAACGAGTAACCCTATATATTTGCCCTTTCCTTTTATAAAAAAGGAAAAGCCTAAAAATAGCATGGCCGAACCTAAAGGATTCAGAAATAATAAAAACTGCTGTAGCGAACTTTCAATTCCTAAATCAAATTGTGTATATTGAATGATATATGTTTTGGTCCATAAAAGTACAACTGCTAAAAAGAAAACCCCTGTAAAACTATTAAATAACTGAAATTTATTTAGAAGTTTCATATTACCTTCCTTCCTATTTCATAATTATATAAAAAACAGTGTACCATGAAACATGAAACAAAGTGAAGTTCTAGAAGACTAGTAAATTTTCAGCAAATATTGATCATAGCTTTGTAGCTACAGGCTGTGAAATAAAATAGCGTAACCACCAAAATAGTGATTACGCCTAAAGATAATTATTTAATTCGAGCATTCATGCTTCCTTTAAAATGTCCTAATGCCCAAACATGTCCAGCTTGATTAAAGCTAGCTACTGCATTTTCATGTATGACGATTTTAAAGCCTTTGTTATAAGCATCAACAGCTGTATGTAGCACGCAAATATCGGTACAAACCCCAACTAAGTGGACCTCTGAGATGTCTCGTTCTCTTAGCTTGATTTCTAAATCCGTTCCAGCAAAAGCACTGTAGCGTGTTTTATCCATCCAATACACATGTTCCTTCTCAAGATTTTGAAGATACAGCGTGTTTAACGTCCCATACAAATGTCTGCCCTCTGTTCCTTCAATATTATGAGGAGGATACAGTTCTGTTTCTGGATGAAAATGATCGCCTTCTTTATGAAGGTCAATTGCGAACACCACATACTCGCCTTTATTAATAAATTCCTCAGTAATCTTGGTGATTTCTCCTTCGATAGCTATACCAGGCTCTCCACATGGCAAAGCACCTACAACAAAATCATTCGTATAATCGATATTAATCAAAGCTCTCTTCGTCATCGTTACACTCCTCAAGAATCGGTCATACGTTCATTGTAAGGTTATTTCTCTAGCTTTGAAAGTTTGAAGCCAGTTAAACCGAATATCATCGTAATGATCGGACTCAATAAACAAAAGAACGTAAAAGGAAGATAAGATAATGTTTCTACTCCTAATACCCCCGTCAAAAAGACTCCACACACACTCCATGGAACAAGCGGATTGACTACTGTCCCCGCATCCTCCAATATTCTCGAAAGGTTTTTCCCGTGAAGACCCATCTTTTTGTACCTTTCTTTAAAGGAACTTCCTGTTAAAAGGATGGAAAGATATTGTTCCCCAACTAAGAAATTAATGGTAACAGCTGTTCCTGCCGTCCAAACCACAAGGCTCCATACCTTATTCAACATGCCGCTAATTCCTGCAAGCAAAGCTGGGAGAATTCCAAGCTTAAAAAATAACCCACCCATGGCTAATGCTAAAAGAATAAGGGAAACAGAAAACATCATGCTCTCCATTCCACCTCTAGAAAGCATGGAATCAATTTCCTCCACTCCTGTATTGGAAGAATAACCAGCAAATAGGGTGTTCATTAGTCCCTGAAGATCGATCTCCTTTTGCACAAATAACGTAACAATCAAAGAAGTAGCAATTCCTGATGCTAAAGTGATAATTGCTGGCACTTTTTTAATCGCTAACAATGCTAACATGACAAATGGTAATAAAGAGTACCAATGTACAAGATCATGATTTTTTAAACTTTCTTTTAAAAGATCTAAATCGGCAAAATTCGCAGCAGATTCTGCCGGTGACAACATAACAAATAATAGGAAAGATAAGACAAATGCTGGGACCGTTGTCCAAGCCATATTTCTGATATGGTCAAACAAGTCTACTTGAACAGTAGAAGATGCCAAAATCGTTGTATCTGATAGAGGAGACATTTTATCGCCAAAAAACGCACCTGAAATCACGGCTCCAGCTGTTATGGCATCTGAAAGTCCCAGCGCAGTGGACACACTCATAAAGGCAACGCCAATCGTTGCTGCAGTCGTTAACGAACTTCCAATACTCATACCAATAATAGCAGACACGGTAAATGCGATGGCATAGAACCATTTGTCGCTGACAACTTCAAGCGCTAAATAGATAAAAGTAGGAATCGTTCCACTTTCCATCCAACTACTAATCAGCATCCCGATAAAGAGAAAAATAAATACGGCTCCAGCTCCTGATTTCGCACCATTAATGATCGCCTCTTCCAATTCGTTAACCGAAACCTTCTTATAAATACCGTAAACAAACAATCCCATGATCGCTAAAACAATCGGAATATGAGGAACGGCACCAGCAAATATAAGAGAATAGCTAATTCCCCCAATAACGATCAAAGAAATAATAAAAGCTTCCATTGGTTTTAATGTTAGTACGCTGTCTTGATTCATGATGTTTTCCTCCAATAAGGGTTTTGAGCAAAGAAAAAAAGCCCTCACGTCAATAGGGACAAAGGAGCTCCATATTACCACCCTAATTCATATATGAATAGCAGACTTTCCAGCTCTCAATCCCACAGAAGGTCTCTATTTTACTTAAACGCTTTTTAGCACTAAAGTATGTTACTAATATAATAATTTACTAGGTTTCTGTCAAGAGAAAAACAAAAAGCAGTGGGCCCTAAAAAGAACCTCACTGCTTTTACCCATTAAACCACTAATCGAATTCGATTTCCCGAAGGATCTGCCGTAATATATGCACCCTTCTCCTCTGTAACTGCTACGCCCATTTCCTTTAACTGAGAGAGGATCTGCTTTCGCTTTTCGTCACTAGGAAACACCATGGTATAAGATTCCATGCCCACACTGTTTTCAGCTGCAGGCGGGGCACCAACACCATTCCAAATGTTCAATCCAATATGGTGATGGTATTTACCAGTAGAAATAAATAAGGCCTGGCCTCCGTATCGAGTAACAACTTCAAATCCGAGTCCCTTCGTATAAAACTCTTCTGTTTTTTGTAACTCTGACACATGAAGATGGATATGACCCATAATCGTTTCAGCTGGCATTCCGTTCCATGCTTTTCCTTCTCCCTCAGCAAGAAGACTTTCCGCATCTATCGCAACCGTGGGCATTTCCACTTCTCCATTATTCCAACTCCAACTAGAAGCTGGTCTGTCCGCATACACTTCGATTCCATTCCCATCTGGGTCAGCTAAATAGATCGCTTCACTTACCAAATGGTCGGATGCGCCTTGTAATGGATAACGCACCTGGAGAAAATGCTTTAATAATCTTCCTAAATCTGCACGAGTCGGTAATAATAATGCGAAGTGATACAGTCCAGTCGTACGTCCTTGCTTTGACACGACATTAACCGGTTGTTGAATAGAAACAAGCACTGTTTTACCATCAGCTGTTAGATCGGCTGTAGTGTTGGTTTGCTGTAACACCTGTAGTCCAATGACTTCTTGATAAAACGTAAGCGAACGCTCTAAATTTTCTACTTTTAGGTTTACTTGGCTAACAAATGTATTTGGTTCTCGATGAAATCCCATTTACGATCTCTCCTTTAGTATGTTCCTACATATATAGTTATCATTTACTGTTTATCTGTTAAAAACCGGTTTGAAGTAATTATTAGTAACTTACTTTATGTAAGTAATTATATTTTAATAACAAACAAACTTCAAGTAAGTATTTTATAAAAAATAATTTAATTATGTAAAAAAGGGGTTATAATAGAAGGAAGGAGTGATTGTCATGGATAAATCCATTTGTCCTAGATTTGAAAAAGCGATGAGTATTTTAAGCCAAAGATGGACCGGCTTAATTATTTACCAGTTACTAGGTGGCCCACAGCGTTTTTGTAGCCTAGAATCCTCTATTGGTGTAAGTGGTCGTGTACTTTCAGAGAGGTTAAAAGATCTGGAGAATGAAGGCATTGTGAATCGCGAAGTATTCCCAGAAACTCCTGTTCGAATTGAATATTCACTAACTGATAAGGGAGTAGCCTTAGAGCCTCTTATGAGAGATATAGAAAAATGGTCACAATCATGGCTAGAAGCATAACAAAAGGGTTGCAATTCAAAGATTGCAACCCTTTTTCATTAGTTTGTTACGATTTTACTTTCTTTTCCTTTTTTTGTTAACTTGCGTAAATATGGCAATGCATAACGATCTAGTCCGAATAAACCAGCATTGGCACCGGCAGTGATAATTAAGAAGCCCATTAAGATATCTGTAGGATTATGAGAAATTGTACCTGCTAATAAAAATGAAAAGTTCAATACCATTCCAAAGAAAGAAGCAGCTGTTGTTAAGCATCCTAAAATTAAGCCTAAGCCCACTAAAAATTCGCCCCATGGAACCATAAAATTAAATAACTCCACATTCGGTAAAGCGACACTTTCTAGGAATGATGTATACGCACCAAACACGGCACTACCATCTGGACCGACCACCGGATTTTTAATGGCATTTCCAATAAAGCCACTTGCATCAAATGCTCCTCCGCTTATTTTCCCCCAACCTGTTGTTAGAAAGCCGTATCCTAAATACAATCGAATGACTGTAACAATCCCTGCTGCAATATTGTTGTTTCTCCACCATTTGTTAATCATATGAATCTTCCTTTCAAAAATAAAATGTATTATTTCTATGCCCTAAGATTAACATTCTCAATTTCAAATATCATTACTTCAAAGGATTGTTCAAATTTCTGCTACAAAGTTATGGACTTTTTGTGAATAATATCACAATATATACTAAAGAAAAATACAGCCGACTATATGTCAGCTGTACGATTTCCAATTAAGCATTCGGGTAAATCTTTTTTAATGTTGCCTTCATCTCCGGCTTCACCTTAATTTTCGAACGAATTCCTTGGGCTATTTCTTCCGCCTTGTCGATTCCTTCAGCATGCCCTAATCCTAACAAGGTACCAATCGCAACTGTACCTGTACGATTGCTGCCACCACCGCAATGAAAATACACTTTTTTGCCTTCGTTATAGGAAGAAATCACTTCATCAATGGCCTTTTTTACAGACTCTTCTTGGTGCTCTTCCTCATCAACAATGGGCTGATGAATTCGGTTATATTGGGATTCTTCTGTTGGAGCCTCCGCGCGCAAATCATAGATCACGTCGATTTTCTCATTTTCCATAACCTCTTCCACTTGATCCGCTCCACCGATAAAAATTCGATCCTTGATTAAAGCCTGATAGTTTTTTTCACTCATTAAGGTATCCTCCTGTTAGCAACAATCGCTTTCGTTTCCGACAAGCACAAAAGCGTTTCGCTCTTCATTAAGTCCTAAAATCAGATCTCCAATATGATCCTCAATATGTGGATCGATTGCTACTTGAATCTCATTAATCGTCATTACTTTATCATTTTCTTCCGGCTCATCCAGAGCCAGCCCTACTTGTGGTCGTCCTCAGCCAAAGCCCGCAAAATATACGCGGAGACCATTGGCCGCTTGTTCTGCAAATACTTGCTTTAATTGATCACGTGCTTCATTAGTGATTTGCATCATCTTCATCCTCTCTAGTATGTTTTACTCCACCATTGCTTTTAAGTGTTCGTAACCTGATCGTTCTTCATTCATCAGTGGAACAATGGCACATTTTGCTGAAATCGCTTCTACCTTTTGAATCCACTGTTCCTCTGCGATGGCTCGTCCCTTTAGCACCGGATCCTTTGTATTCGTTGCATAAAGACTTTGGTTAATCACCCACCACTGTGGGAGGATCTCAGCTCTTTTCAAATCCTCTTGCAAACGCTGTGCTTCTAATACGGGAGTTGCTTCCGCTAACGTCACGATGACAACCGCTGTTTCCTGAGGATTTCTTAGGCGTGGCAAAAGCTTTTGAACACTCTCTGGAACTTCTCCCGTTGATCGAGATAGCTCTTTATGATACGACTGTGCCGCATCTAATAGTAGCAAAGTATGTCCGGTTGGAGCTGTATCAATCACTACAATTTCATCCTGTGATCGGTCCACCACTTCAGCAAACGCTCGAAAGACGGCAATTTCCTCCGTACACGGTGAATTCAAATCTTCCTCCAAATAAGCAAGGCCTTCTTCATCCAAGTTCTGTCCAGCAGTTGAAAGTACCTCTTTTTTATACATCTCCACCTCATGCTTCGGATCAATTCGGCTAATGGATAATTCGGGATATTCCTGATTTTCAAACATTAACTCCAAATGGGCCGCCGGGTCTGTTGTGGTTACATGCACTTTATGACCTTTTTCCACTAAGCCCACCGCGATCGCCGAGGCAATCGTCGTTTTCCCTACTCCCCCTTTTCCCATCGTTAAAATCACCCGGGTTTGTTGAGTAGAAAAATACGTCACTAGTTGTTCTAAGTCGGGAAGGGTGTGTCCTTTTTCAAGCTCTCCCGCTAATTGAACAGGTGGAATCGAATAATGCTTCAGTAGGTATCGCAAAGGCTCTAGCCCAGTTAAAGAATACGAAACATACGGCAAGGAGTAAATGACCGCTTGCTTTAATTCATCTGGCAACTGACTCACCGCATTTCTTTGCTTTTTATAAAAAGCCGTAGAAATCTTATCATCCGGAAAATACGTTTGTAGGATTCCATTAAGAATTACCGCTTGATTCTGTATGCCAATTTCCTTTAGTTCCTTTGCTGCCCGATTGGCCTCGTAAAGCGATGATTCATCCGGTCTAGCGACAAGAACGAGCATCGTTTTAGTAGAATCGGATAATGCTTGAACGGTTTTTGCATATAAATCCTTTTTCTCCCCGAGTCCTGACAACGGCCCTAAACAAGAAGCACCATGAGTACTTTCCTCTAAAAAGCCACTCCAAGCAGATGGTAATTGAAGCAACCGAAGCGTGTGTCCCGTTGGAGCCGTATCAAAAATGATATGGTCAAAAACATCTACAATCGCTGGATCGGCTAATAGACTGGTAAATTCATCAAATGCCGCTATTTCTACCGTACATGCTCCGGATAATTGCTCTTCCATCGTGGCTAAGACGGAATCAGGCAGCACCCCTCGATACGGTCCAACAACCTTTTCACGATAGGCTTTCGCTGCTTGTTCCGGGTCTAAATTACAAGCATATAAATTCTTCACCTTTGGAATTTCGACTGGAATATTCGTTAGTTCGAGTTCTAAAACATCTTGAAGATTCGAAGCTGGATCTGTGCTTACAAGAAGAACCTTCTTTCCTTCATCCGCAAGCGAAACAGCCGTTGCACAGGCAGTCGATGTTTTTCCTACCCCACCTTTTCCGGTAAAGAACAGAAACGGCGTATGAACAACAGTTTTGGGATCAAATGGTTGGAACATTACCTTACACCTTCCATCGGTTAGATTAGATTGATTTTATTCGTAACCTTCTTCTTCTCTAATTCAGTCATACTGATCCCAAACCACTGAGCCAGAGTTTCGTTTGATGGATAGCTTCCTGATTGACTGACTTCCCCATTGACTAACGTAATCGGCAGCGAATCTGGACCTTTTTCATGCAACAATTGGTTCACCTTCGTATTCTCAGCAAACTTACCCGGTTCACTCGCCAAGTTATACCTTGTAATATCGAAGCCCTTTTTTTCTAAAATAAACACAGAAGTGGCCATTCTTGTTAATTCAGGATCAACACTTGGTCCACACACACCTGTTGGACAGCATAGTGCAGGGTCAAAGATTTCTACTTTGGTCAAGGTAAAGCACCCCTTTAATTTTATAAGCATATACTTATATATAAGGTCGAAAACACCCCAGAGATGTATTCATCCCCGGGTTTTATGCTTATTTCCCTGTTTCAGCAAATGTTTTGATTCGATCGCCAATTTCATCACGAACACGTTGGAAAAATGCCCATTTTTCTTCTTCTGTTCCTTCTGCTTTCGCAGGATCATCAAAGCCCCAATGCTCACGCTTCACATGTGGAGGAGTCACTGGGCAATGATCTGCTGCGTGTCCACATAGAGTGACCACTAAGTCCGCTTTATTTAAGATTTCAGGATCAATCGTGTCAGATGTTTGATTGGAAATATCGATACCTGCTTCTGTCATTGCTTTTACTGCATTTGGGTTCAAACCATGTGCCTCAAGTCCAGCACTTTTCACATCCCACTCTTCTCCTAAATGCTTTTTCGCCCATCCTTCAGCCATTTGGCTTCTGCAAGAATTTCCAGTACATAAAAAGTAGATTGTTTTTTTCGTCATGTTTTCCTTCTCCTTTTAGTGGATGATTAATAACCAAATATATAGCCCAACTAACGTAATAAATAATGTTGGGATGGTTAGAATGATACCTGTTTTAAAATAAGTGCCCCATGAAATTTTGACTCCCTTTTGCGATAAAACATGAAGCCATAGTAGTGTCGCAAGTGATCCAATCGGGGTGATTTTCGGTCCAAGGTCCGAACCAATCACATTCGCATAGATGAGCGCCTCTCGAATGACTCCCGTTGTATTGGTGTCAGCAATCGCTAACGCATCAATCATAACGGTCGGCATATTGTTCATGACAGAGGATAAAATCGCTGCAATAAAGCCCATTCCTATAGTGGCTGCGAACAACCCTTGATCAGCCGTCACCTGAATCAGGTCTGCTAATAAATTCGTTAAGCCTACATTTCGCAGACCGTAAACGACCACATACATCCCAATCGAGAAAAAGACAATCGCCCATGGTGCTCCTTTTACAACGGTGCGAGTATTAACAGCCGGACTTCTTCTACCCATAAAGAGGAAGAAGATCGCGACAATACCTGCGATAATGGAAACAGGAATTCCTGTAAACTCACTTGCAAAATACCCAATGAGTAGAACCGCTAATACTAGCCAAGAGAGACGGAACATTTTCTGATCTCGTATAGCGTCCACCGGTTGTTTCAGCTGCGTGAGATCATAGGATTTTGGAATACTTTTTCGAAAATAAAGATAAAGAACCAGAATGCTCGCTGCTAACGAAAAGAAGTTTGGAACAATCATCCTTGAGGCGAATTCAGCAAAGCCGATGCCAAAAAAGTCAGCAGAAACAATATTCACCAGGTTACTAACGACAAGTGGTAATGAAGTGGTATCAGCGATAAATCCACTCGCGATAATAAATGGAAACACCATCTTTTCATTGAATTGTAAGTTTCGAACCATCGCCAGAACGATTGGTGTGAGAATTAACGCTGCTCCGTCATTCGCAAAAAATGCCGCAACGACCGCTCCTAGGATTGAAACATACACAAACATAAGAACACCGTTTCCTTTTGCGGCACGAGCCATATGAAGGGCCGACCACTCAAAGAAACCAATTTCATCAAGAATTAAAGAAATGATAATAATGGCGATAAATGCTAATGTCGCATTCCATACGATGCTTGTTACATCAAGAACATCCTGAAAATCCACCACCCCAACAAGCAACGCTAGAATTGCCCCACCACAAGCGGACCATCCAATCGACAACCCCTTCGGCTGCCAAATAACTAAAACTAATGTCAGCAAAAAAATCACTGATGCTAAAACAATAGATGTCACAAAAGAACCTCCTTATTCACAACAAGAAATACGCAAACCTTGTTTTTCTAATTCATCCAGTCTGAAGCCTTGATCGGGTAAAGATTTAAGCACATCCTGCAAGAATGGATAGTATTCACTTTCCTTATTTAAGGAATAAATAATCCACTGCCCTCTTCTTGATTCCTTAACAATTCCCTTATCCTTTAGCTTTCGCACATGCTGGCTAATCGCAGGCTGACTGGTTTTAAAAATCTCAACAAACTCACACACACAGCAGTCGTGTGAATCTAATATTTTCACGATCGTTAATCGTGTTTTGTCTCCTAGAAGCTTTAAGATATTTGCGACTTCTTCAATCTCAATGACAGTTTCTTGTTGCATGGAAACACCTCCTAATTGGCCATTAGAATACGTTTATCTTCCCCAAATATTTGATGTAAATAATCATATAATCGATTACTTATATAATAATACACTTATATACATAGCTCAATCAGTTTTTTGTAAAGCTTTTGTAAAGTCGAAAAAATAAAATCAATTTTTTTTGATTTAACAGTTGCCAAAACCTACCACTGGAAGTATAATACATTATATCAAGTATTTTTGATTAAAGGAGAACGAAAAGTGAAACAGTTCATTCCCTTAACGGACGTAACTCGTAATGCAACTAATGAAGAGATTTCTTTGCAAAGCAAGCTTGTAACATACGAAGCCAAATTCAAAGCCCTTGCAGATCAAAAACGACTATACATCTTACACCTTTTGGTTCAACAAAACTCGAGCTGTGTTTGTGATTTGAGTGAGTTGATTGACATGCCTCAATCCAAGCTTTCGTATCACTTAAAGATTTTGCTTGATGCCGGTTTAATCACAAAAGAAACAAAAGGTACGTGGAGCTATTACCAAGTAAACACCGAAGAAGTCAATCACCTACTGTCCCCTGAGCTTTGCTGCCTATTTAGACCTAGCTGCTGTTAGGTTTTCTTTTAAAAGGTTAAATCAATTTTTTTTGATTAATAAATCAATATATTTTGATTAAAGGAGACGATCACATGTTTTATCACGACTATCAAACAATCGCAAAGCTAAAGCAACAGGAAGTAGAAAGAAATGCTAGACACGCATGGAAGTTTTTTGAAAGAGAAGAATCGAAAAAAATCTCCATCCCTGCTCCGCGTAAAGATCCAAATTGCTGTGTGACACCCGCTAACGCTTAATTTTGAAAGGAGGTGACTAATAATGAGCTTTTTGAAGAAACTAGTAAAAAACAATAAGAATTCAGATTGCTGTGGTGTAGAAATCAAGGAAGTTAGTGAAAAAGATGAGAAGACTAGCGCTTGCTGTAGTGGGGACGATCAGACGAAGTGTTGTTAATAGATATATTTTAGGAATGGTTCGAATAGGTATGTTCGTGCCATTCTTTTTTCGGTGCTTGTATTTGGACTCTGCCCCCCTTTTTTCGGCGACTACTGTCCGAATCAGCTCTGCATTCAGACTCTGTCCTCCTTTTTTCCAGCGCCCCCTTTCCGAATCACCCTCCCATTCGGACTCCATCTTCCTTTTTCCCGCGAACCCTGTTCAAATCCCCCTCCCCCACCAAGTTAACAACCCCCACAACTTAATAATTGACATTGCCTCGAATTCTAACTATATTTATATAGACCGATCTCTATAATTTTCTAAAGGATGACTTCATACGATGAAAACCAAAAAAGAACATACAAAAGAGATTATTTTACAAACCGCTTCTCGCTTGTTTCAACGTCAAGGATATAGCGCGACCGGGGTTAATCAAATTATTGAGGAGAGTCGTACTCCTAAAGGCTCTCTGTATTACCATTTTCCAAAGGGGAAAGAAGAAATTGCTTTAGAAGCCATTAACCTAATGAAGCAACATGTTCTAGAGCAAACCGCACATGACCTTGCTTCCACAGATAATCTGATTCATGCTTTTCAACATCATGTGAACAATATTGCTTTATTTTTTGATTCGCCTTGCAGCTTAGAAGGGTTAAAAATTGGCTTACTTGCTGCAGAAACCGCGAATACTCATGAACCACTTCGACTTGCTTGTGAAAAAACCTTCAAAGAATGGCAGGATCTTTACGCGGAAAAGCTTGAACAAAATGGCTACGAAACCACAAAGGCTCGAGAGCTTGCCGTTACCATCAATGCCCTGCTTGAGGGTGCAACAACACTTTCATTAACTAGTAAAAATGGGGATACTTTACGGTTGATTGCTAACCAAATTCCCACCTTACTTAGCCATAAGAACTAGGAGGAAAAAAGAATGAATATCGACGCTCAAATAAGTAAAACACAGGGGGAAGAAACGGGTGAATACAAAGTACTCCCGATTCTTGTCTCTTTCTTAATTGCTGGATTCATCGGTTTATTCAGTGAAACAGCTTTAAACATGGCACTTGGTAGTTTAATAGAGGACTTTGCCATTAAAGAAACAACGGTTCAATGGTTAACAACTGGTTACTTATTAACATTAGGAATTCTCGTTCCTGTATCCGGTCTTATTTTACAGTGGTTTTCAACCCGACAATTGTTCATTGTTTCACTTGCCCTCTCCATTATTGGAACATTTATCGCAGCGATTGCTCCTTCCTTCGCCGTCTTAATGTTAGCACGTGTGGTGCAAGCAATGGGAACAGCGGTCATGTTGCCCTTAATGTTCAATACGATTTTATTAATTGTTCCACCGTATAAACGCGGGAAAATCATGGGGCTCATGGGCCTTGTCATTATGTTTGCGCCAGCAGTTGGACCAACACTTTCTGGTCTTATTTTAAAAAATCTAACATGGCACTGGATTTTCTGGATTTGCCTTCCATTATTAATCGTTGCTCTAGTTTTTGGGTACTTCTATATGCAAAATGTATCCACACCAACAAAGCCAAAGATTGATGTATTATCGATTGTTTTATCAACGATTGGATTTGGTGGAGTAGTGTACGGATTTAGTTCTGCAGGTGAAGGCGGTGGCTGGGGAGATCCAACCGTGATTACTGCCATTTCAGTTGGTTTGATCGGACTTCTTTTATTCTGTATCCGTCAAACAAAAATGAATCAGCCGATGCTTAATCTTCGTGCGTTTAAATACCCGATGTTTGTGGTTGGATTATTATTAGTTCTCATTTGTATGATGGTTATTTTATCGTCCATGATTCTTTTGCCGCTGTACTTACAAACATCTCTTGCTTTAAGTACATTTGCTGCCGGACTTCTTCTCTTACCTGGTGGAATTGTGAACGGATTATTATCACCTGTCATGGGTAGCTTATTTGATAAATTTGGACCAAAATGGTTAGTCATCCCTGGTCTTGTGATTGTCACTGGCTCCTTATTCGGTTTTTCAACGATCGATTTAGAAACGTCTTCAGCATTCCTTATTGCGATGCATATCTTGATGATGGTTGGCGTTTCCATGATTATGATGCCTGCTCAAACCAATGGATTAAACCAATTGCCACGTGAACTGTATCCAGATGGAACCGCCATTATGAACACCTTACAGCAGGTGGCTGGTGCGATCGGAACAGCCATCGCGATTTCGATTTTATCATCTGGCACAGAGAATTATTTGAAGAACGTGACAGATGCAACAAATCCTCTCAATCCATTACTAGCCTTCACTTCAGGGGTACAGGATGCCTTTATTTTTGCTATTGTCATTGCTGTAGTTGGGGTCTTCGTTAGTATATTTATTAAAAGAGTTCATGTGGAGCATCAAGCTTCATAAACAAAGAAACAGAGCTAATTTTTCCATTAGCTCTGTTTTTCTTTATGCACTCTTATTTGTTGTTTTTAGTACCATGTCAAAACTGCCGTATTTCTCTTGAACAGCTAAAAGGGCAATTCCACCAATAATACTTGGAACAGCAAAGGCCAAAAATGCCTGCTGTGGCTCTAAATTAGTGGTTAGCAAGAGACCGATGATCAGAGGGGCTAAAATCGCTCCGATTCTTCCAATTCCAACGGTTACACTAAGACCTGTCGTTCGAATTTCTTGAGGGTAAAATTCAGAAATATAAGGATTTACTAGATTTTGCGTTCCGCCCGTGCATGCACCACCAAGGGCAATTAATACATATAAAAGATAGGTATTTGATGTGATACTTAAAGAAGCGAAGCAGATCGCCCCTATGATAAACATAAATAATAGGACTTTTCGGTGCCCGACTCGATCCACTAAATATCCACCTAGTAACGAACCTCCAATTTGCCCGACTCCTAACACGAGGCTGAATGAAAGACTCGAAGTGATTCCGTATCCCGATCCTTGCATAATTTTTGGAAGCCAGGTGTTTAAGCCATAAATCATAAGGAGACAGCTAAATACCATCGTCCAAAAAGCCAATGTACTAACCACACGATTGTCGGTGAATAATTTTTTCGCAGGTAACCCTTTTGCCCGCTCTTTTACAGCTACATACTCGAAATCGTCTGTAGCTTGATAATTTGCTTTTGTATCAACTTTATTTAAGATGTTTGCGATTTCTTTTCCTCGGTTACGGAGGATCAAATAGGAAAGCGATTCAGGGAATTGCTTAAGAAAGAATGGCAGCGTGAATAAAGGGATAATCCCTAGCCAATATAAGAATCTCCAGCCTAGACTTTCCATCACATACATGCCTATCAGTGATGCCAATATCGCTCCAATGGAGTAACCACAATACATCGTCGCAACAATCATTGCTCGCTTTTTCTTAGGTGAATATTCAGTCATTATGGCAATGACCGCTGGCATTAATCCCCCCATTCCTAAGGCAGCAATAAATCGCATAATCGTAAAAGTAAGTGAATTGGGAGCTAAACCAGCTAATAATGAAAACACACTGAATAAGATCATACAAAGTGCTAATATCTTTTTTCGACCGATAAAATCGGACAATGAGCCAAGGATAAATGATCCTAGCATCATCCCAACTAACGTGTAGCTGCCAATCGCACCCGCCTCAACAAGGGTTAAATCGTATTCATTCATCATCGACGGCAAGCCGATCCCGTATAAAGCAATATCAAATCCATCAAAGGCGATGGCATAAAAACACCATAAAAATACTAATAAATGAAATCGATTAAACTTACTTTCAGCAATTACTTGAGAAGCCTGAACCAAGCGCATATCATTCCACCTCTTCTCGTGCTTATTTCCAAACTTCCTTAGAGATGTCAACAACATGCTGAAGCTTTGCCCACTGTTGCTCCTCTGTCAAAAGATTTCCCTCTTCTGTTGACGCAAACCCGCATTGAGGGCTTAAACATAATTGATCTAATGGGACAAATTTGGACGCCTCTTCAATTCGCTTCTTGATAATATCCTTGTTTTCAAGTTCTCCAAACTTTGAGGTAACCAAGCCTAAAACAACTTGCAGGCCCGGTCTAGTAACAAAACGAAGTGGTTCAAACCCACCTGAACGATCGTTATCATATTCTAGGAAGAAACCATCGATGTTTAAGTGGCCAAATAATTGTTCTGCAACAGGTTCATATCCACCAGAAGAAATCCAGGTGGAGCGGAAATTTCCGCGACAAATATGCATCGTTATTTTTAAATCGGCCGGACGATCAGTTACAGCTTTGTTTAGCGTTTGTAAATACATCTTAATTAAGTAATCTGGGTTTAATCCTTTGGCCCGAAGCTGTTCCTTTTGTTCCTCTGAACATAAATACGCCCAAGAGGTATCATCTAACTGTAAATAACGGCAACCCGCATCGTAGAAAGCTTGAATCGCCTTTTTATAAGTTGCAGCTAAATCAGCAAAAAACTCTTCCTCGTCTGGATACACTGATCCATCCACTTCTCCACGAAAATGAAGCATACTTGGACTTGGAATCGTAAACTTGGCTGTATGGTCCCCTGCTACTTGATGGAGATATTGATAGTCTGCTAACATCGGATGATTCCCAAAGTCTAATTTACTAGTCACTTTAATGGCACGAGATTTGGTTTGTTTTTGGTGAAATTGAATTCCGTTTCCTGACCAATAACCTTCCACACCAACCAAATTTTCTAAGAAATCAAAATGCCACCAAGCTCTTCGAAATTCTCCATCCGTCACAGCCTGTAGACCGATCTCCTTTTGTTTATCAACGATCCTGGCAATTTCCTTATCCTCAATTTTTCTTAATTGATCTAATGTAATCTCACCAGCTGCACTCTGTAATCGAGCTGTTTTAATAACATCTGAACGTAATAAACTCCCCACTTGATCGGCACGAAAAATCGTTTGATTCTTCCCCTTCGTTTCTACTGTCATCGTATTCCCTCTTTTCTGTTTTTCTAATGTTTGTATCCTATCACGATTTTCGTGCTATAGTGTAACTGTTAAAAGTAATCAGTCGTTATAACCAAAAACTATAACGATCTGAAATACACAGACGAAAAACGGGGAGTCAAGATGAAGTTACAGCAGCTAAAATATGTGATAGAAGTGGTGGCGTGTGGTTCGATTAATGAAGCAGCACGTAGATTATATCTCTCACAACCTAGTTTATCAAAAGCGATCAAAGAGCTTGAAAGAGAAATAGGGATTACCATTTTCACTCGTACATCGACAGGAATTACCCTCTCTCCAGATGGAGCTGAGTTTCTTGGGTATGCTAGGCAAGTGGTGGAACAAGCGGAATTGTTAGAGCGCCGTTACTTTAATACGGCCCCTTCTGAGCAGCTCTTTTCCGTTTCCACCCAGCATTATGCATTTGCCGTTAACGCATTCGTTGAAATGATTAAAAAACATGGTGAGGATAAATACCAATTTACACTTAGGGAAACGAGAACCTATGAAATCATCGAAGACGTCAAAAACCTACGAAGCGAAATAGGCATTTTGTATGTGAGTTCCTTTAATGAAAAAGTCATGATGCCTTTACTAAAAGAACGAGGGTTAGATTTTGAAGTTCTTTTTCAAGCAAAACCTCATATATTCGTCAGTACTCAAAATCCCCTTGCGAAGAAATCAACAGTCACGTTAGAGGAGCTAGAAGAATTTCCACGTCTTACTTTTGAACAAGGGGAGTATAACTCGTTTTATTATTCAGAAGAACTATTTAGCACGATTCCTTGTAAAAAAAGCATTCAGGTTAGTGATCGAGCCACCCTTTTTAATCTGTTAATTGGGTTGAATGGGTATACAATATCTACTGGCATTTTAAGTGAAGATTTAAATGGATCCGATATTGTATCTGTGCCGCTTGAAGAAGGGGAACTAATTACAGTTGGCTGCGTCGTTAATAAAAAAACACAACTTAGCAGGATCGCTAAATTGTATTTAGAGGAGCTCAAGCAAACCATTGATTTTTATCTTTTACGTTAACAATGGGGACGTAATAGATAAGGATAGAAAATAAACACACTGAAGAAAAAGAAATGTATTATGGGGATGCACTGTACTCACTTGAGGAATTAAAATGAAGAATTGTAGATTATATTAATTTTAATGAGTATAAAACAAAAAATTGGCAGGTATGAGATCAATACCGGACTCATACCTGCCAATTACCCGCTTAATATAAACTCTAACTTCTGGGGTCACTTCATGCCTGTCCCAAGGTCCAGTTTAGCGTGAGTGGAAGCGGGTTAGGAATTCTTTTGTTCGTTGGTGCTTTGGTTTGGTGAATAGGATGTGTGGCGGGCCTTGTTCGACAATTTTTCCACCTTCCATAAATACTACGCGGTCCGCGATGTCTCGAGCGAAGTCCATTTCGTGTGTGATTAATAGCATAGCCATTTCACCTTGTACAGCAATCTCACGAATGACCTCGAGTACTTCTCCTACCAGCTCTGGATCGAGGGCTGAAGTGACTTCATCAAAGAGCATGATTCTTGGTTTCATTACAAGGGCACGTGCAATGGCCACACGCTGTTGCTGACCACCTGATAATTGCGAAGGATACACGTCGAGCTTGTGGTCCAATCCAACCTTCTTCAGCATTTCAATCGCGCGTTTTTCCGCTTCCTTCTTCTCAACACCTGCCACATGAACGAGGGCTGCCGTAACATTTCGTAGGATTGTCATATGCGGAAACAAATTGTAATGCTGAAAGACCATACCAATATCTCCACGCACCTTGCTAATCTGCTTTTCTGCTGCAGGAACGAGTTTGCCGTTCACCGTCTTGTGCCAAAGTTGTTCACCGTTCACCTCTATTGTACCAGAGCTAGGTTGTTCTAAAGTCATGAGCATTCGTGCGAGTGTCGTTTTTCCTGACCCACTAGGCCCAATAATAGCGACTTTTTCCCCTGGGTCAATTGTAAAGTCAAGCTCTTTCAATATTTCGAGATCACCATAAGATTTACTTATTTTTGTATAACGAACAATCGGTGTTTGTTCTAGTTTTCCCGTCTCCTCGCTTATTTTGATTGGTAGAATGGATGTTTGGCTCATACTCATCTTCCTTTCTTTTCAATTAAAAGCATCAAGCTCCATGCAACAAACGTCATGCAGCTCGATTAAAACGATTAGCCGTTTTATTTTCTAAATAACGGACAACAAGAGATGCAGGGTAGCTTAACAAGAAGAACAATAGCCCTACAATTGTAAAAGCTTCGATATACTTGAACGAACTAGACCCAATGATTTTTGCCGTCTGCATCATTTCTACTAGTGTAATTGCCGAAAGTATTGGAGTTTCCTTAAACATAACAATGAAATAGTTTCCTAGCATCGGGAAAACAGGAGGTAATGCCTGGGGTAAAATGATACGAAACCACGTTTGTCTCTTGGTAAAATTAAGGGCAGTACCTGCTTCCCATTGACCCTTTGGAACTGCTTCAATCCCTGAGCGATACACTTCCGATAAATACGTACTATAATGAATCCCCAGTCCAATGACACCTGCCACAAAAGGGGTTAGCGATATTCCAAATTCAGGGAGAACATAAAAAATGAAGAACAATTGAACGAGCAATGGAGTGGTACGAATAAACTCGACAAAAGCAGTTACTAAAAACAACAAGGGCTTGAAGTTTGATCGTTTACACACTGTCCACACCAGCCCGAGAAGTGCAGCAACAATAAATGCCGTAACAGTTGCACCTAACGTAATCCACATCGCGTCAACTAAATCAGGAACAATTGAAATGGCAAAATTAGAATCCCACATGCTTACACCCTCCCTACGGATAATTTTCTCTCTAGCCATTTAAAACCTAATGTCATTGGATAGCCAATTAAAAAATAGAAGACAAGTAGCAAAGTGAAAATTTCCGTTGTTTGCATCGTTGTCGTCCGGAGGGACATCGCTTGAAAGGTTAAATCAGACAAGGTAACTAACGAAACGAGTGCAGTCCCTTTTAAAAGTTCGATTGATAAGTTGCTGAAGGTTGGAAGCATGATGAGCATAGCTTGAGGCAAAACAATATATCGTAACCTTTGAAACGGAGTCATGTTCAATGCAATGGATGCTTCTGTTTGCCCCTTTGGTACTGCTAAAATAGAGCTTCTAACAACCTCCGCGCCATAAGCTCCATAATTCAGGCCGATTGCAAGAATTCCTGCTGTCATCGCAGGAATGCTTACGCCCAGCATCGGGAGTGCAAAATATAACCAAAACAATTGAATAAGAAGAGATGTCCCACGAAACACTTCAATATAGACGTTTGCAATAAATCTAACTACCTTCCACTTTGACAATTTCATAAATCCGAATAGAAAAGAAAAGACCAACGCAATAAGCATAGAGAATATCATGACCTTTAAAGTCACAATCGCACCGTCTAGCAATGGCGGAATAAAATCAACAAATGAATACATTCAGGCACCCCTCCTTTATTTGAAAAATATAGCTAAGGTAAAACCGAGAGAAGGAACTCTCTCGGTTGCAGCCCTTATGGTAGATAGAACATTAAAATTATTTGCTTAATTCTTCAGCAGTCACGTCTCCTGGAAGCTCCTGTTCCGTAAATCCAAATTGGCTAATGATCTCTAGCAATTCTCCCGATTCCTTCATGGCAGCTAACTCTTTGTTAAACGCTTCTCTAAAATCATCATCTTCTTGACGGAATACCGTTGCACCATATCCACGAACACTCTTCCCATCAATGATTGGATCTTCAAAATCCATAACACGTTCAACGTCAGGATCATTTGCTGCATCCAGCACAGACTGAAGTGATGGACCAGTCATTGCGATGACATCCACATGTCCAGCTTGTAGTGCGGCAAGGGCAGACGGGTTATCAGGAACTACTTGGATTTGACTCTCGTCTACACCAACACTCTTTAAGTAATCACTTTGAATGGCTCCACTCATAACTGCCACTTTTATATCCGAGTTATTTTTAATATCTTCATAGCTTTTAATATTTAAAGGATTCCCTGTTTTAACAGCAATCGCTTCCCCAATGCTATACTCCGGATCCGCAAAGTCCACCTGCTTTGCTCTTTCAGGTGTAATATACATCCCAGCAGTAATTAAGTCGAAACGCTTCGCTTGAATACCAGGAATAAGGGAACCAAACTCAGTTAAAACCCCATTCATTTCTTCAATCCCCATCTTTTTCAGCACAGCACGCGCTACTTCAACAGCTTCTCCTGTTAGCTTTCCATCAGGAGTGGCATACGCGTACGGAACTTCATTGGCAAACCCAACGGTAACAAAGCCTTCACTTTTTACTTTTTCTAGCGTAGTTTCTCCCTTTTCTTCACTTCCTGACGTCCCCTCTGTTTGGCTACATGCCACTAAGCTGAAAATCAACAGTACTGTTAAAAAAGCTTTCATATATTTACGCATCACATATTACCCCCTGTAATATTTTTAAGCTAACAGTCCCCATTACAATCCGGCAGAGACTAACGTGACAGCCATTGTTTTAAAACAAACCACTTTCGGCTCGGTCATTTCAAGGATGGAATACTTGACCCCTTCCCGACCTAGGCCAGATTGCTTGAGACCACCAAACGGCATGGAATCAATGCGATAATCACTGCTGTCATTTACCATAATTCCCCCTACCTCGATATGACGAATCGCATAAAATGCATGGTCTAAGTTTTTTGTAAAAATACCTGCCTGCAGGCCATATTTTACATCATTTGCCTTTTCAATCGCCTCCTTAATATTATTGATAGGATATAAGATGACAACCGGACCAAACACCTCTTCTGTTGCTAATGTGCAATCCGAGGGAAGCCTTGTGACAATGGTAGGGTCATAATAAGCACCTTTTCTTTTCCCTCCACATAAAATGGTTGCACCCTTTTCAACAGCCTCGTTGACCCAAGTTTCCACCCTTAATGCCTCTTTTTCTGTAATCATCGGGCCGATATCAGTTGTATCAAGAAGCTTATCTCCAATGACATACGCCCTCGTACGTGAGACAAACTTCCGTTCAAACTCTTCATATATTTGTTCGTCAACATAAATCCGTTGAACACCTAAGCAATTTTGTCCAGCCGCCCAAAACGAGCCAGACACAAGAGAACTCACCGCCTCATTTACGTCAGCATCAGCCATTACAATACAAGGAGAGTTTGAACCAAGCTCCATTGCAAGCTTTTTTAACCCTGCTGTTTTTGCAATTTTTTCTCCTGCTTCTACTCCACCTGTAAAGGAAACCATGCGGACATCAGGGTGGGTAACGAGTTCTTCCCCGATCTCCTTTGAATGTCCCGTTATGATCGTCAACACCTTCTTAGGCAAGCCTGCATTTACAAACGCTTCAGCAAGCTTTAACGCACTTAAGGGGGTAACCGTTGCTGGCTTCACGATTATGGCATTTCCAGAAGCAATTGCGGGACCAATCTTATGAGCAACAAGATTCAACGGGTCGTTAAAAGGAGTTATGGCTACAATAAGTCCGATTGGAATGCGATAATAATAACCAACACGATCCTCACTTCCACTCATCTGATCAAAAGGGATCGTTTCCCCATTTAATCTACGCACTTCCTCTGCACTTACACGTAAGGTATTCACACAGCGCGTCACTTCTTTTCGAGCTTCTCGAATCGTTTTACTACCTTCAAGGGCAATCATCCGAGCAAAATCCTCATGATTCTTTTCCACATAATTCGCCGCTTTGGTTAGAATGGATATTCTTTCAAAGCTCGATAAATTTGCTGCAACTTTTGCTCCCTCGAGCCCTGCTTGAATGGCAAACATAGCATCCTCTTTTGATGCAGCTGGTACCTTCGCAATCAAGCCATTATCTTTCGGATCCAACACATCGATCGTCTCTTCACGCATAACCCATTCCCCTGCTAAAAGCATCGGTTTATTAAGCAATGTTTGTGCTTGCATATGTTCCTCCTCCCTACATCACTAGACTTGTCACTTCTTTCACTTGAGCTCGATGAATATTTAATAAGTCAATCAACAAAGCGTATCCTGTCTCCACCTTCCCAGCTCCCGCTCCGATAACCGTAATAGGACCTGAGAGGTCACACGTATACGTAATGGCATTTGTGGCACCCGCTATATTGGCAAGCGGATCGTCTAATGGGAGCTTTTCTGGCATGACTGAAGCAATGATTTCCTCTCCATCTTTTTTCACCTTCGCAATGAGCTTCCAGCGCTTATTCTCCATTCGTGCCTCTTCAATATCCTCGATAGTTAAATGAGAGATTCCTTTTCGCAAGATTTCTTCTCCCTTTAGCGATTGCCCCATCACCACCTTGGAGAGGATAAGTATTTTATAGAGTCCATCATATCCTTCAACATCACTGGTTGGATCAGCCTCTGCGTAACCAAGACGTTGCGCTTCCACCAATGCATCTTCGTACGAAATTCCGCTTTCCATTTTCGTTAAAATGTAATTTGTTGTCCCATTTAAAATACCTTTAATCTCGATAATTTCATTTCCTGCAAGAGATACATTCGGCATCATAAGAGTAGGGGTACCACTCATCACTGATCCTTCAAAGCCCCATCGAACATCATTTTTCTCTGCTAGTGAGATCAATTCCTCATACGCTAAAGCAACAGGACCTTTATTTGTCATGATGACATGTTTTCCATGAGTAAACGCAACCTTACAATGATCAATCGCAGGCTGACCGGTTTTCACATCCGTATAGGTCGCCTCAATAATCGTATCTGCATTGGTGTTCACAATCGTTTCAAAGCTATCAAAGTGGCGAATCAATCCCGGTTCATCCGGATAACTTTCCAAACTCCCCGTTTCAACAACTGTCGACAATAACACATCAAGCTTTAATCCATTTGGGTTGTAAATAGAACCTTTTCGAATATCTGACACAGCAACTACCTTTGTATCTAACAGAAATTTTTCCTGAAGCAGTTGCTTTTTCCTTAATAAAATTTCAACAAAACCTTGCCCAACCACGCCAAATCCCAGCATGGCAATTCGATGTGTCATTCTTTCCCCTCCCCAGGTAGCTTGTATTGGCCCGATAAATATCTAAACGCTGTCTCAGCAAGTATCATGGTCCCAATGGGGAGACATTCCTCATCTATATCAAAGATAGGCGTGTGCAGTTCTCGCTTTACCCCATCGGATAGCGCACATCCAAGAAAAATCATTGCTCCTGGCACCACTTTTGTCATATGAGAAAAATCCTCCCCACCCAGTCCAAACGGCGAATCAATGATTGTCATATTGTCAAAAACATCTTGAATCGTTTCCCGAAGGTCATTATTTACTTCGGGATGATTATAAAGGGCAGGCTCACCGTGTGTAACCTTAAGGGTAAAGCTACCTCCAAGTGGTTCTACAATGGAAAAAGCTCTTTTCAGCTCTTTTTCTAGTAAGCTACGAACCTCTGGACGATAGCTTCTCATCGTCCCTTCCAACCGAACCTCTGTTGGAATAATATTGCTAGCTGAACCTGCTTCAATCTTGCCTATACTCACTACAGCAGGATCAAGGGCAGATACTCTCCGTGCCACAATCCCATGCAAACTTTGCAAGACGGGACCGAGCAGCCAGATGGGATCCTTTGTTAAATGTGGGTATGCCCCATGCCCCCCTTCCCCAGAAATCACCGCTTCAAAGACATCAACGTTTGACATGCTGTAGCCATCATGAACAAGCACTTCACCCACTGGGTTTTCAGGATTTAAATGAAGAGCCATGACACAATCCACTCCATCTAGCACACCCGCCTGAATCATATAAGGAGCACCAGTCAGCCCTTTTTCATCGGTCGCTTCTTCCGCCGGCTGAAAAAGAAATTTTACAGTTCCAGTGATTTCTCCTCTTGCAAAGCATCCCGCTAATACATGTACCACGCCAAGTAGGATGGATGTGTGGCCATCATGTCCACAAGCATGCATGACCTCGTCGTTCAGTGAGCGGTAGTCACACTCATTTTTTTCCACAATCGGGAGTGCATCCATATCCGCTCGTAAAGCAACCGTCCGTCCTTCACCATTCGAAAGAGTAGCAACAACCGCTGTCTCCGTCCCGACACTAGTGTCAATATGAACACCAGGGATTTTCTGCAACACATCAACAATAAACGCTGATGTTTGATATTCACAGAAGCTTAGCTCAGGGTGTGCATGGAGATGTCTTCGCCAACCGATGATTTTCTCTTTTATCTGAGCCACTAGCTCCTCCATGGAATGTGTATGCACAGTCATATCTCCACCTCCTTTAGCTATTAGTTGGTCGCTTCAGCCACAGAATGTTCTCTTAAATATGAAAATGCTTGCTCTAAATCACTTAACAAATCTTCAATATCTTCAATTCCCACCGAGATACGAACAAGTCCATCAGGAATTCCCATGGCTGCACGCTCTTCTGGAGTGCACTCCACGTGGCTTGTCGTTCTTGCTGGTCCATACGTTGTTTCCACCGCGCCTAGGTTTGCCGCACGATTCGCATATTGTAATTTCGGTAGAAGGATTCTAACCGCATCCATTCCGCCTTTTAGCGCGAAACTCAACATTCCACCAAAACCGCGCATTTGTTTTTTCGCTATGTCATGGTTCACATGAGTTTCTAGTCCTGGATAAAAGACCGCTTCAACGAGCTCTTCTTTTTCCAAAAACTTCGCGATTGCAAACGCACTTTTGGCTTGCTGCTCCACTCGAAGCTTGAGAGTTTTCATCCCTCTTAAAATTAAGTAAGCTGCCCAAGGATCCATTGTTGCTCCGTTAATTTCACGATAATGATAAATTTGCTCAACTAGTTCCTTGCTTCCACAAACAACCCCACCAAGGGCATCCGCGTGACCTCCTAAAAATTTGGTAGCACTATGTAGCACCAAGTCCACTCCTAGCTGTAATGGATTTTGATTAATAGGAGTCGCAAACGTATTATCAACAACTACTAACGCCCCGACAGCTTTTCCAGCTTTGGCCATCCGTTCAATATCCGTTATTTTCACCGTCGGATTTGTTGGTGTTTCTAAATAAAGAATGTCACAGCCCTTTGCAATTTCTACCTCAATAGCGTCATGATCACCAGTTGGACAAAGCGCCACCTCAACTTGCATTTTTGGTAAAAATTCAGTGAAAATTTTGTTTGTCCCACCGTACGTGTCCTTGATGGAAACAACACGATCGCCCGGTTTTAAAAATGTATACAGTGTATTGCTAATGGCCGCCATACCGGTTGAAAAGCTGGTTGCTGCTTGAGCACCCTCCATAATTTTCACTTTATCTTCAAATGCTTGTACGGTCGGGTTTGTATTGCGACCATAAATATGGCCTTGTCTCTTACCAACAGCAACCTCATACCATTCATCCATGTCGTCATAGTTATAAGCCACACTTACCACAACAGGAACCTGTGTGGCACCATGAACAAGCACTTCCTTCTCCCCAGCCCATACCGATTTTGTTCCTAGATTTGCCGTTTCAAAGTTTGTCATTTTGTTCCCTCCCAATTAAATTTCTTTACTAGGTTTTTTGCCGTTAATTTTTTGTAGGCATAGAGGGCAATCGCCGTATCTTGAACCCCCGTGCCAGTTAAATCACAAATTGTAATCTCATGATCACTCGTTCTTCCCTTTTTCAACCCGGTTGTAAGTTGTCCTAGCTCAATAAGATTTTCTTGATCTAACCGAACCACCTCTGCATCCACTGCATGATGTAACTCTCCTAAACGAACACACTGTGCCTTGACATCACAACAGATGAGATGAGCAAAATCAAAAGCCTTCGGGTCAAGCTCTTGTTTATGTTCGGCATCTGAACCCACCGCTGTAATATGAAGCCCTGGGTGAAGCCATTCTGCTTTGATTAGCGGGGCGGTCGAAGGGGTGGTCGAAATAACAACCTCACTTCCCCTGATCACCTCTTCAATACTTTTGGTACATGTAACAGTTACGCCAAGTAGCTCCTCTATTTCGGCGGCATATTCCTTTGCCTTACTCTCTGAGCGACCGTACACAATCACCTCACGGAATTCACGAACATGTGATAATGCCAATACTTGATAGCGGGCTTGTGTCCCTGTTCCAATAACACCAACCGTATCGATGGATGACTTTGCTAAATACTTCGCCGCAATCGCTCCAGCGATACCTGTTCGAACATCTGTTAAATACCCGTTATCTTGAAAAATTGCCTGGGGAAAACCCGTTTCCGCACTTAACAAAATCATCATTCCACTTAAGCTCTGCAACCCTTTTTGTGAGTTATTAAAGAAACCTGAGGATATCTTTATCGCAAACTTATCAAACCCTTTAATATAAGCTGTTTTTACATCGACCTCGCCGTTATTCTCCGGTATATCAATGCGCATAATCGGTGGAAGAGTCACCTCACCGTTTGCAAGCTTTGAAAAACCTTCCTCAATAACGGAAAGGATCTTATCATCTGTTTTTACATATTCACGGATGCTCTTCTCATCAAACACATACATTCTTTACACCTCCAGTCCTATGAGTTAAAAAGGGGGAGGGGAAGTATTAAGTGCCCCTATCCTCTTATAACAATCTAAACACGGGCTTCCGCCTTTTTTATAAATAACTGTCTTGGGAAGTTGGCAAATACTTCACAACCTGTTTCTGTGACCCGGAAGGATTCACTAATTTCTATACCATAGTTATCTAGCCACATTCCCGGGATCAAATGGAAGGTCATATTTGGCTGTAGAATTGTTTGGTCTCCTTGTCGAAGAGACGCTGTATGCTCGCCCCAATCTGGAGGATAATTCAAGCCCATTGAATAGCCGATTCTAGATTCCTTTTGAAAGCCACTCTTTTCAAGAACCTTCCTCCAAGCAAACTCCACCTCCTCACAAGTAACCCCTGGCTTCACGATATCTAGTGCTGCATTCAAGCCTTCTACAACTACATCAGAAAGGAACTTGATTTTCGAATCTGGTTCACCGATAAAAACAGTTCTCGCAAGTGGTGAGTGATACCTCTTATAGCAGCCTGCAAGTTCTAATATCACAGGTTCCCCTACTTTGTAGCGGCTATCCGACCAGGTCATGTGTGGTGTCGAAGTTTTTTCCCCAGCTGGTAGAAGTGGAACAATCGCTGGATAATCCCCTCCGAACTCTTCTGTTCCTGAGATTTGTGTGTGGTAAATGTCTGCTACCACATCGCATTCACGTACTCCTTCTTGAATACGGTCTATACCTGTTTTCATTGCTTTTTCGACAATCTTGGCTGCTCTTTTCATATACTCAATTTCTCTATCAGATTTTATGATACGAACATGGTTTACTAGATTAGTGGCATCCTTAAAGGTTGATTTTGACAGGCCGCTTCTTAGCTGTTCTAAGCATTTAGCCGTAAAGTAGTAAGTGTCCATTTCCACTCCAATACTGCGCTTGTCCTGACCAATTTCTTTTAATATGTCGCACACAAAATCCATCGGATGCTTGATTAACGATTGAACATAATCATCTGAATAAGGGATAATATGAGTTTCATCTAACCAAGTCGTTACCTTCGCAGCGCTCGCATCTTGATAACGCCCAATCCAAAACGGCTGCTCTTCATCAATGATAACCATTAATAACTGGTGTACGTAGAAAGACCACCCATCATATCCTGTTAGATAATTCATATTTGCAGGGTCTGTTACTAGCAATACATCAATTCCTTGGTCACTCATTTTTTGCTTCGTTTTTTTTAATCGCTCTAAAAATTCCTCCCGCTCGAACGCCAACATTTACCATCACATCTCCTAACATCTAATGTAACTTTTTATAACACCTATTGATATTCTCATTATAGTTATCTGAAAATTTAATAACTATTAGCAAAAATGTATGAAGTTTTACCACGATTTCTACTACACTTTTAAAAGAGTCAGTAAAATTATCCAAATTTTTTACGCAATTTGTAGAACTAGACTATAAATTATGTTATCTTTCTTTACATACAAAAATTTGTAATTACTAAATAAAGGAGGATTCACACTTGTCAGCAGTTCTATTTTCAAAAGAAATAACGATTCGAGATGTATGGAAAGCAAAAAAGAATATACAAGGAATTGTTCAAAAAACCCCACTCGTTTTTTCGCCGGTGTTATCCGAAAAATGTGGTGCTTCCATCTATCTCAAGTGTGAGCACCTTCATCAAACAGGTTCTTTTAAGCTTCGAGGGGCCACTAATATGATTAACAGCCTCTCTTCTGAGGAAAAAGCACGAGGAGTCACAACCTTTTCAACTGGAAATCACGGACTTGCTGTTGCTTACGCTGCCAAGCAGTTAGGTATACGAGCTGTCATTTGTGTTTCTACAAGGGTTCCAAAAGCCAAATCCGAAGCAATTTTAAAAATGGGAGCTGAGCTTGAGATATATGGAGATGGTCAGGATGATGCAGAAAAACGATGCTATGAGCTTCATTACCAGGAAGGGCTCACCATTATTCCCCCGTTTGACCATCCGCTAATAATCGGAGGTCAAGGAACGATGGCCTTGGAAATTCTCGAGGAGCTTCCTGATGTGAACGGGGTGATCGGCGGGCTATCTGGAGGAGGTTTACTTTCTGGAGTTGGAGTAACAATGAAACAAAGTGATCCGTCTATTAAAATAATTGGAGTAACAATGGAAAAAGGAGCCGCTATGCATGCAAGTATCGCTTCTGGTCAACCAGTCGAAGTAAAAGAATTCCATACTTTAGCGGATAGTTTACTTGGAGGCATAGGGGTAGACAATCAGTACACATTTCCACTTGTGAAGAAATATGTAGATGACTATGTTCTTATCCCAGAATCAACGATCGCCAAAGGAATGGCGCTTTTATACGAGCAACATCGAATGATCGTCGAGGGAGCAGCTGCCATTGGAGTTGGAGCCCTAATAGATGGATTGGTAAAACCGCCTGGCGATACAACAGTTGTTATTTTAAGCGGAAACAATGTGGATCTTGATTCCCATATTGAATCCATCAAGCTACATGTTCCAATATTCTAAATTAGGTAGTCTTCTAAAAGGAGGAGAATGTCCGTGTCCTTTAATGTAAAAAGCGTAATGTCAATCCCCATGATGGAGGGAGCTATTTTACTAACAGCTGAACACCGAACAGAAGAAAATCTAGTCAACTCCGTTTCAGTCATAGAGATACCCGTCGAGGATTTTGTTCGGAAACATGAGTTTGTATTAACGACTGCCATCGGATGTGGTGAAAACCCTTCAATTCTTTTATCCTTTGTACGTGATGTATACCATTCAGGGGCTGCAGCCCTTGCTATTGCTGTGGGAAGACATGTAAAGGAGATCCCAAGTGAAGTGATCACATTTGCTCAGAACCATCACTTTCCTCTCATTCAACTGCCATGGGAGATTCGCTTTTCAGACATTACTCGTGCCATAATTGAGAATATCTACATTTGGGAGCAACAACTTCAAACAAAGTCGGATATCGTTCAACGGTCTTTGCTCAATAGGTACCTAAGCGGAGAAACGTTAGACGCTGCTGCTAATGAAATAGCGGAAGAAATTAATGCGGAAGTAGCCATAGTCAATGCGGAGGGTCAAGTAAAGGGAAAAAGCAATCATTACTCCCTTCCTTCAGAAAGCATCATTTCTTTTATTCGTTCTCAAAAGAAAAAATACACTAGCGGGAAGAAGACAATATTTAAGTTAGTGATTGAGACCAATCAAAAAATATTAGGCTATTTGCTCATTGTAAAACAAACCGCTCTTTCTGAAATGTACATGTTTCAATCACTTATTCTTAAGCAAACCATTTTGCCACTAAGCTTATGGCTTCAGCGGTACGAATCAACAGAGGCGACTCTAGCAAAAATAAAAGAGGATTTTATTTGGAGTCTAGCAAACGATGAATTTGACAATTCAGAAGTATTTTTAAACAAAGCAAAAGCCCTTTCTTTTGATATTGATAGACCTTATGTTTGCCTCATCGGACAACTTGAGAACAGTCAGCAATTGTATGACGGAGATCATACAGATGAATCCTTTGACTTCTGGTTGGAAAAATGGGAAAGAATGGGCCAAAACGAACTTTCATCCGCTGCATCAATATTGGATAGAAGAATTTTGTCAACGGTGAGAAGTGGCCGCTTTTTACTATTTTTAGAGATTCCATTAAACCACATCCGTCAAGATGCGATGGAGTTTCTTGATCACTTCGAAGGACGGATTGATCAGAAGGCTGTGATCTCATGGGGAATCGGAGAAAATCGAGCAGGTGTACACACATTCTCAGAAAGCTATAAGGATGCACGAACAGCCCTTGAAATTGGACGGGCTCAACAAGGCCCTGGACATAGAGGGACTTACGCGGACACAGAGCTATACAATATCCTGCTATCACTCTCCACCACACCAGAATCACACAAAGTGCTTCAAAACTTGATTTACACCCTCGTCGATTACGAGCAAAAACGGGGACTTGACTTAATCAATACACTTACTGCTTATATAAGCAATTTCGGTAACATCAGCCAAACATCACGTGCCTTAAACCTACATCGCCAATCTTTACTCTATCGATTAAAGAAAATTGAATCCATCACAGGAAAAACACTCACAGACCCAGACGATCTACTACTACTACACTTAAGCCTAAAATCATGGTCAATCCGATTCGCCGTTCAATCCTAGGGGACATGTTCCTTGTCCCCGCTTTTTTCTTGAAATCTGAAGGACAGGTCCTCGTTCTACCCTTTCCTTTAGCGACTTTTTCTATATTTTTCAATCAAATACTGTACAGCATACAATAAATACGCTTTATAGTGTATGTAGAAAAAGAACTGGACACGAGTTAACCCATTTAGACTGATGATTTTAAATTTCTTCAATACATCCATCAATACAAAAGCAAAGACTCCATCTGCAATCACATTAAGTAATACAAACTTTTTAAAATTGCCATACGAATACTTCAACAGCCACATCGTAAAAGGCATGTAGGGGCCAATACTAAAAGGAAGTTCATCCTTAAAGAAAGATTTATACCCATCGTAAAACTTCCACCAATTCCTCCTATGTCCGTAAATATGATTGATGATTTCAAATACCACAATAAATAAACCGGTAAAAGAATACCGCTTGAAGCTTTTCTTTCCGATAAACAATAACGATAACCACGGAATGGTGATAATTGCTAGATTAAAAAGCAAATGTCTTCTCTTGATCATGTAACGATTTCACCTCAACCAATTTTAGTTATTTTTATTAAATTGTCCATTCCTCGCAAAAAAATCCATCATTTAGCAGTAGGTGGAACAAAAAAAGACAACCCTTAAGGCTGCCTTCACTCGTTATTTAGAAAGAATCTTTGTGATCACCCGCAATAGTAAAACAAACAATATACTACCGACCAATGCTGGTAAAATGGCCATGCCTGCGAATGCTGGTCCCCATGTTCCTAGCAGCATCCCACCAATCCACGCACCTATAATTCCGCAAACAATATTCCCAATGATCCCATAGGGGAGATTGTTTCCTGCAATTAAACTCGCTAACCACCCGATGATACCGCCTACGATCAAATAAAGAAGTAATCCCATATGTATGTCCTCCTTTGTGATGGTAGTAGACTAATACCCGGATCATAAAAAATTTAAACTTACATCACTTCTAATACTCTTCCCTTAAAGCTCTCATACACGTATGACCAAAGGGTCTGGTCTTCAACATAGCTTTTTCTTAATTTGCCAAAGAGTTCTTTTTGTTTTTCCGCAAAAGTTGGGTCTTCTTTGGCAGGCAGAGTGGCACGGAGCTCGTCCACCATTTGTTGAACTTCAGGTGCACGCGGTCCCCATTTCCCTACTAACTCACCTTGCTCATTTAAAATTAGAATCATCGGAATTGCTCGTCCACCGTTTGTTAGGTGTCGGTCAATCAAATCGGTGTCCGCGTCACGTAAAGTGACACGCATGTCAATGTTTGCCGCTTCAGCTAGTTTGCGAATAACCGGATTGATCATCATGGCATCTCCACACCAATCTTCTGTAATCGTTAAAAAGTGAAGGGAATGTTGTTTTAGTTTGTCTACCAAGCCGTCTTCAGGTAATTGAAATTGCTCATACACCGCAAAGCTTTCCTCTTTTAATGTGCTCATTTCGTCCATATATGCTTGGATGGACTTACCTTCTTCAAAATATTGCTGTTCTGATTTCACGTAGTAGGCACCCCTCTTCTCATTCTATGTACTAACTATACCAAATAAAAGCAGTGTGATTCTTGTTAGAAGCACACTGCTTTTGAATATTATTTAGACTGGCTTGCTAACCATTCCATAAGGGTAATTTCTTTTCCATCGATTGTTGTTTTTACATCGTTGTTATACACGTAGATCCATGACCAGTGGCCGTTGTACTCGTAAGGTGTGCCATCTTCATTTTTGTATAAGCCTGAAGTATCTACCACGTTATCGAATAGTGATAAGTGTACATTTGGAGCACCCGCTTCGACTAAACGCTCATACGTTGGAACCGTATAATTGTTCACATTTACAACTGGATCGTTCGCAGCAGTAACAAACCAAGTTGGTACGTTTTTCATGTTTTCAATTTGCTCATCTGTAATGAGTGTGTCCGCTAGCGCTTCACAAGTTGGAATAGCCGCTGCGAAATATTCTGGATAATCACGAATCATGAGCATCGTCATGTATCCACCGTTTGAATCTCCACCGATATAAATACGGTCCGTGTCGATGTCTTTATTGTTAGACACATAGTCTTGAATCAAGCTCATTAATGCATCTTCATATTTCGACGTTCCATCACCAAAGCCAGTTTCGCCATCCATCCAGAACGTTGGTGTTTGAGGGGCTAACACATACGCTCCACCAAAGTAGGCTTGAATGTCATCAGAAGCCCAGTTCACCGCCTTGTTTCCTGAAATCGGAATCGTTGGATCTGTTCCACCTTCACCAGCACCATGTAGCCAGATGACCAGAGGATTTTTCTTTTTATCCTTCTTCGGCTCAAAATCCGCATATGTTAGTGTCACATCATCATATGTAGCTTCACCTGTAGAGAACTCATCCACTAGCTCTTTTACACCACCGGAGAATGTATCAATCGTTAAGCCAGAAATCGTTCCTGCTGGTGTGGCAATTGCTTCTTCCTGTGTAATTGTATATTCGTTTTCTGTCCAATCATTAAAACCAGTTGTCTGCCAATCATAATTCATGGTATTACCTAGCCGTTCATTAGGTCCAATTTTCATTTCTAGCACTACGTATTTTCCTGTGGCCACGGCTTGCTTTCCATTTTTATCAGATACATACGCTTTTGTGATTGTACGGTCACCTTCGTATAAAAATGGTTCCACTAAGCGAGGATCACTAATCTCTACATGAACCTTAAAAGTATCTGTTGATACAGAATTAACCGGAACAGGTCTTCCTAAATCCACAATCACCTTCGTAATCGCGGGTCCCCAGTCTTCAATTTCTGTGACAGTTTGATAAGAGGTTGGTTGTGTTTTCATTTCCTTTGCCATCACTCCACTACTAAATGAAAAAGTCGTACATGCTACTAGAGATAATAGAAATGCCTTTCTTGCTTGTTTCTTCATTCTTTTTAACAATGACAATTCCTCCTACGAAATCAATTATTTAAGCGTTTACATTTTTGATTTTAGTAGGAATAACCGTTTTCGTCTTGTCCTTTTCTAGCTAAAATGACGTCAATTCTTGATTAGGTACTTTCGACTCCCTGCGATATTGACTAGGCGCGAGCTTATACACCGACTTGAAAACTCTATTAAATGACTTCTCATTCGGAAAGCCATTTTTTAAAGCAATCTCTAGAATAGAAAGGTCGGTATTTACTAGATCTCGGTGCGCATATTCGAGCCGAACGGCATTGATATAATGCAGAAGAGTGACACCAATATGCTTCGTAAAAAAGCGAGATAAATATTCTGTCGTAATCCCAAATTCATTAGCGATCATCGATAAAGATAGTTTCTGATGATAGTTTTCTTTAATAAAATTAAAGATCTGCGCTAACCGGTCTAGATGCTTTTTGGAATGAATATTCGGGTGACTTTCCTTTGGGACTTGAAAATACTTTAATAACACATACAGTAATTCATACGATAATGCGGTTATTTTTACATAAGAAAAAGTGTCTATCTCTCTGTTCAAGTAGGCGTCTGCCATTTGGTCTAAAATCAAACGTAACTCATCTAGCTGTTGAAGTCGGTCTTCGTCCCGTTCCCCGACTGATACACAGTGAAAAGCCACTTCATCTACTTTCACACCCTTTTCCTTTAACAACTCAGGAGGAATAAAGACTGATAAAGCTCTTCCTCCTGTATTATTTTCAACCTTAAAGGAATGGATCGAATTTGAATTAATAACGACAATATCTCCTTCACGGGAGGTGTAGGTTCTTCCATCAACATAAATCTCTTTAATCTTTCCAGAAAGCACATAGGAGATTTCAATACTCTCATGCCAATGATTTGGGATATATCCCGCTTCCTCCGATACGTGATAAATGATTTTGATTGGGAAGAGCCCTTCTGTTTCCACCCATTCATACGCGTATTCCATCCAATCCCCCCTCGATAAATACACTCTCTTATTTAGGTTTCGCTCGAGGGCTGGGAAAATCCTTTTTTCAACAGTGTAAGATTTTACTATATACATAGAAATATCTACAAGATATCTTCTGCCTTCCAAGTAAGAGTTTCGGATGCTACTCTCATTTCCCTCCCTTCCACCTATACAAAATAATATGATGATAGACAGGGTCAAACATTGAGTTTGAGGAAAACTCATCTACTACCTCCACCTTACCTGTTAGATCTACACCTTGTGATATAAATCCTTCGAGAACACTATTGGTTAACAAGATATCCTTATTTTTATAATACGATTGATCATGTAAGAATTTTGAGTATGTGTTAATTTCCTTATGAGGAAACGATGTATCTAAATACGTAAAAACCCTCGATTCCTCCCAAGCATAAATAACAAAAGGTTCTGTGTGATTCTCCAAATAAGCCCCCAATTGATAGGTCGCAGGAAGCTCGCTTGCCTGCTCTTTTAATAAAAGCGTAGTTTGGTAAGCTTGAACAGACAATAATAATAATGAAAAGGCGATCATAAAGGTGGTTTTCCATTTCGAAAAAACCATTGAAAATAAACAAAATGTCCCTAAAGTAATCAGGGGAATAATATGCCTTGGCTTTTCTACATTCTGTGCAAATAACACCCATAAAAAATAAACAACGATCAGTATGGTGAAAAGTTGGAATAAATAGTTTGACTTGATTCTTTTCCAACTGATAGCCCGAAAAAAACAAAGAAACATTACTGCAAACATACTTATTAGTATAAAGGACCTTATCCCAATCCCTGTCCAGCCTATATTTTCGATGATTAGTTGATACATACGGCTAAAAATTGGTTGGTCTACCGAGGTGGCTGCACCACCCCAATCATTGAAATGACCGCTCGTAAAAGACAGAGCGAGTTTCATAAAACCGGCGAAGCCCCCCTCCGTAAGTGCGACTCCACTAACCCAAAGCAACTGAAAAAGAACAGCTAGAAGTCCTAGGGGCACCATGTCCTTCAGTGACAATTGATTTTTTTTCCATAGCTTATACAAAAGAAAGAGTACACCAATGGAAAACGGAAGGTATGATAATCGAATCCCTAGCAATATGCTTAATAAGAATAAAGGAATAACCTGTGACCAAAAGCTTTGTTTTTCCCATGCAACATGGATACTCCAAACATACCACCATAGTACCGCAATCGCTGCCCCTTCCGACATCGGCTGATTAACCATTAGAACAACAAACCCCGAACAATAAGTTAATGCTGCGACTAAAACACTTATTGTTCCGGAAAAATGAGCTCGCGATATTTTATACATCGGGATCATGGCACTGGTGTATAGAAGAATATTAAATAACGTCAAGGATGCCGCTTTATCTTGTACCCAAAGGTGAACGAGATAGCCCCCTAGAATAAAATATGGATATCCAGGAAAATGGGGCTGCATAGCTAAAAGATCATAACGCTCAAGTGCTAAAGCAAAGTCAACTTGATCATAGGTGGAAGCAAATGAATTTAGATTTGTCACCTGTGATAGAAACATCCATATGATGATCATTAAGCTCAGAGAAATAATGATACTCGGTTTCACATTTTTCAACATTAATCACACCTTTATTTCAAGCAACTTCTAAAGAAAAAGTACAAGACATGTGCCTTGTACCCTTTCAAAATTATTTTACCTGTGCGTTGAAAGTAGTTACTTCCGCAGCACTTTTTGTCTTCTCCTTAGGTTGATACCCTGTTAATAGATAGATCACTACAAAGTAACCAATATAAGCAATCACTTCTTCTATTGAAGGCATGGATGAATATCCGAATAATGCTTTTAGGAAGATTCCTATATCACCAGACAGAAGTGGTTCAACCCCATGGTCTCTAACATAATGAGCATGATCGATAGAGTGCTCTGGTAAAAACCAGGTAATATCGTATACATGTGGAATGACACTGCCGATCATTCCAACATCCTGCATCATAGATATTGCTTGAACGAGTAACCCTGCCGCAATTAAAATAATGAAGGCTCCCGTTACTTTAAAGAAAGTTTTTAATGAAATGCGCATCGTACCTTTAAAGAAGAAGTACGATACAACAGCCGCGATTATGACTCCCGTAAGAGCACCCCAGCCTTGTAAGGCGGCTCCAATATTTCCACCTGTAATAGCCGCAAAAAAGAAGACTGTTTCTACCCCTTCACGGAGGACAACTAAGAAGGAATGAATGACCATACCAACAATATTTCCAGTCGAAATAAATTTGTTCATTTTTCCTTCCATGTTTCCTTTGATATCCTTACTATGTTCTGCCATCCAAAAAACCATCTGGGTCAAGAGAATGGTGGACACGAGCATAATTCCTATTTTCAAATAGATTTCGTTCCCCATTGCTGCAAAACCTGTAAACACCACTTGAAAAAGCATAGCAACCCCAACGCTCGCTATAACCGCTAGACCTGCACCCAGCCAAACATATTTATTGTATTGCGCGTGATCCATTCTTTTCAGATAAGTTGTGATGATTCCGATTATGAGAAGAGCTTCAAGTACTTCACGAAATGTTATCAACAACGCTTGAATTTCCATGGTTTTCCACCTTCTCCATGATGACTTTTATTTACGGTTTCTTTTTCGAATCGTAAAGACAATAACTCCTACAATCGCTGCAGTTATCAGAATTAACGGGATCCAATTTCGGATATTAGAAATGTCCGTCCATTCTTTCTTTCCAGCAGACTCTGTTTCTGTTGCACTTTCAGAGAAATGACCTACTTCCAAGCTTTTTAACTGAAATTCCTTCTGCAAATTGGTTAGGATTTCTTCCTTATTTGTCTTAAAAGCCTCTAGGTCTGATTCCTTCTTGCCAACCCCGAATAGTCCCGGATTACCAAGTGCATTCAACGCTTCGTCAAAGCTCGCCTTTAATTCTTCGTCTAATTCAGGATTTTCCGCTTCTACTCTAGGTGACAAGGCTTCATATGTAGCAAATGCCTTCGCTAATAACTTTTTACTTGTGTCATATTCGGTAAATTTGCCCTCGATATTTACCATTCTTCTTGCAATGTTTAGTACTAAAAGTTTTTCCATATTTTCAATAGTAGCTTCTTTGTCCTCGGAATCCATTCCAGCAAGAATAAACTTAGAAGGCTCTTCTCCCATATGCATATCTACTTCTTCTTTTACCGACTCATAAATCTCTCTCGACTCAGCAAAATTAGGTGGATCTTGATCCAACTTTATGAGAATTTCTTTATAGGCTTCTGCCACCTCTTCTTTGTTTGGATCTCCGTACGTATAGGCACTAGCTGATGTTGTAAACATACTGGTAAAAGTAAGGATTACTAACAAGCTAAAAAACAAAAGCTTCTTAAACATATACCTGCCTCCTATCCTCAATGATAATGATTATCATTCTGAGTGTCAATTTAAACTTTATGTTTATTTTGTGTGTATATTTGATGGATAAATTCCCTGAATCAACTGATTTCTACCCTTTGATGATTGACTGATTATGTGAGCTGAGTAATCGAGCTCTACTTTTTGAACGGGTCTACTTATTTCCTTTATAATTGCTGGAAGTACCGTTGAAAGATACCCTCTGAAGGTGATGAATGACTCTCCTGTCGTTCGTACTTGATATTGAATAGGTACTTCTTGGACACGAAATCCCTTTCTCACTAAATTTAATGTAATCACTTGTGCATAATTATAATCATGAATGATCTCCGCATGCTCAAGAGCTTGTCGGGAGAAGGCTCTCATTCCGGATTGGCCATCGTATATCCACTTTTTCAATAACAGACTTTGAATGAAAGTAAAACAATAATTTCCAAGTCGACGATGGATTTTCATCCCTTTTATCGTTCCTAAAAATCGTGAGCCCATCGTATAATCTGCTTCTCCTGAAAAAATTGGTTGTAACAATTCAGGTATTTGCTTTGCTGGATACTCTCCATCTGCGTCAATCATAACTCCAATATCAGCACCGTGCTTATAGCATTCCTTGATCCCTGCTCGAACCGCGGCTCCAAGACCCTGATTTTTTTCAAAGCTTACGATATAATCCGCACCCGCTTCTTTCGCTACTTGGACAGTCTCATCCGTAGAACCATCGTCTATCACTAATACACGAACCTCGACCGAATGATGGATTTCACGGGGAATGCCTTTTATGACTTCCCCAATCGATTCTTCCTCATTATAGGCTGGTAAAAATACGATTACCTTCTGTCTATTCATTTTTACTCTCTACTTTCCTTAATCGCTTCGATTAGTACTTTTCCACGGCTGTGGCTAGGGAATGGTGCCCCTAAAAGATGTGCTAATGTTGGAGCCATAGAAACAAGGCTATGCTTTTGCTCTACTTTCTTGCCTCTCTCAATATGTGGACCGTGAATAAAAAATGGAACGAAGCGCTCCCCTTCATCGAGGTGACCGTGTCCGCCAATTCCGTCTGCCTGCCCATGGTCCGCGCAAATAAATAATGTTGTATTCTCCATTTTCCCTTCTTCTTCAAGCCACTCAACAAAGTCCTTAACCAAAGCGTCTGCTTCTTCGATTTTTTGAATGTACTCATCATACAGGACCCCTCTTGAATGACCTGTTTGATCCGTTGCGATCATTTGTACAATGAATAAGTCCGGATCCTGTTCCTTCATGATTTTTTTTGCTCTTTTCATAATGTTCGGATCTGCTTCATCATTATGCATAACTGCTGTAACGGTTTCGACATCGTCTCCCATCGAATCGACCAAATGGGCAATCCCTAAAAGCCTGCCTTTTTTCCCTACCTTACGTAACGAGTCAAAAATGCTCTCTACCTTGATCCCCAGCTTCCAAACCATGTTGGACGTAATCCCATGCTCAAATGGATACGTTCCTGTAAACATCGACGTAAAACAAACGACCGTTCTTGCCGGGTACACCGTCTCCATATTCGTATACTCCGTCCCGTTTTCCTTCAAGTAGTCGAGGAAGGGCGTATTTGCCTCGTAAAATCGTTCCTTTCTCATCCCATCAATAACGATGACAACGACTTTATCAGAGAGGGCTTTCATTGGTGGCTCCGTAGAATCCTTTGTATAATCCGCATACATCGCTGGCTTCCAATCAAACAAGTAGCGGTGTAAGATCCAAGCAAAAATGAAAATAAAACCATAGAACACTAAGATGTAAAAATACTCAACAGGCTCGCCTGAACGATGATTGTCATAAACTAACTGCCAAATAGATAACACGAGTAAAAACTTAGGCAATTGTTCCTGCGCATTCCCGCTGGTTGAATCACTATTTTTCATAACTAGCTTCCAAAAACGGGTGAAATTCAACCACGAGGTCCCAATTCTTAAATGATAATAAAGAGTACCCCAGAAAAAGACGGTAAAAAAGAAATAAAGACCTATCGCAAACAGTAATAATGGCAGATGAACATCATTCCATACCATTAAATAAGCAATGAAAGGAATCCATAAATAATTTCTTAAAAATAAAGGAAAATCAAAAATAAAATACAAGGCTAAAATCGGGATAATCACCAGTAATGATAAAAAGATGGAAGATAGATTCGCGACCGAAGCCATATCCCTAAAATGAAACAAAAGAAACGTTCCTAATACAAAAATAGGTGTAAATGGCTTGCCTTCGTTAAGTAAGTTCCAACATCGGGCTGCCACTTTTTCAAACTTTGAAGCACTTTTCACTTTCTACTAACTCCTCTCGATTTTGCTAAACTCTTAATGGTATCTAATTTGATTGGATGAATCCAAAAACAAAATGCTCCAACAATATAGGAAAAAAAGAACTTAATGGCATGATTAAAGACCGCAATTGTGTATCCCATTTTCAACGACATTCCTAGGATACCTAAACCAAAGGTCATGACACTTTCGTAGTTGGCGATTCCTCCAGGAGTCACTTGAAATACTTGCCCAGCAATCGTCAAGCTGTTTACAAAAGCTAACTCTAGTAAGCTCGCCTTTTCTGTAAGAATATGTACCGTACCGTACAATACCCCTGCTTCTAATATCCAACTAATCAATGTGGCAAAAATAATAACGAATCCGTTCCATCCTAATAACGCACTCTTCATTAAAACAAATTGCCTTTGTAAAAAGCTGCTGAAAAATTGTCTACTAATGATTAGAGCTAGCAAAACAAGCAATAGCCCTCCGAGAATCAGCCAAGTTGGGATACGGTAGATGATGTCTAAAGCAAGTAACCCAACAAAAGTGATACCGATTAAACAGACCATATCCATCGCCCTTAGGACGATAACAGAATGATACGCTTCTTCTCTATTTACTAGCTTTTCTCTGTTTTTCAACACTTCCGCTCGAACCAAATCACCGACCTTAATAGGAAGGAGGTGATTAATACATAAGCTGTAAAGAATCCCTAATAAGCAAGAGAAAATGCTTGCTTTCCCTTTTAGGTACAGCTTCCATGCCACCGCTTTTAAACAAAAGGAAAGAAAATAAAGACCAAACATGAAAAGAAGCCAAAAAGGATGTTGAGCAAGTAGTTTCCCCGCATTCCATACATGGCTAGCATCAAAAAACAAGGTGGTTAGCACAATAAAGATCAAAATGATGACCAATGAGATGCCATTCTTAACGAATTTTTTAGAGAGAACTCTCATACTCTTTCGCCCATTTCACCGTTTCCTCTAGCCCTAATGAAAACTCGACCTTTGGTTGATAACCTAACTGATTTGCAGCTTTTGAGATGTCCGCCCAAGTTTGATGAACATCCCCTATTCGATTGCCTTCCCTATTCACGACCATGGTCGGAAAATGGATGTGTAACTCAGATAACAAACGCTCCATCGTAATCGGTCTTCCTGAGCCAATATTAAACGTTTCACTTTCTTTGCTTTTCATCATCGTCAAGTTGATTCCTTCTACAATATCTTCAATATACGTATAGTCACGCGCACTTCCTGAACCAAACACGCGAATGCTTTCACCGTTCATAAGCTTTTTAATAAAATGACCAATTGCCATATCCGGTCTTCCCCATGGGCCATATACCGTAAAAAACCTCAGTATATTCATTTGGAATCCATATAAATGTTCATACACATGGCAGAAGGATTCAGCAGAGTATTTGGCAGCTGCGTATGGAGATATGACCTTTCCGGTTGCCATTTCTTCAAGGAATGGCCCTTCTTGATTTCCATAAACCGAGGACGAAGAAGCAAAAATCACTTGCCTTGTTCCCGCTTTTCCTGCTCCTTCTAACACATTAATCGTTGCCTTGACATCATAATCCACGTATTCGAGTGGTTGATCTATGGAATATGCAACACCTGGTAGAGCTGCAAGATGAATCACGACATCAGGGGAGATTTCCTTTATTAGCCGAATGGTCCCCTCTCGATCAAGTAGGTCTATATTAAAAAAGTGAAAGGCACCCAGCTTTTTTATTTCATCCAAATGCGTCCTTTTTCTATCTGGAGAATAATAGGAATGAAGACAATCGATGATAAACACTTCATGTTGCTCTAATAATAATCTTCTAGAAAGGTGGCTCCCGATAAATCCTGCTCCACCCGTTACAACAATCTTCATAAAACAACACCTCTAGTTTTACACTTTACCAATTATTATATCTTAAGTAAGAATGGAAAGCAGTTTTGCTAGGAGAGGGTTAGTGAAAAGGAAAAAACCTTGATCACGCCAAGGTTTTCTCCCTACTATTTGTTTGCATTATTTTGCGCTGTTAATGACTGTATTTAGAGTCGCTTGAATTTCAGCTAGCGTAGCATCTGCAGTCGCTTTATCTTGTGCTTTTGCTGCTTCTAAATATGTTTGCGCCTTTTCAGTTAAAGCAGTAAACTCTGCTTCACCGATAATTGTCTTAATATCTTCACCAATAACATCAATGAATAGAGCACCTTCTAATGCAGTGATAACTGATTTGTCTTCACCCCAAGTTTCCACACTCTCTTCATACTCATGTAATGCAATTTTTGAGAAACCACGTACAAACGCTTTGTTTACAGCTGAAGGATCAAGTGTTGTTACGTCTGTTTGAAGATCGAATTGACTTAAAATGAATGCAGCATCTTCTTGAGCATGCTTATCGAGATAAGTGAAAATGGATTGATAAAATGCCCAGCCTTCAGCTTGCTCAATTTTTGCTTCTTCCGCATTTTCCTTTGCTGCAGCAGCAGCTTTTGTAGCATATCCATTCGGAACTGCTCCGGTTGCAAAGTAGAAAGTCTTCATCAATGTTTTGTCCACTACTTGCTTCCCAAGGTTGAAGCCTAATTGATCGTCAGCTTCTACTGCTTTCTCAATCTCATCAAATCCACCTGCGATCGCATCTACCATGTTTGTACCATAAGCAGCATCACGCTTTTCAACAGTCGATTGAATAATTGAGTAGAATTCTTTTGCTTCTTCAATTTCTTCTTTAACTGCTTCCTTATCAGCCCAGTTTTCCGTTACTTCCGTAAACTCATGCTTAATCGTTGTATAGAAAACCTTTTGCATTAATTTATCAAAAAGTTGTTTTACAACTACTTTGTCCATGGAGCCATCTTTACCTGCCGCTAATGCCGTTGTAATATGTTGGTCAATCGTATCTTCAAATTCTGCATCTCTTTCTTTTACAAGACCTTGAAGGTTTGTCGTATAAAGTTCAGTCACTTTATCGAAATCTACTTCTTTGTCTTCTTTCGCTTTTTCCAATTCTGTAACTGCTTCTTGGAATGCCTGTTCAAAGCTTACTTCTTCATTTTGTACTTCTTCTTCCTCTTTCACTTCTTCTTGTTTCTTTTCTTCTGTCTCTTCTGTAGAAGTAGTTGAGCTACATGCTGTTAAAACTGAACTAGCTAGTAAGAAACCTGCAAAGATTTTCTTTAACTCTCTCTTTTTCATGAAATAATCCCCCGTTGATCATTTTTATGTGCTTAACTTATTGATAATGATTTTCATTCACAATTGTGATTATAATAGAGAATGATTCTCATCGTCAATACTATTTTTTAGATAATTTTATAAATTAGGTCATCTTTCATATTTTCGACATACATATAGGGGAAAAGCCATAATAAAAACCACCCGTGAGAACGGGTGGTTTTCTCTGCGGCTAAAAGCCTTTGTTACTGACCAAACCCTAAAGGGCTACTGAAGGGTTCGCCAAGTGTACTACTTCTACTGGCCAGACCTCAAAG
>NZ_JBRKCV010000016.1:0-104983 GCF_052983275.1 Robertmurraya sp. GLU-23
TTGCATGTATTAGGCACGCCGCCAGCGTTCGTCCTGAGCCAGGATCAAACTCTCCAATAAAGAGTAAGATTAGCTCTTAAAGTTAAAACGTTGGCTAGTGTATTTTTCAACACTAATCATTTTTTGTTGACGTATGATTTGTTTAGTTTTCAAAGAACAATTTGTTAGGTTATCGCTCAAAAGCGACTTCCATAATATATCACATCGTACATTTTAAAGTCAACAACTTTTTTACTTTTGTTTTTTCAAAACGTTGCTTCCTCGTGAGGACAAGAAATAATATATCACGAATAAAATTCAATTTCAATATAATTTTAAAAAAGTTTTTCTTTTAAAAGTAGAATCTCTTAAGAGGAGTAATAGATTTGGTTTGCTAGCATATAAATACTATAAAAAATAATAGAAAGGAGTAACACATGCTATTAGAATCATTCTCCTTATACCTATCACTATTTATGGCCATCTTCTTATTTTACTATGCTTACTGGGAGGGAATTCGAATCGCCAATAGCGAAGGCAAAGTATACGGTGGTACATTTATCTTTACATTCGTTTCAGCTTGTATTTTTTCTGGATTTACCTACACACTCTAAAAGAAGGAGAACCTTTATGTTAAAGGTTCTCCTTCTTATTCAACGATTTCTTTAAGTGTATCTTTTTTAATTTTCTTCTGTTTTCCACTTCTCTCATTTAATAAAAACAAGGAGATACCCACTATAACAACGCTTCCCCCTAATACCTGAGTAAATAAAACTTTTTCTGATAAAAGATAATACGCAAGGATTGTTGCTCCGATCGGCTCAAATAAGATAGCCATCGATATAACGGAAGTACTAATCCACTTGATTGCCCAATTGAATAAGGAATGGCCTAATAAGGTAGGGATAAGTGCTAATAAAATAAAGTTCCACCACTCATTTTTCGGATAGGGATATAGAGATTCTCCGACAATAAGGACATAAAGCAATAAAACAATCGAGCTTATACTATATACAACAAATGTATAAGTAACTAAAGAAATTCTCTTTCTTACTGATTGTCCAAACATTAAATACGCTGTAACAAGTGCACATGCTAGTAATGCAAGAATATCCCCAAATAAAGCTGTTCCACTTACTTGAAAATCCCCCCAGCTAATGATGACACTCCCTACAATCGCTGCTACTGCACAAAGTATGGCTTTTAATGTAAAGCGCTCTTTAAAAAACAAAAAAGTACCGACAAATGCAAACAACGGCTGAAGCGTGACAAGTACAGTAGAACTCGCCACAGATGTGTAGTTTAAAGATTCAAACCATAATATGAAGTGAAAGGATAAAAACACTCCAGCAAGAATTGCATATAACCAATCTCTTCCCGAGATAAGCGCCAATTCCTTTACATACTTCATTAAAAAGACCGGTAACATAAACAAAACAGAGAAAAGTAGTCGGTAAAAAGCAATTACCCCCGAAGGAGCATCAGAAAACTTTACAAAAATGGCGGAAGCTGATACTGCAATTACACCGACGATTAATGCAAAATACGGATTGACTATTGTACGATTCATTCGTTTCCCCTTCTTAATTCCTCCCTGATATCACTATTTACTCAACGCTTTCGACTTCAACTTGGTTTACACCATTAATTGATTTTAACTCGTAATAAATATCTGTGGTGTAAATACCTTTATAGGTTGTGACTAAGCAACTAATCAAAATATCATCTGTCTCTTCTTTGACCTTTAAGTGTTTCACCCCTAACTTTCTACCTTTAATTTCTTTAATCATTTCTGTTAAGTTGGTTGATTTCTCTAAAAATAACTTCACTTTAATTTCTTTCTCTTTTAACTTTTTCGGCCCAATTTTATCAAATAAAAATGGTATTACTTTAATACCGAAAATTAAGAATGATATGCCAGCGAGAGCCTCTATGTAAAAACCAGCACCAATCGTAATTCCAATTCCAGCAGATGCAAGAACCAACGAAGCAGTTGTTAGACCGGAAATGGCTTCATTCCCTCTCTTCATTATTACCCCTGCTCCCAAAAAGCCAATACCACTAATGATATATGAAGGAATTCTGCCTGGATCCATTGGTCTTGAATACTCTTTAGCATATAAAAAGGCGGATTCATATGACACTGTCGTTAACAAACAAGCCATGACAGAAATAATGAGACAAGTTTTCAATCCTAGTGGCTTCCCTTTTAGTTCTCGTTCCAATCCGATGACAATCCCAGCAACTGCAGCAAAAGATAATTTAAAAAGAACATCGTAACGAGTAAATTCTATAAATAGTTCTTTCATATATTATCCCCCTTAATGATGTAGTTATATTTTTGGTGAAAGAATTAGGAAACGATGCGTATATCATATATACCTATTCCATCCGAGCTCCATTCATTCCGTCAATATATTATATGAAATATAACACACAAAAAACGATTTTCCATACAATTTAATTTAATAACGAAAATAATAGAAGGAAGTCAATTGGAACGACTTCCTTCTATATATTTATTTGCATATATTATCGATAGATACTTCCACCTGTTTGTTTAAACTCGTCAGCTTTTTCTTTCATTCCTTTCACCATAGCTTCATTCGTATCAAGTTGGTTTTCTTTTGCGTAATTACGAATATCATGTGAAATCCTCATGCTGCAAAACTTCGGTCCACACATAGAGCAAAAATGGGCTGTTTTAGCTCCCTCTGCAGGTAAGGTTTCATCATGGTACTCCAATGCCCGTTCTGGATCTAAAGATAGATTAAACTGATCTCTCCAGCGGAATTCAAATCTTGCTTTTGATAGAGCATCATCTCTCTTTTGTGCGCCTGGATGACCTTTGGCTAAATCAGCCGCGTGAGCCGCAATCTTATAGGTGATTACCCCTTCCCTAACATCCTCTCTATTAGGTAAGCCTAAATGTTCCTTTGGTGTCACATAACAAAGCATGGCCGTACCATACCAACCGATCATCGCAGCCCCAATGGCTGATGTGATATGGTCATACCCTGGAGCAATATCAGTCGTTAAAGGCCCTAATGTATAGAATGGAGCTTCCTTACAAACCTCTAACTGTTTATCCATATTCTCTTTAATGAGATGCATTGGTACATGCCCTGGCCCCTCCACCATTACCTGTACATCATGCTCCCATGCAATCTGGGTTAGTTCTCCTAATGTCTCTAGTTCTGCAAACTGTGCCTCATCATTTGCATCTGCAATAGAACCAGGACGTAAACCGTCCCCAAGAGAGAACGCTACATCATAAGCCTTCATAATTTCACAGATTTCGTTAAAATGAGTATAAAGGAAATTTTCCTGGTGATGATACAAACACCACTGAGCCATGATCGAGCCACCTCTTGAAACAATGCCCGTTAATCGTTTCGCCGTTAGAGGAACGTACCTTAAAAGAACCCCGGCATGGATGGTGAAATAATCGACACCTTGCTCTGCTTGCTCAATTAATGTGTCACGATAAACTTCCCAAGTTAAATCCTCGGCAATACCGTTCACTTTTTCAAGTGCTTGATAAATAGGAACTGTACCTACCGGAACGGCAGAATTACGGATGATCCATTCTCTTGTTGTATGAATATTTTTTCCTGTTGATAAATCCATAATGGTATCTGCCCCCCAGCGGGTAGCCCATGTCATTTTTTCCACTTCCTCTTCAATGGAAGAGGAAACAGCTGAGTTTCCGATATTCGCATTTATCTTCACGTGAAAATTACGTCCGATGATCATTGGCTCCATCTCTGGATGATTGATATTCGACGGAATGATCGCTCTTCCTTTTGCCACTTCCTCACGAACAAACTCTGGTTTCATATTTTCTCTAATGGCGATAAACTCCATTTCAGGAGTGATAATCCCTTTTTTGGCATAATGAAGTTGGGTTACATTCTGACCTTTTTTCGCTCGTAATGGTTTTCGGTTGAGTCCCGGAAAGATTTTATGATTCGCTCTTGGGTCATGATCATCTTTAAATCCATTGTCTTCCGGCTTTATTTCTCTTCCTTTATATTCTTCTACATCTTCTCTTTCTCGTATCCAGTTATGTCTTAGATTAGGTAAGCCTTTAGTTATCTCGACTGAAAATTGGTTATCGGTATATGGTCCACTTGAATCGTATACCCGAACTGGTAGATTTTCTTCTTCACCAAAAGTTCCAGATGTAGGACTAAGTGCAATTTCTCGCATAGGTACTTGAATATCAGGTCTTGAGCCTTCTACATATACCTTTTTACTTCCTGAAAAACTTGACATAATGGAAATACTCGATTGATTTAATGAAGTTGATGCCATGATAAATCTCTCCTTTTATAAAATGTAATAAAAGGACGAGATCTAGAAAAAACGGGGGATCGAAGTAAGAAAAACACAATAAAAAAGCCGGGTCCAAAAATAGACGGACCCGGCTTAATATGTAGAAGTGTAATCTAAATTAATAGATTGTTATTAACTTCCCCACGCTGGTATGATCCAGATCAGGTCCAAAGGGTCAAGAAACTTAAACGTGTCTCTCTCTCAGCCCAAACTATTGGACTCCCCTAGTTATTGCTATTCAATTCTCATTTATTATACATGAAACCATAGGAAATGGAAGGGTAAATTTTCCTGAATAGTTATAAAAGACCACGATTCAGAACCACTTTATGAAAGATTCGGAAGTTATCGTATAAAGGTTACGAGTTATTCATAACTGCCCTATGAAGCCCTGATATTACATGCCTCCTACAATATTTAGCTTAGGCAAAAAAATGCGTTTTCAGGTATTGTAAAAATACAATGATGTAGTATAATATTTTTATATCGTTTCAGAAATTCGGGGCATTAGCTCAGCTGGGAGAGCGCTACGCTGGCAGCGTAGAGGTCAGGGGTTCGAGCCCCCTATGCTCCATAACTATATAAGACCTATTATACCGCAGGTTCTTCCTAATGAAGAGCACCTGCGGTATTTTAGTTTATGTGCCAAACAGTTCACAAGTGTTCACAGGTTTTTATGACGAAGATAGCCTTGCTCCACCTTTACCGCTGCTTCATCCTGGATATCTTGTGTGACTTGAGAATAAATAACGAGTGTGACAGCACTTCTATGATGACCAAAACGTTCTTGAACGACTTTGGGATTGACTCCTTCAATTCAATAAATGGGTCGCATGTGAATGCCGCAGATTATGAAAAGCCATGCGCTGTAAGCCCGCTTTTTCGATGATGCCATAAAACTCACCCAGGAGGTTTCTTGGATTTTTAAAGCCGCCAAAAGAATTGGGAAATACCAAATCATTGTCTTGGTAGATATTTCCAAGTTATTCTTTCATTTTGTCTAGTTTGATTTTTTGTTGCTTTAAAGCATCACCTACATAAGTTAATTGTTGTTATCACGGTAAACATCTGTTATTGTTCCTCCACCTAGGCATTCTTCTCCTTTATAGAAGACAACTGCTTGTCCTGGTGTTATGGCACGAATCGGTTTGTGGAAATTAACTTTAACTTGGGAATCATTCAACCATTTTACCGTTACTTCATTGTCCTATTGACGGTACCGGAATTTTGACATACATTCTAAAGTACTAGCAATCGTTTCCTTTGATAGGGTTACCAAAATCCTACTATTTGCTGACTCTATCACCTCTATCCCTTGAGCCCACCCCTTATCAACTGCTTTAATAATAGGAGAAACCTAGATTATCTTTTTTGAGCTTTAGGAAAACTTACTTCAATTGTTGTGCCTATACTTGGAGTGCTTTGAACCTTCACTTTTCCATGATGCTTATCAATAATCCATTTAGCTATTGACAAACCTAATCCTGTTCCCTCCTCAGATGTTCTGGCATTATCGCTTTGAAAGAAACGATCAAAAATTCTGGGGATGTCCTTTTCCGGAATCCCAATTCCGTTGTCACTTACCGTAAAGACAATCAAGGAATTTGTCTGAAGACAAGACAATAGGATTTCTCCGCCTTTATCTGTATATTTTATGGCGTTATCCAATAAAATAACAATCAACTGATGTATCCTTTCCTTATCCGCAAAAAATTTAATGGAATCTGAAACTTCTAATTTCAGGGACTTATCTTCATACAAAGCAAAATCTTCATATTGAAACACAATTTCTTTTAATAGTTCGTCAAATAGGAAGACCTGCTTCCTCATTTCTATTTGATCAGAGTCAGATCTTGCTAGAGTCAATAAATTAGCAACCAATTTGGAGAGCCTTCTTGACTCAGCAGAAATGGTTGATATATCTAGTATTTTATCTTGAATAGTCGAATACGGATTCCTGAAAAGTATATCTGTTTTGATTTGAATGACAGATAAAGGCGTTCGCAGTTCGTGCGAAGCATCTGAGACAAATTCTTGTTGTTTTTGCCATGCACTTTTTATTGGTACAAGGGCCCTTCCCGCCAAAAAGTACCCCGCAGCAATCGCACCAATGACTCCAAGACTGCAGCCAACAAGTATGATTAACAAAAGCCTATCCATTAGCTCTTTTTCAGAATCAACATTTCGAATAAATTGAACAGTAACTGTACCAAATTTTGATTCAAAATCAAAAGCAATATACCGATAAATATATCCCTCAACCTCAATATCCTCTAATGAATTTTTTTTCTTGGGACGAACTAACTCTTCTCTATCTCCAAATAAATCATCCGCCCAGATTTGTTCCGTTAAAAGCTTTTCATCTTGCCATATAAGAGTCATGATTCTTGGATCTCTTCTTATAAATGGTGGTCCTATCCAATCAGGATTTTCACCGAGAGTAGGTGGCTGTTGAAAGTTATCAACGGATTGGAGTAAAGACTGGTTTACATTCTCGTATAATCTATTTTCTGTAAAAAGATAAATAACGCTTCCCAGTATACTTATTAACACAATAAAAACTAAGGAGTTTAATAAGGTAAGTCTGACATGAGTTTTCCGAAACATAACTTTCTCCTACTCTTCATTCAACATATAGCCGACACTACGTATCGTTTTAATATCGGAATGATAACCAAAGGGTTCTAATTTTTTGCGAAGATGATGCATAAATACTTCAACGACAGCTATTGTAGTATCTGAGTCAAATCCCCAAACGCGGTCATATATTTGTTCCCTTGTTAGAATGGCCCCTTTATTTTGAATAAGATACTCCAATAGCTCATATTGTTTTGTCGTTAGCTTGACCTGTTCTCCCTCAACTATAATATCGCGTTCCTTCCCCAGTAATTCAATCCCTCGATATCTAATTGTTTGATTAGTTGTTAGGCTGCCACTTCTCCTTAATAATGCACGAATTCTTGCCTTTAATTCAGCAGCTTGAAACGGCTTTACTAAATAGTCATCCCCTCCACTATCTAATCCTTTCACACGATCTTCTAAGGAATCTCTAGCGGTTAAAAATAGAACGGGTACCTTAATCCCCTCTTTCCGTATTCTTTTAAGAACTTCAAAACCATCGATTTCAGGAATCATGACATCTAGAATAATCACATCGTGAATATTCTTCATCGCTAAATATAATGCATCTTCCCCTGTTGTTGCTTGATCCACTTCAAATTCATGTGATAAAAGCTGAACGATGGATTCTAGTAGGGAAAGATTATCTTCTACTACTAATAAATGCAAGTATACCACCTCTTGATTATATGACTTATTGATTAAACGACCATGTTCGGGATGTTTCGACTCTTTTATATTATTTACATCATGCGTGATATTCTCTTCTTATTGAGAAAGAATGAAACAAACCAATCGTACTTCAGAAGTAAACACTCTATAATTCACAATTATTCTAATAATCCCATTATGTATCTTTTTCCTTAATTTCACCTTAAGAAGAATAATGATATGTGAAAATAAAAAATATTATTTACCACTTAAAGCCCGCTCCCAGTTATATGCGATGTTATTGAATAACCTCCTTAATCTTCCCTTCCACTTCTAAATCACCATCTCAATATTCTTTTTAATAATCGTTGTCTTAAGGAAAAGTTAAGAAAAACTTTTTATAATCAGTTCGCATAAGGGAGCTAATAATTTTGCCATCCATACTAAAAGGAGGAATAGTAGTGAAAAAATGGATTTCTATAGTTGCAATCGTGCTACTTGTCGGTGGAGGTGGCTTTTGGTTATTCAAAAGCCAGCAAACTGCCGAACCTGCTGCCGCACAGATTATGACAACTACAGTTCAAAAAGGGGACATTAAAGTCCAGGTCAGTGGAGCTGGTACTGTATCTTCAATTAACAGCACTGATATCACGTCAAAATCAGAGGGTATTGTCGATGAAATCTTGGTTGAAGTCAACGATAAAGTGGAAGAGGGAGACGAATTAATCAGCTTTACGGATGGAAGTGACCCAATTACTGCTACTCATGCTGGTACTATTACTTCCTTAGATATCGAGAGTGGAAACCGAATCCAATTATCACAGGTAGTCGGTCATATAACAGACTATGATTCATTACAAACTGTAATCAGTGTAGATGAGCTAGATATAGTCAGTATTAAAACAGGACAACCCGCTGAAATAACAGCCAGTGCCTTCCCTGATGAAACATTTAAAGGGACAGTAACGGGGGTTGCCAAAGAAGGAGAATCACAGAATGGAGTTTCAAGCTTTAATGTTACCGTACAATTTACGGATCCGAAAGACTTGTTAATTGGAATGTCAACGGAAGTAAGTATCACAACAGAAAGCAAGCAAGATGTTCTATATGTTCCAATTGAGTCAGTCAAGAATAACGGTGGAGAAAAATATGTAACTATACAGGAATCTGCTTCGAGCGATAATGCAGAAGCAAATACAAAGAAACAGGTAGTAGAAACAGGAATAAATGACAGTCAAAATATTGAAATTACTTCTGGATTAACAGAAGGTCAAATTGTTCAATTAGCGTTAACCATTTCATCTGAAAATCAGTCAGGTAGAAACCAAGGGTTCCCAGGTGCCACTGGAGGACAAGGATTCCAGGGTGGCAGAGGACAAGGATTCCCTGGTGCTGGAGGACAAGGATTCCAGGGTGGAGCAGGAACAGGTGGAGGTGGCCAATAACATGGGAAAACCAATCATCGAGATTGACAGATTGTCAAAATCCTATGAGCTTGGGGGTGAAACTGTCCATGCCCTCCAAAGGGTTTCCCTTCAAATTAATGAAGGAGACTTTATCTCAATTATTGGTCCGTCTGGTTCAGGAAAATCTACATTTATGAACATGATTGGCTGTCTCGATAAACCAGATTCTGGGGTATATCTACTAGATGGTAAAAATGTGGCCAGAATGAGAGATAATGAACTTGCATCCATACGGAATATTAAAATAGGTTTTATATTTCAGAACTTCAATCTGTTAAATAAGTTATCAGCAATAGAGAATGTTGAGCTTCCCCTCGTCTATAGAGGAATGGGAGTGAAAGAGCGAAGAGAAACAGCTAATTCCTGCCTGGAAATGGTAGGATTGCACGGTCGGCAACACCATTTGCCAACCCAACTATCTGGTGGCCAACAGCAAAGAGTAGCCATTGCTAGGGCACTTGCCGGTAAACCTTCTGTCCTACTTGCTGATGAGCCTACAGGAGCTTTAGATAGTAAGACGAGTAAAGAGGTGCTGGAGTTGTTAAAGGAATTAAATGCAAAAGGACATATTATCATTTTGATTACACATGACTTAGATGTTGCGAGAGAAGCAAAACGGGTTGTTCGTATTCATGACGGTCAATTATATGAAAATGGAGGTGACTGGTTTGAATTTACTGGAATCCATCAAGATGGCCCAAAAGAGTATCAAAAGCAATAAACTAAGATCTTTTCTAACAATGCTTGGTATTATTATTGGAGTTGCTTCAGTCATTACATTGGTTTCTGTTGGTCAAGGCTCCTCACAATCGGTAACCGAAGAGATTGGTAGTTTAGGGACAACCTTATTGACACTTAGTGTTACAGATACAGAGTCAGTGCAGCTCAAAGAAGGTAATCTTGATCAATTCGAAGAGTTTAATGGTATTTCTGAGGTGGCTCCCCTTGTTTCCGGAAGGGTGTTTGCGAAAAATGGAGAAAATTCAACACAAGTTTCCATCACAGGTACAACTTCATCTTATTTATCTGTAAGAGATTTATCTCTTAGTCAAGGCCGCTTTATTTCAGACATGGATCATGAATTAAGGCAAAAGATTGTCGTTCTTGGTTCAGATACGGCTGAAACTTTATTTCCAAGAACAAATCCGGTTGGGGAAAGCCTCCAAATTGATGGTGTCTCCTTTAAAGTGGTCGGTGTTCTAGAGTCAGTTGGAAGCTCACTTGGTACAAGTGGCGATAATGTCATTATCGCCCCTCTTTCCACTACTCAAAGAGTGACGGCTAATACCAACATAGGCACTATCTATTTGAAAACAGAAAATGAAGACATGGTGTCCCTAGCAAAGCTTCAAATCCAAGGTGTCATGACTACCTTATTTCCAAATCTAAGTGATGCATATTCTGTTTCGAGCCAAGATGATTTAATGGAAACCATGGGTTCTGTATCAGATACAATGACACTTATGCTAGGCGGAATTGCAAGCATATCCTTGCTAGTCGGCGGAATCGGTGTTATGAACATTATGCTCGTCTCCGTTTCAGAACGGACAAAGGAAATCGGGATACGGAAAGCCATCGGAGCTAATCGAAAATCAATCCTCATTCAATTCCTTATTGAGGCTGTAGTTTTAAGTACTATGGGTGGACTTATTGGTGTCCTTTGCGGTCTGGGTACTTCAAAGTTGATTGAGGTATTCACTAGTATGAACATCATATACTCGCCTTCGGTTACACTAGTTGCTTTCCTTTTCGCTTTTGCCATTGGTCTCATCTTTGGAGTATTCCCAGCAAACAAAGCTTCTAAATTAAACCCTATTCAGGCTTTACGCCATGAATAATAAATCACGTTTAACCTCAACATGACTTCTAGAGGGAAAGAATTTGTAAGAGTAAGGTCAAGAATTCATTATAGAATACTAGATTAAAATAATTGATAAGGAGACGGAACAAATGAGAAAAATATTGACTTGGGTTGGTGTCTTAGCTTTAGTTTTACTAATCCTCCAATCAACCATTGGTATTGCAAGTTATACCCTGGGTGGTACATCACAAGGTTTTGCAAATGGGGCTAATCGAATGATGGGTAATAATGAAGGAAATGGATCCAGAGCTATGCCTCCTCAGAATAATAGCACAGGAACGGAAGGTGCTTCAGAATCCAATTTTAGAAATTCAATGCCAGCAGCTCCACAAAATGGTGAGATGACCGGTGCTGGGATGAATTTCGGGCAGCAATCTAGTCTCTCTTCAAGCTTGCGAAATCTTGAAAATGGATTGCCAGCTTTCATTATGAATTGTACGTCTCTTGGATTAGGAATTGCATGGTTTATCCTTCTTGTATTAACTAGAAAACAGCAAAAGTTAAAGAACCTTGAGGTTTAAAGGGAAAATATTGAAACTTATCTTTTATTTGGCTTATTCACAAACTTTGTTGCTTTACGTACTTTTGACTAGCTCTAACAAGTAGCACCTTTTCTTTATACTTTACCCTACACCTAAAGAAACTACTTTTTTAAGATTTAGAATAGGTTACTAAAGCAACACTTCTTCAAAAAATAGCCTTGAGTAAATAGGGTCTGTTGGTTTAATTTACAAATATTAAGAGGTGATTTACATGCGACTAAATAAAAGGATAAAACTGATAGCGGTTGGATCAATTATTGGGTTAGCAAATGTCTCTTTTTCCCCAATCGGACATTCATATGCTGAGGAGTTAACAATTCCAGTAAACTCTGCCGCTTTACAATCGTTAAATATTGAAGAGTTTCAGCTTGACCAGGAATTTTCAGCTGATGTACAAAATTATACTGCCTCGGTAACAAATGATATAAAAAGCATGAATTTACTAATTGAGACTAACGAAGACTCAGCTTCAGTAACAGTTAATGGAGAAACAATGACAAGTGGCGAGAAATCAAACCTCTTGTTGGAGACAGGAGAGAACTTGTTTACCATCATCGTTACAAACGGCAATGATGTTTCTACCTATACCATTACCGTGGTACGTGCACAAAATGAAAATAATAAACTTGCAAACCTTACGTTATCCAGCGGCGAAATTGAATTTGATCCAGAAGTCACAAGCTATAGTATAAATGTAAATAACGAGACAAATAAAGTTACAGTAGCAGCCGTTGTAGTTGAAGACACCTCCATTGTTCAAGTTGACGAGACTGTCATCAATTCAGATGGTTATTTGGTTGAACTTCCTGTAGGTCTTACTACTATTAGTATTATCGTAACTGCAGAGAATGGCAGCCAAAGAACCTACACGGTGAATGTTACACGTGCAGAAATAGAAGACGAACCCGAACAAAATCCTGAGACATCTACTGAACCAGAAAATGAGGGTACACAACAGCCCGCAACACCAGAACAACCGGTAAGAAACACGTCACCCGGAACTCAGACAGTTTCAAAGGGTCAGTATAGTAGTAGCATGTCCCAAACTACGGTAAATACTGGCGTATTGGGTGTTACAGAGACAAACACAAAGGCAAATCTTGATTCATTAACAGTCTCTATCGGCACATGGAATAAGTCGTTTGCCTCTGACGTGTATACTTATCATCTAGATGTAGCTACTGACGTAACAAGTGTAACCCTTTCAGCAGATGCAGCGGAGAGTGATGCTGAGATTACCATTGATGATAAAGTTATTTCATCTACCTCGGAAGTAAACATAGATGACAAAGCAAAAACTGTTATCTCTGTTGTTGTCACACACGATGAAGATCGAAAAACCTATATTTTAGTATTTGATAAGGATATCAATGAAGAAACAACCGTCTCTACAGCAGAGAATGAGGTTGAGTCGGAAGTTTCTGTAGATTCACAAACAGTAAATGCTAGAGAAAGTGGGAGTAGCAGTCAAATGGACCTTGCTGGAGAGTTTAATAGAGAATCCGACTCAGTTTGGCAAAGAATTCTCTCATTTTTTGGTTTGTAAGAATAACCCTTTATTGTTATGAACTCAGATATAGTTATAATATTTTTTGTACTTCAGTCGACCTCATATCCCTTTTTAACGCAACTTGTCGAGTAAATTTAAAACGTCTCAACTCTTGGTAACAACGGGGTTGAGACGTTTTAAAACAGGGTGTAACCACAATAGTGTATTATCCACTGCCTCTTCACGTACAACCTGTATTTGAGAACCTAAACTATCAAGTAGGAGATTTACCAATCTGAAAATGTTGCAAAAGAGGCACTGTCACTCCCAATGTTTCCAGAGTTAGAAAATTGAACAACAAGAATATGTTGTAATGAAGATAGCTGAGTTGTATGGAAAATACTGATTTTAAATTATTATTGGATGCATAATATGTACTGCATCCTTTTATTTCACTTTTTACTCCTGCAACATTCTTTTTTCACTAAACTCAAATTGTTTTTTACCAATGGCAAAGAATATATGTATTAATTTTTTACTTTAGAGGATTATCAAAACGCTACCTCATTCAAAACAACTAAGGATTCTCGTACAATGATATCTTTAATCTCTTCTGCATTACCTTCTAAACCACAATTAGTACAAAGTTTATCCCCCTTCGTAACTAAAGGAGACAAACATAAAGAATTTCTTCCCAAAGTCTTTTGCTTTCTGCCTCCTTTTTTATTCTTTAATTTTTGCTGGATTAGTTCAAATGTATCATCTAATAAATATGTCACTATTAAAAATAATCATTTCATTTATTTTTATTTTGAATATTCAGTCTATATGTTTACCATAATTCGCCAATAAAATAGGGCCCTATATTTTCTTACTTGTAAAAAAATAACCCTCAAATTCCAAAGGGAATCGGAGGATTATTTGGGATATAATAAGCCAAGATCCAGTCAGTTAATAGTAAAGAAAATCTATTTTAGTAAACAATTTCTGATATGATTTTATAGCCAAATATATTTTTAGAGGCTTCCCTTGCTTCTTCTTCTGTGTCATATTCGAACATTCTAATATTTTTATTTAAATAAACTGTTATAACCCACATAATGGACCCCCTATAATAATTACACAATAACTTATTAACCTTTACGAAGTAGCTTTGAAATTTAGAGGATCTGTATGCACCAACCAACTTATTTTTTAATACATTGGTTGTCCTCAACTAAATATTACTCACTCTAACCACATCAAATTCTTCCACCATTTCTTTACTAGGTCTTGGGCCAATTTTAGAAAAAACAAAAATGGCTAGTAGAGAAAAAACAAATCCTGGAACAAGTTCGTATAGATAGAATGGAATAAATGCCTCTGATTGTGCGAGTTTTACCCCGTCCGGTCCAATTGGTGGAGTTGATAATAGACTCCAAAGAATCACCGTGATACCACCAACAACCATTCCAGCAAGTACCCCATTTTTAGTAGTTCCTTTCCAAAAGATAGCAAGTATGATGGCTGGGCCAAAAACTGAGCCAAATCCAGCCCACGCATAACCAACCAAACCTAATACAGAACTTTCTGGATTAAGGGCTAAAAAGATCGCAAATAATGAAATCGCTAAAATCCCTATTCTAATAACCCAAAATAATTCTTTTTGACTTGCTTTTTTTCTAAACAACCCTTTGTATAAGTCCTCAGATAATGCTGTAGCACAAATCAATAATTGAGAACTGATTGTGCTCATGATGGCAGATAGGATAGCTACTAATAATACACCAGCCACCCATGGATTGAATAGAGCTTGAGCAAACTGAATAAATACGGTTTCGGGATTAGATAATGGAGCATCAGCAAAATAAACGATTCCTGCAAACCCAGTAAAAACAGCTCCAAAAAGGGCTAATACATTCCAGATGGTATAAATAGACCGGCCGATCGTAATATCTCTAGATGAGGTCATAGACATGAAGCGAACAATTACATGAGGTTGCCCAAAGTACCCTAAACCCCAGGCAAGTAAAGAGATTATACCTAGCGTTGTAGTATTAGCAAAAACATCTAAATGTTCCATAGAAATGGTACCAGCTTCAGCCACGGTATTATTCCATCCACCAAGGTAGGTGAAGGAAACAATTGGGACAATTAGCAGAGCCACGAACATTAACATTCCTTGAAAAAAGTCTGTCCATGCAACTGCAAAGAACCCTCCAATACATGTATAAAACACGATAACTAAGGACCCTACCCATAGTGCAGTAGTGTAAGGAATCCCAAAGGTCTGCTCAAAGAGGATCGCCCCTCCAACAAGACCTGAAGAAATATAAAAGGCAAAGAAAATTAATATAAATAGAGAGGATATAATTCTAAGAGATTTCGATTTATCCCGAAACCGATTTTCTAAGAAATCTGGAAGTGTCTGAGAATTATTGGCCACCTGAGTGTACACACGAATTCTTTTTCCAACAAACTGCCAGTTAATATAAGCACCAATCGCCAACCCAATCGCCAGCCATATCCCCGAGATACCTCCAACATATATAGAACCTGGTAGACCTAAGAGCAACCAACCACTCATGTCCGAAGCACCTGTACTTATCCCTCCCACAAATGGACCTAATTCTCTTCCTCCTAAAATATAATCAGAGAAGTTTTTCGTTCTTCTATAGGCCATATACCCAATTAAAAAAAGGAATCCAAAATACAGAATAAATACTGTAAGAGATATATAATCCATTATGACCCCTTCTTTCCAACCGCTGTTTTTTGATAAGATACTGGTACACTTACATTATTGACAAAGTTTTTTTGTTTTTTTTCACGTCGTATTTGTTTGAAAAGAGAAACTAGAGAAAATAATATTAAAAGCGGCATCGGGACTAGTAACCAAAACCAAGTAGCAACAGTAAACGATGGTTCCATTTTATCGCTCCTTTTTAATTTTCAGCATCTATCAATCTACTAATGACCGTTTATCACCCTTATTCGAGTTCAAACAGTATTAGAAACCAATTCTTTTATGCCCAAATATCTCCAATTTTAAATCCATTAGGAAAAGGATCAGTAGGGTCAAGTACATAAGTATTAAATCCAGTGATCCAGGCCTGGCCACTAACGGTTGGAGTCACAGCTTTGTAGTCACCAAGTTGCACTTCCTCAACAAGACGGCCATTAAATACTGTCCCAAGAATCCCCTCATGTCGAAAGTCTTGATGTAAGTCCAATTCACCCTTGGCATACAAGGTTGCCATTTTCGCACTAGTTCCAGTACCACAAGGACAACGATCCAAAGCTCCCGTCCATGTAGAAGGGTCATCCCAGTCAAGATCTCCGGAAGCAACGGTTACGACATTCTTCCAATCTGATTCAGAACTTGTAGATGGTCCAGAAAGCTGAGAAATAGTAATCCCGACTCCTGGATAATCAGGATGTTCCACAGGCAATTGTTCCTGAGCAGCCTTACGAATCATAGAGGAAATACGAGCGATTTCACTACCATGTTCAGGAATAAGTTCAAGTCCTTTGAACTGACGGACGTCGGCAATTACATAAAACATTCCACCCCATCCTACATCTACCTTTACTTTTCCTAAATGAGGCACATCGATTTCTGCATCTATATATGGTGCAAAAGCTGGCACATTTCTAAATGTAACACTAGTAACTTTACCGTTTGAACATTCTGCTTTAACTTTAATCAGCCCAGCAGGAGCCTCTAGAGTAAGTTCCGTTACAGGTTCATGCATAGGTAACATACCGGTTTCCAATAAGACTGTAACAACAGCTATCGTATTCCCCCCCGACATCACTGGGTACTCAACCTGCTCCATAATAATATAACCAGCATCTGCACCAGGATGCTTCGGAGGCACGATCAGATTACAACAAAGAGGTGGATATCCCCTTGGTTCTCTTAACATAAGCATCCGAAGTTGATCATCATTTTTTTCGAGCCAATGCATCTGCTCCAAAACTGTCGTTCCTGGTATATTAGGAATTCCTCCCGTGATGACACGCATCGGCTCCCCAGAATGTGTATCCACAGCATGAATCATTCTCTTAAAACTCATATGTTTAGACCTCCACTTTTCATAACTTTATAGATTTATATAAAATGGAACATTATATTGTTAAAGCCTTATCTCTTGACCAATCCCTAATTTATTTGCCTTCTTAAATACATAATTGCCGATACATGCATCAAATAATGCCATGCTAACAGTTTTAAATACTATCGGATTTTTGTTTCGAGCTGCAGGTAATTCTCCCTTTAAAAAATCGGATAACAATACAATCTGGTTATCTTTAATCCATCCATTTTCTAATGGGTCTATAATATCACCGCATTCTACTTTTCCTTGTTCAGAGTCTATATAGTAGTAATCTAAATTTTCGAATAATTTTCGAGGTAATTCTCTCATATTGCTTTTGTAGGACCCAACTCCAACAATTAATTTATTTTCATAAATACCTGATTCATTTGGAAGAACAGGGGAAACAGAAGTTGTGGAAGTTATGATAATTTGTGAATTACGAACTAATTCCATTATGTCAAAAACAGGTATGATATTGATATCACTATCAGAAATTTCTCGGAATTCTCGAATAAAATTTTCCATTTTTTCACAAGACCGATTAAATAAGTAAATGGTTTGTACTGAAGTACTTGAGATAGCTGCAAGAAGTTGATACATACCCTGTAATCCAGTACCTACTAATCCAATTGTTTTGGCCTCTTTCATAAAGATCTTCATAGCAACTCCTGAAACAGCCGCTGTTTTTATAGCTGTTAATTTGGTGCCATTTATTATTGCTAATGGGTCCCCAGTTTCTCTGTTATTTATTAACACTAACCCCTGTGTAACCGGACTACTAGTCGTATTATTTGATGGATATGATGTGACTACCTTTAAACCTATACAGTCGTCTACAAAACATGGCATTATCAATAAAGTGTCTTCATTTTTAACTTTATAGAAGTTCCTATCAGGCATAACAAATTCATTTTTGGCATATTTTAAAAGTGCTTCTTCTATCACATCGATTGCTTCTTCCATCGATAGGGATTTATCAATATCTTTTTCAGATAGTAGTAACAAAAAAACTCCTCCTTTCTATAGACCTCTTATTTACCTAGAAGTAATTCCGGTAGAAATAAAGCTACCTCAGGAACATATGTGGTAATCAATAAAGTTGGTACCCAAGCAAATAAAATCATCACCATTGTTGGCCCGAGTAAGTCTTTTATAGGTGCTTTACTCAATCGACCACCAAGATATAATAAAGGAGCTGTTGGTGGTGTAAGAAGACCTAAACCTAAGTTCACCCCAATAATAGCAGCGAAATGAATGGGATCAACACCTAAACTCACAACAATAGGTAACAAAAGAGGGGTTGAAAGTAAAACAGCACTTACATCATCCATTAACATTCCTATAATAATCAAAAATAAATTAATGATTAACATTAGTAATAACGGATTTTCTGTAATTTTAAATAATAAATCCATCAATACATCTGGGACATTTTCCATAATAATTATTCGACTAAGAATCATAATGGCATATAACATAACCATGAGAACACCCGTTGTAGTAGCGGCCTCAACTAAAGCTTCATAAAGTCCTTTAATCTTTAATTCTTTATAAAACCAAAAACCAACCGGAATCGCATAAACTACTGATATAGCTGCTGCTTCAGTCGGGGTCATTATTCCTCCATAAATGCTACCTAAAACAATAAATGGCATTATTAAACCTGGCGAAGCGGCTAGTGTTCTCTTTTGAAATCTTTTACCTACAGACAATAATATATCATCTGGATTTTCAACTTTTTTAATATGTCTTTTTCTCATATAAATGACATTAATGATACTTAAAAAAATCATTAAAATAATACCTGGTCCTACTGTAGCAAGAAAACTTGCTAATACAGATTGGTTCCCAATCCAGGCATATAAAATAATAAGAGCACTTGGGGGAATGAGTAGACCGAGGACAGAAGCACTTGAAATTAATGATGTAGCAAAGCCTTTTGAATAACCACTTTCCTCCATACGAGGTAACATTATTTTTCCTATACTAGTAAGAGCAGCCGCAGCACTACCGGACATAGCACCAAAAAATGCACAGGCTATTATGGTGACAATGCCCATTCCGCCTTTCACCTTCCCTATAAATAACTCCGCAAACTCAACAATTCTTCTTGCAATACCACCTGTGCTCATGATGGAACCAGCCATAACGAAAAGTGGGATGGCCAATAAAACCATATTATTTAATTTACTAAATCCATAGGGGATCAAAAAGCTAGGGTCATATCCTAATGAAAAAATTAAATAGATGACTGTAGCTAAGAAAACAAATGGGATTGGTACACCGATAATCATTGTAAGTATTAAAATGAATAAAGCGATTAACATTTCCATACAATACCCCCTTACTCTTTCTTATTAAGTTGAGGAATTACCTTCCAGATCTGTTTTTATAGAACGAATAGCTTTGCCCTTTTTCATTTCATCTCTAACCATACCAATTTGGCGGGCAAAATCTATTAGTGAATAAAGAGACATTAATAGGAAACCAATTAGAACTGTTCCATGTGGAATATATAGAGGTATTTGGTAACCTGCTGTGTTACCACCATTATGGAAACTCCACACTAAGTACTGTGTATTCCAAAATGTTATTATTAAACAAACAATTAGTGTTACTAGTGAAGTAACCATTCTATTCCATGCTTTAATCTTTTGATTTTTAATATAGGAGTCTACAATATCTGCTGTAATATGACTCTTTTCATAGCTACCTTGAGCAGCACCAATAAAATACAACAAGAATATGGGGATAAGAAGCAGTTCTTCAATTCCAAATAAGTCCATTTCAAGAACATAACGGAAACATACAGATAGAAATAAGCCCATAAGTATAATAAGGCTGGATATGATCATAATCCCCTTCTGTACTTTAACTAAAATATTCAATCAAACCTCCCCTTTACCATTAATTTGATTAATTCTATTTTTAAAAGAAAGATGATTGGTTTAAATTGTATGGAAATGACATTTTTACAATAATGTCATTTCCACTTAATAGTTTACTGCTTTAGTAATTCATCAACGATATCTGTACCTAAAGTTTTTTCAAGTTTTGGCCAAGTGTTTGCACGAACATACTCCGCTAATTTATTAATTTCTTCTTCACTTATTTCAACAACCTCTATACCCTCTTCTTTCAATTTTTCCGTGTATTCCTTATCATACTTTTCAGCTGTTTCAATACTTTCAGCCATCATTTCATTTGATAGCTCCTCAATTAATTTACGATCCTCTTCATTAAGGCTATCAAATAGATTTTTATTTATAAGAAAAGCATCTGCGTTAAAGAAATCATGCGTTTGGTAAAAATATTTTATAACATCTCGGTAGCCTAGATAATTTAAGGAAGCTTCCCCACCAGCCCATCCATCTGCTGCACCTGTTTGCAAAGAAGTATAGAGATCGGCAAATGGAATGGTTACCGTTTGAAAACCAATATCATCCATTGGTAGTTTAAATACATCATCCGGTGGTACGCGCAATAATACCCCTTTCTTCTCCCCGAAGTCTAATAAATTATCTACTTCTTTGGTCGTACCCACTCCGCCAAATCCATTTGCATGAAAGCCTAAAAATTGAACCCCTTGCTCATTATTAACTTCTTGTAACTTCTTAAAAACATAAGAGTTAGTACCAATGGTCGTTTCAATATCGTCATAATCTTCTATTAAATACGGTACAAAATTTAATCTTAATCGATTGTCAAGTTCACCCGGAAGAGAGACTAAAGCCATGTCAATGGTTCCCTGTCCTACCTCTTGATAAACCGTTGTATAATCTCCTAATTGGTTAGCTGGATAAACCTTTACATTAATTCGGCCATCCGTTTTTTCTTTTATCTGTTCTGCGAACTTATACAAAGCTTGAGTACTCGGATGATCTTCTGGTGATTGTCCTGAAATTCGTATCTCAATAGTATCTAAATCTGACCCACTTTCAGTTGAACTACAGGCTGAAATGAAAAGTAATGCAAGAGATGCAGCAAGCAAGCCAAAAATCTTTTTTTTCAAATGTATTCACCCTTTGTATAATGGATTTTTTTAGCTTTCTAAATTTTTTGAGCATGCAATTTCCCTTGACTAAATAATTTCAGGTAATCATAACTTCCGGCTTTGGAGTCTGTTCCGGAGAAATTAAATCCGCCAAATGGATGAACACCCACGAGAGCACCAGTAACATTTCTATTAATATAGAGATTTCCACAGTACATTCGTTCAATCGCTTGTTCAATACGCTCTTCATTGGACGAGAAAAATCCGCCTGTCAGACCATAATCTGTATTATTGTAAATATCGATTGCTTCCTCCCAATCTTTGGCTTTAGCAATGGTTAGTACCGGACCAAAGATTTCTTCCTGCATGATCCTGCAGTTCGGGTCTGCATCGATGAAGATCGTCGGATTGATGTAAAAACCTTCCTCGCTACCTTTATCTCCGCCTAACACAAGTTTTGCCTCCTGTTTTCCTATTTCAATGTAATTTAAAATCGTATTATATGCCTTTTCATCTATTACAGGACCAATAAAGTGGTTGTCTTCTCCATTTCCAATCTTAAGATCTTTTGTTAACTGAACCACTTTTTCTACTAACTCATCGTATATCTCCTCTACAATAATAGCTCTAGATCCCGCCGAACACTTTTGTCCTTGAAAGCTGAAAGCTGAGGCAACAATCGATTTTGCTGCTGCATCTAAATCAGCCGTTTCATCTATCACTATCCCGTCTTTTCCACCCATCTCTGCATTTACTCGCTTGATCCACTTTTGGCCTTTTGCTGTTTTTGCAGCAAGTTCATTGATATGAAGACCAACGTTCTTTGAACCGGTGAAACTAATGAATCTTGTGAGTGGATGACCCGTAATAAAGTCTCCTATCACAGACGAATCTCCTGGGATGAAGTTGATAACACCGTCTGGTAGACCCACTTCTTCCATTAACTCCATAAATTTATAAGCTATAATAGGAGTAATCGAAGCTGGCTTCATAAGTGTTGTATTCCCGGTCACCACAGCCGAAACGGTCAAGCCAACGCAAATGGCTAATGGGAAGTTCCAAGGTGGAACGATAAAGCCTACCCCTAATGGAATGTAAGTCAATCTGTTTTTTTCATTTGGAATGCTTTTTACGAAGTGAGTGTCCTCTTCTAATTGGATCATTGACCTTCCGTAGAATTCCATAAAGTCGATCGCCTCAGAAACTTCTCCATCAGCTTCTGCATAGTTTTTCCCTGCTTCAAGGATGAGTAGAGCAGAAAATTCATGACGTTTTTGTCTCATTAGTTCAGCAGCTTTGAATAGATATTCAGCTCTCTTTTCGGCTTCTACTTTTTTCCAAGAATTAAAGACTTCCGTAGCTATATGAATGGATCTCTCAGCCATATCGCGGTCCACTTTACTTACATACCCTATAATTTCTTCTTTTTTCCCAGGATTAATTGATGTTAGTTTATCTTCAGTGAAGATTTTTTCTCCCCCAATGATCACGGGATATACTTTTCCTAATTCCTTTCTAATAGAAGAGATGGCTCCCTTTAATGCTTCTACTTCACTGGCGATTGAAAAATCTGTATCGGGTTCGTTACGAAACGTAGCGAGTTTAAGAGTATCAAGTGTTTTAGTCATTTTATTTCCTCCTAATATATGATTCTATTTAAATGAATTTTTCAAAACAAACGTAACGTTTTCAGGGCGTTCGGCGAGTCTTCGCATGAAATAACCAAACCAGTCAACACCGTATGGTACATATACACGTACTTTATAACCTTGGTCAGTAAGTTTTTTTTGCAGGTCAGAACGAATCCCGTATAACATCTGAAACTCAAACTGGCATTTAGGAATATTCTGTTCCTCCGTAAATTGAATAATTTTCTGAATTATCACGTCATCATGCGTAGCGAGACCAGCGTAATTTCCATTTAATAAGTGCTTTTTAATAATGGCTTCATAATTTTTATCGACGTCTGATTTTTTAGGGAAAGCGACATCCGCTGGCTCTTTATAAGCACCCTTTACTAGACGTAGATTAGCATTATATTTGTTTAAGTCCTCAATATCATCTTCTGTCCTATAAAGATAGGCTTGGAGCACTGTCCCGATATTATCGTATTCTTTTTTCAATTCTTTATAGATGTCTAAGGTCAATTGACAGTGTGAAAAATCTTCCATTTCAATTCGAACAAAATTACCATACAACTTGGCCCGATCCAAAATTTGTTTTAAATTCTGAATACATAGTTCTTTACTCACATCCAGCCCTAATGAAGAAGTTTTGACAGAAAGATTACTGTCAATGCCGGACTGATGAATGGCATCTAATGTTCTTATACAGTTTCTCGTAGCCTCTTGTGCAGCCTTTTCAGAAAATACATATTCTCCTAAATAGTTCAACATGGCAACCATACCATCTGCATTTAACTTTCGAACACAATCTATAGCCTGGTCTATCGTATCCCCAGCTACAAATCGTTTAGCTCCGAATTTCATCCCATATTTTTTAGCCATTTTATTAGCCACTTTATTTTTTGCAAGAGTCTGAAAGGTATTGCTTAATACGTTTTCCATCCTTCTCATCATCTTCCATTCCATTTAAATTTATCCTACTTATATAGTAGCTTTTAAAAACCGATTCAAGCTTAAATAGGAGATATCAAGACTCGTTTTCCCTTCAAGGACTAAGTCAGATAAAATGCTTCCTATTGCACTAGCAAATTTAAAACCATGACCTGAAAATCCTCCTGCAAGAACCACATTTCGATGTTGAGGGTGTATATCCACAATAAAGTCAGAGTCAGGGGTATTTGAGAACATACAAACTTTTCCGTCAAGTAACTTGCCCGCTGCTTTTGGCATATAGTTCTCTAAGAATCTCCTAATATCTCCTTCGTCCTCTTCATAACTACCAAATTCACGGTTTACATTGTTTGGATCAACGTTATGTCCCTCGTCCATGCGGCCTAACTTCACACCTGAACCATCAAAATCAGGAAACCCATAATAATGACCATCTGATTCAGTATCAAAAACGAAAACAGGGAAATTTTTGTTATACAGCTGATCTTGCATAGGCTGAAACCATCCAATTGTTTTTCTAATTGGTTGAATAGGCAAATCCAAGCCCTTTAGCAACTCAGGAATCCAAGCCCCTGCTGTAATTACTAGTTTAGAAGACATATAAACTCCACTACTTGTTGTAACTTCTGCTGAATCTTCTTCGATTGATATGTTAAATACTTTCTCATTTTCCAAGACGGTAACACCTTGAGCAATGGATTGCTCTTTAAAAGCTAGGATACATTCTTCACTGAATAAGAACCCTGACTCCGGATCATAACAACCAATATAATTGTTTGGGACTTTAATTCCAGACCATCTTTCCATAATCATTTCTGCATCCATTTTTTCATATTCAAGATTGTATTTTATGGAACTTTCAATGGATTCTTTTACGAAAGATGACTCAGGATGACCAACCGATAATGCACCTGTTTTGGTGTAGAGGGTTTTACCTGTCTTCTTTTCTAAATCCTTCCATAGCGCTAACGATTCTAGTGCTAATGGGACATATTTACCGCCATTACCATATCCCAAGCGAAGTATTCTTGTGTGACCATGATGGCTTCCATATAGATTTGGAATAGAAAACTGATCAATCATTAGTACACGTTGATTTTGCTTGGCTAAATAATAAGCAGCAGCCGTTCCCATTGAGCCACCCCCTACAACAATAACGTCGAAAATGGACTTTTCATTCAATTCCTTCAACCTCACTTTAAGGGTATTTAGTGTTATAGTGTTATTTAATAGATTGGTTACCTGCTTATTAATCTAGTTCTTGATCCAATTTTAAAATGGTATGAAGTAACACATTAGCAACTTTTTCGATGTCCTCCATTCTACTTTCCTCATCTGGGCAATGACTCTTTCCATCAATACTTGGAACAAATAACATCCCGCTTTTTGTAATTGATGCCATGTGAGTCGCATCATGGCCTGCCATGCTACCGAGTAGGCAAGAAGAATAACCTAGTAAATTTGCCTGTTGCTCAATTATGTTAATAACGGTTTTATCCATAGGGGCAGGCTTTTGATCTAGAACTACTTTTCTCCTCAACTGAATAGAACGATTACTGCTTATTCTCTGTAAATTTGTTTCTAATTCAGTTAATACTTCCCTTATTTCGTCATCTGTTTTCCCACGTATTTCTATAGTTAACTTCACTTCTTCGGGGATGATATTCGCCGCACCAGGGAATACCTCTAATTTCCCAATTGTTCCCACAACCTCATTAGAAGGATGTTGTTTACTTGTTTCTTCTAGAGCTAAAACTATTTCAGCAGCTGCAACTAAAGCATCTTTTCTGTCTTCCATTAATGTTGTTCCTGCATGGTTCGCTTGACCAAGTACCATAATCTCTTCTCGATATATCCCAGTAATTGCTGTAACTACTCCCACTGGAATGGACTGATTTAACAACCTTTTTCCTTGTTCAATGTGTACTTCTAGAAAAGCACTAAATTCATTGGGGGAACGAACAACTTCCTCAAAAGAGTTAAAGCTTCCACCTGCACTTGCTAGAGCATTCGTGAATAATTGTCCTTCGGAGTTCTTCACATGTTCTATATCGTCCTTTTTCAACTTATTAGTAACTGCTCGGCTTCCAAAAGTGGATAAACCAAATGGATTAGGCTCCTCAGCACTAAAAGAGACAATTTCCAGTGGATGTCTGGTTTCAACTCCCATTTCCTCTAAACTAGTAATTATTTCTAATGCAATAAGGACACCTAGAGCACCGTCATATTTGCCTCCATTTGGAACAGTATCGATGTGTGATCCAAAAGAAATTACCGGCAAGTTCTCCTCCTTACCTTTCCGTGTTGCCCAAATATTAGCAGCTGGATCAACTTTTATAGTAAGATGCAAATTTTCAAGTTTCTCCTTCAACCAGTCACGTGCAGCCAATTCAGGTTTTGTAAAAGTCGTTCGATCTAATCCTCCTTTCTCATTTAAGCCAAATTGACCGAGCTCATATATCATTTCTTCTAAACGTTTAGCATTGATACATAATTTTGTAAGTTCCATTCAAAGTTCTCCTTCAAGTTAATTTTGGAAGTTCTCTAATAACCGGATTATAAATTCCTTTTTATTAACAAAAGGAACAAATTATCCTTTGTGTTATCTGAATATTAAATTATATCGAACTACTACTTCAAGCAACCTGTCATTTTATCTAACCAAAAAAGTTTATTAACACATTGATTAACTTAGTAATTAGTCACATCTAGCACTTCTATTTATCCGCGATTTGGCAACGCTTACAAATCTCTCATTAACAATAATCTATATTTATATTACTCATATAAACTCCCCTTTTGTTTGAATAGTCTAAAAATTCACTTACTTCAAGTGTATATTAGCACCCATTAGATTGGTTGTAAACCACTTTTTTTAAAAAAGGTTTATTTGTTCCTTTCGGAATGAATTGCTCCCAAAAATAAAAAGACATTACCTTATACGTTTCATACGAAAAACGCTTGGTAATGTCATATTTTCTAATATATAAAAAGTCGTTAATCAACTATGATATTTTTTTCTTTTAAAGTTTCGACCAAATTTCTAATCTTCTGTATTGATGTTTTTGATTGTCTTTTGCCTAATTCAACCACTATTGCTTCGACAAGTGCAATAATTGGGATGATCGAAAAATGATTATCCCCTGTTTCTAATGTTAAAATAACACTTGAATAGCTTGCAAAAGGACATGATAAATGGTCAGTAATTAGTACAATAGGAATACCTTGTTTATAAGCGACACTCGCAGCATCGATCGTCCGCTGAGTATACGGTGAAAATCCAAATAATATTATAACTTCACTTTTTTCAAACTGAAGTATTCTTTCGAACATTGACTCACTATCATAACTAAGCTGTCTTGTATTTGATTGGAACTCCTCAATCAGTAGTTCTAAGTATATAGCTACAGCTTTATAAGGACGTAATCCAAGCATATTAATTCTCGAAGCATTTTCAATTAAATCCATTGCCTTTTTAAAACTCTCAACTAATTGGGGATTAAGGGATTTATCCAACAAATGTACTCCTTCTTCCCAAACATTTGAGAGCGTTTTGAAGTCCTCGTTCTCATCACCTTTTCCAAAAGATTTTTGTACATTTTCCCATTTATCAGAATAATTCTTCTGAATATTATGGAACTCCTTTCTTAAATCAAAAAAACTTTCATATCCTAATACTTTCACTAATCGTAAAACAGTCGTTGTTCCAACATTAGCTCTAATTGATAACTCTTTGACTGTAAATAATCCGATATCTTGGTGATTTTCTAATATATAATCACATAATTGTCTCTGTTTATTGGGTAACGAATCTTTAACAGAAATAATATGATCTAATACATTCGTATCCTTTTCTGTTTTTAACAAAGACCCACCTGCTTTCATTTGAAATTTTATATAACTACATATTTTTAATAAGTATATCGAAATATTTGTATATCCACAACGTAATTTGAATTTTCAGAAACTTAAAGATACTAATTAAAATCTAAAAAAGAGTAATCTCTTAGAATAGTTTATTTACATTTTCTAGATTCAAAAGTAAATACTTGCTCTTAATACATTTGCAATTTCCTCATTTTCATTGGATAGTATGATGTCTATCTGTTCCTTTTTATCAAGCATTGTTAATAACATTAAGTCACCTTCTAGCAAATCGATAGACTCACTTTTTTCAAGAGTTATTGTGACTTTTTTATTTATACAATAAAAAGCCTCCACACTTTCCTTTTTAGAGTTAATAATAAATCGTTTATGATGATTTCCTTTTTGTAGATGAAGAGAGGATATTTCTCCCTTCCCCCCCTCTGCCACCATTAGGTTGAAATTTTTTACCCTTCCCTTACATTGAGTTTGCCATTCCCCACTATAACTGTCTTGTTCAAATGGTTTTAATAGAATTTGATGATGCCCCTTGTGTTTAAGAAGCATTTCTCCTTCAATGACCATAGTTTTTCTCCAAATGCCATGAATTACAGTAAATATTGATTCCTCCTCGTCTACAGTTGCAATACTGATTCTCCACTTAAAATTACGCTTATTAAATGCTGAGTCTTCTGGATAAATAGCTATTTCGGTTGTTTCACCACCCGACCAGGAATTCGTTAGTTGCTCAAATCTTTTAATTATTTTCAATGAATACGAAATACAAATCTCCCCCTTAATCCCCAAATCAAATTACATAATAATTTAATTTGGCAAAATTTCTAACATATAGTTGGAATAAACGAACCTATTTTTTATATTATAGGATTATTCATTCCTTTTTGGTATTAAATTAATTTAGTAATTTTTTAAATTTAAAGTAATAAATTGATTAACTTTAGGAGGGAGTGCTTAGAGAAAAAGTGGAATTCTAGGTAATAGTTAACTTGATAATTTATGTTTTTGTGGAAACCAAATCTAACTTATGAGGTGTAGAGAATGAAAGTAGCAGCCCCTGCTAATAATGTACCGTTTCAAAAACTAGACAATAACAATACCGAAGTAGTCGATTTATTAAAATCCACTCAGTTATTAATAAAAGAAGCCATTCAGAAGTTAATGTACAATGATGACATGTACGAATTATTAAAAGAACCTCTGAGAAATTTCACTGTTCGGATTCCCGTACGAATGGATGACGGCTCTATTAAAGTGTTTACTGGCTTTCGTTCCCAACATAACGATTCAGTTGGTCCAACAAAAGGGGGAGTTCGTTTTCATCCTGAAGTCAATGAGCAAGAAGTAAAAGCCTTGTCCATCTGGATGAGTTTGAAATGCGGTATTGCTAATTTACCCTATGGTGGGGGAAAAGGTGGTATTATTTGTGACCCAAGAAACATGTCGTTTAGAGAGATTGAGAGATTAAGCCGAGGATATGTTCGGGCCATAAGCCAAATTGTAGGACCTACTAAGGATATACCTGCTCCTGATGTGTTTACAAATTCACAAATTATGGCTTGGATGATGGATGAGTATAGTCGCCTTCGAGAATTTGATTCCCCTGGGTTTATTACGGGTAAGCCAATTGTTTTAGGCGGATCACAAGGTCGCGAGACAGCTACTGCACGTGGTGTCACAATTTGTATTGAAGAAGCTACTAAGAAAAAAGGGATTGATCTTCAAGGGGCTAAAATTATCATCCAGGGATTTGGAAATGCCGGGAGCTTTCTAGCACAATTTATGGAAAATAAAGGAGCAAAAGTGATAGGTATTTCAGATGCATATGGTGCTCTTTATAATCCTGAGGGACTCGATATCAATTATTTACTCGAGAAACGCGATAGTTTTGGCACAGTTACAAATTTATTTACTAATGTTATTACAAATCAAGAATTACTAGAAAAGGATTGTGACATACTTGTTCCAGCAGCCATTTCAAATCAAATTACATCACAAAATGCTCACCATATCAAAGCACCAATTGTAGTCGAGGCTGCAAACGGCCCGACCAGTCTTGAAGCAACCAAAATATTAGATAAAAGAGGGATTCTTATTGTACCTGATATACTAGCAAGTGCTGGTGGGGTAGTCGTTTCTTATTTTGAATGGGTTCAAAATAATCAAGGTTATTACTGGGCAGAGGAAGAGATAGCTGAAAAACTACAAAAAGTAATGGTTAACTCCTTTGAAACGATTTATCAAACTTCCCAGGCTTATAAAGTGGATATGCGGTTAGCAGCTTTCATGGTGGGAATCAAGAAAATGGCTGAAGCATCACGATTTCGTGGATGGGTCTAAAATTGGGACCGATGGTTTAAATTTTTATTTGACAATAGATTTCCTCTGGAACCTAGAGGCCAAATTTTACCCATAAGAAGTAAAAAAGCAGGGAAACCTCTTCTTTGAAGTTTCCCTGCTTTTTCAAATGTCTAACAAATAGCACTCTAGCTAAACTTTCTAGCTTTTCCCACTACATAAGTTAGGATAAACGCGGCACTACAACCAACAGCATAACTAATTAGGTATTGTAAGTAATCCCCATTTGCAATTAACGGAATGGCAGACATACCCGCTGCACCAAAAGCAGAGGAATGTACATCAAATAACCTAATCATGATTCCTCCAATCCCAGCACCAATAGAAGCGGTAATAAAGCCAAAACCGGAAGGGAGAACCACTCCATACATTGTCGGTTCACCTACTGCCAGGAAAGTAGTTGGGATAGCTCCCTTCGCAATTTCTTTCACCTTTGAACTAGTAGTTAAGAAGTAAATAGCAAGACCAGCACCAACCATACCCGCATTACTCATGATTTGTACAGGAAAGATTGGGTCAGATCCTGTTGTATTGATTAATTCAGTATGAATAGCTGAAAGGCCATGATGTAACCCCGTTGCAATTAAAGAAGGGAATAATGCCGATAATACAAATCCACCTAATATACCACTATACTCAATTAATGACATAATTCCATTGATTAACCATTCAGATAAGATTCCGGCAAGTGGCATAATAGTAAATAAGAAAATGGCACCTGTAATTACTAAAGCTAACGTCGGAGTAACGACTACATCCAAAATATTCGGTATCATTCTTCTTAGTAATTTTTGAATTTTTGCCAAGAGATACACGCCTAGAATAACTCCGAATAATCCACCCTCACCATTTGATAAACCAATTACTCCTAAAACTGACCCTGAAATGGAAACTGCACCCAAAGCGCCACCAAGAATAACATCTGTTTTAAATTCCTTAGCGGCAGTTATACCGGTATATATTGCTAAAAATGCAAACGTTGCTGATGCAAGAATAGCCAAAACTGTACTCACTTGAAGCATATTCCAAGAATCTAACACTACTTGTGTTGCGGTTAGAGTTTCTGTCCCCTTAACTCCTAGCTCTTTCGCTTCTGCAGAAGCCATATTTGAAATAATATTATTTACTCCTTGAAGAATACCTGAGGCAATTATCGCAGGAATGATAGGTACAAAAATGTTTGAGATTATCTTCAGAAAACCTTTTTTCTTTTCTGAGCTTTCTTCTCCGTCCACCAAGTTTGTACCTGATGCATTAATAGTATCTTCTATCTCCTGCCTAACTTTATTACTACGTCCAGGTCCTACAACTATTTGTGTACTATCTTCTTTAATAATTCCTAGAACACCTTTTAATTCTTTTATCTTTTCAAAGTCTACCTTTGAGTCATCCTTATACTTTATTCGTACTCTCGTCATACAGTTGGTAAGTCTGTTAAAGTTTTCAACTCCCCCAGATAAATCTATTATCTTTTTAGCTAAAGTCTTGTCGTCCATTTTTCTACCTTCCTTCTAAACTCATTGATCATGGAACCGCTTACCCAAATAATTGTATTTTACTAACCCTTTTATTAATAGCTGTTTCACACGTTTTGGGAAACGGCTTCAAATTCTGGGACTATTTTTGAGTACAGTTTTTTTATAGAGATATAAAAACTAGGATAATATTGTTTATCCTAGTTCAAAATTTAGATTCACTTTATTTAAACTTATAAAAACTTATAGACCACGAATATGCTCAACAAATTTATTTAAGCCAGTCTTAGGAAACCGATGATTCCTTTGTACCAACCATAAGTCTCTCAGTAATTGGAAATCTTCAATTTTCACCTCTCGCAATACCCCATATTTCAATTCCCTAAGAACAGTTAACTTGGGAAGAATACTTATTCCTAGCTCAGCCTCAACCGCACTTTTAATAGATTGTGTACTTCCTAGCTCCATAGAATGATTGATATGTTCAAGTACACCAAACTTATTTAAAGCATCTTCAACAATATGTCGTGTTCCTGAATCTGACTCACGCCAAAGCACTTTTTCTTCTGATAATTCTCTTATACTTATACGCTCTCTCTTTGCCCATCGATGATTAGCTGGAGCTATTAAAACTAATTCATCGTCTGCAAATTTCTCAGTGATAAGATCTTTATTACTTACCGCACCTTCTACTAATGCTATATCAATGTCGTTATGCTCTAGTTTACTTAGTATTTCTGGTGTATTCTTAACGGTTATACTGAACTTTATATTAGGATAGATTTTACTGAAGTTCCCAAGTATATCAGGCAATAAATACTCCCCGATGGTTAAGCTTGTACCCACATTTAAAATAGTTTCAGCACGACCAGTAAGTTCATGCACGGCATCAAATGATTTTTGTGTATATTCAATAATTTCCTTTGCATAGGGATAGAGTACCTTTCCCGCCTCAGAGAGCTTTAGTTTTCCATCCACTCGATCAAACAAATGAGTACCATATAATTCCTCAAGCTGATGTATTTGTCTTGTTACCGCAGGTTGAGAAACAAAACCTATCTTAGCTGCCTTAGTAATACTTCCTTCATCCACGACATGGCAAAACATCTTTAAACTTTCTAAATTCACTAAAAATACACCGCCTCTCCCTTATCGAGGTAAATGAAAGGAGGCAAAGAGAGATTTGCCTCCTTTCAACCATGTTTATCGAATGTCAGATACACAACGAAACCCTAAATTACTGGAAGAAGTATCGGGTGGGTTTGAATTACGGGCAGCAACTCGGTATCGATTGCAGTATGAATCATGACAAAGAAATGATCCACCTCTCATTGAACGCGTTCTTCCTCTTATAGGTCCCCGAGGGTCTTTTATTTGGCTATGGTTATATCTAGGGTCAAAATAATCCGAACACCATTCCCAAACATTCCCTGACATATTATAAAGTCCATAACCATTTGGCTTAAAAGTATCTACAGGTGCTGTTCCTATATAACCATCCCTCATATCGTTATAAGTAGGAAATGTCCCTTGCCATATATTACAACGATGCTCTCCATTAGGAGTTAACTCATTCCCCCAAGGAAAACGCTTTTTAACTAGACCACCTCGTGCCGCAAATTCCCATTCCGCTTCAGTCGGTAATCTTTTCCCAGCCCATTCACAGTAAGCCATTGCGTCATTCCATGTCACCTGAACAACAGGATGGTTCATACGGTCTTCTATAGATGAACCTTTCCCTTCAGGTTGTGACCAATAAGCATCTTTAACAGGTAGCCACCAATGATTAGACGGTTGCACTAGTTCAACCTTGTCCTGATCAACAAATTGATAAAATACAAAAGACCACCCATATTTCTCAGATTCTGTAATATAACCTGTATCCTTAACAAAAACTGAAAAGTCCTGATTGGTTACAGCAAATGGATCCATGTAAAAAGGAGATATTTCAACTTTTTTTACTGGGGCTTCTCCATCTTGAGGGAAGCCTTCCTTATATGAATCTCCCATATAAAAGGTTGCCCCTGGAATCAAGACCATATGTTCACCGGCATTCTTGGATTGCTCCAGGAAGGACTCTCTTTCAGAATCGTTTCCCATCGTTTCTACATTATTTGCAACTTCCTTCCTATTGATAGAACAACAGGTTTTTCTATTCTCCGTATTCATAGGGGACTCCTCTTTTAACTTAATAACAAGTATCGGGTTGTTTTAAATTAATCAATTCTTAAAGCCATATTTAATTGATAAATGGTAAAAGGTTGTTCTTCTTTATTCACATATCCTTCTACCCAATGTAGAAGTTCCTCAGCGTCAATTATATGACTCGGTCCAAGTGAGACAAAGTAATTAGTTATTTCTTCTTTCATCTCACCTTTTAATATACCCTGTAGCAATAAGTAGCCCTCTTTTGTTCCACTATTTCTAAATGTAAGGCCATTTAATGAGAATTCCTTCTCTTTTCCTATTTTATCATGCTCATTAATTAGGTCATTTTCAGAATGTAAATTATCAAGTCCATAATAAGCATAAAGCTCTTGTGGCGCTTCATTTTCTTCCATTAAACGTTTCATTCTTTGAATCATTTCAAATTCCTTTTTTATATCGTAAATAGGTTGTTCTTGTTTTGGATCCTCTTTATAGTTATAAAGTCTATTTTGATATCGTTGGTAACTTTTCATCATACCAGTATCAGATTCAACTTTTAGCACACTGATTCCCTTTGTAAAACGAAACGAACCATCCAACGTTATATTAGTTAGTTCTTTTGGTGAGAAACGTCTTTCCATTCTCATTGGTGATAAAGTGTACTCGTATAATTTGCCCTCATAGTTGGGACTTGGAAACCTCATATAAACATATTGCCCATTAGATATGTTTATACTGCTTGCATATGCGCCAAATAATACATCCTCATGATTTGGATGTTCCTCATTTATAATTGTTGTAAGTGGTTTTCCATCCATATCACTTGGAATTGTTAAATTAAAGAATTCTAATATGGTCGCAGGAACATCAATGGTCTGAGCTAATTGCTCACAATGAACATTTTGTATCTTACTACGAGGATCCCAAATAAAAAATGGCAATTGAGCAACCTCATTATAGAAAGGCATAATATTTTTACCCCACCACTCATGTTCACCTAGTAAAAAGCCATGATCTGTATTTACAATAAGCATGGTATCTTCCCATAGATTCCATTCATCCATATAATCCAGTACTTTCCCTAGGTATTCATCACACATCATAACTAGGGCTTTATAGTACCCCTGTACCATGTTTCTTTTTTCATTAGAAAAATCATCATGCGTATAAGTTATCCATCCATCATACTCTTCACAAACCCCACACATATCCAAATATTTCTTTGGTACAAAAAACGGTTCGTGTGGATCAAAGCATTCAATTTGTAAAAACCAATTGTCAGCATCTTTATTTTCTTCTAAAAAGTGAAGTCCTGCTTTCACTGTTCGATAGAGAGGATGATCCTCTTCCCTTTGCATATATTCTCGGTTCACCAAATCCTGAGTAATACTGCCTAATTTCCTTTCCTTCATTTTCGGATGTAGGTTCTCTAAACCCTTAACTTCCATATTCTTCATTACCCTTGGCTTCCACCGATCACCTTCCTGACCTCTAATCAATTCATAAGAAGAATAACGAGGGTGATAAGTTGCACCACCATCTCTCCAATAATGTTTATGGTCTGTTACCAAATGAGTATATACTCCATTTTCTGTTAAGATTTCTGGCATCGAGTCATCAAACGGTTCAACTGGTCCCCATCCTCTATGAAGAAAGTTGTAACGACCAGTGTGAAGTTCACGACGAGCTGGCATACATGGTAAACTTCCAGCAAAAAAGTTATCGAATCGAACTGATTTTTCGGCCAATCGATCAAAGTTTGGAGTACTTATGTCCGTTCCTCCATATGGAGTTAAATAATCTCTTCTTAGGGTGTCAAACATTACTTGAATTACTTTCATTTGGTACTCAGTCCTTTCACTTGTTCACAACTTCACTTAATTAAACTAGAAGGAAAGTAAAATAAATTACCTTCCTTCCCTATAACAATGTCTTAACTTACTAGAGTTATTAAACTATCACCATGACTAATGTGTTGTTTGCTAGTTGCTATAAAATCATTATACTTATCGGTATTTGTGATCACGACAGGTGTTGTTAAAGAGTAACCTGCCTTTTTAATCTCTTCAATATCAAAAGCAATTAACAATTGGCCCTTTTCTACCCTTGCTCCTTGATCAATATGAGTAGAGAAAAACTTCCCTTGTAGTTGTACCGTATCCATTCCTATATGAATCAAAATTTCTGCACCATCATCAGTTGTTATACCTACTGCATGCTTTGTTGGGAATATTGCTGTGATCGTTCCAGAAACCGGTGACAACAATTTACCTTCAGTTGGCTCAATTGCGATGCCTTTTCCAAGTGCACCTGAGGAAAAAGCTACGTCCTCAATTTCTGACAACAATCTTACTTCACCTGTTAGAGGGCTTGATATTTCCTCATTCTTTTTCGATTTTTTATTTGTCTCTTTTCCTTTATTAGGATCCTCTAGTTCCTTTTCCTTCCCAATACCACCGAAGAAGTAAGTAAGCGTAAATCCAAGTATTACGTTTACAACCATGGCGATAATACCACCCCAGAATCCCAAGGTAATACCTTCTGGGCTAATCTTAGACGGTATACCAAAAATACCCATTCCACCCATCATATATATTCTCGTGTCCATTAACCCCATAATTGCGCCTCCAACTGCAGAGGTAATAAGGGTTATAATAAATGGTCTTTTTAAAGGAAGTGTAATACCATAAAGCGCAGGCTCTGATACTCCAAAGAATGCTGAAGCTGCTGCTGGAATACTAAGTGTCTTTATTTTTTGCTGTTTTGTCTTAACGAAAACAGCAAGCACAACACCAAGTGTTGCCATTGAGGTAGCTGATGTAAAAGCTAACAAAGAATCACTACCATGAACACTTAAGTTGTTAATTCCAATCGGAATAAGTCCCCAATGAAGTCCAAACATAACAAATAATTGCCATAATCCACCAATCACTAATCCACCTATTACAGGACTTAACTCGAAAATTCCTACTGAAACATTTCCTAAAAGCATTCCTATCCATGTTGCAACTGGTCCAATTACTAGGAACGTCAGTGGAACAACTACTAACAATGTAAAAAATGGCACCAAGAAAGTCTTTACAACATCTGGAATTATTTTAGTAAAAAACTTTTCTAGCTTTGCCCCTACAAAAGTTGCAAAAACAATGGGAATCACTGAAGATGAGTAAGTCATCAAAATAACGGGTATCCCAAGGAATGTAATATAGACAGGTGATTGAAACATTGTTCCTTCAAATAAAGTGTAAAGTGGTTCTCCTGCCCTTAAACCACTCAAAGCTGGATAAACTAATGCTGCTCCTATTGCCATCCCAACAAACTGATTTCCGTTAAACTTCTTCATTGCCGTAAGACCTAGAAAAATCGGAAAGAAAAAGAATAGTGCATCACCAACAGCATTTAAAATTTGATAAGTTCCTGTTGTATTTGAATATAAGCCTAACGCTACAAACATAGCATTAAAACCTTTAATCATACCGGTTGCAGCTAACACGCCTAATGTTGGAGCAAATATTCCCGATATAATATCAATAAATTTATTAAAAAGACCTTGGTTTTTACCATCCTCTTCTTCTGAGGATACTTCAGATTGAAAACCTCCAACTTCTACAACTGCTTTATAAACATCAGGAACATGATTTCCAATAACAACTTGGTACTGGCCACCACTTTGCATAACCGTGACGACCCCATCCATATCTTTTAATACATCCGTGTTAGCCTTTCCCTCGTCTTTTAGCTTAAAACGTAAGCGGGTAACACAATGAACAACACTAATAACATTTTCTTTGCCGCCAACATTTTGAATGATGTCTTTTGCCAATTTTTCATATTTCATATTGACCCTTCTCCCTTTTTTATTTATTAATGGACCTAATGGAGATAGAAAACCCCTTTGTAGTGTTTATTAGTTCTGCTATTCCCTATAAAACTGAAAGCGCCTTCCTCTGGATTATAGTTTAATAACAAAGTGAGTTGTAGTATAATTAGGCCTTTTGGGAAACGGTTTCAACGTTTGGGAAACTTCTAATCTAGCTTGTAAAAAGGCTAAGAAAAAACGGGATAATTTGCAGACCCCATTTTTATTCAACACAATTTATAGTTTAGTTTAGAACTACTATAAATTTTTATATTTTATATAACTATAGGCCAATAACTCAATAATTACATTGAAGGGGCTAGATATAGAAAGCAAATTGGATATTTGATTATCCATGTCAACATAAGCAGGAATGCTAAATGTTGAATGATTAGCCAACCAGTTATTACTATTAGAGGTGATTCCAAGTATTTTTACATTTTTAAGAATGGGTGTTGATAGTTCTTCCTTTAATATTGGGTTATTACCTGACCCAGAAAATACAATAAGTAGGTCATGTTCGTTCATTCTCTCAATCATTATTTGATAAAGAGTAGTCTGTAGCCCAATAGGGAGAACTTGCATTTCCTTACCTAATCCTAGGAAAATTCTTTGCATTTGTGCAGCCATACCTTGCTGGGAAAGTCCTGTCCCAATTAAGTAAATATGTTCACTCTCGTCGATTGCCTGATGAATGTTATCGAGATTCAAGCTCTTGAAATTTTCTATTGTTTTATAAATACTCTCGTTGAGCAGATCCCCTAATTCACTATGTGTGATTGAATTCTCCGAAAAAAAGTTTCCCCATTTCAGAAAATTTTTCATTTCCGTAAATCCAGAAAAACCTAGTTTCTGAGCAAATCTTAAAACAGATGATTTTGAGGTCAAACTATTTTTAGCTAGTTGGTTGATACTCATTTTCGGAATAGTTTCTGTATTGTTTAATAAGTATTTTGCTATGGCTATATCACCCTCGGTGAACGAAGTATAGTTTTCTTTTATCAGATCTTCAAATTTCATTTTTACCCCTCCTCTAAATAACTTTCATATTTCCGCCACCTTTTATTAACAAACAATTATATATGAAATCTCTTAGAAAAAAATATATAAATTTTACTATAGTATTGTTTTATTATCCGAATTATAGTAAGTGGTCTCTTACTATATAAACCTGCATTATTCATACCTCATTAGTGGGTATTACAGCTGCTTATACCCTATAAAATTATTCAAATATACAACGTTCCATACCTCTGATAGCCTTAAGATATAAGGAAAAAGGAGGGACAATGATGGAATTATCAACAGGCTTATTACTACTTGCAGTTGGCACCTTAGCGGGCGGTTATGGAACAATCGTAGGAGCTGGAGGGGGCTTTATATTTGTCCCAGCACTTCTTATCTTGTTTCATATGGACCCTTTATTAGCGGCAGGTTCTGGAATAGTTATTGTCTTAATTAACTCCTTATCCGGTGTCATTGGTTATGCAAAACAAAAGCGAATTCATTATCATACTGGTTTTACCCTAAGTATCGGGGCACTTCCTGGTTCTATCCTTGGTGTATGGCTACTTCAAATCTATTCATCTAATTATTTCTACGTCATTTTTGCTACGATTTTAGTTGCTTTGGGAGTTTTCTTATTCGCAAATAATTCTCCTTTAGCTAATATAAAGAAGAAAAAGGCTCATTTAATGAGTAGAGAAGGAAGTTCATATGGGGCTATTCAACAGACGGTGCCTTCTACAACTTTAGAAAAGAGCGGACGTCTCCCTATCAAATATATTCTCCCAATTGGTTTTATTATGGGTGTCCTATCAAGTTACCTTGGAATCGGAGGTGGTTGGCTGCTTGTTCCTATATTAATTTATGCTTTTAAGGTACCAACCCATACGGCAACAGCTACCTCCATCTTTTCTTTAACTCTATATTCTTCGGTTGGAGTCATTTCACAAATATTTTATAGCAGCATAGACTGGCAGACTGTATTATGGGGTGGATTAGGAGTGATTGTTGGCTCCCAGATTGGAGTTATTCTATCCAAAAAGATCCCTGGAAAGGTAATTCTTCAAATGCTATCTGTTCTTTTAATTGTTATTGGCTTTCGTATGTATCTGAATTAGTGATGTATATCATATCCACTTTCCAAACTAGTTAATAATATATAGGTATCACCTTTTGGGAGTGAACATAAATGGCAACAACAGCTATGGTAACACCAAAATCATTATCTGGAGTCATGTGGAAAACAGTCTCTGAAGCTTGTAATCTGGCCTGTGATTACTGCTATTATAGCCGGTGCAACGGGAGACCTGACAACATTCAGAAAATTGAAGATGATGTTCTTGAGAAATTTATAAAAGAATATATGACCTTAAAACGAGGGGTTGTTCCATTTGTATGGCAAGGTGGAGAGCCATTATTAGCAGGGCTTGATTTTTTCAAAAAGGTCGTTCAATTACAAGCGAGATATGCCCCTAAAAATACAATTATTAGTAACTCTATACAAACGAACGGAACTTTAATAAATGAAGATTGGGCTACTTTCTTTCGGGAGTATAAATTCTTTGTTGGGGTAAGCTTAGATGGTCCAGAGGATCTTAATGATAGTCGGAGAGTAACTGGCTCTAGAAAAGGTAGTTTCCGTTCGATTATGACAGGAATTGGTTATTTACGTGCTGCAGGGGTAGATTTTAATATCCTTACTGTTCTACATGAGGATAATATTAACCATCCTAAGAAATTAATGAGCTTTTATGGAGATAATGGGTTTAATTATGTTCAATTTATCCCCTGTATGGATTTCCTTGCTCAAGACATTAACAAACCTAGTGGATATTTAATAACCCCAAACGAGTATGGAAATTTCCTTTGTGAAGTATTCGATATTTGGTTTAACAATGGACGTCCGGAAATGTCTATTCGTTTTTTTGATAATATGTTTGCGGCTTATCTTCATCAAGAACCTCAGATCTGCACCAATCAAAAAATTTGTTCCAATACACTTGTTTTTGAGCAAAATGGAGATGCATATCCTTGTGATTTCTTTATTGATCCACAATTTAAATTAGGAAACATTAAAACGGATTCGCTAGAAGAAATCCTTTCAAGTCCGAAGATGAACTTGTTCCAATCGATGAAACCTACTCTTCCTGCTTCTTGTGAATCTTGTAAATATCTCTCACTCTGTCACGGAGGTTGCCCACGTAATCGCATGACTAATAATGGAGAAATCGGAGTTGACTATTTCTGCAGTAGCTTTATACAAGTTTATGAATACGCTCATGATAGGATGCTAAAACTTGCTAATATTATCAAAAAAGACCGTATAAATGAATTAAGAGCTAGAGGTTATCAAGTTCCAAAAAGAAACGAACTATGTTTGTGTGGGAGTGGGAAGAAATTTAAAAAGTGCTGTGAACCTTTCCTGGTGTAACTGTTACTCGTACACATTGTGTGCACAAAAGTGTGTACAGACTTAATTGTTTTTAATTGATCGTATTTTCCTTTGGCAGCGTAGAGGTCAGGGGTTCGAGCCCCCTATGCTCCATACACAAAAACTCTTCATTAGAAACAGGTCCACAATCCTCTAGTGGTTTTACACTTATGCCAGGACGCACATAAAAAAAGACAAGGAAAATTCCCTGTCTTTTAATCTACTAATGAATAACTCTCATCACTCTACCATTAAACGTATTTGCCCAATATCCACTCGACATATTAGCAATGGCTACACCTGTTGAACTTTGCGATCCAATAAATTTGCCACCGCCGATATAAATTCCAACATGTCCATCCTGTTTGTATGTATTAAAGAATACCATATCACCCGGACGCATCTCATTTACAGATACAGGTGTACCCGTATTTTTTAAAGTATCCGTGCTAGCACCAACGCGAACACCAGCCTGAGAAAATGCCCAAGAGACAAATCCAGAACAGTCAAAACGTCCATTGGCGATGTCAGAGGCTGTTCTTCCACCACCAAATACATAAACTGAATTACCAATATATTTATTGCCTGCATTAATAACAGTCGAAATAGAACCAGATGACACTGCAGTATTTGAAACAGGTATTGAATTAGAGCTGTTAACTGAAGTTCCTTTACTTGTCCCAGTTTGTGATTTCGGTGAGACAGAACCCGCTGTTAGCGCTGCCTCTGCAGCTCTTTGTAATTCTGCTTTCTGCTCTTGAAGACTTGAGATTTCTGCTTTACTATCATTTTCTTGGTTTACTAACTGTGCTCTTAGAGCCTCATTGTTTGCCTTTTGCTCAGCAATTTGAGCTTGCATTCCCTCTAGTTCAACCTTCATATTGTTCAGGTCGTTTAGCTTTTGCTCAACTTCCTTGTATTTCTCTTGTACTTCCTTTCTATCCGCTTCATGCGCTTCTATCATTTCCCGGTCAGCATCTAGTATTGTTGCTACTACTCCAACACGGTCAATAAAATCACCAAAACTTTTTGAACCAAATACTACATCGAAATAACTTAACTGACCACCGCTAGCTTGATACGAAACAGCACGGGCTTTCAAAGTTTCATTACGGGCCGTAATTCGTTCTTCAATCTCGGAAATTACTTTGTTTAGTTGGTCAATTTCAGCCTGATATTCAACAATTTGGGCATTTGTAGATTCAATTTTAGCGCTGTTGTCAGCAATAGCTTGTTCATTTTTTTGTATTTGTACTTCTACTTCCGAACGCTGTGCTTGTAAACTACTAAGCTGTTGTTGGGCGCTTACAATATTACTTTGAATATTTTGAATGGATTCGGCATTTACTGGTGAAACAGTAAGTAAGCTACCTATTCCAAGTGTTACTGTTGTAATTAATGTAGTTAATGTAGATTTCTTCAATTTATTTATCCTCCCTGCTTCTACGCAGCGACACAATTTATATGTATAATTAACATTTCGACAAATACCTATGATAATAGTATTATATCATCAAAATCTGACAATAAAGATTACAAATATATTTCAAATATTACTAAATTCAACATGATTTTTAAAAAAATAATAGAATTCTAGTTCAACACAACTGGTACCCCTGAATGGTTGGACCGTGTTTCATACGAAGAATATGAGGTTGTAACTAAATTACTTTTAAAATATGTATCTAAGAAAATGACAAAGCAGACAAAGAAAAAGGCATTAATCCCTTTGGATCATAAATGTAGTTTTTCCTTAATTGAGGAACCAACCAAAAGGAAAATAAGCGGAGATTTTCCGGTAAAAACAAAATGAAGCTCATTTCGGGGCAAATAAGGGGAGACTTTCCGGTTAAGCATAGCAACCCACACCCATTTTCACGTTTCTCGCGCCAATAAGCGGAATCTCTCCGTCTATTAAGACTATTTTTTAATTTATTTCCTACTTAAGCGAAGTTTTTCCGCTTATTTATCAGATAGATCCTCAGAAAACAAGAAACCATAGCAGTTCTAGCCCCTGAAAAGTCATAAAATCTTGTTGGTGAAAAACTGTCTCAACACTCATGTTCCTACCTCCCTTTTTTCGTTTGATAGACGAATAAGCATGATTGGAAAAATCTGTACAGCGCTGAGTATAACTGTTATACTTCCTTTAAGTAAGTACACACTATAATATCATATAGTTACAAAATATATACTTAACTGTAAAAGGAGTGGGAGATTTGGGACACGTTTGTTATCGTGAATATAGTTGTGAAAAGGAACTAACGTTAGCTGTTATCGGTGGGAAGTGGAAAATGCTCATCTTATGGTATTTAGGAAAAGAAGGTACCAAACGATTTAATGAATTAAAAAACTTAATGCCTTCTATTACTCAAAGAATGTTAGTTAACCAATTACGAGAGCTTGAATCCGACTTTATTGTTCATCGAGAAGTTTACCCAGTCGTCCCTCCGAGAGTGGAATATTCCCTAACTGAGCGAGGAAAAACATTAATGCCCATCCTAGAAGCCATGTATGAATGGGGAAAAGAATATAAAGATTTTATAGAAACAAATACTGAAGAAGAAATCCAATTGAAATAATGACAAGGACATGTACGGTAAAACGTACATGTTTTTTTGTATGCACAGTATACTTTTTGTTACTATATGAGTTTAATGTGCGTACTTCACTATCTGAACATCTTGTATTTATAATAAATTCATACCAAAAAAAAGGAGAGAAGAATATTATGAAATTGCAATTAGCATTAGATTTAGTCGATATCCCAGGTGCCATTGAATTAGTGAAAGAAGTAGAGGAACATGTTGATGTAGTAGAAATTGGAACACCAGTTGTCATCAATGAAGGTCTTAGAGCAGTAAAAGAAGTTAAGGCAGCATTCCCTAATCTTACTGTATTAGCCGATTTAAAAATCATGGACGCTGCTGGATACGAAGTCAGCCAAGCTTCTGCTGCAGGAGCGGATATTGTTACTATTCTAGGTGTAGCTGAAGATGAGTCCATTAAAGGTGCAGTGGAAGAAGCAAAAAAACAAGGTAAACAAATTCTTGTAGATATGATTTCAGTAAAGGATATTGCCTCACGTGCTAAACAATTAGATGAATTTGGAGTCGACTATATCTGTGTTCATACTGGATATGATTTACAAGCGGTTGGTAAGAATTCATTTGAAGATCTTGCAACAATTAAGAGAGTGGTTAAGAATGCAAAAACAGCTGTTGCAGGAGGAATTAAACTAGAAACTCTTCCAGAGGTAATTGATCAAAAGCCAGACCTAGTGATTGTAGGCGGTGGAATTACTGGAAAAGATGATAAGAAGGCAGTAGCGGCAAAAATGCAAGAACTAATTCAAGAAGCAGTTGTCCAAGGATAATAAATCATGAATATCACCCAATATTTAGAGGAAGTGGTTCAGGAATTAAGTAAAACCGTTGATTTAATTCCTGAATTAGAAGCTGATAAATTACTGCACACCATCCTTGAGTCCAAGAAAATCTTCGTGACTGGTGCTGGAAGGTCTGGCTTAATGGGAAAATCCTTTGCCATGAGAATGATGCATATGGGGCTTGATGCATATGTCGTCGGAGAAACGGTAACAGCTAATTTAGAACAAGGCGATTTATTGATTATTGGTTCAGGCTCTGGTGAAACGAATACGTTAATTCCGATAGCAGAAAAAGCTAAGAAATTGGGTGGAATAGTTGCATTAGTAACAACCTCCCCTGAATCTACACTTGGGCAAATTGCGGATATCATTATTTCACTCCCAGGTGCACAGAAGGATAAATCAAACAGCGATTACCATACCATTCAACCTATGGGTTCTCTATTTGAGCAGACCATGCTGTTATTTTACGATGCTTTAATTTTAAGATTTATGGAGATTAAAAGATTAGACTCTAATAAGATGTACGGAAAACATGCAAATTTAGAATAGAGTATACCTAAAAAAACCTCTCACAACAAGGACCCTCATAACTAAGAGGGTCTTTAATAACTTTGTTTACGAAGCACGTTAGTCCGTGCAGATGATAAATTAGGAGATTTAGCCCCCCTACAAAGAAATTATTAATTGTATCATATACTTTATGAATTCCAACAATAGCCATGATTCAACCAGAGAAGTAACCGTTTCTGATTTCCAATGACCGTATGGATGATTCTTAGTAGCTGATTAAATTATTTTTAACAAACTCTTCTTATCTTCTTCTCTATTTTCTATTCCCTAATTATAAAGTACCATTTTCTAAAAATCAGTTGGATCCTCTTCATAAAATATCCGATTAATGGGGCAAAAGAAATTTAGTGCAATATTTTTGAACCTCCATCACAAAACTAATAATGGCACAAGGTGTTTCATTTTTGTAACTCATTTTTTTAGTTGTCATCCATAACAAGAAAACCATGACCTATTTTCTATTCAACAGAACAAAAATAAAATAGATATAATCTGACTCTATTAAATTAGAAGAGATATCAAATATACTTGTCTTCAAGATGAAGAATAGGAAGGTTTAAAAGATGAAAAAGGCTATTTTTTTGGACATCGATGGAACTTTGGTGAACGATAAACTTATCATACCTGAATCAGCCAAACTTGCCGTACAAAAGGCTAGAGAAAATGGCCACCTAGTCTTTATTTGTACGGGAAGGCCAAAATCGCTCATTTCCCCTGATATACTGGAAGTTGGGTTTGATGGGATGATCGGTTCTGCTGGAGGGTACATAGAAATGGATCAAGAGGTGTTACTACACGTAAATGTAAAAAGAGAGGATGTAAAGCATGTTGTAGACTTTTTTAACCATCATGGAATCGAGTTTAATCTGGAATCAAACATTGGTATATTTACTCGTAAAAATGGTAACACTCGTATGCGTTCCATTTTAGAACAATTACATAAAGCTGATCCTACTTCAAAGATAGACATAGAAAAAGGATTTGAGTCTATTTTCGATACTATTATTGAGAGTGAAGACTTACTTAGAGATGATATTAATAAGATTTCCTTTTTTGGATCAAAATTACCGCTTGAGAGGATAAAAGAAGAATTCGCATCTAAATTCACGGTCATTCCTAGCACAGTAGCTGCTTTCGGAGAAAATTGTGGTGAAATATCCATTCTTGGTGTAAATAAGGCGACAGGTATTGAAAAGATCATTAATCACTTAAATATAAAAAAAGAGGATACCTTTGGATACGGTGATAGTTGGAATGATTTAGAGATGCTTGAATTCGTCCACTACGGAATCGCAATGGGAAATGCAAATGAAGCAGTCAAGAAAATAGCTAATGATGTGACAGGTACACATGATAATGATGGTATCTATAATAGTTTTAAAAAATATGGACTGATCTAAATAAGCGTTCTCAGTACTTATCATACCAAATATAATCAAGCTAGCAAAAGAGAATTGGAGGCGTTTTTTATGTTAACGATTGCCTATATCGCAAATGGAAAAAGTACGAACCGCTATCACCTACCTTTTTCATTAAAAAACGAAAACATTCGAGTGAAAACTATATACTCTCGACGGGATAACAGTGTTTGGGAGAAAATACCTGAAGTGCATTATGTTCATGATTTAAATCAAATCTGGCTCGACGAAGAGATTCAGTTAGTCGTCATCTGTACCCCAGAAGAACATTATGAATATGCTAAATTGGCTCTAGAAAAAGGTAAACATGTACTAGTTGAAAAACCATTCACACAGACTTCTGACCAAGCAAAAGAGTTATTTGCCTATGCAAAAGAAAAAAATCTATTTATTCAATGCTATCAAAATCGCCGATTTGATTCAGATTTCCTAACCGTACAAAAGGTGATTAATAGTGGTGTATTAGGAGATATTTTAGAAGTGGAAATGCACTATGATTATTTCAGACCTGAAGTACCAAAGTCTTTAAAGTTTTCTAGAGAACACAGCTATCTGTATGGACATGGATGCCATACAATAGATCAAGTTCTCTCTTACTTTGGTAATCCAAATCATATTACTTATGATGTGAGACAACTTCTTGGAAAAGGACATTTTAATGACTATTTTGATTTGGATTTCTTTTATGACTCCACAAAGGTTTCTGTTAAATCTAGTTATTTCCGTCTGAAAGAACGTCCTAGCTTTATCGTATATGGTAAAAAAGGTGTGTTTGTGAAACAAACAAAAGATAGACAAGAAGAACACTTGAAACTATTTTATATGCCAACCAATAAGGATTTCGGGATTGATTTACCAGAACACTATGGCGTTCTAACCTATGTGGATGATGATGGAAACTACCATGAAGAAAAAGTCATTTCTGAAGTTGGTGACTACGGGCGAATTTACACTGGAGTATATGAATCGATCATTAATGGAAAAGAGAAAATTGTTAAGGATGAGGAAACCATACGGCAAATGGAAATTTTAGAAGAAGGAATAAACCTTATCAACGAATAAAATTATTTGTTCGCTATTTATCATAAGAAAGAGGTCATTCACTTTAAACTTGCAATACTAGGTTCTGGCCAGATAGTCGCAGATTTCACAACAATGGCGGGAGATTTACCAGATATCTTTGGAACAGAACAAACCAGCAGTTGATAGAGTTGCACCTGTACAATACTAATAATGAAACCTCTTCAATTAAATGAAGAGGTTTCACAAAGACAGTAGGCAAACTTACAATCCTACGAGTTTGAATTTCATTTTTTTATTCTAAATTACTACATGGATAAACTAAGTGCTAATTGATACAATGACATATCAATTTCGTGTATTTCTGTCGAAGCTTGTTCAAAAGTGGTGTAAGTGATTTTACCATTCTTTACACTAACCATACTTCCATGATCCCCACTAATGAGGATATCCACAGCTTTTGCCCCCATTTGACTACCTATCATCCGATCGTAGGCAGTAGGCGTCCCACCACGTTGTAAGAATCCTAGTACAACCACCCTAGTATCTAGTTGTATGTGGTCTTGTAACTCTTTTTTTATATCCTCAGCACTACACACACCCTCTGCAACAATGATGATACAACCCTTTTGTCCACGATCCCTTGCCGTATGAATACGTGCAATGACATCTTTAATATCGTAAGTTGCCTCCGGAATAATGATTGATTCTGCTTCCGAACAAAGACCAGCCCATAAGGCAATGTCCCCCGCACCACGTCCCATAACCTCCACAATCGAAGTTTTTTCGTGTGAATAAGCAGTATCACGAATTTTATCAATCGCATCAATTGCAGTACTCACTGCTGTATTAAAACCTATTGAATAATCGGTACCAGATATATCATTATCTATGGTGCCAGGTATGCCCACAACAGGTAGTCCCTTTTCACATAATTTCAACGCACCTTGAAAAGATCCATCTCCACCTATTACAACAAGTCCATCAATATTTAAATCCTTTAAATTTTGGATTGCTTTATGTTGCGATTCCTCAAATTTAAATCGCTCACTTCTTGATGTACGTAGTATCGTTCCCCCACGCTGTATAATACCATCAACAAACTTTTGATTCATCGGAACGATATTTCCTTCTAAAAGACCCTCATAACCATTGTAAATACCGAATACTTCTAACCCCTTATCGATCCCTCTCAAAACTACCGCCCGAATGGCAGCATTCATTCCCGGAGAATCTCCACCACTAGTTAGTACAGCAATTCTTCTCATAATTCCCCTTCTTTCATTATGTAATTTATAAAGCAGTTTCAGTTGCATGCCTACTTAGCTATTCTCTAAGTATTAAATATTAAACTACTTCTTTTTATTTCTCTACGAAGTATTTTAATATTTAATATATTTTTCTTCTTCGTTGGTGTCAACTATCTATAAATAAGAGCATCTTATTCATAATAATTCCTTCATCGCACGTGCTAAAAGTCGAAACTCTTCCATGTATACTCCATTAGACTTCCAAAAGTCTGAATATGTTTTTACTTTTTGATTAAAACCCTTATAAAAACAAAGGAACTTCTATTGCTGCCAATTACAATCTACGACCATTACTCTCCAGTTATAAACACCCTATGATATGTCAATAACTAAAACATAATCATAAGGAGTTGGAGTATTATGATCCACAAATTAAATAAACTAGGTGATACCGATAATAATTGGTCCAATCTTAAAATGGTTGGAATTAGCTCAGAAGACCACTATCAATGGTTATGGGAAGTTTATCTTCAGTATGGAGAAGTAAAACGTATACTAAGTTCAAAGAGAGCGCTTGGTATGTATGGAGGAAGAGAAGCAGCGTGGAATTCTGTTGGATATACCCCTCCTGAAATCGAGGAATATGTTAGTAATCTTGGTAAAATGATCGGACAACTGTATATTTCCACAAAGGATATCGAAAACCAACACATTTCAGATATATCATGACAACAGAAAATTAGCGGCCTCATCTCAAAAGAGTAAGTGGTTCAGTTTTGTGGAGAAACATTAGAAATAACCTATCAAATCATAACCCCAATCCCATAGTGATTGGGGGCTTTAATAAATCTTATTAAATCAACGATTAATTATTGAATTATTCTACATGAATTAACATAACAGTTATCCGTCTAAATCTCAGGATGACAATATCTATTGTCAACTTGTTTATTAGAGTGCGAATTCTTCTGTTAAAATACTCCTGTTTTGAATAAACCACTTATTCGGACAACTATAGGCAATCTCACGGTCTTCCTGTCCGAATCCACCTCGTATTCGGACAACAATAGGCAATCTTCCAGGTCATCCCTTCCTAATGAACCTCGTATTTGGACAAGAATAGGTGCTAAATAATATGTTCATTTTTATCAAGATTTTGTAGCATCTTCTATAATCCAATCAGATGCCCTTAATAAATCAGGAAATACAGCATCAGCTAATGGATCACTGTCTCCAAGAAATACCCCTTTTGTTCCTACTTTCTTCCCTGCTTGGATGTCTGTGTCCGTATCTCCGACCATATAAGACTGCGCTAGGTCAATCTGATATTTTTCGGCTAAGTCAGTAATCATTTTGGAGCCAGGTTTTCTGCATTCACATCCCGCTTTTGGTTTATGAGGGCAGTAGGCCACATCTTTGATAACTGCTCCCTCCTTTTTAAGTTCACCTATCATGTGTTCATGGATTGTTTCCAGTTGATTCACTTTCATGAATCCTAGCCCCACTCCCCCCTGATTAGTCACAACAAAAATGTTATCTCCAAACACATTATTTAATTTTCGAATAGCCTCTGGAACACCAGGTAAGAAAAATAATTCCGATGGCTTGTTTACGAATTTCACTCTTTTTGTTAACACTTCGTTTATAACGCCATCTCTATCTAAAAATACAGCTTGTTTACTCATCTTTATACCTCCTCATTATTTATTGTAATCAATGAAGTATCACTATAAACATTTCTATAAAACAAGATGATAAACCCTCATAGATTTAATTTTCTAAATATTTTCACTTTGTTATTGACTCAGGTGACAAAACATTATAATATTTTTACAAATGTAACGCATATGAACAATTGTAAAAATAAACGATGTTTATTCTGGGGAGGTGACTTTTACTTTGGTACATAAAAAAATCGTTTACGTGGTTTCAGATTCAGTTGGGGATACAGCTGAGTTTGTAGTAAAAGCAGTGGCAACACAATTTAATGGTGGTCTAGTAGAAATTCGCCGCAATTCATATGTAAACGACTTTGAAGATATTGATCATGCGATTATCCAAGCAAAAAATGAATATTCTATTATTGCCTATACCATTGTTGTTCCATATTTAAAGGATTATTTAGACAGAAGGGCAAGAAAAGAAGGAATAGTAGCGGTTGATTTACTTAGTCCATTAATGAATGCGTTTGTTACTAGGTTTAATACAGAGCCTCATCATCAACCGGGCTTAATGCGAAAACTGGATGAGGAATACTTTAAAAAAATTGAAGCGATTGAATTTGCGGTGAAGTACGATGATGGACGGGATCCAAGGGGAGTGACAATGGCCGATATCGTATTGATTGGGGTGTCACGGACTTCAAAAACACCTCTGTCAATGTATCTGGCTCATCAACGATTTAAAGTAGCTAATGTACCATTGGTGCCTGAGATAGACCCGCCAGATGAACTGTTTGAAGTTCCACGAAAAAATTGTATTGGTTTGATTATTTCACCGGATAAATTAAATGAAATTCGTATGGAACGGCTAAAGGCTATGGGTATCCCCTCTCATGCCAAATATGCAAGTTTCGAACGAATTCTTAGCGAACTAGACCATGCTGAAAAAATAATGAAACGAGTTGGCTGTCCGATCATTGATGTTTCAAATAAAGCAGTAGAAGAAAATGCTGGTTTAATTTTAGAAGTGTTAAAAAAGAAAAGGAGCTATTAAAAATGGATAAATTCGTATATTTATTTGATGAAGGTCATGGTGGTATGAAGGATTTGTTAGGGGGAAAAGGTGCAAATCTAGCAGAAATGACAAATATTGGTCTCCCGGTTCCCTTCGGATTTACGATTACTACCCAAGCTTGTAATTCTTACTATGAATCTGGTAAATCGATACCAGATATAGTAGAAAAACAAACTTTAGAAGCTTTAAATTGTTTAGAAGAAAAAATGGGAAAAAAGCTGGGTGACTCACAAAATCCTTTGCTAGTGTCCGTTCGTTCCGGTTCCGTTTTCTCAATGCCTGGAATGATGGATACCATTTTGAACCTTGGAATGAATGATGAAACAGTAGTTGGTATGGCTAAATTAACAGATAACCCGCGTTTTGCTTATGATTCGTATCGCCGTTTCATTCAAATGTTTAGTAATGTCGTCCTTGAGATCGATAGTTATTATTTTGAGCAATTTTTAGACGAAGTGCGCGAGCAAAAAGGCTATACCTCTGACCCTGAAATGACGGCAGAAGATTGGAAAGAGGTAATTGATGGCTATAAGGAAATCGTGAAAAATCATACAAAAAATGAATTTCCTCAGAACCCATTTGAACAGCTTTTCCTAGCGATTAATGCCGTATTTAATTCCTGGAACAACCAGCGTGCCATTGTCTATCGCCGCCTGAATAAAATTCCAGATCATTTAGGAACTGCGGTGAACATCCAAAGTATGGTGTTTGGAAATATGGGAAATGATTCTGGAACCGGTGTTGCCTTTACTAGAAATCCCTCAACTGGTGAAAAGATTCTTTACGGCGAATACTTAATCAATGCCCAGGGCGAAGACGTTGTTGCAGGCATACGTACACCACAGCCCATTGCTACTCTAAAGGCAGATCTGCCTGGGGTTTTCAAGCAATTTGCCGAAACATGCAACCTTCTGGAGAATCATTATAAAGAAATGCAGGATATTGAATTTACGGTAGAGAGAGGGCAGCTTTTCATACTACAAACTCGTAATGGGAAGCGCACAGCACAGGCAGCGATTCGTATTGCAGTTGAAATGGTGGAAGAAGGTTTGATTAATAGAAAGACCGCCTTAATGCGTGTAGACCCAGATCAATTAAACCAATTGCTTCATCGTCGCATCGATGATAAACATCCGCGGACATTGTTAGCAAAAGGATTACCTGCATCGCCAGGAGCAGCTACTGGTCAAGTTGTATTCGATGCAGATGAAGCCGAAGTTTTAGCGAACGAAGGAAAGAAAGTCATCCTCGTTAGACCTGAGACAACGCCAGATGATATCCATGGTATTGTAGCATCCCAAGCGATTGTAACGAGCCGTGGAGGGATGACAAGCCACGCAGCAGTCGTTGCACGTGGAATGGGGAAAGCTTGTATTTGCGGGTGTGAACCCTTAAAGATAAATTTGAAAGCCAAGCAGTTTACGGTAGGAGAAACCATTGTAAATTATGGTGATATCATTACGATTGACGGATCCACTGGTGAAATTATGCTGGGAGAAATACCAATGATTGATCCTGATCTATCTGATGAGTTTCAACTTTTGCTGGCTTGGGCAGACCAAGAACGAAACATTGGAGTTCGTGCCAATGCTGATAACCCGGATGATGCTCTGAAAGCATTTGAATTTGGAGCAGGTGGGATTGGATTATGCCGAACTGAACATATGTTTATGGACGCTAAAAGGATTCCAATCGTACAAAAAATGATTTTAGCTGAACAATACAACGAAAGAATAGAAGCGCTTAAAGAGCTTTTACCAATGCAACAAAGCGACTTTGAAGGAATATTTGAAGCGATGCAGGGTTATCCAGTTACCATTCGTTTACTAGACCCACCTCTTCATGAGTTTTTACCTGATAAAGAAGAAATTTTGGTGGAAGTGACAAAGTTGCAAATGACTCATCTAGATTCAGATGAATTAAAGGAAAAAGAGCAATTGCTGAAAAAGGTTAGCCAGTTAGTTGAGTTTAACCCCATGTTGGGGCACCGTGGTTGCCGACTTGGTATAACTTATCCAGAAATCTATGAGATGCAGGTAAAAGCCATTTTTTATGCGGTTGTCACACTTGCTAAAAAAGGGTTGAAAGTACAGCCAGAAATTATGATCCCGCTTGTTGGCCACGTTAACGAGTTAAAGACAATGCGCCAGTTGGTCGTGGATACAGCCTATCTTGTTCAGGAAGAAACAGGTGAAACGTTCAAGTACACCATTGGAACAATGATTGAAATTCCGCGCGCAGCCTTAACAGCTGACCAAATTGCAAAAGAAGCGGATTTCTTCTCGTTTGGAACGAATGATTTAACACAAACAACATTTGGTTTTAGTCGTGACGATGCAGAAGGAAAATTCCTGCAAGCCTATATTGAAAATAAAGTGCTACTGGAAAATCCATTTGCTGTTCTTGATCAAGATGGTGTGGGTAAGTTAGTTGAAACAGGTGTAAAGCTTGGACGTGAAACAAATCCATCTTTAAAAGCTGGTATATGTGGTGAACATGGAGGAGAAAAGTCTTCAATCGACTTTTGCTATCGTGTTGGCCTGAATTATGTTAGCTGTTCACCTTACCGTGTACCTGTCGCACGATTGGCTGCTGCACAAGCAACTATCCGACATGAGCAAAATAAAGAAGACGTTTATATAACAACGTAAAATTTTCAAAATGAGACGGTATCCGATTGATACCGTCTGTTTTTAAATAGATTAAGTGTGAATCATTCTCTAAAATAATCATTTGAAATTTTTTAACTTTTTGAGGGCTTCCCTTGTTTCATCTACATATCTCATCAAACGATACGGTTTACTCAGTGCCCGTTTTGGAAACTCCCCAATGAATTTGTTTAAATCATCTCTATATTCTTGTGTAAGTCTAGTTGGTTTCGATAGTATTCGGTTATAAATCTCTTTATATAATTCCCTTTTAGGATTCAGGTGCATATCAATTTTACGGTGACAATTTGTACACTCGGTACTAGAAATTTTATCGTTTAAGTACTGAACACAATGAAGTGTTTCTTCATGACATCGTGAGCAATATAGGGAGACATCATACTCTGTGATTTTCAAATCAACCCCTCCTTACCATATATTCCATTAATCACCTTTAATAGGAGTATCTTTCCGTATTATTATGCCGATTTAGACTAGAAATTAATATTATATAATATTCGATTTTTCCTCAAAAAGGTACAAAGTAAAGTTTAATGATTAACTTTTTTTAGAATAGCACTTGCAGTTAATTCATCAGTAATTAAAACATCAATAAACTTTCCTTTTAATGCGCCTAATATACTTTCTACTTTATGTGCCCCTTCAACAACAGCAATCACTTTTTTTACACTTTTTAGTTCTTCTAATGTAATGCCAATCACTTTCGTATTTAATGTATCATGGATAGGCTGGCCATTTTCATCAAAAAATCGAAAACCAATATCTCCTACGGTTCCTACTTCACGAAGATGGAGTAAATCCTCTTCTTGAAGATATCCAAGTTTCATTAAAGTGGAATCAGTAAAAGGGTTGCCAATACCAATCAGTGCGATATCTACATTCCTTCCACTTTCTAACACGGTTTGGACATCCTGCATTCCCATCAGTCGGTCCTTCAATTCTTCCGTTTCAACAATGGCAGGAGCATATAAATAAGTACAAGTACTATGTAACTTTTTGGCTAATTCACTTGCAAGCTGGTTCGCATGGATTTGCACTTGTCTTACACCCATACCACCCTCCAGTGGAACTACCGTAACCTCTTCTCTTCTCTCAAATGGGTATTCAAGGACCACATTAGAGAGTGTCTGTCCCCATGAAATCCCAATGCTTTTAACATCTTTCAGATTATTTGAAATGTAATTAGCACCAGCTTGACCTACTTCCCGCTTAGCCATTTCACCGGTTAATCCGTTATTTGGAACAACCACCACATCATTAAGACCAAAATATCGTTCTAGCTTCCGCTCTAATTCAACTGTGTGGACACTTTCATCCTTAATATACACCTTAACGATTCCTTCATCCTTAGCCTTTTGAAGCAATTTGGATATAACAGGTCTTGAAACACCTAATTTTCCGGCAATCTGTGCCTGCGTCCAGCCATCATTATAATACATACTGGATACCTTCACTAATTGTCTCTTCTCTTGCCAATCCACATTAGCCATCTCCCTTCACGGCAATGATTTAATAACAAATGTAATGTATATGAACATTTTAAACCATAATTTTCAAAAAATCATCTCACCTATAGCAAAAGTGCCGAGAATATTCATTCTCGACACCTACCTTTAAGAACTCTTATATGTTCTCCCGCCATCCAGTAGTAAAATTTGGCCATGTACATATTTACCCTCATCATCGCTTAAATATTTTACAGCATTACATACATCTTTAGGAGTACCCAGACGTCCAATTGGTATTTCTTTTCTTAAACATTCCTTTGACTCTTGTGTCGGATATAAAACATCTAGCATATCCGACTCGATTACCCTTGGTGCTACAACATTTATATTTATATTGTTATACCCCAGATCGTTAACAAGAGCTCTCATTAAACCAAATGCTCCACCTTTTGATGATGAATAGTGGATTCCCCCACCAGAACCTGTGATCGCAGAACCTGATCCAATAATAACGACACTTCCACCATGTTCGATTAAGGGATAAATAGTCTTAATACTATAAAATAGTCCATGAAGATTAACAGCCATCGTCTTTTTCCAAGTAGCCCAATCTATATCAAGGAAATTTAACGTTCTAGTGATACCAGCCGAATAAACAAGTGTATGAATAGTTCCAAACTTCTCCTGTATTTCATTCGCCAGGGATTTCACACTCTCCCATGAACCTGCATCCACCTCAAAAGGAGATAGATTATTCAAGCCACTTTCAGAAATCATTTTGTTTAACATATTAATATTAATATCAGCAACCGCAACACGATGACCTTCTGCACCAAAATCCAAAGCAATTTCTTTCCCAATCCCGTTTGCTCCACCAATAATAAGGATATTTTTTTCTTTCAATTTTTTAACACCTCATTATCCCCGCTTAGTTCATTCACTTCATAATCAAGATATGGTGAACATAGAAGTAGAGCCTTATTAGCCATTGCCTCTATTATTTTTGCTTTTTCATAAATACCTAGCCTTTTATCGTGAAGAGATGCAGGTGGAGAAACTAGCTTCACTTTAATACCTTTTCCCTTAAACTCTCTAGAAAGGCCTTTAGTAAACGATTCTAAGGCACTCTTAGTTGCAGCGTATTGTGGTCCTATCTCTCCTGTTTCAGCTGAACGTGAAGATATATTAATAATTGTCCCTTCTCCAACTTGAAGCATTAGTGGTAAAATTTCTTGACAACAAAGAAAAGGGACATCTAAATTCGTTTCAAATGTGTCTAGCCATTTCTCTGTAGTTAGCTGATCTATAGATTTTATTGAAACCTTTTCTGCATGATTAACAAGTATATCAATTTTACCACTTTTCTCGATAATCTTACTTACAACTGACCTAACAGCCTCAGGTGTTTGAAGGCTATTTGTTATTACATAGGCAGCGCCACCAAAAGAAAGGATCTTTTCTTGAAGATTATCAGCATCCTCCTCATTAAAGCGATGAATCCAAACCTCTGCTCCAGCCCTAGCAAGCTTTTCACAAATTTTTGCACCTAGATGATCGTCCACACCAGTTACAAGTGCTACTTTATGATTTAATGTTAAATCAAACATGACTTCCCTCTTTTCTACGGTTTTATTAGTACTTTTAAAACCTTTTCGGATGGATTATGTGCACATTCAATTGCTTTATCCAGCTCTGATAATGGAAAACGGTGGGTAATCATTTTTTCTACATCAAACACGTTATTTCTTAACATTTGGATGGCACTCTCATAGTTATATGGATTAGATGAATAAGAGCCAATTACTTTTATTTCATCATTAAAAAACCTTGAAGCTGGTATGGCTATATCTGTGTCTTTAAAGGGAGCAAAAACTAATACAGTACCACCTCTTGCTACACACTCCATTGCTTGAGGAAGAAGGGACTGAATTCCTGCTGAAATAATAACAATATCTGCTCCCTTTCCATTTGTTAGCTCCATCACCTTTTTAACTACTTCTTCATCTTGGCTGTTTATTGCTTCATCTGCTCCAAATTCAATTGATTTCTCGAGACGATAAGGATTGATATCGCTAACAATAATCTTTGATGCTAGCAAATGCTTTACGATTTGAATTTGAAGGAGGCCGATTTGGCCAGCGCCCATGATAAAAACTGTATCTCCAGGTTGAGTGTCAATTAATTCAAACCCGTGGAGACAGCAAGCGATTGGCTCTACGAGGGCTCCTTCCTCATAACTCAACTCATCCGGGAGCCGCCCCATTGTATGTCTTACGTGTAAAGCGGGAACACGAATATATTCTGAAAAACCACCCGGGTCAAGATTTGTTTGTTTAAATTGATCACAAAGGCTGTATGAACCTCTTTTGCAATAATGACATGTGAAACACGGAACATGATGGGCCACAAATACTCTGTCACCCATTTGGTAATCTTTTACCTCTGCTCCTACTTTTACTATTTCTCCTGAGACCTCATGACCGAGTACCGTTTGTGGGGGAACCTTTTGATCAAGTACTTTATGAATATCTGTACCGCAAAGTCCACAAGCATGCATTTTTATTAATACTTCATCCTCCCCAATGCTAGGAATTGGACGGTCTTCACACTTTATGTTTTCTTTGTCATAAAAGGCCGCTACTTTCATTCGTAATTCTTTGTCCTTAGACTCATTTTGACTGTACTGAGTCACAACGTTCACGAATACCACATCCTTCTAATTTACTTTCAATAACTTCTAATAATTCCTTATATCCTTCGAGATTACTAGATACCCAGTATCTACCGCCTAATAGACGATATTTCCCAATCCTTATAAAAGCCTTTCCTACATAACCGTAGTCTTTAAGTGTCAGTTCCTCAACGTCTTGCCATTTATATTCATGCTTTCTCCAAAACCCTTCAAAAACAATGGATTCAGGTGTTAGCGTAATACTGGATGGATTATTTAAACCTATTAGAGAAGATATTAATAATAGAGGCATTGCAAATAAGATTAGTTGATATATACCCAATGGGCCATTCATTATTACTCCATGTACTGCCCATATAAACAAACCAATCATTAATACCACCGGAAAAATAATAGAAAGCCAAAGTACATGGGTACTGTATCGATAGTGCTTCATAATCCTTCCCCCATTTGTAGAAAAAGCAAAAAAACACTAAATTAGTTTTTTTGCTTTTTCTTTTCTTTTTATTATTTATTCAATATAGCTAATAATTTTTTGAATATCAGCATCAATTCCAACTCCTGTTAGGAAAGAAATCGTTTGAATAACTGGTGTGTCTCCAGTACCACTAACCGGCGTAGTCGTAACAATTAAATCTGCGCCTGTGGCCTTTGAAGGTACCTCAGATGCTTTACATTGTTCAACAATAACATTTATGCCTTTATTCTTTAGAGTTTCCTCTATCTTTTTCGCTACTACAGTTGATGTTGCAACCGCTGTTCCACAAGATACTAAGATTTTCTTTGCCATATTAAATTCCCCCTATGTTTATTTTATTAGTTATTGTTTAAGCCTTGAATGAATTTCCATTTTCCCCTGTTGTAATAACAGGCTTTAAAGTCTTTGGATCTAATCCCATTTCATTTGCATATTGTTTTTTAATGTCATTTCGTACCCAGTACCAAAGTAAAGCATAGGCAGCCGCTGCAACAATCGCTCCAATAAAGTATGGGTTACTTGGATCTAATAAGCGAACAATAATCCATGGAATAACGTGGGATCCTAAATCAATTCCAGAGATTTGGGTTGCTCCCTCAGGGAAATCAAAACCGACTGCTCTTCCCATGGTTGTTGCTAAATCTGCAAGATTAGTAGCAATAAAGAATACAATCATTAAAGTTACGATACTATTAATAATCCCTCGAATAATATTTCCTCTTGCTGCTGCAACTGCCCAAACCACAGTGAATGGAAGAACCGCAAAATCTGCAAAAGGTAACATTCCGTTATACGGAAGAATTACAGCTAACAATAGAGTGATAGGAACCATGATTAACGCAACAGCCATATTAGATGCGGTTCCAATTACGATTGCTGTATCAAGGCCAATATAAACATTTTTCCCTGGGAACTTTTTGTTAATTAGGTCTCGAGCTCCTTCAGAAATAGGAATAAGTCCTTCCATCAAAAGCGCTACCATTCTTGGCATTAGGATTAATACTGCCGACATTTGTATACCCAATGTTAGAATCCCTTTTGCATCGTACCCCCCTAGAAATCCGATAAGAAGACCTAGTACTAACCCCATTACAAGTGGTTCACCGAATATACCAAATTTCTTTTTTAACGTTTCAGGGTCTGCCTCAATTTTATTAATTCCTGGTATCTTGTCTAAGATTCTGTTACTTGCGTAGGTGATAGGAGCAAAGTTAACTGTCTCGGAATGAGCCATTGAAACTCCCTTCAGACCAAAGTGGTGTTCAACCGCTGGAGCAGTCCAGTCTGCCAACTTTAGTGTAATAGCTGAAACAATTAATCCCACCGCAATCGCTAGAATCATATTGTCATAAGCATAATAAGTTACAGAAGCAGCAAAGATTAGATGCCAAAAGTTCCAAATATCTACGTTAAGCGTCTTAGTTAAATTCGTTGATAGCATGATTACGTTTAAAACTAAGACTAACGGAATCATTAATGGGGCAACTGGTGTTCCAAATGAAATGGCCGCTCCTATTGGCCAACCAACATCGAGAATATCAAGGTTTAGTCCTAATTTTTCTACCATCGCTTGTGCTGCAGGTCCAATTGCTCCGGATAAAAGGCCAATAACAAGATTTACCCCTATAAATCCAATCCCGATAGTAATACCAGCAGTAAATGACCTTTTGAAGCCTTGCTTTAGAAACAAACCAAAAACCGTCATAATGATTGGAAGCATGATCGAAGGACCTAAATCTAATACAAAATCAACAGCTTGCTTAATCATCGAAAGACCCCCTAATTTTTAGTTAGCGCTTACATTTCAGTTGAAATAACATGTTAAACACTAATTTGGTTTAACTCTCTGTCTAAAACAGCAACAACTTCTTTAGCAGATTGGGCACCCCTTAATTGGGACATCACTGTTTCATTTTGAAAAACATCCATTAATCTCTCTAGCATAACCAATTGCTTTGAGGGTTCTGTAATGGCTAACATTAGTACAATTTCAACGCTTACTGGTGTTTCAGCACTACCCATCACTTTAAATTCTACAGGATCTTCTAATATGGCAATCGAAATCATAGGGCTAACCACATGCTCTGGATCTGTATGAGGAATTGCCACTCCCATATTCGCTAGTGGTAATCCAGTTGGAAAAACCTTTTCCCTTTCTAATATAGACGGTAGAAAGGAGTCTTTTACATAATTCAGTTTTTTCAATTCTTCAAACAGTACAGTAATGACCTCATTACTATTTTTTGCTTTTAGATTCAACCGAACTACCTTTTCATCAAGATTTATTAATTTTCCCATAAAGTTACCCTCCTTCTTTATGTAATGCTGGAACAAACCTTTACTTTTGTTCACCTTTGTTACATTTGTAATTATCATAAAATATCTAAACCGAACAGTCAAGTTGTTTTTAGATAATTCTAACTATTAACTTTTTCGACATTTATATAATAGAATGCAGTATTACACGAAAAAGCCTACTACAAGTAAGCTTTTTACGTGCAAAAATCTACTATACCGCTGATTGGACTGCTTTTTGTTGTTTTCTTAGCTTATTAACCGCATTCACTGCGGCTTCGTAGAAAGTCTCCGATAATGACGGATGCGGATGAATCATTTTGGCAGCCTCATCTATCGTCCCTTCTAAATACATGAAAGCGGAAGCTTCTGAGATCATTTCCGTTACATGTGACCCAGCCATAACCACACCGATGATTTCACCGTATTTTGCCTCATAGATAATCTTTGTAAATCCTTCCGGTTCTCCAGCACTCAGTGCTTTCCCACTACCAGCAAAGTCAAATTTTTCTACACAAATATCAATCCCTTGTTTTTTCGCTTCCTCCTCCGACAGACCAACGGAGGCGATTTCAGGGAGCGTATAAATACAACGGGGCATGACTTTATAGTCGATAACATCCATCTCTCCAGCAGCATTATTCGCGGCAACAATTCCTTCTGCACTTGCCGCGTGTGCGAGCTGCCAACCGCCGATCACATCCCCAACTGCATAAACATGATTGTGAGTTGTTTCCATCTTTTTATTAACTTTAATGAATGGGCCGTTCTGTTCTAGATTAAGTTCTGTGACTGCGGATAAATTTGGGCGGCGTCCAGTGCTTACGAGTAATGTATCTGCTTGCAATGAAAGCTCTTTTCCCTTTGAATCCTGGCAAATGACCTTTTTCAAACCCTCTGTTTCTTGAACTCTTTGCACTTTTGCACCTGTATGGATGTTGATTCCCTTTTTCTTTAACATCTTTGTTAAAAATTTTGAAGCTTCCACATCTTCTGTGGGGATGATCCGGTCAGCAGCCTCGACAATACTTACTTGTGCTTTAAGAGATGCAAAAATAGTCGCAAATTCAACTCCAATCACTCCGCCACCAATAATAATTACTGATTTAGGAATCTCTGGAATATCAAAGATCGTATCACTTGTATCAAAATGAACGGTATCCAGCCCAGCAATTGGCGGCACAGCAGGGGTCGACCCCGTTGCGACAATCACTTTTGCAGCCTTAACAGTCTCTTCCCCATCAGATGTTTTTACCTTTACTTCTCCGCCGGGTAGAACCGATCCATATCCGTTATAAACATCAATCTTCCCCTGTTTTAGTAGAAAGGCGATGCCTCCACGTAGACGCTGAATCACATCATCTTTTCGCCTTTTCATTTTGCTAAAAGAAAAGCTAAGGTCACCAGTTTCAATGCCCCAATCCTTCGCCTTTTCAATTTGCTCAATGACTTCAGAATGTTTCAAATAGGTCTTTGATGGGATACAGCCGCGGTTTAGACATGTTCCACCGAGGAAGTCTGCCTCGATGAGAGCAGTTTTTTTACCAAGCTCCGCAGCATGCAAGGCAGCTACATAGCCTCCGGGTCCTCCTCCAACCACAACTATATCGTAGGATTCCACCATGTATTATTCACCCCCTATACCAATAACTCGTATGGACTTTCCAGTATTTGCTTTAACTCTGTTAAGAACGCAGCAGCCGGTGCTCCATCCATCGCTCGGTGGTCGAAGGATAGACTAAGCGTCATCATAGGACGTATTTCAAGAGCACCATTTATAGCCACAGGCTTATCTTGAATTCGACCAACACCAAGAATGGCACTTTCAGGCTGATTAATAATTGGAGTAAATGCATCAACTGCATACATACCCAGGTTACTAATGGTAAATGTAGATCCCTTCATTTGATCTGGAAGTAATTTATTTTCGCGAGCACGTTTACCAATTTCTTTTGCGTCACTTGTTAACTCTGCAAGTCCCTTACTCAAAACATCTTTAATTACTGGAACCATTAATCCATCCTGGACAGCAACAGCTAGTCCGATATGAACCTGGCTATGCTGAATAATTTCGTCCCCGTCAATTGATACATTTACCTGTGGGTGACGAGCCAGTGCTACACCTACAGCTTTTACGAGGATATCAGTAAACGACAACCGGAAGCCTGTTTGCTTTTCAATTACAGGTAGAAGTGTTTGACGAAGTTCCTTTACCTTCAACATTTCCACTTCTGTCGTTAATGTTACATGTGGTGCTGTGTAAGCACTTTGTGCCATTCTGTCAGCAATTACTTTTCTCATACCCGTCATTTTTCTTCGCTGTGCAGCTGGTATAGAAGCGGCTGCTGGTGGTGCTGGCTTAGAAGAGTTTGCGGTTACCACATCAGCTTTAACGATTTTCCCGTTCGCACCGCTACCAGTTACGGCAGATAAGTCTACTTGTTCGGCTAAGGCAATTTTCCTTGCAAGAGGAGTAGCTTTTGATGCTGATGCAGTAGCTTCTAGATGACTAAGCACATCTTTTTTATGCACACGACCATTTGGGCCGCTGCCTTTAATGAATACCAATTCAAGTTTATTCGAGCGTGCCATTTGGCGTGCTGCCGGGGTTGCACGTGGTTTCTCACCTTTTTGAATATTACTTACTAGTACAGGTTCCTCTTGACGTTCGGAAATCACCTCTTCTATTTGTTCCTCTGCTGTTGGTTCTTCCCCAGCAATCCCTGGTGAACTGTCAGGTACTTTTTCTCCTACTTCGCCAATGTAACCAATAATTTGGTTGACCGGAACTTCAGCGTCGACATCAAAGTATTTTTTTAATAATACACCTTCATCGTAAGCCTCTACTTCAATATTGATTTTGTCTGTCATTATTTCAAAAAGTGGTTCACCTATTTCAACGGTTTCCCCTTCTTCTTTAAGCCACTGAAGGAGGGTACCCACTGCCATCGTGCTGCTTAGCTTCGGCATAAATATTTCTTTTGCCATATTGCCCCTCCTCCTTACTTATTCTTAACAGTTTCTTTAACAGCTTCGATAATATCTGGAACTTGCGGAATGGCCGCTCTTTCTAATTTAGGATTATAAGGAATCGGAACCTCTTTACCGCCGAGTCGCTTGATTGGAGCATCTAAATAGTCAAATGCTTCGCTTTCAGCAACCACACTAACGATTTCTCCACCGAATCCTCCCCGTTGCACAGCTTCATGAACAACAATTAAACGTCCTGTCTTCTTTACAGAATTAATAATCGTTTCTTTATCGAGTGGAACAATGGTACGAGGATCCACTACTTCTACACTGATTCCTTCTTTTTCAAGTTCCACTGCTGCTTCCATCGCTTTATGAACCATGATAGCAGTAGCAACAATTGTGACATCTGTTCCTTCACGCTTGATATCTGCTTTACCTAATTCAATTTTGTAGGATTCCTCAGGAACATCACCCGTCGTTTTATACAATAGTTTGTGTTCGTAGAAAATAACTGGGTTATCATCGTCAATGGCTGCTTTTAACAAACCTTTTACATCATAAGCTGTGGACGGCTGAACAACTTTTAATCCTGGAATATGAGCCATCCATGCTTCAAGACTTTGTGAATGTTGGGCAGCAGCACCGGTTCCCGAACCAGCTGGTGTCCGTAATACCATTGGTACTTTTCCCTTGCCTCCAAACATATAACGGGTCTTCGCAGCTTGGTTCACCATTTGATCCATAGCGATCGTAATAAAATCAGAAAATTGGAGTTCTAATATAGGACGCATTCCTGTTAATGCCGATCCTATTGCCGCACCAGCAATCGCCGCTTCTGAGATGGGTGTATTACGGACACGTTCAGGTCCAAACTCTTCAATCATTCCACGTGTTACACCAAAAGCTCCTCCATAAACACCGATATCTTCACCAAGAATAAATACATCATTGTTTTCCCGCATTTCTAAGCTCATTGCTTCCCTTACTGCTTCTAAATAGGTTATTTGTCTAGTAGCCATAATTTCTACTCCTCTCTTTACGCGTAAACGTCCTCTAGTAAACTATCAAGGGATGGTTCCGGGCTGCTTTCAGCAAATTTCACAGCATTCTCGACTTCCTGGTTTGCCGCCTCCTGAAGTTGTTTTGCGGTTTCTTCTGTTAATACACCAGCATCGATTAACGTTTCTTTAAAACGCTTGATTCCGTCTTTTTCTCTCCATTCTTTTTCTTCCTCACGGGTACGATATTTTTTCGCATCGCTCTTGGAATGTCCTTTCCAGCGATACGTTTTCATTTCGATTAATGTTGGGCCGTTGCCACCACGTGCATGTTCAACTGCTTCATGAACGGTATTCATGATTTCTATCATGTCAAGACCGTCAACCACATGACCAGGGATTCCGTAACCACTAGCCCGATCAGCAATATTTTCCACACGAGTCATTTCCTTAACTGGACCTGACATCCCGTATTGATTGTTTTCACATATAAAGACAACGGGAAGGTCCCAGATGGCTGCTAGATTCACAGATTCATGGAAACTTCCTTCATTAGAAGCACCATCACCGAAGAAACAAAGAACCACATAATCTTCTTTTTTCATTTTCGACGTTAGAGCTGCTCCTACAGCAAGAGGAAGACCTCCACCGACAATTCCATTTGCCCCTAAATTCCCTTTTTCTACATCGGCAATATGCATGGATCCGCCTTTTCCTTTACAATACCCTGTTTCTCTGCCGAAGAGTTCTGCCATCATCTTGTTAACATCGCCTTCTTTTGAAATACAGTGTCCATGTCCTCGGTGTGTGCTTATGATCTTATCTTTTCTGCCAATCACCGCTATAGAACCTGCCGCAGATGCCTCTTGGCCAACACATAAATGTGTTGTACCGTGGATTAACCCCTTCGCAAAGAACTGGTCAACCTTCTCATCAAAATATCGGATTAACCACATTTCTTTATATAAATCTTTTAATTTCTGCTCAGTAATCATCTCAGGAAGCTTTAATGTTTTAACCATCATTATCTGTTCCTCCTTTTACATTTGTTCTATACTGTTACCTTTGTAAACATCATATAATCTATCCACATTTTAGTCAAGAAAAAAACGTTATTTTTTCGATACTTTTTATTGGACAAATATTGATATACCAACGATGGTAACGGTTCCAAAAATGCCATGGATTTAAAAAAGGGAAAAAGAGATCAAGTTTCATTAAACTAGATCCACCTTTCCCCTTTTGTTTATTTTACTGAAATTACTGTTCCTTCATTAATAGTATTTGGGAAGGAATATGGTGATGCAAACACCGCTCCAGGCAGAACTTCTTCCATTGGCTCCTGGAAGTAAATGGATACATGCCCTAATTCCTTAAAATTCTTGTTTGCAAGGTCACCTAATGCGGTAATGGTGAAACTCTCTTCACCGAACTGAATCGTTCCTCCCTGCTTTAATGGCTCCTCTTCTAGATTCTCAAATTCATGAATAACAGCCATTTCTCTTAATTCCTTCGGTGCTTGTGGACCAAATAAAATTAATATTTTATCTTCTTTAAACGTTGGTACTAATACTCCAATTTCTTTTACCACTGATTTTGTCATGTTGATCCTCCCATTTGTTCGCTTGTCTCTTTATAGTGTCACAAGTGGACGTTGTTCTGTGCTTGTTGGAAAAAGCTGATCTTGAAGTGATCGTAACTTCCATACAGTTGTATTTGTATCTAATTCCACATCATCTTGAGTTAGGAATTGACCTGTCTTGATATCCTTTTTAGCAACTACTTTTCCACTGATTAAACCAATTGGTATATGTCCGTTTACCTTCATGTCCCGGTGCGTTTCAAGGACACCACGCACACTATAGCCACCAATTCCATCTAATGTTTCACCTGCTTTAATGTCCCGTTTTGCCACAGCAACGGTTTCAGAAATCGGTGCTCCAAGTGGATGAATAGAAGAATCATGTTCTAATACTGCTTTTGCGATTGTAATTGGAGTTTCTAAACTGGCTAAGTGGTATGGACGATAAAACACATAGTGTGGTCCATTACCCACTTTTAAGTAGCGAAGTTCTTCGTCAACTGGTTCAAGATCACTTTTTACAATGACGAATACTCCCGGTGCTAAACCGTTTACATATTCTACAACGCCGAAGTTATCTAGTACTCCTCCATTTTCCTTTAGGTCTAATTTATCAGCAACATCTTGAACAGTTGCAGATACACCGTGCATTCCGACTTTATCTGGTACTAAGCCAATCGCGTTACTTAAAAGATTCATTTCCGCCATTGTTTTTGTTCCATCTTGGAATGCAGCTAGCATATGTGCACTCATATGTTTTGCCTTGGCTTCAGCTGCAGCTACGTCTGGGTTTGATAGCGGGTTGAATGGATTATTTTTGCCTTTCCCAGCAACCAACACTTCTAAGCCCATTGTTTTAGCAAATTCATATAATTCTAGAGTGGCAGCTGGCTCATCCCCTGCAGAGCCTGTGTATACCAACCCAGCATTCGTAAACATTTGGTACATAATTGAACCGATTGTGATATCAACCTCTACGTTAAGAAGGACAATGTGTTTTTTCGAACGCAAAGCCTCCAGTGACACGTTTGCTCCCACTTCTGGAACACCCGTTGCATCAACAATCACTTCTACATGATTTGACTGGATAACATCTCGATAGTCGTTCGATACAACCATTGGATCTTTTCTTGTAGATTGTGAGGAATAATAATCAGCTGCTTTTTGTGCCGCCTGAACATTTACATCACAAACACCTGTTACGATCATACCAGGGATTTTTGAGATTTGTGCAATCATTCCAAAACCCATTTGCCCTGCACCGATAACCCCTACTTTAATTGGTGCATTTTCACGTTCTCGTTGTAAAAGCTTAGTGTAAATTGACATAATAATTCCTCCCAAAGGTTAATTAATACGCTTACAATTTTCTTTGTAGAATAGTATTCTTTTAATTGGTTTTTTAGATTAATACAAATGTTATTAATTGTAACAATCGATCCTTTTATATAACATTTGTTACAATACATATCATTTGTTCCATATCCTTAGTGTAAGTCCTTATGTAAGCCCTGTCAAGTCGTAATATTCGAATATATCTGATAAAAAGGAGATTTTAGTAGAGTGAAGATTGAAAAGATTGTTAATGGATCAAAGCCAAACAAGAAAAAGCTGCACAATAGAAGTGCAGCTCGACTATTATCCTTCAACCAGCGCAGTTCCTGTTGCTTCATCCGTAATCAATACATGTATCAAGCCACCTTCTAATGCCGCTTTGATGGACTGAACTTTTTCTAAACCAGAAGCAACCCCAATGACTAAAGGAATTGCTTTCAATTTTTCCAGTTCAATAGCTATCACTCTTTCATTCCATGAATTGTCTACAGGCTTCCCAAACTTATTAATGAAGTTGTAGCAGATATCACCTACAATTTCGTGATCATTAGTAATCTGTTGATGGTCCGGACCCATGTAGGATTTTACCATGGTAGAGTCTTCAGGACGGCCACCAATACCGACCACTGCAATATTGGATTGTTCTGCTAGATTTAAAGTACAGCGGATAGAAGGCTGGCGAATCAATACTTCCTTCGCTTCCTTTGTATCAACCATTACCGGGACATGTAGGAATTCATACTTGGATTGAAGGGCACTTCCTACTTTGGAAACAATACTATTAGAGTGAATGTCCACCCGCTCGTTACCCATTCCACCTACTAATGGTACTACCGTTGCAGAAGGAAATGCCTGTACTGAGTTCATTGCCTTAGCAACTTCGTTTAAAGTCGTGCCTGAAGACATACCGATGATTTGACCATCTTTAATGACTCGCTGCAAATAATCACTAGTTGCTTCGCCTAATTGCTTTTTCGAAGACTCGCGTCCCACACTCTCAATACAAACTACTTCTCGTAAATTATACAAACGCTCCAATTTCCGTTCTAGATTTCTAAACTGATGAATTTTATCATCATGAATGATGATTTCAACAATCCCTTCCTCTCTTGCCTTTGTTAACACCTTTGAAACAAGAGAGCGGCTGATTCCTATCTTTTCTGCTATTTCCGACTGTGTTGCTCCTTCGTCATAATACATTTGTGCGACTTTAACTAGAATTCTTCTATCTTGAATGACCACAGTGATCCTCTTCTTTCATATCTTACTGCCCTTACAAAAACCTTAAATTTTAGTACATTCCAAAACTAGCAAAATAGGCAATTACAACGGATACAATACCTGTAACTAAGCGGCTGTATAATACGGCTGGGACTCCGTAACGGACTGTTTCCGGTTTCGCTTCTCCAAGGGATAAACCTACAGGAATGAAATCACAACCTACTTGACCGTTGATGGCAAAGAGTGCAGGTAATGCGTATTGCGGTGGAATATTCCCTAAGGCAATTTGTGTACCAATTAAGACCCCAATCACCTGCGCAATAACGGCCCCTGGTCCTAACACTGGAGATAAGAATGGCAGAGTACAGACGATAACGATTACTAGAAGTCCCCACAGAGAACCAGCGAGTGGCGTTAGTGCCTGGGCAATCCAATCACCGACACCAGTGTAGTTGATAATCCCCATTAACATACTAACGAAAGCCATGAACGGAAGAATATTTTTAATAAGGATATCCATTGTGTCACGGCCAGCCTGATAGAAAGTTCCGGTTACATTACCGATTCCTTTCGAAAAACGCAGCAAGAGATTATCTTTTTGCTGGCTAGCTACTTCTTTTTTCAACTCTGTATAACTTTCTTTAAACTTCTCTTTATCTTTTGTATCGAATTTTGGCTCATCCGTTACTTCTTGTGCACCTGCGGATTGACTATAGCCTTCAGCAACCGCAACCTCCTTTGGAGTAACACCTGATACAAAGATATCATCCGTAATATATTTTGAAAGGGGACCTGAAGGAGAAGATGGAAGAACATCAACTGTCAAGATACGTTTCATTGGATAAACACCAATCCGAGCTGTCCCACCACAGTCAATAACCACACATACCATTTCGTCTTCTGGATAAGAGCCCTTAAATCCATCAACAGCCTCAGCACCAGTTAATTCTGCAATTCTAGCTGCAACTGGATGAATTCCGCCTCCTGTAATTGATACAACCTTATTCTTTTTGGAATTGGGTTCAATATAAAGACCCACACCCCATCCGCCTGATCCTTTTGATACGAACACTCCACGATAAGTCGTCATTTACAGTCTCCCCTTTCTACGCTAAATCCGCGCCCTCTTTTTTCGCTAGATATTTTGTAATTAATTCTGTCACGATACCACGAATTAATATAACCACCACACCGACGATAAAGTAACGAACAGCTAAGTCAGCTACTGGTAGCCCTAATTCCTGAATACCGTTTGCTATACCTAAGTATACGAATAGTTCACCTGCGTTAGCGTAAGGAAACAACCCTGTTACCGGATGAACGAAAGATACCGCTGAATCATAAAAAGCTGGTTTTTGCTTTTCAGGTAAGAAACGACCGAAAGTATAGGCCATCGGGTTGGTTAACATGAGAACTGAAAGGACTGGCATTAGTGTATATCGAAGGATTGTATATTTTGCAGCAAACTGAATGATTCTTGTTACTCTGTCTTCCCCGACGAACTTCATCATTGCATAAGTAAATGTTAATAGGACAACCAGCGTTGGAACAATTCCCGTTACTAATCCCATAAACGTTTCGCCACCAGCCTGAAACATCCCGATAAAATGTTCCCCTAACCATTTAATCCATTCCATTTGTTTGACCCCCTTTTTATACTCCCATTGAAACTTTGTTCTTAGATATAGTTAACAATGCATTTTCACTCGCTTGTAATAATGCCTTACGATAAGCAGGAAGTTTATTTTTCCCTTTTTCAGGAATCATATCATTCACATCACTAACAATTTCGCCCACATGTTTGCCCTTATAGTTATCTAACGGCTTGAACTTAGTTAGAACGGACATCCCCTTTAACATGTGACACTCATGTATGATGTAGTTGCTATCAACAACCAAAATGGCAATTGCTCCCGGCTTAAACTTTCCTCGTTCCATCCCTGAGAACATAAAATAACCGTCATCACCCTTGTAAACGCTAACAATTTTATCGATATTTTTCTTGTATTGCTTAATTTGAAAGAACGATAAAAGATACTGTACAATGAGAATCGTACAAAGTATGAAAGCAAGTTGCATAAAACCTCTCCTTTCCCCATTTCATAGATTAGAAGATTCCTAGTCCCCCTCTCTTTTAACAGCGCTTTCATTTTATTTTAATTCATGAACCAGGAACAAATGCTACAACTTATAACTTCAGAAGAATAAATTTTACATTTGTTACACTAGTTAACATTTGTTATATACTAAGAATATAAAAAGGCCTTATATTTGTCAATAATCTATTGGAAAAATTCTAATAATTCAGTGAGTTAGTTATATTAGTTTTTTGATTATATCGATTGGTAACTTCTATGTTTAAAAATAACCCCTTATTGTGATTAAAAGGAAGATGGTTGGAAATAAATACACTAAGACATTTTTTACCAAGGGGTAAATTGGATGAATAAAACTATTTTGATCTTAGATAATTACTACGAAGAGTACTTTATCCTAATAAAAAGACTGGAACAACTCAGGTTTAGAGTTCATACTAAAGACTTTCAAGAAGGACTTACGAATCTTGTTCAGATAAAACCTGATCTAATTTTTAGTAATTTTTCATTATTTCTACAGTATGAAAAAGATTTTAAACAATTAAGACTTAAACTCAATCTCCCTATAATCTTTGTTAACTCCCTTTCCAGTGAGGAAGCCATACTCCATGCCTTTGAAAAGGGGGCTACTGACTACATTACAGTTCCCTTTAGCCCAAGAGAAGTTGAAGCGAGAGTAAAAGCAATCTTTAGAAGAATTGAAATGACAAAATCAAAACTAACTCATGAAATTATTATAGGAGGCTTAGTTATAAAACCTGAACAATTTGAAATTGTTTTAAAGACAAATAAAGTTTATTTATCTAGAAGAGAGTTTCAAGTACTTATGCTGTTGATCGAAAGAAGAGTTATATCAAGAGAAGAAATGATAAGATATATTTGGGGATTTGATTATTATGGTGGTTTTAGAATCGTTGATATAAACATTAGTAATCTAAGGAAAAAAATTGAGAAAGATCCAAAAAAACCTCAATACATCACAACCATAAAAGGGTATGGATACCGTTTTAATGACTGTGTAATGTAAGTTCGATAGATAACAATCCAAATTAAGCCTCACACACATTTGTGAGAGGCTTAAAAAAACTGTATTTTCCATTTTTCCATTGACCTTTAGAGAACCAACTTCTGGCTTTTGTGTTATTGCCTTGTAATTGCAACCACTGATGGTCTTGGAATATCACCAAAAATCCTCATCCTGGTGTTTTTACATATTTAGTCACTAAAAAAGCGAGTCCTTTCCCCCTCTTAAATAACTCTTAATTATTAAAACTTTCATTAGCTAAAGTCAATTCTCTCAATCTCAGAACGTCTGTGACAAGCTGAGGTTGACGGTTATATAGTTCCTTTGCTTTAAAAGCATGTACCTCATTAAATACTGTTTTCATTTGGTCGTATACCCATTGCTCTGTTCTATGTATTGGGGACCAACAGAGAATGTCCATTTTATTTAACTCATCTGTTACCATATGAATTCTCTCGTAACTTATGGATTCCATTTTTCGAAACCCATTTTTCTCATAAAATCGTACTCTTTTTTTAGAGTCAGGGTCTATTTGAGTTACAGGTTCAACCTCTAGAATAATAGCCTTTCCTTTATGTTTTAGCTCTTCAAGGATCTTGCTACCTTTTCCATTTCCACGTTTATTCTGAGTCACCAGAATATAATCTATGAAAATATATTCATCTTTTTCAAGATAAACTATTACATGGCTTGGGCTTTCTTCTACTTGATAGATACCTCGCTTTTCGTGAAAAAGTATTTCAAAATGCTTTTTTGATTTCATTTCTTTTTCTGGAAAATAATCAGTCAATCTACTATACCAATCACTCATTGCCATACCCCTTTGCCCGAAATTTTGTATTAAAAACTGTCTCTGATTCCTCCCCTATTTTAGTTAATCAATGTAAATTTTTTAATTAGTTACTTTTAATTGTTTGTACTATTTGTGTAAATCCGAATTTTCAAATTATTATTTTTGCTAAAATGATACCGTTGTGATCTTGTCCATAATCAAAATAGGGAGAGTTATGCAGATGAAAGAGAACAAGGGTAGAGTAACAGCATTACTAGGATGGAGCCTTCATGCCATCGAAGCAATTGACAAAATGAATCGGCCATTTGTGGTGGTCGGTCCACCTGAATTTCAAAGCTTTGCTGATAGTCATGGTATCCAATTAGTACCATGGGTATTCGACCAGCTAGAAGAACGGTCGGATGAACTATATGAGATTTTAAAAGGTCTCCATACAAAAGTAGCTGTACCTATTTATGAGGAAACGGTTGAATGGGCAGGTGCCTTGAATGCAAAGTTCAGAAATAACCCGCGTATTTTCCAAAAGTCCCTACTATTGAGAGATAAAGGATTGATGAAGCGAAAAGCACAAATGGCTGGAATCCGTGTAGGAGTATTTGCGGAAGCAGAAAACAAACATGACATCTACCGATTCATCGATAGAGTAAACGAAGCATTAATTAAACTCGATGGTGATCCTAACGACCCTATTCATGTAAAACCATTTAATAAAGCGGGAACAGTTGGGCATCGAATGATCCGGGACCGTAAAGAGATTGAAGAAATTTGTGATTCAGAATTCCCCCTTCTTATGGAAAGCCATCTCGATGGTCAGGAATTCTCGTGTGAGGCCTTTATCCATAACGGCAAGGTTAGATTCTTAAATATTACAGAATATGTCAAGCTTGGTCACTCCAACTTTGTACCGGCTTCCCCATCACTTGAAGAATGGCGGCCACAGATAAAAGAACAAATTGAAAAACTTGTTGAAGCTTTTGAAGTCGACTATGGTCTCATTCATCCTGAATATTTCATTGCACCAGATGGAACCTTAAATTTCGGTGAAGTGGCAGCACGTGTTCCCGGAGGTCATATTTTTGAATTGATTGAAAAGGCATATGGCTTCAGTGCGTTTCAAGCGCAGATTCTATGCAGTGACCCAGATACAACCGAAAAAGAACTAGAGGCCTTTTTCCCTGAGGAAGTCACTTCTTCAAAGAGTTATGCAGGCAGCTTAATGGTTTATCCAAATGTAAAACGTATTGAAAAACTCAATATTCCTGAGGAACTCAAAAACCATCCTTATTTTGAAAGGCATGATATGTTCATTCCTGTAACCTCGAAAGTGGCTGATAGAGTGGGCTTTGGAAATCATTATGGAACCATTTTCTTTTCAGGGGATGACAGTGAGGTCATGAGGACGCTCATGAAAAAATATGAAAAATATGATTTTTATCTTTAGGAGGGCCTTGCAAGGATGACGAACCTAACGAAGAGAAAAAGATTAAATAAGCTAACAACTGTCTTAAAAAACAGATTCGAATCGGCCCTTAAGAGACTTGAGGAAGCAAAGCCTTTCGCGAAAAGCATGTACCAAACAGACGTCTTTCAATTGGCGGTTGAACTAGCCCGCTCAGATGACGGTATGTCCGTCCTCTATGCAAATGCGTCTCAGTTTGACCAAGCGGGTGTTTTTTATGGCGGTCCATGGGAGGACCCAGGGAAAATGCAGCCCTCCCTCGTTGGTGGTTCTCTTAAGCTTAAAGGCGTCCAATCGATTATCGAATTGTTAAGTGAGATGAGGATGCTTTCCATCGCGAAGGGCGAATACATACACGAGGCCATTTCAGCGGAAGAAGCAGAAATATTCTTAAATGAAATTCTCGCACTTAATCTGGACCTTTTATTCCCGCCGGAAACGGAAGAAAACCGAATTCACTTAGATGAGCATACGGTCCGAGCACAACATTTATTTCAATTCCTTGGTAAAGAACTGTCGTTTAAGGCAATCGCTGATAAAATCGCCCAAGAAATCGATCGTCTCACCGTTCAGCGACCTATTTTGACCGGGCGGGTTTTAAAGATGATCTCGATGTTTGAACCAATCATTGAAAGTATAAAAGAAGAACATACGGCTGAAGCTCTACGAAAGTTCTCACGTGCTGCCAATGCACCAACACCTCTTAGCAAAGAAGCGGAAAATCAACGTGAGTACAGATTAAGATTAGCAGAAGCGTATACGGATGAACTGGAAGCTGAGGCTAAGATTTTTGCCGGATCAATGAAAGATACAGGCCTTGTGTCGCCTTATCATGCGGTACTGTTACGATTCCTTAACCGAAAACATCCTGAATTCATTCCAGGTGCGCTTGATTTATCAGAAACAGGGACAGCTAGCTTTAACTCCAATAGAACTCTTATTTACGATATCATTCAGCTTTCTATTTTTCCTGAAACGCGGCAAGCCATATATGGATTAGCGAGTGTGCTTGATCGCGGGGTCCTTTCACAGGATCATGTACCACCTGCCATTCGACGCCTTTTTGAGCTCCCGATTCATTCTCAGGTGAAACAAATCCTTTCAAAGCCTGAATATGAACAAGGTGGCATTAGCATAAATGGTGTGCTTATTGCTGGAGTAATTAGTGTACTCGGTCAACCCCTCGGTGTTGGTCAGGGTCTTAATCCAACTTGCCAGTCAGCAAGAGCGATCTCTCTCTGGTCTCAGCATGGAATCGGACAGCTCTTGGAATATATTGCTCGTGCGGCACGTGATCATGACATTGACATGACCTTCGAAGGTGAGGCAATCCACTCAAGCCTACTGACAGGCGGAGTCGCAGAAGAAATTCATCAGGATTTAGATCCAGTATCCATTGTTCTTGTACCGCACCTGGATAAAATTTATAACGAAATGATGAAACGGACACTCCTTCGTGGAGAGGATGGTCACAAATGGGTCAATCCTGAATTTTACGGAGAATGGATCCCGAAAGGATTTATTAATGTCATTGATCCAATCTCTCTAAGAGTCACTAACTATTCCACCTTCATCAGACTGTTTTATGCGACCCATCATCCGGACTATAACGAGGGCTACGAGCTCATCTATCCAAATCCAGTTGGAATTTTTATAACGAATGTCCATGGTACCCTATTAGGATTGCACGCAGTCTCCATTCAAAGGATCAAGAAAGACCAGAATGGTGAATACAGAATATATTTCTACAATCCGAACAATGATAGCGGACAAAATTGGGGGCAAGGCATTGAACCAAGTGTATCAGGTTTCGGTGAATGGGAAGGTGAATCCTCCCTGCTCTTCCATCAGTTTTTATCAAGAATGTACGCATTTCATTATAACCCCTATGAACAGGGGGATATCTTCATGGTGGAAGACAGCTTAGTTGAAGAAGTAGAAACCTTGGCAAGTCACAGTTGGGGTAAAAGTTATTCGTGGGAATAAAAATAAATGGTCATCTCGGGGAGAATTGTTATGAATGTATCAATCATAGGAACGACTGGCTATGGCGGCGGTGAGCTTTTTCGTATATTACATCATCATCCTGTATTCAGGATACAATCCGTGCATACGACAAGGGAAGAAATTCTATTATATGAAGAGTTTCCACATTTATATGGAATGACAAGCTTAAGACTTACACATATCGACCCCGAAGAAATAGCTAAACATTCAGATATTGTATTTATAGCTGCTCCATCAGGAGTATCTAGTAAACTTGTTCCATCTTTCTTAAAGACAGGTGTTCAAATTATCGACTTATCTGGTGACCTACGTCTTAGAGATGCTTCTTTGTATAAGAAATGGTATAAGCACGAGCCAGTTGAAAGTGATATTTTAGAAACCTCGATATATGGGTTAAGTGAGTGGAATAAAGAAAAAATAATTGATTCTAGATTAATCGCTAATCCTGGTTGTTACCCCACAGCAACTCTATTGGGTCTTGCACCAGTAATTAAAGAAAAACTTATTGACCCGAATTTTATTATTATTGATGCAAAATCAGGTGTTTCCGGAGCAGGAAGATCTGTATCTAAAAACCTTCTATTCTCAGAGATTAATGAAAATTTCAAAATATATAAAGTAAACGAACATCAGCATATTCCTGAAATTCAACAGCAGCTGAACCTTTGGGATAAAGATATAACACCTATTACTTTTAATACACATTTGCTTCCAATCACAAGAGGAATTTTGGCAACCATCTACGTCAAACTCAAAGCATCTATGAGTATTGAACAACTTATTCATTTATATAAAGATCAGTATTCACACAATCCGTTTGTCCGGATTAGACCACAAGGATCTTTCCCTGCTGTTAAGGAAGTATCCGGCTCAAATTATTGTGATATCGGGTTACATCTTGATGAGCGAACTGGAAGGTTAACGATTGTTTCTGTCATTGATAACCTTATGAAGGGTGCAGCTGGTCAAGCCGTTCAAAATGCCAATGTAATGAATGGATTAAATGAGAAAACGGGATTAGAATTTATTCCCATGTACCCTTAAGGAGGATTTGGAATGCAGGTAAAGTTTATGGATAAAATTGTTGAAATTGAAAATGGGAATATATTATCACCACAAGGATTTCGAACAACTGGAGTTCATGCTGGCCTCCGCCATTCAAAAAAGGACTTAGGGGTCATTCTTAGTGATATTCCAGCTTCATCTGCAGCCGTTTATACCACAAACCAATTCCAAGCAGCACCTTTAAAAGTGACTCAACAAAGCATTTTGTGTGAGGGGCTTTTACAGGCGGTAGTGGTTAACAGTGCGTGTGCCAATGCATGCACGGGAGAAAGAGGATACAAGGATGCACTAGAAATGCGTTCCTTAACATCTAGGAAATTCAACGTAAAGGACAATTATGTCGCCGTCGCCTCGACTGGAGTGATCGGTGAATATTTAAATATGGATAAAATTTCATCTGGTATTGAGTTATTATCACCTGGAAATTCAGACAGTGATGCGGTTGATTTTCAAACGGCAATTTTGACCACTGATATTGTGATGAAGAGCTGTGGTTTTTCAGCTATCATCAATGACAAAATCATCACGATTGGTGGAGCAGCAAAAGGCTCAGGAATGATTCATCCAAACATGGCTACCATGCTAGGCTTCTTAACAACGGATGCAGTCATCTCTTCTGAGAATCTGTCCGTTGCATTAAGAAGTGTAACTAACCATACATTTAATCAAATTACCGTTGATGGTGACACCTCAACGAACGATATGGTACTTGTGATGGCCAATGGCTTGGCAGGTAATCGTCCTTTATCTCCTCTGCATCCGGAATGGGAGACATTTATTGAACTTTTAACAAAGGCTTGTGAAAAGTTAGCAAAGCAAATTGCAATGGATGGAGAGGGAGCTACCAAACTAGTTGAAGTTGAGGTATTAGGAGCAATTAAAGATGAGGAAGCAAGATTTATTGCAAAGCAAATTATCGGTTCAAATTTAGTAAAAACCGCCATCTTTGGTGCAGATGCTAACTGGGGACGAATCATCGGGGCGGTCGGCCAAACAAATGCTGCCATCAATCCTGATACAGTTGATATTTCTATAGGCACTATTAAAATGCTTGAAAAAAGTGTACCTTGTACATTCTCCGAGGATGAGGCACGTAATTATTTAAATCAGCCATCTATTAAGATTTCAGTTGATCTCCATGTAGGTAATGGAGTAGGGAAAGCATGGGGCTGTGACCTATCTTATGAGTATGTCAAAATTAATGCCAGTTATCGTTCGTAAGGTTGGTGAAAAAGATGAAATATATTGTGATCAAATGTGGTGGCAGCGTATTAGACGAGTTATCAACCTCTTTTTTTACCAGTCTATCTGAATTGAAAAAGCAAGGCTACAAACTAGTTTTTGTACATGGTGGCGGACCCGATATTAATGACATGCTTGAATTATGTAATATTACACCCCAATTTGTGAATGGACTTCGTAAAACGGATGAGCAATCCCTACTGATTACTGAAATGATACTATCAGGGCAAACAAACAGAAAACTAGTAGCGCTGCTTCAAGAACACCATTTTTCTGCCATCGGTATTAATGGAAGTGATGCATATTGCTTACAAGCCGATTACTTAAACCGTGAAGAGCTCGGTTTTGTTGGAGAAATAAAAAAGGTAAATTTAGAATACGTAGAGCTTGTCGTTAACGGAAATTACATTCCGGTTATTACACCAATAGGGATTACTCAAAACGGTGAAAAACTGAATATAAATGCTGATTATGTATCAGCAGAGATAGCTAAAGCTCTTTCTGCTGAGCAGTGCTTATTTGTTACAAATGTTGATGGAGTATTCATTAATGGCTCCCTTACTAGTAAGCTATCTAAGCAAGAGATTGACTCCTTCATTGCAAATGGTGAAATTAATGGCGGAATGATTCCGAAAGTTACCTCAGCACTAAATGCTTTGGAAAGAGGCGTTAAAAGTGTCATGATTGTTTCCGGTAAAAAGCCATTTTTTGAAAGTGGAAAATGGAACGGTACGAGAATTTATCATAAGGAGCCGATCACAAATTGAGCCACTTATTTCAAACCTATGCACGCTGGGACATTGAACCTGTAACACCCTCAGGAAGTACGATTACATTCCAATAGCGGTGCAGAAGCCAACGAAGCTGCGATAAAGTTAGCACGTAAAGCAACGCAATTGACAATGATGTTGCTGCTGTTATGATTGAAACCGTCCAAGGGGAAGGTGGAATACATTTAGGTAGTAAGGACTTCTTACAAGGTATTCAGTAACTTTGTAAACAGCATGATATACTTTTCAGCAACTAAATATTCTAAAACAGTATAAGGTTGTCCAAGATATAAGAGGGATAGGATTGATGGCCGGAATCGAATGTAAGATTCCAGTATCCTCACTGATACCTCAACTACAAAATATAGGACTTATTGTATTACCAGCAGGAGAACGAGTCATAAGACTATTGCCTCCACTAACCGTCTCATTTGAAGAATTAAAAATCGGAGTAAATATAATAAAAGAGATGCTAGAAAAAACATGTATGGCCACGGGAATGCAAGAGATTGGTTAGGAATTTTTAACCAAAAAAATCAAAGGACCAACTATTTTTTTGTGGTCCTTTTTTTCACTATCTTAAAAAACTTCTTAGCAATAGTTTTTTTGAATAGGTAACTATACGATAGTTTTCCAATAACATATGGTAAAGGCAATATGCAGGAAAGGGATTGGATAAATGGGACTTTTTCTATTTACATCTGAGGATTCATTTCAAAAGGCCTTGAACCAATTAATTAAAACGCCATTTTTAATAAAGAATTTATTTCAAGAGGCTTTTTTTGAAGAAGCAGCATTACTTCTGAAAGAACCTAATGGATTGGCAAAGATTTATAAATATGCCCATCTCTTTGACCAGGCAGGGGTTTTTCAGGGGAAGCCATGGGAGAATGTCCGAAAACTCAATCCTGTACTTGTTAGAGGCACTTTACATGCGGGTGGCAATATGGCAGCAGCAGAGACATTGAGTAACCTTCGAATTCTCGCTATTTCTAAAGGCCATTACATTCACCCAGCCATGTCGGCATTGGAAGCAACTGAGTTTTTGACGAAGGTTTTAGCTTTGAATTTGGATTTGTTATTAATGAAAGAAACGGAAGAAAATCGTGTCACTCATTTATACAAAGACAAACAAGCATCGGAGATTTTATTGTTTATTTCGGACCTCTGTTTTTCACCATTTGTTTTTCAAAGCGTGTATCAGGAAATCCATAATCTAGCTGTACAGAGACCGATTGTAACCAACAAAATCCTTAAATTAATTTCCACTGCCAAAAAGTTAGTTAGTAGTATGGATGAGAAAGATTCAAACTTGATGCGTTACGTGAATGCGGTGTATTCCCCATCTGATATCGCCTCTAAAGCAACCGTTGAAAATTATGAAAATAAACTGCATGAAAGTAATGATTTATTACTCATTCGGGAAGCACTTCAGCTAAATGCATCCGTAAGATCTACCGGACTTGTTTCACCATTCCATGCAATTTTTTTACAGTATATCAATAAAGATAAGCCCAAACTAATTACTAATTTACTTGTAGTGAACGATGCAGCTGGCAAGAACTTAAGGTTGAATCTTCCTTTTGTTTCTTCCCTAATTGAATTTGCCATCACGATCAAAACCAGAAGAAGTATATATGGTTTCATACGTCTGTTGGAGCGCGATATTTTTTCAAAAGAATTCGTTGAAGAGTTTAAACAGCTTTTAGTCGTTCCCCTACATCAACACATTAAAGACAGACTTTCAAGCGTTTATCACATGAGTGATGAAGCAGGACTTCGAGCTCTACTAGTCTCAGAAATGGTGAACGTTTTAGGGCAGCCACTTGGGATAGGTCAAGGCTTTAACCCTACTTGTCAATCAACTAGAGCTCTCTCCTATTGGTCACAGAAGGAACCTGTCCTCCTTCTTAAAATGTTTAATGATTTTGTTGAAAATGGGAAAATCACTATTGATTTTGAGGGAAGTTCTCTTTCTTCTGACCTCCTTCCGCATGTGTTACTAGAGGATGAGGACAATATAGATACGATATCATTACTCTTAATTCCTCACCTCAATTCAATATATGGGGAAATGTTAGAGACTGCCAAAGGACGTGGGCTAGATCCGCATAAATGGATCAATCCCTCTTTTCATTTGAAAGGAATTTGGACCGAATTTTCAGATGCATTCAGTGATTTTGAATTTAAAGCGAAGTTCCATAGATATTATCACCCTTCTTTAAATATAAATATTAATAAAGGGCTCCCACAGCCAGCTGGTATTACGATATACAACCATTCTGGTCAAGCGCTTGGGGCCCATGCTGTTCTTATTCAGAGAGTAGCCCCTGACCCACTTGGCTGTATGAGAGTTTATTTTTACAACCCAAATAACGACAGCCTGCAAGAATGGGGAAATTCCATTCGAACGAGTGTGTGGGGTAACGGTGAGCAGGAGGGCGAGTCGTCCCTTCCTTTTGACGATTTCCTATACTGCTTATATGCGTTCCATTTTCCAAAACAGGATTGATATCTTTATTCAGAGGTGAAACCAATGAATATTCACAAGCAATCAACTCAAACTTTTATGAACGGGAAAATTTTCACCTCTAATCCGGAACAGCCAGATGCAAACACCATGATTGTACAGAATGGGAGAATTGTTTGGATCGGTGAACAATCTAATTTAGAAATTATTGAAGGAGAATGTATAGACCTTAAAGGTCAGAGGGTACTACCTGGCATTATTGATGCCCATTTACACCCATTATGGCTTGCTACCGCAACAACCCAAATTGCTTGCACCCCACCGCTTATTCACTCAATAAGCTTTTTAATTGAACAAATTAAGAAAATAAGTCGCACCATTGAAAAAGGAAAATGGATTGAAGGCTGGGGTTATGATGAAGCAAAATTCGCTGAAGGAAGGGAGCCTTCACGCTGGGATTTAGATAAAGCTACAAGTGAGATTCCTATTTTCATCACGCGAACCTGTACCCATATTGCTGTAGTAAATAGTAAAGCGTTAGAATTAGCAGGAATCACGAAAGACACACCAGATCCTCCAGACGGAAAGATTGATCGAGATTCGAATGGTGAACCAACAGGAATATTACGTGAAAATGCGAAGGATCTGGTCCAATCATTGATTCCGTCAAAATCCCTTGAGGAAAACGCAGACTTATTAGCAGGGTTAAGTACAAAATTACTTGCACATGGTATTACTGCGATTACAGATCTTATGAGCCGAACAAAACCGATAGATTATTTTAAAATGTATGATGAAGCTAGAAAAAAAGGACTGAAACAGCGGACAGTTCTATACTATCTGTGGGAAGATTTGAAGGAAAAACCCATTATACCGTTAGAAAAAATGAATAAAGAAGATCAGATTCATATCGGCGGAATCAAATTATTCTCTGACGGAAGTATTTCTGGAAAAACAGCTTGGGTTAATCCCGCCTTTTTAGGTGAGGAAGGTAATTATGGTATTCAAATGACTACTAAGGAAGAGTTATTAGCAGCAGCACAAGCAGCCGAAAAAAATCAGATTCAATTAGTTGTTCATGCGATGGGTGAACAAGCAATCGACTTAATTATTGATACATTTTATCGAAAAAATGGATGGCTAACTACCGGCCCTTCCATTAGGATTGAGCATGCAGCTATGCCTACCCAGCGAGCGATTCAACGTGCTGCGGATGCCGGTATTGCCGTTGTTACCCAACTCATTTTTGTGTTTGCAGAAATCGAGAGCTATCATAATAACCTCGGTCCAGAGAGGACAAAGCAAACCTATCCTATTCAATCCATGCTGCAATCTGGGATACAAGTTGCTATCTCTTCTGACGCACCGGCAACTGCCTGGGCTGATCCAGTTAATCCATTTGTTGGAATCATGTCCGCTGTTACACGTCTTGCACACAATGGTTTGGATACTGGACAATCACAAAGAATCGATTTAAGAACTGCTATTATGCTTTACACAAAAGCCGCGCAAGAAATTACACAGATACCGCATATCGGACAGCTTACTGTCGGGAATCACGCAGACTTTATTATTCTTGAAGAAGATATATTTGAAATGCGTATGGAAAAGATTCATACCGTTAAAGTGAACCAAACTTATATGGGTGGGAAATTAGTTTTTCAAGGATAATGTAGGTTTTTTCTAAAAGTTTTTAAAAAACTGTAGACGGACTTGTATTTCTTCGAGTATGTCTACAGCCTGAACCCTTGCGACAGCAAGAAAGCATAACATACCTTGTTTGCATAAGAAACCCTTCAATCCAAGGGTTTCTTTACACTACAAGCATGACATTTTAAATCATATAGATAAAAGGTGTTTCTGTTCCATTAGAAGAGAATGTTATCTTCTTCTCTTCAAGTAATTTTTCTATTGATACATAACCTATTTCCTTTTTATATTTTGTATCCCAGCCAGCTCTATAGGCAGTGTCTCTTACTGAGCCTTTCATTGCAACAAAATATAATTCTATATTGCTTTGTTGTTTTAGTTGGTCTTTGAACTCCTCAAGGGATTTACATGCAGATGTATCCATATCATTAACACCTGAAAAATCTAATATTACCAAATTCACCTTTGACCTTTGGAATAGTAAATGTCCTATTTTCTCTTCAAGGTAAAATACATTCGCAAAATGTAGGGAAGAATCTATTCTTAAAAAAATTACATCGTCAAGTGTCTTAGCCTGAGGAAATCTTTTTAAATCCCGAAACGTTTTTTCCCTTTCAAGATATCCAATTTCTATAATACTTGATTTAAACATTCTACTTAATAATTGGTAGAAACTAAAAGTAGCACCAATTAAGATTCCCCATTGAATCCCTACAAGAAGCGTAGCTAGAAATGTAACTAACCAACTCCAACCATCGACGGGTTTAATTTTAATTAATTTTTTAAATTGTTTTAAATCAATTAGCTTATAAACCGCAACCATAATGATTGCAGCTAATACTGCGTTAGGTAGGTAATAAAAAAAAGATGTAAAAAATAGCAGTGTAATCAGGATCAGCATTCCTGTAAAAATGGAAACCATTTGAGTAGCCCCGCCACTTTGGTGGTTGACAGCACTTCTAGAAAAGCTTCCATTTATCGGTAATATTTGAAAAAAAGAACCAAAGATATTTGCTAGCCCTAAAGCTTTTAATTCCCGGTTAGGATTTATTTTATACTTTTCTTTATCAGCAATAGATTTACCTATTGCAAGAGATTCCATAAATCCAAGTAACGAGATAGTTAGTGCAGGTAGAATAATTTGTTTAACAGCTGCTAATGTAATAGTAGGAAAAAGAAGTGACGGAAAACCACTTGGAACCATTCCAACAATCTTTACCCCTTCTTTATATAAACCCAAAGAATAAACAATAACTATAGAAAGAAGTATCAGTAATAACGCTGCCGGAACTCGTGGACTTACTTTTTTTAGTAAGACTAAAAAAGCAATGCTAGTTACCCCAATTAATAAAGTAACCCCATGTATACCGCCTATTTTATTTATGACATCGTAAATTAATAGATGAACTTGAAAAAAATTCCCTAATTCAATACCTAGCAAATGCTTTAATTGACTCAATGCAATGATAATGGCAGCTGCGGACGTGTAACCTCCTAGTACAGAGGGGGAAATAAATCTAACAATAAAGCCTAATTTTAAAACACCAAACAAAAATTGAAAAATACCTACCATTAATGCTAATAAAATAACTAATGTAACATATTCAGTTGTTCCTGGTTGCCCAACCGCAGAGATACCAGAAAACACTAATAACGATGTGATGGCGGTTGGGCCAACTGAAAGATGTCGGGAAGAGGCAAAAAGCGCATATATGAGTAATGGAAGTGTCGAGGCATATAGCCCCATAACAGGTGGGAGACCTGCCAGCATGGCATAGGCCATACCTTGAGGAACAAGCATGACAAAAAGTGTAAACCCAGCCAAAAGGTCGTTCATCATTAAATTACGATTGTAAGGTTCCTGCAAATTTATTGGGTTAAATTTTTTAAATACCATTTCCACCTTTCCTTCTTGTATCATTTTTTTGAAAACAAAAAATTAAAGAAAAGAATTCCCTTCCAATGAAGAGTGGGTTTATTTATATTTCAATCTTATACATACACTTGATTTAATACTAAATCAGTTCTCTATATGACTCAATAGCTTTTATATACCAGCCAACGTTCTACTTCTTTGAACATCATTCAAAAGAATAAATTAACTTTTATTGTTCAACAAATTCCCTCTGGTAAATAGAGGTCAGGATTTCGAGCGTACTACCACCAAATACGAAAAGAAAACCCTTGCGAAATAAAAAGCAAGGGTTTTTCCTATTTTCTTCTGAGTTGTATTTTAGCCAAATTTAATTTGGTAGATGTTATTCAACAACATAATATTCAGTAGTTCCATCAAGTTCAGGAATCTGCTTATTTGTTATGAGCAAACAATCTTGAATATCAAACGCCTTACATAATGTGTTTTTATTAAACTTTGAACTGTCCGCTAGTACATAGCATTTATTTGAGTTCATTTTGACAATACTTTTCTTACTAGCTTCTCGAAAGTCTGGAGTATTTATACCCACATTTAAACCAAAACCACTAGCACCAAGAAAAGATTTATCAAAGTTTAAATTTCTTAAAGAAGAGTCTGTTAGAGGTCCTGAAATAGAATCCAAATTTCTATTAACCTCTCCTCCTACAATTGTAATGTTTTCTATATGAGTTCCATTTATCTCACTCAACACCTGGATATTGGAAGTAACTACTCTAATCCCTTTTGATACAATGTATTTTACAATCGCTGAGCATGTTGTTCCTGAATCAATGTATATCACATCATCGTCTTCTACTAAAGAAGCAGCAAATTTTGCAATTCTTTCTTTACTTTCTTTATTTAGTAATTTCTTTGTGCCTACAGGAATTTCATGAGAATCCAGCTTTAATTTAACTGCTCCACCTCGTAAAAGGACAATAAAATTTTCATCCTCCAGAATTTTCAAATCCCTACGAATGGTAGATTCAGAGACCCCATCAAAAATTTTCAACAGATCTTCAATATAAAGGATTTGTTTATTTTCTAATTCATCCATTATTTTTTCTCTTCTGACATAAGGGATCATGATTTAATACCTCGATACATATTTAGTAAATTTCGTTAAGTTTCATAGGTGAACTAAAGATTGTACTTTATAATTCATCACACATATTCGTTTAACTCTAATAGTGTTGGCATTGCATCTTGAGCGCCAATTTTGGTAACCGTTCTTGAACTAACTATTGAAGCAAATTCCCCTATTTTTTCAATTGGCCACTCATTCGTAAGTCCGTAAGCTAATGCCCCAGTATAAGAATCTCCTGCTCCTGTTGTTTCGACTACATCTACTGTTCTGCAAGGAATGTGAATGGTCTTCTTTCCATCATATAAAATACTTCCTTTTTCACCAAGAGTGATAATTAACAGATTATTAGTATATTGATAAAGCTTTTCACAAACCTTTTCAGCCTCTCTTATCGATGAAACTCTCTCTCCAGCATAAAAACTAGCTTCCGTTTCGTTAACCACTAGACAATCCACCAGTTTTAAACAATCAACATCTATTTCACTTGCAGGAGCAGAATTTAATATCACATAGCAATTATACTCTTTCACCTTTTTAATGGTATATTCCACTACTTCTTTAGGAATTTCTAATTGCAATATAACGATTTTGCTTTTCTTAAATAAGCCTTCCGCCTGATCGATATCTTCAATCGTCAGACTGTAATTAGCACCTTTTGCTATGGTAGCAACCACACTTCCATCTGAAATTGCGTTCACAATACCAAGTCCAGTGTTTGTATCAGCCTTTGAAACATAGTCCGTATTCAAGCCATACTTTTTCATAGATGCAATTAATTCAGAGCCAAATTGATCATTGCCAACCTTACCTACCATATAACTTTCCAGTCCTAGCTTGGCACACTGTACTGCTTGATTGGCTCCTTTCCCACCTCCACAGAAAGTGACACTATCTGCTGTAAAAGTCTCACCAATTTCCGGAAGTCGTTTTTGCTTAAGGATAATGTCATAATTGATACTACCGACTATTGTAACCGCATTCTTCCCCATGGCTATTTACCTACCTCGATAGTTTTGGTATTACTTCTACCAACTCTCATACCTTTTAGTTTCCCTTGAATTACTTCAAAATAAGCTGCTACTACAATTATAGCTCCGGTTGCAATATATTGCCAAAAACTATCTACACCTACAACAACTAATCCAACTTTTAGAGTTGATAATAAAATGGCTCCAAGTAATGTACCGATCATATTCCCTCTTCCACCAGCTAGGCTAGCTCCACCAATCGCAGCTGCAGCAATGGCATTTAATTCATAAGTTTGACCTGCTGCTGGCTCTCCTGATCCTAAGCGTGCTAACAATACCATACCAGCTAAAGCAGCACCAGCTCCAGAAATGGCATAAGCAAGCATTTTGCTTTTGTTAACATTTACTCCTGATAAGAGAGTAGCTTCTTCATTACCTCCAATTGCATATATATAAGTCCCTAGTTTGGTATATTTTAAGATGATATGTCCAACAACAGCAAATGCAAGAAGTACCAGAATTGACACAGGAAATGCTCCAAAAATATCTGAGTTAAAGATTGATCTGAAATTTTCAGGTATATCTAGAACTGGCCAGCCTCCAGTTATAACATAAGCAATCCCTCTGTATGCACTCATTGTTCCTAAAGTAGCAATGAATGGCTGAAGATGTAATTTTGTAATTAATAGACCATTAAATACACCCAAAACAAAACCTATTCCCACTCCACATATAATAGCTAAGACAGGATTTAAACCACTTACAAGTAAATCACCTACAACTACAATTACAATTGCAAAGATGGATCCTACAGAAAGGTCGATTCCACCTGTGATGATTGCATAAGTGATACCTAAAGCTAATAATCCATTAATAACACTTTGGTCCATAATATCAAGTAAATTACTTCCACTTAAGTAGACTGGTTCAATAATGGAAAATACAATAACCATAATAAAGATCGCTGCTACTAGACTAAGTTCTCTACTATATTCCTTAGTTTTTAACATCTTTGTTTACCCCCATAGCATATTGAAGGATATCTTCCTCAGTTAGATTTTGATTTTCAAATTCTTTCACTTTTTTTCCCTCACGCATGACAATGATCCGATCACTTAGACCTAACACTTCAGGTAGCTCGGAGGAAACAACAATTATAGATTTTCCCTTTTCAAGTAATTCTTCTAGGACTCTATAAATCTCTGCTTTCGCTCCAACGTCGACTCCTTTTGTCGGCTCATCTAAAATTAAAATTTCTGCATCGGAGGATAGCCACTTAGAAATCACTACTTTTTGCTGATTTCCTCCGCTCAAATTAGTCGTCATATAATGAGGATTACTAGGTTTTAAGTTGATTTCATCGATATAATAATTACAGTTCTCCGTTTTCTTTCTATGATTCACGAAGCCGTACTTAGAGAATTTCTCCATCTTAGTAAGACCTACATTGTTTGCATTATTAAAAAATTTGATAAACCCTTGAGTTTTTCTATTTTCTGGAATAAGCCCGATCCCCTTTTGAACACCTTGACGAGGATTTTTAATATTCACAGTGACTCCTTTTATTTTAATACTGCCACCTGATTTTTCCTCTGCACCAAAAATGGTTCTAACTACATCCGTCCTTTTAGAGCCAACTAAACCTGCAAAGCCTAAAATTTCACCTTTATGGAGGTGGAAATTAATATTTTCAAATACTCCATTCACACATAGGTTTTCTACTTCCAATACCTTTTCATCAGTCTTTGGAGACGGTTTGGTTCTTACCGCATAAGCTGAAACATCCCTACCTACCATTTTCTTTATTAATTGCTCTCTTGTAACATCCTTTAATTGAAACGTATCTATATGTCTGCCATCACGAAGGACTGTCGCGCTATCACAAATCTCGAAGACTTCATCTAGTCGGTGACTAACGTATAAAATCGTTATTCCATTTTCTCTTAGGTCGTTAATAATAGAAAAAAGTGTTTGTACTTCTTGATTTGTTAGAGAAGCTGATGGCTCATCAAATGATATAAGTTTCGCGTTATGATACAATCCTTTGGCGATGGCTACCATTTGCATTTCTCCAGTACTTAGCGTACTCGCTAAATCTTCGCTTTTAAAGTTACACTTCATTTTAGTGAGGATCTTATTCGCATCATGATGAAGTTTTTTGTAATCAATAAACATTCCTTTTCTTGGTTCATGACCTAAAGTAATATTTTGACCTACAGTTAAATCAGGAATTAGACTAACTTCTTGATGAATTTTTACAATTCCATCCTGAATGGCTTCATTAGCATTTTTATACGAGACTGTTCTTCCTTGAATTTCTACCGTTCCTACATATTCATTGTTGACTCCATGAAGTGTATTCAACAATGTTGATTTTCCTGCTCCATTCTCTCCTAAAAGAGCATGTATCTCTCCTTTTTTAATATCAAAACTCACCCCATCCAGGGCCTTTACTCCAGGAAAAACTTTTGAAATATTCTGAAATCTAACCATACTCTCTGTTTGCTTTTCCATTTTGATTCCCCTTTTTCATACCTATAGTCGAACCCAATTCATTCGACTATAGGTATAAACTAGTATATTATTACTCTGCTATTGTTGGGTCTTCCCAATTAATAATCTCTTCAGCAAGTGTGTCTACATTCGTTTCATCAATTAATGCCTGTGGAGTCCAAATAACTCTAGGAACTTCCTGTCCACCCATTTGACGAATGATCATTTCAACTGCTATTTGCCCTTTATATTTTGGGAAAGAATCGATAGTTGCATCCAACTCACCTTTACGAATAGAGTCATAGGCTTCACCAATTCCATCTACTCCGACTACTAATATATCTTTTCCTGATTCATTTACCGCCTCTTGCGCACCTAAAGCCATTGTGTCATTATTTGCAAAAATAGCAGCTAGATCTCCATGCTTTTTAATCCATGTTGCAGCAATATCCTTTGCCTTTGCGCGATCCCAATCCGCATTTTGTTTTTCAGCGATATCAATGTTTGGAGCATTGTCCTTCATCCAATTCTCAAATCCTAACGTCCGTTGTCTAGCAGCGAATGCTTTTGGCATTCCTACTATAATCGCAACCTTTCCTTCTCCATTTAATTTTTCTGAGATCCATTCTGCAGCTGATTCCCCGTTTAAATCTGCTTTTGGTCCGACAAAATTAGGAGCCTCCTTGATAATTCCATCATTAACGTTTATTACTGGGATATCCTTTTCGAGGGCACTTTCAACCCCAGGAACAAGATTGCTATCTGAAATCGGAGAAAGTAACAAAGCACTATACTTTTTGTTGATCATATCTTTTACAATGGCCAGCTGTCCTTCTTCATCCGCTTCACCTTGTGGGGATTTAACATCAATGGTAAGGTTCATCCCTTTATCACTAAACTTTTGAGCCCCTGTTTCCATTCCTTCTTTCAATGTTCTCCAATATTCATTTTCAAACGCTTTTGCTACAGCACCTAATTTTATGTCTTCAGTTAATTTAGGTACTTCTCCTAAGCTTGATCTTACCTCTTCATAAGTTTGACCATCAGCATTATCTGGGTTAAAAGCCCCTGTTTCTTTATCGGGAGATGCACTTCCACTACTGCTATTGCTACTACATGCTGTCAATCCTAAAGAAATTGCTAAAACACCCGTTACGAATAAATTTTTCTTTGACCTTTTCATTTTTTTAGCCCCCTAGAATTTGTTAGTAATCGCTTTCAATTCTTATGAAAAAAAATTGTGTTTAGTAGGTTAGTAATTATTTATTTACTTTTATTTCAAACATTGAAAAGAACATGTTATTTACTGAGATTGCATCATTTTTCTCAATTGTTTTTTCAATTTCTTCTAATCCAAGCTGATCTATTAAGTTACTAATAATATGAATCGCTTTTACATTTTGTCTAATTTCTGCAAGTGGTTCCTCTCTAATCGGAAATGTATCAAAATAGATAGCTCCATCATAGTTATATTTTTTCAAATAATACATGAATTCTAGTGTCTGCATTAATGATACGGTCCCAACCATTAGACCATCATCGTGAGTTCCGTATCCATCATTAATATGAACACCGAATAATTTCCCTTTATCTGCTGCAAGACTTAATCCATATGCAGGATTTTCTCGTTTCATAAGCATATGACAGTAATCGACTGTAACTCCAACATTTTCACGATTAATTTCACTTACCATTAGCAACGTTAGTCCAATACTATCAATTAATGCATATGATCTTTCTTGGTATGGTTTATATTCAATACTAATTTGTAAGTCTGGTGCATAGTCAGCAAGTGCTGTTACATATTCCCTAACTTGACTCCAGGCTTTTTGATAATCAACTTGAAATGGATAGTCAAATCCGTCAAAGCCTAACCATAAAGTTAAAACTTTTCCACCTAATACTCTACAGGTATCTGCAGCCTCCTTACACAAAGTAAACGCGTCTTCAGCAATCAGCTTATTGTTGTTTCCAAATTCACCATTTATAAAATGATTTCTAAACCTTAAAGCTAATCCATTTGTACTCATGTTTAAATCTTTTAGCGTTTTATTGATTTCATCTACAGAGTAATTTGAAAAATGTTCTGGATAATTTAAATCAACACATGTAATTCCATCAATCTCTGAAACTTTTTCTAATGCTTTGATAATATCTCCATCGACCTTAGGCATAATTGAATTTATCCTCGTAGCTAATTTCATTGTGAGCCTCCAATTTTTTGTTGAATCTTCTTGTAACTGATTTCTTGAATTAAATTTAACACCATAATAAAGCGATTTCAATAACTTTTTTCATATTTTTTCATATTTTTTAACTTTATTTCATGTTTTTTAATATTTTTTCACATCTGATATACACAGTTTTTACCTATCAACACATAGAATACATATAATTCCCCTCTGCTTTTAACAGAAAAAACAACTAAAAAGAGGTCTTAGCTTAAACAGCCAAGACAGCAAAATAGCATAAAAAAGGAGAGACTAGGTTGGTTCTTATCTTTTTCATTATAGTCGCAATCTCTCTTTTCATTTTAATTATAAAAAGTGGTGTGCATCCTGTTGAAATTGCACTATGTTGGATGATTAATGCAATGATCAATGAATTATTTATTCTAGTAACCGTTGCTAACCTAAAAGTAATTAATATATCAGAAAAGCTTACATCTGCCTTAACAATTATAGTAGGGATGACATTTTTAATTCCCATGTTAACTCTTTTCTCCGTAATATATTTTCTAAAGATTCGATCCATTTTAGGGAAAACAGTTATTTTTATTCTTTCGCTTTTCACTCACAGTACTATTCCCTATGTGTTTGAAAGGTTCAGATTAGTAAATATCAGCCATCTGTCATTGAGTTTTACATATAGTTACTGGGGAGCGGCTTTGATTGTAAATATAATCTTACTCATGGGATATAGAAAAGTATTAACGAGAGCAGGAGTAATGTATGAAAGTTTTACCTCTTCCAAAAAACTTTGATGAGAGAATAAGTAACCGTATAGGGAATAAACAATTGTATATGTAATCTCATCAAACAACTCATGTTTATTGTTTTATTTTTATCATAAATTTCACAAGATTCCCTCTTGGGTAGTTGTTATTCTCTTTGCCTTATTTAGCACTGTATCCGAACGGATTTCGACCTTTTTTAATGTGTTTCAATATAATCATTGGAATTTACTTTTCTCATTCCTAGTTTATCTTTTTGTATTTATCCTCCATGTTCTGTTTTTTTATTGGACAACGAAACAATTGAAATATACATCTGAACGAGTTAACACTTAGTTTAAAAGCAAAAAGAAGCATCCCTTCTTATGGAATGCCCCTGCTAGTTCATTACCTTGATTTAACTAATGGCTTTGTTAATAAATTAAAATACCAAGGAAAAAAGAATTTAAAAATGATAAAGTATACCGGTATTCCATACCATGTGTTCCAACCGTTATTTTTCATGTATCCAAACTGAACTAATCCTAACTCTAAGACAAAGCATAGCAATGTAAATGATAATACAAAAACCCATTCCTTTTGAGGCTTATAAAAATTAACATAGATGGTCGCTATGCTCGCAGGGACAATGCCAATTAATAACGCATCACTTAGCTCAATGGATATTTTTTTAGCTAGATCAAATAAGTTAAATGTGGACATTGATATCGTATCAAAAGTCCAGGTCAAACCTGCTGAAAAAACAAAAGTAATAAAAATGCCTACCCATGTTAAATTTTTTTTAGGCATGATTAATACAAATATTATCGATATGATCACTAAGGTCCAGACATACCATTCACCTTCATACTTCATTAACTCCATTTAAATCACCTTATCAGTAGTATTCTAAACAAAATAATCTTATGAAAGTCTTCTTAGTTTATCTTAACTTATTTAATAGGAAAATATACCAAGCCTATTCAATGAAAAAGCTTGTAGGTATTTAACTACCTGCAAGCCTTAGCCTATAAGTTTATACAGTTCCTGGTAATCTTCTTCCTCAGTAAATTCATACCCTCTAATCTCACTTAATTCAACAGGACGGATCGATGTGTTATTTTGTATTTGTTTTTTCGGTATTGGTGAGGTGTTGTGTGAAACGTGTCTTTAAAAAGTTTATGAAAGGAATTTAAATTTGGAAAGCCACATTCTAACGCGATTTGAATGATGGGTTGATCGGTTTCTAGCAAAAATCGAACCGCATGTTCTAATCGTATCCCATTTATATATTTAATAAATGACTGTCCCATATGATGTTGGAAATACCTTGATAGATAGGGAGCCGTAAGTTCTTCTGTATCAGCCAACTCTTGAAGTGTTATAGGATTCATATAGTGCTGCTGTATGTAATTGGTTAACCGGTTCATCCGTTCAATATCTTTTTCTGTGTTGATTATGATATTCTTCTTTTCCACCTTAAAATGCGTAACCAGTTGATACACCACATCTAATAATAGAGAGTGCACCTTAATTTCATAATTGTCTTCTTTCCTTTTTACAGCTAACATTAGTTCAGCAATCAGAGACCTAATTTTGTTATAGGATTGCTGGTCAATACTCTGAAAGGACTGACATTGGAAGGATTCGTTTTCGATATTACTGTAAAATCTTTTAATAAATCTTATTGGAATTTGAATAAGTAATAGTTTATTCTCTTGATCTGATTCAACACCATGTACTTCATTACTGTTAATGAGCAAAAGGTCATTTTCCTCAAGCACATACTCTTCTCTTCCCACATACACATGGATTTTCCCTTTTAACACTAATAATAATTCAATTCTGTCATGCCAATGCATGGCCACATACTTTACACTCGTCATTAATGCGAAAACAGGAACCTCTTCTTTAATTACAGCGCTTTCATATGGATATTTCATAAAAGGCAAGGCCTCCTACTTTTCTTGATATCTATTTATATACTAAGTTTTTCGGAGAAATCCTTTAATAATTAATTATCTTTTGCCTAAACAATATACTAACGCTTATCTGCTATGGAATTGTTTTGATGAATTACTTTCGAAATTCGCTCAACTGTTCCTTTAATTCTTTCGTTTGTTGGTACGAGTAACCAGCAAAAGAAATTAGCGGAGAATTTCCGGGTAGATGCAGAATGGAGCTCATATCGGGGTAAATAAGGGAAGGTTTTCCGCTTATGCAAAGCAAAATCTCTCATTTTCGAATTTTTCGAGCCAATAGGCGGAATTTCTCCGCCTAATTAAGCTTTTTTTCATAAAAATTACTAATTAAGCGGAATTTCTCCGTCTATCTATCAGCTCGGGTGCTTAACCAAATGCCTCAACCAAAAAATAATGGGTACTAAGAGATACTTTTAACAATTAGATCTAATCCCTCAGTAATCGGTGTAGCTGGACGCCCAAGCAGTTTTTCGAAATCACTGTTCTCGACTTCTAGTGTTCCTTCGCGAATATCTTTTTGGATGTTCACTAGGAAAGGGATAAGGAAATCTGGTACCCCAGCACCCTTCATGATATCCGCATAAGTAGCATCATCCACTTGTTGTACAGGTACTTCCTTGTTTAATACTGTACCAAGAGCAGATGCCATTTCTTCTTGAGTTAATAGTTTACCGGATAATTCGTATGTTGTGTTTTCGTGACCATTGCCAGATAATACGGTTGCTGCTGCCTCTGCATAGTCTTGTTGCAATGCCCAGCCTACTCTTCCCTGTCCTGCTGAAGTTACCCAAGGAGCGCCTGCAAGTACACCTTGAATACTTGAGCTTTCGTTCTCTAAATACCAATTATTACGTAAGAAAGAATATGGAATTCCCGTTTTAATAATTGCTTCTTCTGTTGCCTTATGCGTTGGAGCTAGGAAGTTTTGACTTTCCATTGCGTTCGCTATGCTAGTGTAAGCGATAAATTTCACCCCAGCACGCTCAGCAGCAGCAACCGCATTCGAATGCTGTCTAATTCTTGTGTCATTATCTCCATCAGCAGAGATGAGTAAAAGTCTATCAATACCTGCAAAAGCAGAATCTAATGTCTCCGGACGATCAAAATCTCCCTGGCGAACTTCCACTCCACGAGATTGAAACCCTTCCGCTTTCTCGGGGTTACGAACACTAACAGCCAGTTGATTGGCTGGTACAGTTTTTAATAAAGTTTCTACCACTTTTGTTCCTAATTTACCTGTTGCACCTGTTACTAATATTTTCATTTTCCTATTCCTCCACTCTTATTTTCTCTAAACCTGTATTCATCTTGATTACATGTATTCATAATAGATACTTCTAACTGTTTTGTCAACAAAACCTTTTTTATTTTTTACGAATGATAAGGTATAATACGTTGTATTCAAATTAAATACATGATAATGAAGTAGGTGCATAAAATGTCCATTAGTAGCCGCTTTACTGTTGGGGTTCATATATTAACTCTTATTGAATTAAATAAAGACGGAATTAGCTCATCAGAATTCATAGCTGGGAGCGTCAACACAAACCCGTCTTTGATCAGAAAAATTATGGGGATGCTCAAAAAAGCTGGACTAATAGAAGTACAACCAGGAATTGCTGGGGCAAAACTAGCGAAGGAACCAACTACGATAACGTTACTTGACGTTTATAAGGCAGTTGATGTGGTTAAGGAAAAAGAACTATTCAGTTTACATGATAATCCACACCCAGATTGTCCTGTAGGTAGAAATATTCAAGATTCGATTACTCCTATATTATCATCGGCTCAATTTGCTTTAGAAAAGGTATTAGGCAATGTGACTATTGAAGAGGTTGTTAGTGATATTATTGAGAAAGAGAAATATATTTGAATAGGTTAATAAAAGACATTCTTACAGTGAATGTCTTTTATTGTTAGTCTTATGCTTTTAAAACACCTAGATGTCATACCCTATTAGGATTTGGGTTCCGTGAGAAGAAGTATGAACTTGTACCACATCACAAAATTTTGCAATCATTTTAAATCCTTGACCTAGAGATCTTTTACTTGAATAACCCGAAACTAGAATTGTTTTTGGAATTTCATGTAGTGGGATACCTGACCCTTTATCGGATACAAAAAATTGCAATTGATTTTCTTTGAGATAAATACATAATCCACCATCAGTTGCATGCTTCAGTACATTTGTCACAGCCTCTGTTACTGCAACTTGTACTTTCATAGAATCCAAATGTGGCGCATATTTTTCAAGAACTCTTTTTATTAATTCTCTACTTTTTGGTACATCAGAGTTTTTTGATACTTGAATATCGTCTACAAATTCACCGAGTTGATTCATGAGCTCTTCCGACGAGGTATGCAGATTTATTTTACCTTCCGACAATATATTAACTAAAACTACATAAGACTCTAAAATGCTTTTCTCTAACTGCTTTCTATACCCTAAGTATGGGGTAATATCGTGCGCAAATATTGTTACATCACCATTACCGAGAGAATGTGCATGTATATCCCAAGTTCTTTTTTGATCTGAAAAGGTATCATGTACAATTTCCTGCCGTTCTATTGCGATTTCAGCGAGTTTTTGGTAAAAAGTACTTGGAATTATATGATTTGTAGAATGAACTTTTCCATCTCTCATCTGAGTGAAAATGGATTCTCCATTACCAATACTAATATATGAACTCCCCATCATATTTTGATTTTCAGACAATTCAACTGAAATAGAAACGTCTTCGTGACTCGATGGGTCACATATAGTTTCAACCAACATTTCAATATGATCTATATCTAACTTTGCTACTAAATGCGGATCCAACATTTTACCCGATCTTTCATGTAGTAATTTGAATATGGTTTCCGGATCCTTATGACGGGATAAAATATGATCCAACTCATTTGCTAAAGCAATAATTCTTGACTCTAAAGGGATATCCTCTCCTTTTAAACCAGTAGGAAACCCCTTACCATCCCAACGTTCATGATGATGCAATATCCATTTAGCAAAAGACTCATCGGGATATATATTTTTTATTATTTCAACTGCCTTTTCAGTATGGCTTTTGTATTCACGCTCTTCTGATAAAGTTAAATCCCCACGTTTTCTAAAAACAAAGGTTGGAATTAATGCTTTACCTATATCATGGATCGCAGCAATTTGTACCAGGCTGTTGCGTTTTCTCTTCGGATATCCTAAATCCTCAAGAAGAATATCACAAATTTTACCCACTCGGTTTCCATGACCTTTTAAACTAGGATTTATTCTATCCTCTAATATTTGCATGAAGGCATTGGAAGTTGATTTTCGGAGCATAAATTGTTTAGTGAATTCATGTGAAAAGAAGATAACAATTAATAGGAAGAAAAGAGTATAGAGTATGGAAAGAATTAATTGTGTCTCTGTTTTAATTATAATAAGTCGAGAAATGACAAGAATACTCACTATAATAGGTATAATTAACTCGATTAACTTTTCCCTGAGGTTAGAAAACATCTTTTTTCGAAATACAGTTGCTTCAATTCCTTCCATTACAACAAAATTCACCAGCTCAAAAATGATTGCAACCAAACTAACTCCTAAAAATACATTTATTTGATATGAGAATTCCCATGAAATATACGCTGCCAAAATAGAAATTACATACATTCCAATCGTAACTAATAATCGTATGATTGGAATTTCCTTTTTTCTTAAACTAATAAAATAGTAGGTACCTGTTGAAATAAATATGGCAAGAACTGCATAAGAAAAACCAATGTATATTAATAAAAATAGAAATCCAATACTTCCTGCGGCATATTTATACCCACTAGGTAATTTAACAGGGAAAATTTCCAACATAATAACTATAAATGTCATTATGGAAAAGATTTTCATTCCAGACCATTCTACTTGAGTGAGAGAAAAGATAAATGATATACATCCGACTAAGACTAAGCTAATTGTATACCAATTAATTACTTTCATTTTTTCTCACCTTTAACTTTATCTTTGAGGAATTTTTATAAATAAGTAATATGATCCCTATTGCAACAAAGAGATCTCCAGGACTTAGTACGTATTTTATTACAGGTATCCAGTCGCCTAAAATCCAAAATTTTGTAGTCTTAGTCATTAATTGATGACGCGAATCTGTTTCGAATGATGTTACCTCTTGACCTGTTTGTTTAAGTGCATTTTCATCTACAGGCATTAATCCTTCATTTAATAGGAGTGCTAATAAATTTAAAATAGCCCCCGCTACGATCCAGATTACACCTGGGATTTTATAATTTATTATTAGTCCCACAATAATCCCAATAAATGTATATATAAGAATAGATTCAAATTTCTCCTTTGATTCTATTGCAATAATAGCTAAAGCAATTTGGACACCAAAACTAATTAAAATGACTAGAGGCCATTGAAATTTAACATTATTTATAAAAGTCAGGGGATTTCTCCCTTTTAAAAGTGTCAGTAAAATTGCTAATAAAAGAATGTATTTCACTCCAACAACCTCCTTATAGTCAATTTAATTATTGGAAAGACTTAGAAGATTTAAATATACCCTCTAAGTCTCCAATGTTTTACCACCAAGGTCTACCGATTACCGCACCAAATGTAGCAGCGATTACAGCAGCAATTGTTAAAAATCTCGTTAATTTTGCTTTCATAGTTTTATTCACCTCCTTTCAAGGATTTAATATCTCAAGCATTATTAGGAGTTGAAAACTAAACAAAAACCTTTTCCCCTAGAATTTCAGGTAATTGAAGAATTTCAAAAACCTCCATAACATCTTTTCTTACATTTGAAATACTTACTTCTATTCCTTGTTCTTGTAATGTTTGTACTATAGTTAAGAGGAGCCCCATACCCGAGGAATCTACAAAAGGGACATCCGTAAAAACTAGGTTAATATTTTTATACTTTTCCAAAATAGGAATTAATTCTTCTTCAACAAATTCTGTACTATCTATGTCTAAATCCCCAATGATATCTACTGTAAGTTTTTCCCCATCTGGACTTAGCTTAACTTCTATCATTCTATTCACCCCCCATTTTCCTTACTTAAAGACTATTCTTCCTTCATGATCCAGAGAGGCCTGAATGTTATACCGAGTTTCCTTAAATACAAATTTAGCGGAACCGATTTTTATTATTGTTCCTTCCATCGCTTTATTAATTTGGATTTTTTGATCGCTAGGAACCGATATAAGTGTTGATGAGGCACTTTCTGCACCTGATTCATTCACTTCAACACCCATTCTTCCATATACTTCTCCACCACGGATAATACCGGATATTTTCAACATGCCTCCAGAATGTATTTTTGTATTAACACACCCTTGTCCAAAGACATGTATATTTCCACTACAATAAAGTTTGCTATTTAGAGTATTAGGAATGTTTATATATGAATCTGGCTCCACCGGTGTATCAGAAAGTTCAATTAATCTCTTTATTTTTTTAGCTAGTAAATTTAAATCATCAAGAGAGGTGGCTTCATTCGTAATTGATAAAAAATACCGAGATAAGGATACACCTATCAATCTCCAATCTTCATCTTCTAAATATTTTTCTCCTATTCTTACTGCTTCAACATATTTTTTTACTACGGGAGGAAAGCTTTTAAATTTCTTCTCTAATAGGATACGGATTAGAGGGTGTAACCCTCCTCTTTGTAGATCACTGGATTTAAATGCCGCATTTTGATTTAATTGCTTAATAATCGTAATAATACTTTCCACGTTCCTGTTAATAATACCCAGCAGATGACCTAATTCTGTTATAAGTAAATTATTTTTCCCTGCTGATACTTCCGATCCGATAATGGTACCATTGGCTTGAATAGCTCCTGAGGAAATAAGGGTTGCATTCGTGACTGTCTTTTGAACATATAAATCTCCTTCAGCCTCAACAACCATGTTATTTTCAACTTCACCAAATATCTCAACATCTCCTGAAAATCGGATATTACCACTTGATAAGTCAATATTTCCTTTGTGTGTAAGTTTTTGAAAAATTTTCACACGGAGTAACTGACCTCTTCTTTCTATAAAAGGACGTCCCGATTGCGTTGCAACGATTTTGTTGGCCACTTTCACTACACCTGTTCCGGCAATGAATATCGTTGGATAAACACGTTTCGGGGGAATCGGTTCATCTGTTACTGTATATCCCTGTTCTCCCGGAATATGTTCATGTATAATTCCAATGACCTGTCCTCTCTCAACATTTGGAATTGTAAAGGTTTCACGAAAATCCACCTTACCATCTTCTCTTTCCTTCGGCCCCTTCTGCATCTCTACTTCTACTTTTAGTTCAACCCAACCATCTGTTCCTTCTTTAGGAGCAAGCCCCGAAGCAATCTCAAATGTAGATGGAACCAAGGCATCAATTGCTTTTTGAATCTGGCTTTCGTTTATCCCCTGTTTAACACCCATTTCTTCAAGTTTTTGCATAACTTCTGGAAAAGTTAGTGTATTATTTACTTCTTTTTTCTCAATAGCTGATACATCTAAATGATTTTTTGCTTCCATATCTGGGATTGTCCGAATAATACGATAACCTGGTTCAATAGATAACTGAGCTACTAACTTTTGATTATCCATTATTACTTTCCATTTGGTTTCGAACTCAATATTTTCCCCTTCGATGTCGTATAGATCCAAGTCAGAAATGACCGCCGTTTTTTCATTAACAAGTAAATTATTTCTATACAATTTAATTCCCGGTTGAATAGTAATTGTAGGAAAGTGATTTGCTGATGCTTTGAATTTTATTCTTCCATTCGATATCCAAACCTTTCCTTCAAGTGGATCTACTTCAACCTGTTTCGTATTGTCTTCATATAAGATGTTTTTTAAATTTTCTTCTTCTTCAAAACTTTCTCCTTTAATCATTTCATTTAAAAGATCCTCCATTTCAGGTTTGGAAGAAGTGGATACCTTTGTTAACTTGACGACTGATTTTTTTGATCCAATGCCCAATATTCCTTTTGTACCCTGCTCAATAATCTCAATATTTACTTTATCCCTCGTTGTATCTAGTATCTCAAGACCCACAATTATCGCTTCGTTTATGCTACTTCCTTTAGATAATATACTTTGCATGAAAGAATCCCTCCTAACCAAAAACAGGAGAATTAAGACTGGTAATGTCAGCCTTTTGTTGGCTTATTTTTAATAAAACCATTGTGATATCATCTTTTTGAGGAACACCCTCTGTAAATTTCTCAATTGAGTTCATGACACATTTCTCTAGTTCTCCTACCCCTAGATCTTTGTTTTGTACCAATGTTTGAATTAATCTTTCCAATTTATATCTTTCACCCGCATCATTTTGGGCTTCAATAATTCCATCTGTATAAAAAAAGATTGTATCTAGTTCTTCAAGATATACATTATTTTCTTTATAGACTTGATTAGGTAGTCCCCCAACCATAATTCCTTTTACATTTGGTAGTTCCTCAATATTATTACTTTTCCCCTTAATAAAAAGAGGGAGATTATGACCCGCATTGGCGTAAGTTAAGATTCCAGATTTAGGATTCCAATCCGCACAAAAAAGAGTGACAAATGACTTTAACGTTCTTAAGTCTTGATAAAGTGCTTGGTTCATGGCTGTTAAGGTCTCGCCTGGACCTTTGGTACTTTCAGCTGCACTCCTAAAAGCTCCTCTTGTTAATATCATTAACATCGCTGCAGGTATCCCTTTTCCCATTACATCACCAATGACAATCCGAATGTTCCCATTTACTAAAAGATAAAAATCATAATAATCACCACCGATTAGCCGAGCAGGAAGGGATGAACCTGATACCTCCCCACCTTCAAAGGTAGGAGTTTTCCCATTAAGAAGTTGAGACTGAATATTTCTTGCTAAATTTATTTCCCTTTGTAAAGATTTATCAAAGACATTTTGTTTGTCTTCTGTTTTAGTAGGATAATTGTATGTGAGGCTGTCAAAATACATTAAACAACCTCCCTTTGTATCGTATCTAAAATACGATATACTCCTACAGTTTCAAATATTTGGTGAGTAAGTTCGTTCATTCCTGAAAGTTTTAGTTGAAAATTATTTTCCTGTGACAAATAAATAGAGTTTATTATTGAACCTATACCAGTAGAATCAATAAAATCTAATTCACTAAAGTCAAAAACAAGGGTATGGATGCCATGAGTTTCTTCCAGTAATGGATCAATCACATTTGCAGTTGATATATCCAAAATCCCTTTAAATTTAAAAATAGTGGTTTTCCTCAGTTCTTCTTTTTCTATTACTAAACCCATTTTTTCTACCTCCTTGAATTATTTAATCTCTATCAGAGATAGACCCAAAGCGTATTGTTTTTAATTAATAGGTGTAAAAAAGCTCACCAAAAAGATTGGTGAGCTAAATAGAATAGGGTAGACTGTCCCTATCCATATTATTCCAACCCTTTCGGAAACCCGGCGATCATTGCTGAACCTAGCTTTAGACCCGTAGCTTTGCGTCCTTATTTTTCAATAAGTTTGCCATTATCGATGGTTTATTTAATAAATATATCGTCGTTTTTTTGAATCATTTTAGTGGAAAATTCAGTTAACTATTTAGTAGAAAGGGATAATCCTGTTTCCTTTGAAATAACATATTCAAACTGTTTTTCTTCCAGTGGCTTACTAAATAAATACCCTTGAATAAAATGACAGTTCATGTTCCTCAAAAGTTCCCACTGTTCAATGGTTTCAACCCCTTCTGCAACAACCCTTAGATTAAAGCCTTTGGCCAGAAAATGAATGCATTCTACGATAATGGAGTCTTCTGGGTTTTCCAACATAGTATTAATAAAAGAACGATCAATTTTAATAAATTGAACCTTAAGCTTTTTCAAATGAGTAATGGAAGTAAATCCTGTACCAAAGTCGTCTATCGAAATGGATATTCCTAGGTCCTTGAGCATTTCAATATTGGAGAAAACAGCTTCATCCATTTCAAGCATGGAATTCTCTGTAATCTCAATTTCTAATAAACTTGGACTCACTCGATATTCTTTTAAATGTTTTATAACAGTTGGAATAAAATCTGCTCTCTTTAATGTTTTTGCAGAAAGATTAATGAAAATAGGAACGCAATTAACCCCTACTTTTTCCCACTTTGTAAGCAATCTGCAAACCTTTTGGAGAATCCATACACTCATTTCATCTATTAATCCTCTTTCTTCTGCCATTGGGATGAATTCTATTGGAGAAATCATTCCCCATTTAGGATGATTCCAGCGGATAAGTGCTTCAGCTCCCTTTATTTCCCCCGTATATGTATCGACTCTTGGTTGATAGTGTAGAATGAATTCTTCTCTTTCCATAGCTATTCTTAAATCATTTTCCATTTCGTATAACTTATAATCTTCCGAGATCCGATCAAATAATATTGGAATTGATTCAAACATACTCCCTACACTTCCCTCATTTATATGATTTGGTCTGTATGATAGATGGATGGTGAATGATCTATACTATAAAATAAATTTATTAACACATCTAACTCTTGGCTACAGGTAACCACTTTTTCATTCGTTAATTCTAGATCAGCAGTCAATTCTAAAAGCAATTTCTTTTTCAATTCAATTTCTGCTAGCAACCCTATTTTTTTCCGACCTCTTATTGACAACATTCTCTTGGCTCCTTTCTATCATTTTCACGTTGTTCTTATTACCTATATTATTACTAAAAGGGACAGAAAAATTAATCCCCGACCCTTCCTAATTGACAAAATCATCAAATTTAAGGACTATATTCCTAAATATTGTCAGCCATTTGAACTATAGAGTAGAAATCCTATGGTTAATAGATCAAAACGTTAGAATTGTAATAGATGTTAGGAAGACCTTCCTAAGAAGTAAAAAAAAAGCCCCTTGATAAAGGGGCCAACTGCAGATTACCTTATTTTTTTATATATTTTTTGTCCCTTACAAATGGTTTCATAACAGCTTTCCATATTAGTATAGGTAATGGTCTCTTTATCACCTAATCCAAGGTATCCGAACATAGCCAAACTATCATAAAAAAGACTATGCACCTTCTGTTGAAGCTCTTTATTAAAATAAATCTGTTTATGGCAGAATAAAAATGTAGGGTTCGGCAGTTAATTTATGTAGTTCTTACGGAGCTAGATAAATAAAAAAGTCACTTGTCAACAACTTCTCATACTAGTAAACTCTCTGTGATTGGGCTA
>NZ_JBRKCV010000017.1:0-101320 GCF_052983275.1 Robertmurraya sp. GLU-23
GTCTAGGGCTTCCTTCAGATTCCTCGTCACCACGGACACCCTTGCCTTCGACTAATGGTTCGCATATCCCAACGCCCATAGCGGACTCTCACCGCCAAGTTGATGAACATGCCTGGCACACTAAAAAAAGCCCCTCCGAATCAAAGATTCGAAGGGACGACTTATATAATCGCGGTACCACCCAACTTGAGGAACAGCAAGCTCCTCCACTTAAAAAGATAACGGACTAACCGTTTACTGCTATAACTGACTTTAAATACAGGTTCACAGTAAATGCTCAGGGAGGTAATTCGATATTCTACATGTACTGACTCGCATCAACCGTCAGCTTTCTTTAACAGAGATAGAACAACTACTAATTTCCCGTCAAGGCAAAATATTTAGGTGTTATTAGCATTTTTAACATAAAGGAACCTTTATTGTCAATCCAATTTTAGGTAATTTCTCATAAAACGACAGGATTCCCCTTTTTGATAGCCTTTTTATGTTATAATATAACTTGATTTTAGGGGGAATGTTGCCAATGAATGAAGAACGTAATTGGAAAGAAAAACTGAGGACATTGCTTCAACTTTTTACAAATAAAAAAACAGTAAAAGGTGCGAGCATTACCTATCAAGTAGTTTGGAACCTGACCTTAATATTACTTATTATTATTCTACTTGGTGGGGCGTTTGCAGGTGGTGTTGGAGCAGGCTACTTCGCATCATTGACAAAAAACGAACCTATCCGATCTTACGAAAGTATGAAGAAAGATATATACAACTATGAAGAAACATCAAATCTTTATTTTGCAAATGATGTATACCTCGGAAAGCTTCGAACGGATTTGGAGAGAGAAGAAGTAAAACTAGAGGAAGTGTCCGACTACCTTTTAAAAGCGGTCGTTGCTACTGAGGACGAATACTTTTATGAGCATGACGGAGTCGTTCCTAAGGCAATTCTACGCGCACTTTTCCAAGAGGTAACAAACTCCTCTGTCCAGTCTGGTGGAAGTACGTTAACACAACAGCTTATTAAGAATCAAATCCTTACAAATGAAATTTCTTTTGAACGTAAAGCGAAAGAAATTCTACTTGCTCTACGTCTCGAAAAGTTTTTTGACAAAAAAGAAATTTTGGAAGCGTATTTAAATGTATCGACCTTTGGTAGAAATTCCTCTGGAAGAAATATTGCAGGGGTCCAATCTGCTGCAAAGGGCCTTTTCGGTATTAGTGCAAAGGAATTATCACTCCCACAGGCAGCCTTTATTGCTGGTTTGCCGCAAAGTCCTTTCGGCTATACTCCCTTTACCAATAAAGGCGAACTAAAAAAGAACCTTGAGCCAGGGTTAACAAGAATGAAGACGGTATTGCAAAGAATGTACGAAAATAACTCGATTACAAAAGATCAATACGACGAGGCATTAGCGTATGATGTAACAAAGGATTTTATCCCTGCTGGGACAAGCTCAATTGAACAATACCCTTGGGTTACTTTTGAAATCGAAAAAAGAGCCGTAGACATACTAGCGAAAATACTTGCTGAAAAAGATGGTTATACAGAAGAAGACTTACAAAATGACAATGCTTTGTTTGAAGAATATCAAACTTTAGCAGACAGAGATATTCGTCGTAACGGGTATGAAATTCACTCCACGATTGATAAGAACATTTACGACGCAATGGATAAGGTGAAAAATGAGTATCAAAACTATGGGCCAGACAAGTCAGAAACGGTGATAGACCCTGAAACAGGGGAAGAAGTGACCATTATGGAACCTGTCCAAGTAGGTGCGATTCTTATTGAAAACAAAACCGGTAAGATCTTAAGTTTCGTAGGTGGTAGAGAGTATTCTGAAGACTCGCAGCTGAATCATGCTACGAATGCCATTCGTCAAAACGGGTCAACAATGAAGCCTCTGCTTGTTTACGCTCCAGCTTTTGAGCTTGGAAAGGCTTCACCAGGTAGTATTTTACCTGATGTACCGTTACGTTTAGCACCAGGCATTAATCGTCCTTGGCCAACTAACTACACCAAGACTTATAGTGGACTAGTTACTGCTAGATATGCGTTAGCTAAATCATTTAACGTACCTGCTGTTAAACTTTACAAAGATATTATTGGTCAAAGGCCAGCAGAATACTTAAAAAAGATGGGATTCTCATCTTTAACTCCTGGGGATTATGAACAATTATCAACAGCTATTGGTTCATTAGATAACGGAGTAACCGTTGAAGAAAACACAAATGCATTCGGTACTTTTGCAAATAGTGGACAATTTATCGATGCATATATGATTGAAAAAATCGTTGATAAAGATGGAAATATTCTTTACCAGCATGAAGTAAAACCAGTAGAAGTATTCAGTCCACAAACCGCTTACCTCACAATCGATATGATGCGTGATGTAATTAATTCGGGGACAGCTACTTCCGTTAAAAGTAGACTAAAGTTTTCATCAGATTGGGCTGGGAAAACTGGTACAGGAACAGATTTCCACGATGCTTGGTTTGTGGCGGTAAATCCAAATGTTTCCTTTGGTATTTGGAACGGGTATGATACGCCAAAATCTCTAAAATCATCTGGTCTCAATTATAGCTTACGAAATAATTATTTATGGGCTGATCTCATGAATGCAGCTTATGATGTAAATCCAGCTTTAATTGACCCTGCTGAAAGCTTTAACATGCCTGGTGGAATTGTGAGGCGTTCATTCTGTGGTATTTCCGGATTGCTCCCTTCAGATGCATGTTCAAAGGCTGGCCTAGTTCAAACCGACTTATTTAATGCGAAATACGTTCCGACGACGGTTGATGACAGCTTAGTCCAAGGAAAATATGTCACCATCGGAGATAAAAAGTATTTAGCCCTAGATTCAACACCAGCTGAGTTTGCTGAAACAGGAATGATATTAAACCCTGATTATATTGAAAAACTCTTTGGAATTAAGACGGGAGTTCAAAACCTGATTCCGAAAAAGAACAATAGCAATTGGGCAAACATTCTACTTCCGGATGATAAACTTACAGATAACGGAAAGGCACCATCTCCTTTATCAATAGGTGTTAATGGCAATCAAATTACTTGGGGTTCTCACCCTGAAAATGATATTGTTGGATATCGTGTGTATTTGAATGGAAATAAAGTTGCTAGTATTAAGACCGGCTCTGCACTTTCATTTAGTGGTGGAAACGGAAAATACTATGTAACAGCAGTTGACATTGCTGGACAAGAATCAGCACCTTCGAATGAGGCATTAATCGGGCCAAAAGAAGAGGAAAAGCCGGCAGAACCACCAGTAACAGATCCAGGGACTGGAACAGACCCTGGTACCGGAACAGACCCTGGTACAGGTGGTGAAACCGGTTCAGAAAATGGTAACGGAAATGGTAACGGGACAAATCCTGGTAATAACGGTGGAAATGGTTCAAACGGATAACCAAAAAAGCAATCCTCTATGAAAAAGAGGATTGCTTTTTTCTTAATCTTCCATTGTAGAAAGATCACCTGTTGGTAAATCTAACTCCCACGCTTTTAAGACGCGTCGCATAATTTTACCACTTCTTGTTTTCGGAAGTTTATCACGGAATTCAATTTCACGAGGTGCAGCATGAGCTGCTAACCCTTTTTTCACAAATTGACGGATATCCTCCTTTAACTCTTCTGTTACTTCGTATCCATCTCTTAAAGCAACAAATGCTTTAATGATTTCCCCTCTAACTGGATCTGGCTTCCCTATGACACCTGCTTCAGCGACTGCTGGATGTTCAACCAGTTTACTTTCCACTTCGAAGGGTCCAACACGTTCACCAGATGTCATAATTACATCATCAATTCTTCCTTGGAACCAGAAATAACCGTCTTCATCCATATATGCAGAGTCACCAGACACATACCAACCACCCGGCATAAAATACGACTCGTATTTCTGCTCATTTTTCCAAATGGTATGCATCATGGATGGCCAGCCTTTTTGGATGGCTAAGTTGCCCATTCTATATGGAGGTAATTCATTTCCTTGGTCATCAACGATTGCTGCTTTTACTCCTGGGATTGGTTTTCCCATAGAGCCTGGCTTGATTTCCATACAAGGATAATTACAAATTAACTGAGCACCCGTCTCAGTCATCCACCATGTATCATGAATTCTAAGTTGGAATACTTTCATTCCCCAACGAACGACCTCTGGATTCAAAGGCTCACCCACACTTAAAATATGCCTTAAGCTACTTAGGTCAAAGCGCTTCACCACTTCATCTCCCGCACCCATCAGCATTCTAAAGGCAGTTGGAGCACTATACCAAACACTAACGCCATATTCTTCAATCATCTTATACCATGTTTCCGGATTAAAACGGCCACCTACAACCACATTAGATGTCCCTGTAAGCCATGGACCAAAGATTCCATAGGAAGTTCCAGTTACCCAACCTGGATCAGCAGTACACCAGTACACATCGTCATCCTTAAGGTCTAATACCCATTTTGCCGTTTGATAGTGTTGAATCATTGCATTATGTACATGCAGGACACCTTTGGGTTTCCCTGTTGATCCTGATGTATAGTGGAGAATGAGTCCATCTCTTCGGTCTACCCATTCAATATCTAGCTTGCTGCTTGACTCTTCGAATCTCTTTTTAAAATCAATAAATTTTCCTTCCTCTTTAATATTCTCTCCCACCAAGAAAATCGTTTTTAGTGCAGGAAGTTCATCGACTGGGACTCTCTCAAGAAGTTCCGGTGTTGTCACTAGAACCTTTGCCTCACTGTCTTCCAAACGATCCCGAACAGCACCTTCCATAAATGCTTCGAATAATGGTCCAACAATCGCTCCTAGTTTAATTGCTCCTAAAACAGAAAAATACAATTCTGGTGATCTTGGCATAAAAATGAAGACACGGTCCCCTTTTTCCACATCTCCAAATGATTTTAATGCATTACCAGCTTTGTTTGAGAATTGCTTCATTTCTTTAAACGTATACTTTTCATTACGATCTGCATCTCGATAGTAAAGAGCAACCTTGTTTTTACGGTAGGATTCTGCATGTCGATCAATCGCTTCATACGCAAGATTTACTCGACCTGTTTCAGACCATGAAAATTCCTTTTCCACTTCACGCCAGTCGAATTGCTTGTACATTTGATCGTAGTTTCCTAGATTAAATACACCATTAACTACTGATAGCGCTTCCACTTTCATCAAACCGTATCCCCCTTTGTTCATGCTTACTGTTATTATATAACAGAAAAATCTTTTTCTCAATTTTTAAAATATTTGTTTAGGAAAATATTTATGTCACAAAATCTATTTAAATTTAACAGAAAATTATGTGAAAGCGCTTAAATTTAGTGATTTTCATGTATAATATGGATTACAAAAGGTATGATTTTCATTGGGTGGTGTATAGATGGAACATATTAAAATATATAATGCAAAAAAATTAAAAACGCCTCATGGTGATTTAATTATTGAAGGGCCTATTTCTTCTGAAGCCTTATCAGGTTATGAATTTCATCATGACTTAGTTGCTTTTCGCCCCCCAGCGCAACAGCATCAAGCACTAATTGAAATTGCAGCCCTGCCAGAGGGAAGGATTATTGTAGCGAGGGACCGGCATACAATTGTTGGTTATGTTACTTATTTATATCCAGATCCTCTCGAACGCTGGTCTGAAGGGAAAATGGAAGACCTAATTGAATTAGGTGCCATTGAAGTTATTCCAAAATACCGAGGCTGTAGTGTAGGGAAAAACTTACTTATCGTCTCCATGATGGATGATGCAATGGAAGATTTCATTACAATTACAACAGAATATTACTGGCACTGGGATTTGAAAGGTACTGGCTTAAACGTATGGGAGTATCGTAAAATAATGGAAAAAATGATGAATGCCGGCGGTTTAGAATATTTTGCTACTGATGACCCTGAAATTAGCTCTCATCCAGCTAACTGTCTTATGGCTAAGATTGGAAAACGTGTTCCCAATGAATCGATTGAAAAGTTTGATCGATTAAGATTTATGAATCGTTTCATGTACTAACTCTTTATTATTCTCTAAGAGTGATGTATTTATAGAAGGGGAGAAATAGTATGATAGTCGAAGAGATTATGAAATCTGACGTCTCAACTTTAACCTCTGACAGCACGATAGCAGACGCCATTCAAATGATGAAAACAAAGCGGATTAGACATCTTCCAGTAGTAGATAAAAGCAATCAGATCATCGGATTAGTGACGGACCGTGATATTAAGGATGCAACGCCTTCCATTTTTTATGCGTCAGAACACAGTGATGTACTACAAAAACCAGTAAATGAAATTATGAGAACCAATCTAATTACTGGACATCCTTTAGATTTTGTAGAAGAAATTTCAGCTGTTTTTTATGAACATCATATAAGCTGTGTCCCCATCATAAAAGATCAAAAACTTGTTGGAATCGTAACGGAAACGGATCTATTACATACGTTAGTACAATTAACTGGAGCCCATCAGCCTGGTTCTCAAATAGAAGTAAAAGTGCCTAATCGAGCTGGAATGCTTTGTGAAGTCACTTCAGTAATTAGTAAGCGAAAAGCCAATTTACTTAGCGTGCTTGTCTATCCAGACAAAAAGGATGAAAACTATAAAATTCTAGTATTGAGAGTACAAACGATGAATCCCGTCACTCTCATTAACGAATTAAAAAAAGCAGGATATACGGTCCTATGGCCCAATCTGCCAGGGATTACGACATGATTCATGATTCTGTTTTTATCTTTTCTGAAGAACAACTGAAGTACAAATTTAACTCCAATCATCCTTTTAACCAACTTCGCCTAAAAATTACTTTAGATTTATTAAAACAATTGAATGCCCTATCTGATCATCAAATGATTCTACCTAGAAAAGCTAGCAATGAAGAGTTACAGCTTATTCATGATCCTAGTTATATTAATGCGGTAAAGCTAGCTGGTCTCGGTCAACTCTCTGCCGAAAAGGCAGAAAATTATGGACTTGGAACAGATGATACTCCAATCTTCCCCGATATGCATGATGCGAGTTCTTGGCTAGTTGGGGGAACATTAACCGCCGTTGACTATGTTATGACAGGGAAAGCCAAACATGCCCTGAACCTTGGTGGTGGTTTGCATCACGGTTTTAAAGGAAAGGCTTCTGGCTTTTGTGTTTATAATGATAGTTCCGTAGCTATAAAGTATCTTCAAGAAAAATACCATGCAAGAGTTCTTTATGTGGACACAGATGCTCACCATGGTGATGGGGTACAATGGTCCTTTTATGATGATCCCGATGTTTGTACATTATCCATACACGAAACAGGGAGATATTTATTTCCTGGTACTGGGAATGTGAATGAAAGAGGGCAAGGTAAAGGCTATGGTTTTTCCTTCAACATCCCTGTTGATGCCTTTACGGAAGATGAATCATGGCTCGAAGCGTATACCACCTCTTTAACAGAAGTTGCAGCTTTTTTCAAACCAGATGTGATCGTAACCCAGAATGGCGCTGATTCTCATTACTTGGACCCTTTAACCCATTTATCAGCTACCATGAACATTTATCGTGAAATCCCTAAACTTGCGCATCGTATTGCCCATCAGTATTGTGAAGGTAGATGGATAGCTGTTGGTGGTGGCGGATATGATATTTGGAGAGTTGTTCCTAGAGCTTGGTCATTACTCTGGCTTGAAATGACCAATAACTTAGAACTTTTAAAGCATCCATTACCTGTTGAGTGGATTCAAGCTTGGCAGTCAAAAGCCTCTGTCCCTCTACCAAAACAATGGGATGACCCAAGCGATTTATATCCACCTATCCCTCGGAAAGCTGAAATTACTGAAAAAAATTCACAAACAGTCGAAAAAGCATTATTTCCCATTCGTAACCATAAAAAGAGTATTGAAAAAGGCTGAAATTTTTCAGCCTTTTTCCTCAACTATCAGCTATTCATTTGCATGGTATTTTGGATCAGAGATGACAATCTCAACCCTTCGATTTTTTTGCCAATTTTCCTCACTGTTGTTTGGAACAATCGGCCTCGTTTCACCGTATCCAACAGCAATAAATCTGGTTGAGTCAAGCTGAAAGTTTTCAATTAAATATCTGATGACTGACCCTGCTCTAGCTGCAGAAAGCTCCCAATTGGATGGATAACGCTCAGTTGTAATTGGTCGATTATCTGTATGTCCTTCAACCTTTACTAGATTCGGCATCTCTCCAAGCAATGCTCCCACTTTGTCCAAAAAGGCATTTGATTCATTTAGAATTTCTGCTTCTCCTGACTGAAACAATGCTTGTTCTTGAAGTACTAATACAACGCCACGCTCTGTTCGATTGGCAACGATAACGTTGTTTAATCCGTTATTATCTAAATAGGATTGAACCTCCTCCAAAAGATCATCTAAACTTTGAGCAGAGTCATTATTCTCTTCTTGCTCCGTCTCGCCTTCTCCTTCGAGCGGTACAATTGAAGGATAAAAATCTAGGAATTGCTTATCTCTCATCGAGTCAGCCAGTGCTTGGAACTTAATCAGATCGATTTGCGACATAGAAAATAAGAGAATAAAAAATACAAGTACAAGCGTTATTAAATCTGAAAAAGTTACCATCCAACGTGGTGCCCCTTTATGAGACAGCCGCTGTTTTTTAGTAATTTTCATCATCTAAAGCCTCGCTATTTAACCCTTTTTCCTTGGCTTCACGTTCTTCTTCAGACAGAAATGCACTTAGCTTCTCTTGAAGAAGTTTCGGATTTTGCCCTGATTGGACACCGATCACCCCTTCAACAATGACCTGTTTGATAAAAGCTTCATTTTCTGTCTTCAACTCTAGCTTTGCTGCTATAGGGATAAAGACAAGGTTCGCAAGCAAGGATCCATATAATGTTGTTAATAAAGCGATAGCCATATTAGGTCCAAGTGTAGATGGGTCATTTAAATTTTTTAGCATGAGAACAAGCCCAATTAATGTCCCAATCATCCCCCAAGCTGGAGCATAATCACCAGCCTTTTCGAGAATTGCCCTTCCCTTTCTATGCCGGTCTTCCATCGCAGAAATTTCAGCTAATAGAATATCTTGAATAACATCAGGATCCGTTCCATCAATAGCTAATAACATTCCTTTTCGTAAAAATCGATCTTCTACTTGGTCAATCTCCATTTCAAGTGAAAGGAGACCTTCTCTTCTCGCTTTGCCCGATAAATGGACAAAGGTATCAATCAAGTCTTGAAGCTTCCTTTCGTCAGAAGAAAAAGACTGTCTCATAACTTTGATCATCTGCTTTATATCTTTTAAAGAAAAGCTGACAAGTAAGCCTGAAAGTAGTCCACCTATAACAATAAGCAATGATGCAGGGTCAACAAATGACAATAGTCCGCTTATTCCCCCGTTGTATACAATTCCAAATAACAGCATAATTACACCTATCGATAATCCGATAGGTGTTAGAACATCAAGCTTTTTCATAGTTTCTCTCCCAACTATCATAAACGAATTTGTCCACTACCTTACATATCGACAAACGGTTTACTTTGTTGAGCTTCTTAGCTCAATTCGGTGCGGAAGTACTACTGTATGTTCTGAGACTTTTTCCTTATTCATAAATTTCGTTAACAAACGCATCGCAACTGCACCGATATCATACAGAGGCTGGATAACCGTTGTTAGTTGTGGTCTTACCATAAGAGAAATTCTTGTATTGTCTGAACTAATCACTTCAAAGTCATTAGGAACGCTGTACCCTTTATCTTGTGCTCCATGTACAACTCCGACGGCCATCTCATCAGAACCAACAAAGATAGCTGTTGGTTTTTCAGGAAGTTCGATTAACTTGTCAAACGCTTCAATACCTGAATCGTACGTATAATCTCCCTCAACAATAAGGGCTTCTTCAACAGGAATTCCAGCTGCCTCTAATGCCTTTTTGTAACCTACCAACTTCTTCTCTTTGTTAATCGGTTCATGATAAGGACCAATTACCATAGCAATTCTTTTATGTCCTTTTTCAATAAAGGTATTTACAGCATCAAACGTAGCTTGCTCATAATCAATATTTACAGAAGGTACTTGTTCAGAATCTTCCAAGGATCCAGCAAGAACAATTGGAGCTGGAGATCTTTTAAATTCTGCCACATGCTCCTCAGATATATTTCCACCCATAAATACAATTCCATCCACTTGTTTTCCAAGCATGGTGTTCAACAAGTGTAACTCCTTGTCCTTATTTTGGTCTGAGTTACTTAAGATGATGTTATATTTGTACATGGTCGCAATATCTTCAATACCACGAGCAAGTTCTGCAAAAAATGGATTCGAGATATCTGGGATAATTACCCCAACCGTTGTTGTTTTTTTACTAGCCAATCCTCTTGCTACGGCATTTGGACGATAGCCTAATCTTTCAATCACTTCTAAAACTTTCTTTCTTGTAGCTGGTTTTACATTTGGATTACCATTCACAACACGAGACACTGTAGCCATGGAAACATTTGCTTCACGTGCTACATCATAAATTGTTATGTTCACAATACCCACTCCTTCTATATACGTCCTAACTTTACGTTTATTTTACTGCAAGTCTGTCATTTTTAACCATTATATAAAAATCGAAACTTGTCTATTTATGTATCATTATCATACTTCACATAGTGAATTGTCGCAATGTAAAGGCTATCTATTTAACAAAAAAAACAATTTTACGGTGGAAAACGCAAAAAAACCGACTATGATCAGCTCTCATAAGTCGGTTTTTTGTGTTATATCTTATACACGCACTAAGTTAGAAGCTTGAATTTCTTTGTAGAAAGCATTAAATTGGTCAATGTTCATTTGTTGAGCCGAATCCGACAATGCAACTGCTGGATCTGGATGAACTTCTGCCATTACTCCATCTGCACCTACAGCAAGGGCTGCTTTTGCCATTGGAAGAAGGAGATCTCTACGTCCAGTTGAGTGAGTTACGTCAACTAGAACAGGTAGATGTGTTTCTTGCTTTAAGATTGGCACAGCTGAAATATCTAATGTGTTTCTTGTTGCTCTTTCATACGTACGAATACCACGCTCACAAAGGATAATTTGGCCATTACCTTGAGACATAATATATTCAGCTGCATTAATAAATTCTTCAATCGTTGCAGCAAGTCCACGCTTCAATAGAACAGGCTTATTTACAGCACCTGCAGCTTTTAGAAGCTCAAAGTTCTGCATATTACGTGCACCAATTTGGATGACATCAATATAGTCAACAGCTTTCTCTATGTCAGCTGGGCTTACGATTTCACTAATTACAGCTAGATCGTACTCGTCAGCTACTCTTTTTAAAATTTTTAATCCTTCTACACCAAGTCCTTGGAAATCATAAGGTGAAGTTCTAGGCTTGTATGCTCCACCACGCATGAATTTTAATCCTTTTTCTTTGATGGAAGCAGCAACAGCAGCAACCTGCTCATATGACTCAACTGCACATGGTCCGAAAATTAATTGTGGGATGCCATGTCCAACTTTTTCTCCCTTTACTTCAACAATTGTATCTTCAGCTTTCTTCTTACGAGAAACAAGCAATGCTTTGCTATGATCATCCTTTTGAAGCTCTAACCCAGCCTTAAATATTTCTTTAAAAATATGTTCAACCGTAGAATTTTCGAAAGGTCCATCGTTGTTTTCCTTAATTATATCAAGCATGCTTCTTTCACGAACTGGATCGTAACGGTATACCCCTTGTGTTTCCTTTACACGTCCAATTTCTTGAACAAGTCTAGCTCTTTCATTAATTAACTTTAAAAGCTCAACATTTAACTCGTCAACACGGTCCCTAAGCTGATCTAACTCAACATTACTCATCATTTCTCGCCCCTTTGAATTGTAGATTTGAAAACAATGCTTTATTACATGCGAAAAGGAAAACCAAAGAAGGATTGTTCTTTATCCGCTTCATAAAGTGTGTTACATTTCTATATAAGTTAGAGTCATTATATATGAAATTTTTTCAAATGTCACGCAATTTTCTTTAATAATTAAACGCTTTTAAGTATTAAAGTAGATTCTTTATTATATGAACCTAAGCTAGAAGGTGTGATTTTCTTTGTCAATGAATAATAAATTGTTTGCTTTAGATATAGGTACTCGCTCATGTGTTGGTATTATCCTAGAAGAAACCAATGGTCAATATCATGTGGTTGATATGTTATCAATCGAACATTCGGAGCGCGCGATGTTAGATGGCCAAATTCATGATGTTATGGCTGTATCAAAGCTTATTACCCAAATAAAAGAAAAACTTGAAATTAAACATGGTCCTCTTCAAAAGGTATGCGTCGCAGCTGCGGGAAGGGCTTTACAAACGGAACGCTCAAAGGTATCACTTCCCATTAACGGCAAACCAATTATGCAAAAACAGGACATTCTTCATCTGGAGCTTTTAGCTGTTCAACATGCTCAAGCAGCAGTTGCTGAGAAATATAAGGAAGAGAAAAGTCATTATTATTATTGTGTCGGATATTCTGTGCTTTATTATCGTTTAGATGGAGAAGAAATCGGTAGCCTGATTGACCAACAAGGAGACGAGGCATCTGTCGAAATTATTGCCACTTTTTTACCGAAAGTTGTGGTTGAATCTTTATTAGCTGCCTTAACACGCTCAGGGTTAGAGATGGAAGCTCTAACTCTGGAACCGATAGCAGCCATCAATGTTCTCATCCCCCCCTCCATGAGGCGGTTAAATGTAGCGTTGGTGGATATCGGTGCTGGAACGTCTGATATTGCCTTAACTGATATGGGAACAGTGATTGCTTATGGAATGGTTCCTATCGCAGGAGATGAAATTACAGAAGCAATCAGTGATCAATACTTACTTGATTTCCCTTTAGCCGAAATGGCAAAAAGACAATTAAATACCCAAGAGTCCATAACAGTCACTGATATTTTGGGATTTGAGACAGAGGTTTCGAAGGGGGAGGCAATCGAACAAATTTCTTATGCAATTGATCGCCTTGCTGGTTCCATTTGCGATGAGGTATTACAGCTTAACAATGGAAAATCTCCAAAAGCAGTTATGCTAGTCGGAGGTGGAAGCTTAACACCTGAACTGGCAAAAAAAATGGCTGAAAGGCTTGAGCTTCCTCCAAATCGAGTCGCCATTAGAGGGATCGATGCCATTTCGTCATTAACGATTTCTGAGAAAATCACTAAAGGACCAGAGCTTGTCACTCCTATTGGTATTGCCTTAGCTGCCAAACAATCACCGGTACAATATATGACGGTTTACGTAAATGAACAACCCGTTCGACTATTCGAGGTAAAAAAATTAACAGTTGGAGATTGTTTATTAGCTGCAGGAATTAAAATGAATAAGCTATACGGTCGACCTGGACTAGCCATGATCATTACTTTAAATGAGAAAAATATAACCATTCCTGGTCAATATGGTCATCCTCCGACATTAATGAAAAATGGAGAAAGTTGTGCCCTAGACGATTCTATTGAAAACGGAGATATTCTGTATGTTGAAAAAGGACAAGATGGAGAACGTACTACATTATCCATTGGTCAGTTACTTGATGAAATCCCAACCAAAGAAATAGAGATCAACGGAAAAGCATATCAAGTTGAACCAATATTTATATGCAATGGTGAAACGATCGATAAAAATTATCTACTAAATGATCGAGATGTCATGGTGTTTCAATTTTCGAAGACACTTGAAGATCTGTTTCATTATCTAAATCTGTCCAATCTTATGGCAGATCTTCGACCATTTCATCTAATCCTGAATGGTAAGGATACATTTTACCCCTCCTATTCAGCTAAGCTCTACCGTAATGGGATGGAAACAAGGCTTCAAAGCAGCTTTGAGAATCATGACAAAATCACCGTACAACTGAGGGAAAATATTACTCTACAAGATCTTGCTGATGCAAATCAATATATACTTAATCAAACCATACCTGTTACATTTAATGATAAAGAAATACTCTTAAAAAAGAGTATCACCGTTGTGAAACGAGGAAATCAAATTTTGGATGAAGATAGCATCATCTATGATGGTGACTCCTTAAGTATCACCCATCAACGTTTACAGCCCTTTATCTTTCAAGACATTTTTAAGGAGGTCAACATTGACCTTCCAAAAGAAACAAATGGGTCATTCATACTTTTGAAGAACAAAGAAGAAACAACGTTCTATGATCCTCTTGAACCGTTCGACTCTTTACAGATCATTTTTCCAACTCAAAAAGGAAGCCCGGTTATCACATGATACCTGGCTTCCTTTTATTATCATATTTGATTTTCTTGCGAAACGGTAGCTAACGTTTTGCTTGTAATCTTCCAGTGAGAGGCATGCCAAGCAACGTCCCCTTTTACAAATAGGATGGCTTGTGGTGACTCATGTTTAATGTGAAAGCGTTCTGCGATATAATTTGAAAGCTCTCTCGATGATTGAACAATTAAATAATAGCTTTTAACACTTGAGTTAGTAGTAAATTCTTCGTATTCCTCATAAGCTGCTTGACTGATTGGACAAGTATTCGAGTGCTTTAAAAGATAAAAACTCTCATTGTCTACAAGAGCATCAAATTGCTCCTTCGTTTGAATTTGTTCCATTTCTAACCCTCCTAAGGATATGTATAAGTATATTTTACACAAGTTATAATAAAAAACGCAGTGTAGATATAATATCATTACACTGCGCTTTTGAACATTTATCTGCTTATTAATGATTTAACTGAGATTCTGTTTCATCAAAAGCTCTTTTTGTTTCTTCTAGCTTTCTTTGAAGCTCCTTGTCTTCACTTAACACAGGAGAAAAATCTTCTTCATATACGACGTCTGTTTCCGTGACATCAACAGGTTTGACTGACTTCACTTTACTCATAATGTCATTGGATTGCTTGGAAACAGCTTGTCCAATGGAAGAGGACTTTACTTTAGCAACCTCTGCTAATTCAGTACTCTTTGTTTTTGCTACATCATAGAGCTGACTAGTCTTCCCTTTTAAATTTCCAGCTTGTGTGTTTAAATCTGTTCTCATTTCTTTTCCTGACTTTGGAGCGAGGAATAGTGCCGTTGCTGCTCCAACAAGCCCTCCGATGATGGCACCCAATAAAAATTCTTTCGACCCTGATGTTTCATTTACATTTTGTCGATTTTCCTTTTCAGTTTCGTGATTCACCATATCATATTCCTCCTCTAATAATAACCTCTTTCTCTTCCCTTCTCGCTAGGACCTTTTTCAACAATTGCCTTTTCCTTTTTCCTATGAGTCCATCGATCCTTCATTTCCAGAAGGACATTGCCCCATTGGAGGACTTGACTAACCTTGTCCTTATTTTCCTCAACTGCAAAGTTCACAGAATTTGTGATCGTTTGAAGTGAAGAGTTAAACTTTTGAATTGTTACTCCTACATCCTTAACGGAATCAACGACACTTCCTAAGCTATCTGATTTCTTTTGAATATCTTCCGCTAGAGCATTGGTTTTATGCAACAAGTCCGTTGTTTCCCTTGTGACGCCGTCCAGCTGACGCTCCAACCCATTTAATGTTTTTGAAATACTATCTAAGGTTACTTGAAGAGACTGTAACGCTTTCGATAGAAAAATAACTAAAATAAGAAAAGCAATTGCCGCAATCCCTGCACTGACATAAAGTATCCACTCCAAAATATCCTGCACCTCCATTGACGCTTACATTTCATTACTTACCCTACTAAGAATTCATTAAACGTCAATCGTAATAAATCAATACTAAAATTTTACCATAAATAAAACAAAATTGTTATAAATGCGCCAACTTTCGCCCTTTAGGTTACAATAATAAATGTATTAAAAAGTTTTTTAAAAGGAAGGGAAAAAAATGAAAGATTCACGCATTGAGCTTCTAGCCAAAAACCTTATTAATTACTCTGTTAAGCTACAACCTGGTGAAAAGGTGCTAATTGAAAATTTTGGTTTGCAGCGAGAGCTAGTAACAGCATTAGTAAAGGAAGCATATGCAGCGGGAGGACATCCTTTCGTACTTCTTAAAGATCAGCAAGTGGACCGAGCATTGCTTCTTGGTGCCGAAGAAAAACAATTTAACTTGATGGCAGATTTTGAAGCAAACGTTATGAGTCAAATGGATGCATACATAGGGTTACGTTCCGGTGACAATATCAACGAGCACGCTGATGTTCCCGATGACAAGATGAAAATTCACGGATCAACAATCGGAAAGAAAGTACACCGTGATATCCGTGTTCCTAAAACGAAATGGGTAGTCCTGCGTTATCCAAATTCATCAATGGCGCAGCTAGCAAAAATGAGCACAGAGGGCTTTGAAGATTTTTACTTTAATGTTTGTAATTTAGATTATGGGAAAATGGATCAGGCAATGGATGCCCTGGTAGAATTAATGAACAAAACCGACAAAGTAAGAATCACAGGCCCAGGAACGGACCTATCCTTCTCGATCAAAGACATACCTGCCATCAAGTGCTCGGGGCAAATGAATATTCCTGATGGAGAGGTATATACGGCTCCAGTACGTGATTCTGTCAATGGAGTCATCACTTACAACACACCATCTCCCTATCAAGGCTTTACCTTTGAAAATGTAAAACTAACCTTTGAGGATGGGAAAATTGTTGAGGCAACTGCAAATGATGCAGAGCGGATTAATAAAATATTCGATACAGATGAAGGGGCACGCTTTGTCGGAGAATTTGCCATTGGTGTGAATCCTTTTATCTTACATCCGATGCAAGATATTTTATTTGATGAAAAGATTGATGGTAGCTTCCATTTTACGCCTGGCCAATGTTATGATGATGCCTTTAATGGAAATCATTCGAACATTCACTGGGATATGGTCAATATTCAACGCAGCGACTACGGCGGAGGAGAAATGTACTTTGATGATGTGTTAGTTAGAAAGGATGGACGCTTCGTAATTAAAGAGCTCGAGGTATTAAATCCCGAAAATTTAAAATAACAAAAAGATGCAGCCATCAAAGCTGCATCTTTTTATAATTGGCGTTCGTAAGCTTCTTGAAACTTTTGAATATCTCCTGCTCCCATGAACAGGATGACACTGTTTACGTGTTGCTTTAGAGTTTCTGTATTTTCTTCGTTAATCATTTCAGCAGATTCAATCTTATTACGTAAGTCCTCAATGGATAACTTACCATGGTTTTCTCTGGCCGAACCGAAGATATCACATAAATAGACTTTGTCTGCTAATTGAAGACTATTAGCAAAGTCCTCTAAAAATGTTTGTGTTCTTGTAAATGTATGAGGCTGGAATACAGCAACAATTTCACGATCTGGATACTTTTGTCTTGCTGCATCAACCGTCGCCTTAATCTCCGTTGGATGATGTGCATAATCATCAATCAACACTTGAGAGCCGACATGTTTTTCTGTAAATCTTCTCTTAACACCTGTGAAGCTTAAGAGCTGTTCCTTGACCTTATCAGCTGACAGCTCCTCATAGTGACAAATGGCAATAACAGCAAGAGCATTTAATACATTATGATCACCAAAGGTTGGTACCTGGAATGTATCATAAAAAGTGTTTCTAACAAATACATCAAAGGTCGTTCCTTCAGTAGTTTTTACAACATTTCTAGCCTGGAAGTCATTTTCTTCGCCAAAGCCATAAAAAACAACCGGCACTTTTGCTTGAATCTTTTGAAGCTGTTCATCATCTCCACAAGCAAAAATCCCTTTTTTCACCTGCCATGCCATCTCTTGAAATGCTGAAAAAACATCATCAATATTGGCAAAATAGTCAGGGTGATCAAAATCAATATTCGTCATAATTGCATAATCTGGAAAATACGAAAGGAAATGCCTTCTATATTCACAAGCTTCAAATACAAAATACTCGGCATTCTCTTCTCCTTTACCAGTACCATCTCCGATTAAAAACGCAGTTGGTTTTGCACCTCTCATGACATGCGAAAGGAGCCCGGTTGTAGATGTCTTCCCGTGGGCACCAGTCACAGCAATACTAGTGAAATTTTGCATAAAATCACCTAAGAAACGGTGATATCGAATGACAGGTAAACCTAGTTTCATCGCTTCTTGAATTTCTTCATGTTCATCTTTATAGGCATTTCCAGCAATAACTGTTAATCCTGGTACAATATTTTCTTTTTGGAAAGGTAGGATCTTTATTCCTAAATGCTCAAGGGCCGTTTGTGTAAAGAAACGTTTCTCAACATCTGAACCCTGAACCTCAAAATTCATATCATGAAGAATTTGTGCTAGTGCACTCATTCCAGATCCTTTTATACCCACAAAATGGTAAATTGTCATATAAAGAACCTCCAACCATCTTCTAACTGTATCACAGTATATGACATTTTCTTTTATTTGCTCATTTTTGCATTACAAGCCTCTTTGTTTGCAAATAGTGAACACGATTTTATCATATTGTGACATTATATCATTTTTTAATTATAAAAACTATGCAACGTTTGGCCATAATACCTTTTCTTTCTATGTCTATTTTACTCCATAGTTTATGAAAAAAAGCCTAAAATAACCATACTTACACTTCTTGTATACTTTGAAGATCATCCTGAGTAATTAATACATCACGCGGTTTACTACCACGATTTTCAGAAATATACCCGTTTTTCTCCATCATATCAATTAACCTAGCTGCTCGATTATATCCAATCTTGAATCTTCTTTGAAGGCTAGAGGTGGAAGCAGATCCTTGATCAACAACAAATTCACAAGCTTCAAAAAATAGTTCATCTTCTTCTTCTGTAACAGCAGCCCTCTTTAAGAGTTCCTCTTGATGAAACAAGTAGTTTGGACTTTGTTCCCTTCGTACATGAGTGACTACTTGATCAATTTCTTCATCCGATACAAATGTACCTTGTAGACGAACAGGCTTTGAAGAACCATTTTCTAAAAATAGCATATCCCCACGACCAAGTAGACGTTCCGCTCCGGCAATATCAATAATCGTACGAGAATCGATTTGACTTGATACAGAGAAGGCGATTCTTGTAGGAACATTTGCTTTAATTAATCCGGTAATAACATCAACAGACGGGCGTTGTGTTGCAATAATTAAGTGAATACCACATGCTCTAGCCTTTTGGGCAATACGACATATCGCTTCCTCGACATCAGCAGGAGCCATCATCATCAAGTCTGCCAATTCATCTATAATAATGACAATAAACGGTAGCTTATCAGCATGTTGATTATGCTGTTCACATTGTTCATTAAAACGATTAATCTCACGTACACCTGTATGTGCAAATAATTCGTATCGTCTTTCCATTTCTTCGACAGCCCACTTTAGGGCTGCTGTAGCTGCTTTTACATCGGTAATTACTGGGCTTACAAGATGCGGTATTTGATTATAAGGTGCTAGCTCCACCATCTTCGGATCAATTAAAAGAAGCTTTAATTCATCCGGTCTAGCTTTATAGAGAAGACTGACTAAGATGGTATTTATGCACACACTTTTCCCCGATCCAGTAGCACCTGCAATTAAGCCATGCGGCATTTTACGCAAATCAGTTACAATTGGCTTCCCTGATATATCTAGTCCGAGTACAGCTGTTAAAGGTGATTTCGATTCGAGAAATTCTGGGCTGTTAATAATTTCTGAGAGTAAAACCGGTCTACTTACTTCATTTGGGACCTCAATCCCGATCGTGTGCTTCCCAGGAATCGGTGCTTCAATCCGAATATCTTTTGCGGCAAGACTTAATTTGATGTCATCTGCTAAATTAGTAATTTTGTTTACCTTTACACCCGGCTCTGGTTGCACTTCAAACCTCGTAACCGATGGACCTTGTGTTACATTTACCACACTTGCTCGAACGTTAAAACTTTCTAACGTGTCGTTAAGAAGTCTTTCCCTCTCTTCAAGCCATTCCCCACTTGTATCATAAATAACAGGAGGTGACAGGAGATCGAGCTCTGGGAAAACGTAGTACGGATTTTCTTCATCAATCACTTCAGCTATCTGATTGACATTAGTAAGCTTCTCTTTGTCTTCTGCTTCCTTTTCAGGTATCAAAGGTATCGGAGGTTCAATAGTGGCCTCATTCTTTATTTGATTTCTTTTTTCCTCTAATTTACGACGATCTTCTTTCAACATTAATACATTAAAAGGCAATTGCTTGCGTTTAGGCGCAGGTTCGACAGGAGGTTCTTCATGACCATCTAATTCCCCCTGTTCGGTAATTTGTTGCGTGCTTTCTTCGATTGTTTGCACCTCTACCTGTTCAAGTTCCTCTTCAGCTACATTGAGATCTTCTGTCTGTATACTCTTTTCAAATACGTTCAGTTCGTCTATTTGTACACTCTGTTCACCTTCTAGTTCTTCCGCTTCCTCGGCAAAACTCTCAACTGCTACGGCAACCTCCAATTCCCCAGTAGTCACCAATGGGACATAGTGCTCTAAAACTTCCTCTTCAACTGTCTCTATTTGATCTAAATGATCATGATCCGGTTCTGCACCTGTTTCTGCAGGAAGCAATTCCTCCGTAACATCCATGCTAATGAAATCAATTGGATCCGTATTTATAATCGTTTCTTCTACTTGAACAACTTCTTCAATGGCCTGTTTTTCTATTTTTTCTACTTTAACAGGTGTTTCTGAAGAACGTTCTATGTACTCTTTCTTCAAAAAGGAATTTAACTCGTACTCTACCGGCTTTTCCTCCTGCATTTTTACCCTTTTCTCAAATCCATGGACGGGAGAAGGAATTTCTGTTGGTCGAAACGGCCTTCTTGACACATCTCTATTTTTCGTTTCACTTTTAGTAGGTGGACTTACTTTGCTTTCTGTCAGTGGGCTGACTCTAGGTTTCGAACGAACCGTTTCACTTTTCATAACTGGTTCTGTTCGTTGACGGGAAGAAGTCCTTTCTTTTCTACTTTTTCTAGCTGTTTGTTGCATTTCTCGTTCATCAGGTATTAACGGAAACTTAAATTTACCTTTCGGATACTGGTAGACAATTCGAGCATCCATATCTTTTTGTTCTTTTTTTGTTTCTTTAAATGATTCTACTTTTTGTTCATATATTTCTTCCGCTTCATCGTCACTTATTTTGCTAAACAATTTCTTAAACCAATTCAAACCTTATCACTCTTTCTTCTATCTCATCATGTCTTCTTATTTTATCACTGAATACAATAATATCGATAAGAAATAAAAGATTGCTAGTAATAATATAATTTTGAATCTTTTGACCTAACCAATTCTTAGCTTGTTGATCTTAGATTTAGGACACCCTAACGAAAAAAAGGACCACCATTGGCCCTTTAGTTTGGTTTTTTACTTCTGTTTTTTCCTAAGATAAAGATGGGTTCTAATTCACCATTTTCATATAAAAAGGATAATGCCGTTATTGGGACGCGACCGCTGGCAAAAAAGCTCATGGTCATTTGTGCGAGAATATCATACCCTGTCTCATTTTGAATATCTGCAAGAATTAATACATCCTGATGTGGAACCGCTATCGCCATATCTCCAGTAATTTTCGAACTCATTTCCTTCAAAAACGCATCGTTTAGGACACGGCTTGCATCATACCCGTCATTTGTATTGAGAAAATAAAAGATATTTCCTGCCACTTCATCACGTTTCATAGTAGTTTTTAGGCTTCTTACATTGAAAAGAGCGACTTCCCGAATATAGTCTCTCGTCCAATTTTCCTTTGCCATTAATGCTTCATCAATAATTCGGTATGCATTTCCCAAATCTAACGCATAATAAACTCTAGTTTCAGCCGTATGATCATCATATACTAAAGGAATTTCTTCACGCGATACAACAGGAGTAGACGTAGAGCGTATGACAGGGAAAATCCGAGTCTTTTCACCTTCTTGAGTCGTTTTCTCATCCATTGCCTTAAGGCCTTCCTCCACATAATATACAACTTCGTCGATGGCCTTTTCTTTGTCTACTTCCCATTTTGCTATAATTCTAGGCAACTCAACCGTAATTCCTCTTCCACTTTCCTTGCTCTCTATACGTAATTGATCATTTTTACGATCATAAGTGATCGTTCGGTTATCACTTTGAAGGCGCTTTTCAAGCTCCATCTTCATTTTTTTACTATCCATTTTCATATATACTTTGCCTCCTTATTGGAGAATTTCGCTTTTATCTACATGAAATAGCCCCAATCTTGTGAGGATTGGGAGCTATTTTTTTATTTTAGACCTTCGATAAATTGCTCAATTTCCTCTTGGGTTTTCCGGTCTTTGCTGACAAAACGACCTAACTCGTTTCCATCTGCAAACGCAATAAAGCTTGGGATTCCAAACACATCTAAGCTAATACAAAGATCAATAAACTGATCACGATCCACATGTACAAACTTGTATTCACTATATTTCGCTTCTATTTCTGGCAAGACTGGCTCTATCACTCGGCAGTCAGGACACCAATTTGCTGAAAACATAAATATATGTTTCCCGTTGTTTTTCATCGTTTCAAACTGTTCTACACTCTCAAGCATTTTCATATGATTACCTCCCATAACAGTTTATACAGTACGTAAATAGTTATTCAGACTACCCCATATTCTAAAACATTGTAGCTTCTTTTGAAAAGAAATTAGCTTCTAATAAAAAACGAAGGAATTCATCCTTCGCTTTCTTTTAACTTTATGGAGTTAACGATGTCACTCATCATATCTGCTTCGCTGCTTAGGGACCTAGTTTTTGTTTCTGTGGTAATCTTCATACCACCGACACCAATAGTAAGCTCATTCATATGATCTTCGAGCTTTTTTACTAATAGAAAGCCATATTTCCCATTTGTTTTAATTACTTTATCGATATCATATTTGTCTTGAGCGACAGTCGCTTGGTAAACGACTTCACTATCTTGAGCTTCTATTGGATTGTAAAACAATATATATGTTTTTGAACCATTCTTTAAAATAATATTATTCGGAGATTCTTCATCCACTTCAAAACCAAAAGGTAAATAATACTCAATTTCCTCAGTTTTATTATTTGGTTTTTTAGCCTCTTCCTTAAATGAGTTCTCCACAACATCAACTGTTTCTGTTTCCTCTTCGTCAAAGGATGCAGAACATCCACTAAGGTAAAATAGAGCAGCTATACAGAGGAGAGATGCCTGTATATACTTTCTCATACTTTCTTCCTCCCTACATAGGAACTATTGTCTTCTTTTCTATCATACCCGTCTCCCTATCCAATGACAAGCCTTCCAATTGTTACAATTGTGTATCTAAACCATTTATGTTCCTGTATTCAAATTGACCGACAAGCAAAGAGCTAACGTGAAGAAACATTTCCTTCCTTGGAATAAGCCCATTCGTCAAGATTCCTATTGCTCCTTCTTTGCTTCGAATATTTACTTTATCCATGAAATCATCCATAATCGGACCCAATTCTTCCCCTACTAAAAGCCTATGCTCAATTTCTTTTGGTAATAAGATTCTAGCTCCGCCGCTGATAATGGGGGGAGTTCCATGTTGAGCTAATGCCCCCCAATTACATAACATCATACCAAATTTCGTTTGCTGTACTCCACCTTCAAGACCAATCCCTATTTCTGCACCACTGATTTCAAGGGCTGCTTGCGCTCGATTGATGGCTCCTTGAATCGTCTCTTCATCTGAAAATGGTTGTTCACTTACTCCAGATGCGACATCCATTCCCTTAACTTTTGCATCATATCCCTTAAAAGCCTCTTCAACAGCTTTTACTTTCGTTTGGTTTTTTGAACCTACTGCCACATGCATATACCTACACCTCAACTTCAATATGAAAGGAGGTTCCCAATGGTTACCTCCTCTTGTTTTTAACTATTTTGTCTAATTGTATCTACTGTAGTCTGGTCACAAGCTTTTACAAGTTTTATTAAAAGCTCTTTTGCTGCAGCATAATCATCAACATGAACAATCGAAGCGGCAGTATGAATGTATCGAGAGCAAATACCAACAACAGCACTTGGAACACCTTCATTTGAAATATGCACTCGTCCAGCATCAGTACCACCAGGGGAGACAAAGTATTGATAGGATATATTATGCGTTTCTGCTGTATCTAGAACAAACTCTCTCATCCCACGATGGGTTACCATTGATCGATCTAGAATTCTTAGCAACGTTCCTTTTCCTAATTGACCAAACTCATTTTTATCACCCGCAGCATCATTTGCAGGACTTGCATCAAGGGCAAAGAAAATATCTGGTTTTATCAATGACGCTGCTGTTTGCGCCCCTCTTAATCCAACTTCTTCCTGAACGGTTGCTCCAGAATATAAAGTGTTTGGTAAGGTCTCTCCTTGAACTTCTTCTAATAATTCAATAGCTAAACCACATCCATATCGATTATCCCAAGCCTTTGCCATTATTTTCTTTTCATTTGCCATTGGGGTAAACGGACAGATTGGCACTATTTGCTGTCCCGGCTTAATTCCTAATTCTTTTGCATGATCCCTGCTATCTGCCCCAATATCAATCAACATATTGCTAATTTCCATCGGCTTACTTCTCTTACTTTCGTCCAATAGATGAGGAGGAATGGAAGCAATCACCCCAATAACAGGACCGTCATTTGTCATGACCTGTACACGCTGTGCTAGTAGAACTTGGCTCCACCAGCCGCCTAATGGCTGAAAACGAATCATCCCATTATCAGTAATCGCAGTAACCATAAATCCTACCTCGTCCATATGTCCTGCAACCATAACACGAGGGCCATTGGCATTTCCGTGCCTCACTCCAAAAATACTTCCTAAATTATCTTGAATGATTTCATCAGAATACTGAGTTAATTGTTCACGCATAAACTTTCTAACCAAATGCTCGTTTCCAGATGCACCCTGAAGTTCCGTTAACGTTTTAAAAAGCTGTAATGTCTTCGAATTCATGTATTATGACCTCCTAATATTCACATGACTCTTTATGTACAATCTTATTTTACTGAACTTTCCTACGTGTTACCACTTTATTGGCTGTCACTCTTAATTATGTACGCAAAATTTGATATGATGGAAGAAGGAGTTATTGGTATGTAAAAGGAGGGGCTTTATGAACTGGAAATCATTTTTAACTGGTGTTTCTGTTGGAATCATTTCAGGCTTTCTAGCTAGCGAGTGGGTCTCCCAAAAGGGCAAAGTGTCCCCAGAAAAAGCCCTTACACACGCAAAGGCAAAATTTAAAGAAAGAGGTCCGATTAGCGGCTCTTGGATTCAAATGACAACCGAGCCGTTTGAAAAAAATAACATCACCTATGATGTGTATAAAGGTGGAGTATCACGAACGGTAAATGATACTTTAGAACAATACGAATTTATTTCAGATGCAAAAACCGGATCTATTTTAGAAGTATATCCACTATAAGAAAAGCTGCCGAAAGGCAGCTTTTCTTATATGACTTTCTTTACTGACTCAACAATTTCATAATGTTCATTCCACTTTATCGCTCGATAGAAAGCATCATGATAAAAGGTAAACCAAGCATGTTTCTCCATTCCAAATTGGAGCCACTTTTGTTTTGCCTCTATCGAATTCATTGGATAATCATCATATGCCATAACCCAAAGTGGATTTAAATGGGCATGAGTGGGCATGATATCTGCCATATGAACAATCACTTCATTGTCATCCTCTACAATAAGAATGGAATGTCCATCACTATGTCCACCAGTATGAACCATTTTTATTTTCCCGTTGACCCACTCTTGCTCAAAGGGAACAACCTGTAATTCTATACTTTGCCAATTCTCTTTCCAGTATGTATTTTGAGACCGAATATTTGGTTTTCTCATTTCATTCCACTCTACTGTGGAAACGATAATTTCTGCATTAGGAAATGCAGATACATACTCGTTATTTACTTTTTCTGTTAGCCCACAAGCATGATCAAAATGCATATGTGTCATTAAGACATAATCAATATCTTCTTTTGTTAACCCAAGTACTTCTAAGGATTGTAGCAGTTCTGATTCCTCTGTTACACCGAAATTCTTTATTTGTTTGTCAGAGAGCTTTCCTTTCCCTATTCCAGTCTCAACCAAAAAGTTTTTCCCATCCTGCTGGATTAGAATAGGGTCGGTTCTAAGTTCAATTTGATTCTTGTCGTTATGAGGGTATTTCTTTGACCAAAGTGCTTTCGGTACGACACCAAACATGGCACCACCATCTAAATGAGTAACTCCACCATTCAACCAAGTAAGCTTAACATGGTTTAACTGCAACGTTTCCATTTCATCCCCCCTAGGTCATATACCTGTATTGTACCATCCCTTCCTTTTTTAGGAATATAAAAAAGAGTCTATTAAGAAAATAGACTCACTCAATTTACTGTAAAAAATTCTTCCCATAAAAAATTTCATCCATTTCAGAGGTTAAGCTTTCTGTTATTTCTTCCTGCTCATATAGGCTTAACGAATCCTTTGTGTATCCAAATAAGTAATTATTTAAATCAAAATTTTTCAATTTACACTTCGTGTGAAAGATGTTTTCTTGGTACACATTCACATCAATCATATCATATTGATTTTTGATCTCGTCTGGAATAAAGTTTTGAATCGAAGTAATATCATGGTCTATAAATAATTTATGACCAACTTTATCCCTCGTAAATCCGCGTACCCGATAATCAATAGTCATAATATCTGTATCAAATGAATGTATTAAGTAATGTAACGCTTTTAAAGGAGAAATTTCCCCACAGGTAGAAACGTCAATATCGGCTCTGAAGGTACTTATTCCTTCATATGGATGATACTCAGGGTACGTATGAACAGTGATATGACTTTTATCTAACTGAAACACAACATTATCTGGTAATGGTCCTGGTGATTCATCATATGTTGACTCTGTGGGAACCTCTACTACAGGTCCTTCAGACACGAGAATGGTCACACTTGCACCCTGTGGTACATAGTCCTGCTGAGCAATATTTAGAACATGTGCACCAATAATATCGGACACATTATTTAAAATTTTTGTTAACCGATCTGCATTATATTGTTCATCAATATACTCTAAGTAAGCTTCCCGCTCCTGCCTGGTTTTTGTATAACAAATATCATACATATTGAAGCTAAGTGACTTAGTTAAGTTATTAAATCCATGCAACTCAATTCGCTGTTCTGGAGTGAGCATTCATTCTTCCCCCTTCACATAATCTCCGTAAATATTATTAACTTACCCAACTCCTTACGAAAAAAACAGTCCTACAATAGTAGGACTGCTTATTTTTTCTGAAATTGAACTTCGCAACGATTGATACGAAAGCCTTTGGCGGAAAATTTCTCTTCGTATTCTGTCATAATATTCCCTTCATAAGAACTATTATGAAGATCTAAGCTTACATACTTTAAAAGCATTCCGTACTCTGAAAAGCTTTTAAGAGAGAACTCAAATAAGCCTTGATTATCTGTTTTAAAATGAATCTCACCGTTATCTACCAGAATATTTTCATAAATGGAAAGGAAGGTTTTGTATGTTAACCGCCTCTTCTCATGGCGTGTTTTTGGCCAAGGATCAGAGAAATTTAAATAAACTTGATCAACATCACCCTTAGCAAAATAGTTCTGAAGTTCGACAGCATTTACGTTCATTAGACGCAGATTAGGAAGGTCTTCCTCAATTAGACGGTCGAGAGCAATCACAATTACACTTTTATATACCTCAATCCCAATATAATTAATATGTGGATTTGCTTTAGCCATTTCAGTAATGAAACGACCTTTACCTGTTCCAATTTCGATATGAATAGGCTGGTCATTACCGAATACTTTATTCCAATTTCCTTTGTAGCTTTCTGGACTTGCTACAACATATTGCGGATAGGATTCGAGCCTATCCTTTGCCCAAGGCTTATTTCTTAAACGCATGTTGACACCCCTAAAATAATCTATCGTTCAAACCATATCATGCGAACAATTTTGTTGCAACCCAAACTAATACTTCGTCCATATAATTAATTTACGTATAAATAAAAAAAGGAATTCACAACATAAATGTGAAGTTCCTTTTTGCGTATTTTCAAGCAACCTTGAAAGGGTGTATCGAATGCCTTTAGAACAGAAAGATCAAATGAATTTATTAAAAGATATATTAACGAATCACAGTACCGATTGTTGTGGGTCCGTATCTGAATGTGAACAATTAGAACGTTTGGTAAAATCACTAATGGTTAACACGGAACTCAATCATGATACAAAAAATACACTGGAACAAATTTACAGTTATTCACAGCAAGGTACAAATACGAATGAACTTGATCAACATATCGAGTCACACCAAGAACAACTTGGACAGTGGGTATCAGAAATCGATCAATTTTCTTGAGCAACCAGTGTAGCTAAATAATTGACCCAGTAATTCATCTCTTCGTATCTATTCTTATTTTTATGCCATTGAATAGATGAAATGGTCTGTGCAATCGTATACCATTTCATTCGTAGCATCAGTTCGTCCGTCAGCTCTATTTCATACATGTCCAACCATTCGCGCCATTTGTCTTGCGGGAGATACCAGTACAGCATCATCCCTAAGTCTATGGCAGGGTCTGCAATCATCGCGCCATCCCAATCAATGAGATACAACTGGTTGCTTACTGTGAGCAACCAGTTATTGTGATTAACATCGCAATGACAAACAACTTTTTCCTCATAATGTATACGATCGAGCTCCTGATGCAAGAATAATAGAGCCTCTTGGATGGCCGCTTGAGATTTCACTTCCTTATCTAGCCCTTCCACTACAATGGACAAAAGATGAACAGGCTCTAAGGGTGTTTTCCCCATCCTTTTTAGCATGCCGAGTAAGGCTTCCGACTGGTGGATTTTCTTTAGAAGTTTTGCCACTCGCTTCGTATTCATATCTTGCGGCTTTAGCTCTCTGCCCTCTAACCATTGCTGAGCAGTGATTACATCCCCGTTTTCAAGCCTTTTCGTCCAAATTAGCTTTGGAACAATACCTTCTGCTGATAATACGGCAAGGAATGGAGAGGAATTTCGTTTAAGAAAGAGCCTCTGATCTTCATGCTGTGCAATAAACGCTTCTCCTGTCGCTCCTCCTGCAGGAACGATTTCCCACTCTTGTCCAAATAAGTGTTCCAAAATTGTTCACCTTCATTTTAACTGCGTCGTTAGTTTCTATAAATAAGTAGCTTTACTCTATTAAGTATTCACCATGGCAATGCACAAGTCTCTTACAAGTAAAAAAGACGGCTATTGTAAAGAAAATCGACAATAGCCATCTTTTATAGATTTTATCTCCTAGTGTTTCCTTCGTCAAGTAGAGACATCATACTTTCTTACTTGACTAGTACATACACACTAAGTTGAGGGAGACTAAATTCTTTTTCATGTAATTGATAAATCCCATTCATTTCTACGATGTTTTGGTCCACAATGACCTGCCAATCAACGGTAGGTAACGAAACATAACGTTCTGTTTTTAGAGGATTGAGTAGTACGATAATTTCACTCCATATTCCAAATTTCCTAACATCACGAAGGGTGTATCCAATAACGGGCTTTTCCACTGGTAAAAAAGACATATGCTTATTAATCAGTTCGGTAGAATGAAAACGGAATGCTTGATGTGATTTTCTTAATTTGATTAATCCCTTGATATAATCTACATGCTCTTTGTTTTCAAATACTCGGTCCCAATCAACTTGATTAATGTCATTAGGGGCTCTATAACTATTTCCGTTACCTTTTTTTGTCCGAAAAAATTCTTGGCCACAATGTAAGAAGGGAACCCCTTGAGAAAGGAGAACAAATGCGGTTGCCAATCTCTGTTGCTTTTTTCTAATCTCCTCAGGTTCCTCTTTTTCACATATAAGGAGTTTATCCCAAAAGGTATGGTTGTCATGAGATTCAATGTAATTTACCGATTGAATCGGTTCTTGAAACAATCCCTTTTCCTTCAAACCTACACTACCTGCTAAAATTTTCTTTGCAGCCTCGTAATATCTTTCATTTCCTAATGCGTAGCCTTTATCATGGAGATTGAATGTATTGCCCTTTACCGTATCCCTAAAGAAGTCATTGAATTGACCAACTCTTGGAAGTTTCTTCTGATTACGAATACTCGCCTTTGTATCAATGGCAATTGGCGTATTTAAATCCCATCCTTCCCCAATCATAATGGTTGAAGGATCCAATAAATCAAGTGATTTTCTTATTTCATTCATTGTTTCTATATCTAAGATCCCCATCAAATCAAACCGAAACCCATCTATACCATATTCTTTTTTCCAAAAGAGTACCGATTCGACGATAAATTTCCTTACCATTTTTCGTTCTGAAGCAATATCATTACCTACTCCAGTTCCATTAGAGGGCATTCCATTTTGATCATGTCGAAAAAAATAGCCGGGTACAATTTTTTCAAAAGAAGATTCTTCTCTAATGTATACATGGTTGTATACAACATCCAATATCACTCGAAGTCCTTCATCATGAACAGCGCCAATTAACATCTTTAATTCATTGATTCTTGCATACGGATCATGACAATTTGATGAATAACTTCCTTCAGGGGCATTGAAGTGTATTGGATTATATCCCCAGTTATAATCTTCCTTATCCCCCAGCTCATCAACACCTGCAAAATCATGAAGCGGAAGGAGCTCAATATGAGTTACTCCTAAATTCTTTATATAGCTAAGACCCGTAAGCTGACCGTGGCTAGTAAACGTATCTCGTTCACTCGCACCTAAATATAAACCTTTATCTGTAACTCCACTATTTGGGTGGATGGTTAAGTCTCTAATATGTGCTTCATAAATAATAGCGTCAGTTGGGGAATTAAATCCTGTTAGCGGTTTACTGACCACAGGGGTTCGATTCAAATCGACTATCACTCCTTTTTCCCCATTAGCTGTAACAGCAACAACATAAGGATCTACCGCTTCTCTCCATTGAAGATTTACACAAACGAGATAAGTATAGTGATATCCTTCCAGATCTCCTTCTACCGTAGTGACCCATATTCCTTTTTCCATACGAGTCATTTCGTAATGACATGTTTGATCGTCAGCTGTTCTAGCAAGTTTAAGCTGACATTGTGTTGCGGTAGGCGCCCAAAGTGTAAAGATGGTCCTTTCTGGTGAATATTGAATCCCTAAAGGCCCGTCATAGTAAAATTTTTCGTCAAACTGCGGAGTACGGATAACCGCTCCAATTTGGAGATCCGTCTCTCCTCCATATTCATCCATTACACAATAAGTCAATCCGATTTCTGGTTTATTATCGGTAGTACAAATATATTTAACGGAATCATGTAATCGTATTTTCTCAATAATAGCTAATTTCTCCGTTTGATCACCAGCTTTAAGTGAAAATTCCTTTGACTCGCCATTATGATAACTCATAGGTAACAAGATCGTAATTATGTTCACATCATCTAAATAGGCATAAAAAAGTCTTTCAATAATAATCATGCATTTTTCAGCTCCTTCTGCCCCCTATCCTTCTTTATTCCCCTTGTTTTAATTGGCAACACCTGCTGACAAGCCTGAATTTGTAAAGGCGTTTCAGCAAAATAATCACCATCAGCATGTGCCATCATTGGGGTAGAAGAATATATTTGAATTTCTCGTCCAGTTAACATCTTCACTTCTTTGAAGGCGACATGACCACCCCAAAAAACGCTTACAAACACAGAAAGCATTTTTAGCCTTGATAAACGATGTACGATAATAATATTTAACAAGCCATCATCGGTTTTGGCATTTGGAGCAATTTGCATTCCTCCGCCATAAAACGGCTGGTTGGCCACAGTCACAAACCAAGTAGCAGGAAAATCATAAACGATTCCATCCACAGTAAGTTGAACATCTGTCGGTTTAAAAATAAGAATTTCCTTAATAAGCAAGTACACGTATACTAGGCCACCCAAGGAAAATTTATTTAGCCACTTTTTCACCTTAGATTGATTGGCGAGTTTGGAAATTAAGCCGTCTAGACCTGCCCCCATGTTATTTATGAAGTACAGGTCCTCCATACTAGAGCTTGATATTCTACCAATGTCTGCTAACCTCGGTTCTTGCTTTCTCTCTCTTAACAATACAGTTAATGCATGAAGAGGATTTCTTGGTATTTGAAATCCTCTTGCAAAATCATTTCCAGAACCAGCGGGAATAAATCCAACCTTAACATGTGGAATAGAGATGACCCCATTAACTACCTCATTTAATGTTCCATCTCCTCCAACAACAGTGATTATTATCTCGCCTTCTTGCTTAGCAAGAAACATCGCTATTTCAGCACCATTTCCTTTGTAAGCGGTCAGAAAGGCTTCGTAGGGTATTTGTTTTCTTTCTAATTCTTTTTCTACTTTAGCCCATACTTTTAAACTGTAGCCATTTTTCGCATTTGGATTAATAATAAAGTATAATTTCCCCATTTTTCTCATCCCATACGTATCTAAAATTCTTTTTCTTCTTGTTCCCCTTTATTTAAAACATCCCATTCTAGTCGGCGCATACTGGTTGTTTGGCTAAACTGCAGGAGCATTTGTGCTGCTTTTAGCTGAGCATGCTTTAGTGGAGTTTTATTGCTTCTCATCGTTCGAAACCAATCTTCGTAATTTCTTTTTTCAATGAGTTGTATACCATAGGGTGGATAAGGATAATCAATATAGCCATTTCTACTTAATACTACTTTATGAATCGGCAACTCTATTTCATACAACTCAAATATTTTCTTTACAATTTTTTCTGTACGATTAAGTCCAATAAGTGGATTTAGCACCTTTTGTTCCTGATCTTGATGACGCTTTATCCAAAACCTTTCTTTCGTCCCTTGAAATACAGTATGGTCCTCTTCCTCTAAGAAACTGATACACCACACATCTGTTGGAGTGATCAAGATCGTCTCTACTTCTACCGGAGCTTTTTTCAATAGAAAGATTGGCTCATACATCACGAGCGTTGTATCGGGAAAGCGTTGCAAAAAGTACTTAAGTCTGTGATCATACAAATACTTCTTACTGATATTTGATTGCTCTAACAAGGTTGTGCTCGCCCATTTCATTTGAAAACGAAATAATTGGTCAAGAAATTGATGCTTGAGCTCAACTTCAGTAGCTGGTTTAAAGGTAAAAGAAGGGGAAAATGAGAGACCTGAAGATTCTTGTACCTCCGATTGTATCTCCTTCTCCAGCGCTACTTCGTCTTTTCTTTCTCTTTTAAAAAACCCCTTCATACGATCAACTAAAGGCTGTTTATCTTCTTCTAACCAATTCGTTGAGACGGGTTGAATGCTCTCAATAATAGAATCTGACTCCCAGAGAGAATAGATTTTTTCCCATTGCTGCTTTTTCAACCTTACATATCTAGTTGGATATTCATAAATATTTTGTTCGTAACGTGAAACATAATCTTGCAGTTTAATTAATTGTCCCATACGGGTTTTCCTTTCTATAAACAGATGATCTATAACTTAAAAGATTGAATAACCTCGTATTTTGGTTCTCTTTCCAAATGTGTCTGGTATAACACCATTTCATTAGCAACAAACGAGATCGTGTCACGAACAAAAGGGTTCTTTTGTTGTAGTGATTCAGGCGTAAATAGGGTATCACCCTTCCACTTTCTTGCTACTGTTATATGTGGATGAAACGCTCTCTTCTCTAGGGAATAACCCGCTAACTCACAAGCATGAAATACCTTTTTCCTTACTTCGTATAAACATATTTGTTCCACTAATCGCACCCAAAAGATTCTTGGAGACTCCTTTTTTCCAAAAGTATCTAGTCCTTCCATTTCTAAAGGAAACGTATTTTCTTTCTTAAGTGCATCTGATACAAGTTGAATCGACTTTTCCAACATGCCTATTTCTGAGTTACCTAAAAAGGCTAGAGTAATATGATAATCCTCAGGATGAACCCATTTTTGAAAAGGAAATTCTTTTTGGATTGGAAGTAGTTTATTATATACAAGTTTTTTCGTATCACTTGGTATTTTTACTGCATAAAAAAAATGAGTTTTTTTATCCATTAATTTTTCAAACCTTTCAAGCTTTCTTATATTTTAACAGAGATTGTAACTGAATCGAAAAAATGACGATTACATGAAGCACATATGTTTGAATACAATATACCTCTTTAGGTATAATAAAGTTATTCTCTTTTATATGTTACATTTCCCATTTTTGTAGTAAAAATTTCGAATTCTAAGGAAAATAATTGAAGGTTAGGAGAACATTAGATGAAAGTTGTTCAAAATATTGCAGAACTAATTGGGGAAACCCCTTTACTTAAATTAAATCGTTTGGCCCCAAATAATGGTGCTTCCGTCTATTTAAAACTCGAATTTTTTAATCCTAGTAAAAGCGTAAAGGATCGTGCTGCATTCAACATGATTATTACAGCTGAACAGAAGGGATTATTAAAAAAAGGAGCAACCATTATTGAGCCGACAAGCGGGAACACAGGAATTGGACTAGCCATGAATGCTGCAGCCCGAGGATACCGTTCCATATTAGTCATGCCTGATACCATGACTAAGGAACGCATAAATTTATTAAAGGCATACGGTGCTGAAGTTGTTTTAACACCAGGTGATGAAAAAATGCCTGGGTCGATTAAAAAGGCACAAGAGCTTGCGAAAGAAATACCTAATAGTTATTTACCTATGCAATTTGAAAACGAAGCAAATCCAGATGCACACAGACACTCTACCGCTCTTGAAATTGTTGGGGCGATGAAGGAAATTGGTAAGCCCCTTTCCGCATTTGTTGCCACTGCTGGAACAGGAGGGACGATCACTGGAACGGGTGAATTGTTAAAAGAACATTATTCAAATTTGCAAGTTCATGTAGTGGAACCTGCAGGCTCCCCAGTCCTTTCTGGGGGCCAGCCCGGGAAGCATAAATTAGTAGGAACGAGCCCAGGATTTATACCTGAAATACTAAACCAGGATGTATACGACCAGATTCATAAAATTACAGATGAAGATGCCTACTCAATCACAAGAAGATTGGCTAGTGAAGAAGGAATATTAGTTGGACCATCCTCAGGTGCCGCTTGCTACGCTGCCATTGAAGTTGCTAAAACTCTTGGCCCTGATGACGTGGTTGTCTGCATCGCATGCGATACCGGTGAAAGATATCTTTCAAGTGATTTATTTTCTTAAGATACTAGAGAAGGCTGCCCTAGTAGGCAGCCTATTTTAGTTACTCTATCGATCCGCATTCCTTCTCTATTTCGTCCTTTATCAACTGCTGAAGCTTTTTCGTAACTTCACCTGGAGTTCCTTCAGAAATTTTTTTCTTCTCAACTTCTACAATGGGTGTTACCTCCACGGTTGTTCCAGATAAAAATACTTCATCTGCACGTAAAACCTCTTCAACTGTGAATTCTCTTTCTTCAAAAGGAATTTGATTTTGCTCACATACTTGCTTTACTTTTTGCCTTGTAATTCCGTTTAATATCAAGTTGTTCGCAGGATGAGTGATAACCGTTCCGTTTTTCACAATGGCAACATTAGAGGAACTTCCTTCTGTTACGATATCCCCTCGATGTTGTATGGCCTCAAAGCAACCAGCTTCAACTGCTTTTTGTTTAGCAAGTAGATTTCCTAGTAAATTGAGACTCTTAATATCACAGCGAAGCCATCGAATGTCTTCAATGAATATAGCCTTTATGCCTTCTTGCATACTGCTAACCGGACGGTCCACTTTTCTCGTATATGCAACAAAAGTAGGAGCTACGTTGTGAGGGAAGGCATGATTACGCGGAGACGCCCCTCTTGTAAATTGCATATAAATAATGCCATTTGCCAGCCCATTTTTCTCAATAAGACCTTTTAACATTTCCTCTAGTTCCGACGGTTGATAAGGTATTTGAATGCTTATCTTTTCCGCACTTTCCTGCAATCGATTCAAATGCTCTTTTGCCGTAAACATTTTTCCATTATACACCCGTATTACTTCATAAACACCATCGCCGAACTGATAGCCACGATCTTCAATATCTACCGTTGCAATTTCACGATCTACTATTTCTCCACCCACAATAACGTATTCCATACATACACTCCCTTTGTTCTCTATTTATTTAGCTAATTCATATAAGGCTTGAGCATAGATTGCTGTTGCTTTTAGCAAATCCTCTACAACCATATACTCATCCTTTTGGTGAGCCACGTCCGGTCGACCTGGGAATAATGGCCCAAAGGCAACTCCTGATTGCAGTGAACGTGCATAAGTGCCCCCACCAATCGCAAGCAACTCTGCCTTCTCACCTGTTTGTTCTTCATAAACCTTTTTCAGGGTTTGAATTAGAAAATCCTTTTCATCCACATGATGAGGTTTGGAGTCTGATATATTTTGAACCTCAAACCCTTGTTCATGTAGAACAGGAGCTAGCTTTTCCTGTATTTGATCAAGTTCAGCTGTAACTGGGTAACGAAGATTGATTCCTAACATCCCGCCATTTTCTTTTGTAAAGGAAAGTTTACCAACGTTCATCGTAAGATCCCCAGAGATCTCATCTGTATAAGCAATTCCCAATTGTTTTCCACGGCTATCTTGATAGAAATAGGTTTGAATAAACGAAAAATACTGTTTGGCTAGGCCACTTAGCGATAATTTATTTAGGAAAACAGCGAGAAGGATGCCGGCATTTTTCCCAAGATCAGGTTCCATCCCATGCACAGATACTCCTTCTAGTTCTAAAATAAGTTCTCCATTATCAAGTAAGTATTTTCCATTCAGCTGTTGCTCATTTAGGAAGGTTTGGAATTCTTGAATAATATGTGTTTCTTCTTGATTGGTATGTAAGGCCACCTTGGCGAAGTCTGGAACCATATTGTAGCGTCTGCCTGCTTGAAAAGATAAAACAGTGGTTCCACTGTTTTCCTCCGTTTCGTAAACCCTTTGCACAATGTCAAAATCCGAGATTCCTTTTTCAGCAAATATGATTGGGAAATCAGCATCTGGCGCAAAACCCATAGTCGGCATCTCTTCCTGTTCAAAATAATGCTCCACACAGCGCCAGTTGCTTTCTTCATCCGTTCCAATGATCATTCTCACTCTTTTCGAAAGAGGTAATTGAAGTTCTTTTACAATTTTCATCGCATAATAAGCGGCCATTGTTGGTCCCTTATCATCAATGGCCCCACGAGCATATATATTTCCATCACGAATTTCTGCTGCATACGGATCACTCGACCATCCATCTCCTTCTGGCACCACATCAACGTGACAAAGAATGCCGACGCTTTCCTGTCCTTCTCCAAATTCTACATGCCCAGCAAGATTTCCTACATTCTTGATTGCAAAGCCATCAGACTTCCCAAGTTCAAGCATGTGGACGAGTGCATCCTTTACCCCCTGTCCAAGCGGTGCATCATCAGTGGCATTTTCTTCATCTAGAACGCTTTTTATTTGTAAAAGCTTTCTTGTATCTTCAATTAATGAATCTTTTCTTTTTTCGACTTCTGAAAACCAATTGATGTTTGTCACGAAAATCCTCCTAAAAAATCCAATCTACTTGACTTAAATAATATATCCCCGTGCAGGAAAAGACAACCGCAATGACCATTCCTAGAAGAAGTTTCAAAATAAAAAATGCTGTCCTTTTTTTGGACAGCATTTTTCTTATGGACCCAGTAGCTCTTGCAGTTCGGCATTTTCGTAATCTAATGCGTAATCATAGGCGGTGTAGCCAGAGGCATCTATGTAGTTGGCATCTGCCCCGTATTCTAACAATAGCTTTACCATTTCTACGTCCTCCGCAAAAACAGCACTGATGAGTGGGGTGGCATCATATATATCGACCGTATTGGCATCTGCCCCATTTTCAAGTAATAAAGCTGCAGCATCATAGTAACCCGAGTAAACCGCCCAATGTAGAGCAGTTGAGCCTTCACTATCTGCTTCATTTACATCAGCACCTTCATCTAAAAGAGTGGATATGGCATCCGTATCGTTCTCACTTGCTGCCTCCATTAGGGGTGTCATGCCCTCGATTTCAAAAGCTTCAGAGAATACATTGAACTTCTCTAGTACCTTGTAGGTCATATACACGCCGCCAGCAAATACAAGTGATAGAAATAAAGCTACGATTACTCCAATTACGATTCCTCTTTTTGGTTCCTTTAACGTCTCCACTTCTGTTTCTGAAAAGAATTTATCAACTTCATATAATCTTTTTGGCAGATGAGGATGTGTAGAGAGCTTTTCATTTAACCAAACAAAGAAGCCTGCTTCCGATTCTATTTGTCTCATATATGACTCTTTGTTGACCTTTTTATAAAGCTCCTTCCCAATTGCTAAAATGGTCAAAGCGTTTTTTGATGCTGGTAGTGATCCAGAGTAATAGGTTGCATAACGGTCGCATGTATATTCACATGCCCGTAAGTAGGCATCTCCTAAAAAAGGGACCCACATGGCTGGTAATAGAAGAAAATTCACCGTTACATGCTTCCTTTTTAAATGAGCAAACTCATGAGCAAGAACAAATAGTACTTCATCTTCTGCATCTCTTTCAATAAGTTCAAATATCTCCGAATAAAGGACCACCATATTTCTCCCAAAAAATCTGGTCGCAAATGCATTTAATGTTCCTTGTGATTCAATAACATACATTTGGGGCATCTTTTCTAAGCCCATTTGTGCGGCCATTTCCTGTGCCTTTTGATAAAGGATAGGAAATTGTTCTTCACTTATACGTACGCCATTTCTTCTAATGCCTCCGACCATTAATCCATGAAAAAATACGGATAAGAGGACCATGACGATAATAATTCCAATACCTAGAATAGAAAAAACTAAAAAGAGATAGGTTAAAATACTAAAAGTTAAAACAAGTGCAAAATAGATATTCTCTTTGCGATGGACAAGCTGTGAAGGTAAATAAGTATTCAATCTGTGTCATTCCTTTCAAATTATTATTGTCCTATTTTTTCAAAAATCAAATTTCTTATCATAACCGGTATGACTTAAGTAATAGAATGTAACAGCAGCAAGAAAAAGGAGGGATATTTTAAAGAAAAGATTACCGTTTTATTAAATTATTATGTAAAAGTAGAAATTATCTGTAAATAAGAGTACAATAATCTACAAGAAAAGACATTTTCATTTAGTCAGCTTATAATTCACTTGTAAAGGGGTTGTCTAGGGAAAAGAAGCTTACATACATTTGGAGAGTCATCTTCAAGAAGTCGTCCGTTGTAGCTATTTGCCAAAGGTTTGAAAAAAGGATAGGGAGTGGTTTTTTGAAACCTTCGACTAACCGGATGTTAAACCGTATCAAATCCATCTACATGTTTATTAATAACCATGGAATTGTCACGACGCAAGAGCTTGTGGAGGAATTTGGTATCACTCCTCGAACGATCCAGAGAGATCTAAATGTTTTAGCTTATAATGACCTAGTCGAAAGTCCAAGTCGTGGAAAATGGACAACAACCGAAAAAAAGGTAAAAATATCATCTTAAATGACGGTTCGCCCTTCCCTCATCGGAAGGGCGAACTCTTTATTTCACTTCATAATTGATTAACTCTTCTAGTTCCTCGTCCGTTAATTCTCGATACTCCCCTAATTCTAGAGTCTCATCAAGCTTTAGTGGTCCCATTGATAATCTTTTTAAATAAATGACTCTTTTTCCTACGGCTTCAAACATTCGTTTTACTTGATGGAATTTCCCTTCTGTAATCGTTAGCTCAATATCAGATGTTATTCCTGATTTCAAAATCGTTAAATAGGCTGGCTTCGTCACATACCCATCATCGAGTGTGACTCCCTTTTGAAAAGCTTCCCCATCATCGTTAGTGACCATTCCTTCAATAACTGCGAAGTAAGTTTTGGGTACGTGCTTCTTTGGAGATAACAAACGATGAGATAGCTGCCCATCGTTTGTTATCAATAAGAGTCCTTCCGTATCTTTATCAAGGCGTCCCACTGGAAACGGTTCAAACACTTGATCCTCATATTCAAGCAGATCAATCACTGTCTCATCATGATTATCTTCAGTAGCTGATATGACACCAGGTGGTTTGTTCATCATTAAATAAACAAATTCCTTGTACTCGACTACCTCTCCATTTAAGGTAACCACGTCATTGTCTGGATCAATATGTTGTTTGGAATCTTTTATTACTTTATCATTCACGACTACTGCGCCGTCTTTTAACAGTTTTTTTACATCTTTTCTACTTCCATAGCCTAAATTAGCAAGCATTTTATCAATACGCAATTGTTTCCCTCCCAGTGGAGTCTTACCCTCTTAGTTTGACCTTCTTCATGATTCTTTCCACACGTTCACCAAATAAAAAGTAGATGAGGCGAGTTTTAAAGCTTAAATATACATAAATTCCTGCGCCAGCTGCTGCTGAGAGGAGGATAATAATAATAGACTCCATCTCAGATTTTGGAGATAAAACCAGTGTTGTTAAATAGTATACAAGGGCTGCTACGAGTATCATAAGCACATTAAAAATAACAATCAGCAATCCTCTCCGCAAAACGAGGCGGAAACGATACCCAGAGAATATTTTAATAACGACCAAATTAATCGCAATCGCAACTCCGTAACCAAGTGCGGTTGCGTAAATTGCTCCGTCTGTCTCAAACCACTTTATGAATGGAATATTTAGGGAGAGCTTCACCAGAATTCCTACTAACAGGCTTAGTATGGTGAACTTTTGCTGGTCAATTCCTTGTAATATCGCTGCTGTCACTGAGTAAAGGGCAAACAAAACCGCAACTGGTGCATATAACTGGAGGATGTCAGTCCCAGATGCATTAGGTCCGTAAAAAACCGTATACGCAGGCTCAGCAAGTAGTGAAAGTCCAAGTGCAGCTGGCAAGGTGATGAACATCAGCACCTGAAAGGTTTGGTTGAGTTGCTTGTTTACTGCCTTTTGGTCTTTTGAAATAAAGGCTTGAGTAATACTAGGCACTAGTGTTAATGAAAAAGCCGTTGCCAACGATACAGGAATGATCACTAACTTATGGGTATTAAAGCTTAATTTAGCAAGCTCTATTTCTGAAATACTTCCAAGACCAATCGAAGTCATTGCCCTGTTAAAGGTCATCGTATCAATCCATTGGAATAAAGGATTGGCAATTCCAACAAGAATAAATGGAATCGAATAAATCAGAATTTCCTTGTACATATCTTTTAATGATACTTGAACGGTTCCCTTATCTTGTAGAAGTAATTCATCAAGATGTGGCTTTCTCTTATACCAATACCAAAAGAGAACAAATAAACTACCCAAACCTCCAACGAAGGCTGAGAATGTTGCAATACTAATGGCAGTAACAACTTCACCTTTCATTACATTTAGGACGATAAAGGCTCCCGATAATAGAAAAGCGATTCGAACAATCTGTTCAACCACCTGTGACACAGCCGAAGGTCCCATCGATTGATGACCTTGAAAAAATCCGCGTATTAAACTCATAAACGGAATTATGATAAGAGCAAAACTTACTGCTCGAATGACTGTTACAATATCTTTTGGGTTGGTTTGTTTGTCATGATCAGCAATGATTATGTCTGCAACAATTGGTGCTGATAAATATAGAATTAGGAAGGCAGCCAAACCTGTCCCAAGCATGACGACTAATCCTGACTTAAAGAGCCTCCTGCCAACCGCATATTCATCCATGGCATTATATTTAGAAATAAATTTAGCTACAGCTAGAGGTACTCCAGCGGTTGCAAGACTAATAAATATGGTATAAGGAACATAGGAATATTGATACAGGACGGTCCCTGTCTCTCCTACAATCCTTGCAAACGGAATAACATAAAAAAGACCTAATAATTTTGAAATAAATGTTCCTAAAGTTAGAATAAATGTTCCTCGTAATAACTTAGATTGCATGTGATCCCTTCCTATGTAGAAATGCAGAAATGATTTCAAACGCCAAATTCATATTTTATCATAAAGTTTGAAAAAAACTGTGATTTTTGTGTGAACCTAATTTGAGTGTACACAACTCCGTGCTTTGATGCTACTTTTTGTGGAAAAGTTTTCTTTCTATGCAAGCTGTCTTATAATGATGTAATGAAAGTTGGTGATTGATATGAATTATGACGTAATCGTCATCGGTGGTGGCCCTTCTGGTTTAATGGCTTCCATTGCTGCAGGTGAAAAAGGAGCTAAGGTGCTTTTAATTGATAAAGGAGACAAGCTAGGGAGAAAGCTTGCTATATCTGGTGGTGGTCGGTGTAATGTGACGAATCGACTTCCAGTGGATGAAATTATCAAGCATATCCCTGGTAATGGTCGATTTTTATATAGCGCGTTTTCGATATTTAGTAACGAGGATATCATTTCCTTTTTTGAAAAGCTTGGAATTCAACTAAAAGAGGAAGACCATGGACGGATGTTTCCTGTTTCAGATAAAGCACAATCTGTTGTTGATGCAATGATCAGAAGGATGAAAGAGCTTAGAGTGGATATCCTGACAAACTCCCCAGTCGAAACAGTCGAGTTTGAAAATGGCAAGGCGGTTACAGTACGATTAAAAAACAAAGAAAGATACTCTGCCTCTGCGATTATTTTAGCAGTCGGTGGAAAGTCTGTTCCTCATACAGGTTCAACGGGAGACGGATATGCTTGGGCGGAAAAGGCAGGACACACAATCACTGACCTATTTCCAACCGAAGTTCCTATTACTTCAAATGAACCTTTTATTCAGTCAAAGGAGCTTCAAGGATTGTCATTACGTGGAGTAGGCCTTAGTGTGTTAAATCCAAAGGGCAAGCCTCTCATCACCCATGAGATGGATATGATTTTCACTCACTTTGGGATTAGTGGCCCGGCAGTTCTTCGTTGCAGCCAGTATGTGGTGAAGGCGATGAAAAAATGGGATCTAAAGGAAGTGGTAATGAGTATTGATGCCCTTCCTGGTAAAAAAGAGGAACCACTATTCCAGGAAATCATTGCGATGGTAAAAGCCGACCCAAAGAAAAGTGTAAAAAATATACTTAAGGGGTATTTGCCCGAACGCTATTTATTGTTTTTATTACAGGTTGCTGACATCGATGCAAACGAACAGGGTGGTGTCATTTCCCATGATAAGCTTCGAAACTTTGTAAAAGCTTGCAAACAGTTTCAGTTTAAGGTGAATGGAACTCTTTCCCTTGAAAAAGCTTTCGTTACAGGTGGCGGAGTGTCTGTGAAAGAGGTTGAACCGCAAACAATGGCATCCAAGCTTGTTGATGGGTTGTATTTTTGTGGGGAGATACTAGATATCCACGGATATACTGGTGGGTATAATATTACTTCTGCCCTCGTAACGGGACGATTAGCTGGAGTGAATAGTGCTGAATATGCTTTAAGTCAAGCCTGAGGATGTTTTCTTCCTCAGGCTTTATATATAATCATGGCGGTAAAACAATAAATTTGCTCATCCACGTCTTCTGGTAAGGCAGCAATATTGTATTTAATATCAACTAGCTTTTGTTCATCTACCTTTTCGAGAAAACGATTCATTTTCTTTTCAAGGTCTTTTTCATGCTCCTCATCAAACAGTTTTACCTGAATCATTAGTCTCACTCCCTTTTATTATAGAGTATTAACAAAATTCAGATATTTTAAAAGCATAAAAAAAAGCCTAGTTTCCTAGGCCCCATTACATTATTCTACTTTTCCAGTCCATTTCATCATGCCGCCGACCATATTCACTACATTATAGCCATGGTCATGCAGGAAATAGCATACATTTTCACTTCTTCCACCTGAGCGACAAATGAATATGTACTCCGTATCTTGATCTAATTCGTCTAAACGCATAGGGATTTCCCCCATTTTAATATGCTTTGCACCAGGAATCATTCCAGCAGCTACTTCTTCATCCTCACGCACGTCGATCAGTTCTAGCTTTTCCCCTTTTTCTAGCTTTTCTTGTAACTCTGCAGTTGTAATTTCTTTTACCATCCAACATTACCCCTTTTAATTTTTCTTCTATCGTACACGACTTGCTCGGTACATTTCAATCTTTCTATTTTAGAAAAAGAGCCCCCGAGTGAATGGGAGCCCTATCATACACTTAATTTGCTACAATATTAACTAATTTCCCTGGTACAGCGATTACTTTTCGAACAGTCTTGCCATCGATTTGCTCTTTGACTGTTGTATCATCCATTGCTATTTGCTCTAGTGCTTCTTTATTTGCATCAGACGGTACCATAAGCTTCGCCTTCACCTTACCGTTAATTTGAACGACGATTTCTACTTCATCATCAACTAGCTTCGCTTCATCAAATGCTGGCCAAGCTTCATAGGAAATGCTTTCGCTATGACCTAACTTTGACCAAAGCTCTTCTGCGATATGTGGACAAATCGGAGCAAGCAATTTCACAAAGCCCTCCACAAAGTCTTTTGAAAGCACTGGTGTTTTATAAGCTTCGTTAATAAATACCATTAACTGCGAAATAGCTGTATTAAAGCGTAATCCTTCAAAGTCCTCAGTCACCTTTTTCACGGTTTGGTGATAAACCTTTTCCAGACTAGAAGAATCAACCGATTGAACCTTCTCTGCAATCTCTCCATTTTCATCCACTAACAAGCGCCAAATACGGTCTAAGAAGCGGCGAGAACCGTCTAATCCTTGTGTTGACCATGCAATCGATGCTTCAAGTGGACCCATGAACATTTCGTATAAACGTAGAGTATCGGCACCATGGGTTCCAACAATTTCGTCAGGGTTTACGACATTTCCTTTTGATTTACTCATTTTTTCATTGTTTTCTCCAAGAATCATCCCTTGGTTAAACAATTTTTGGAATGGTTCTTTTGTGCTTACTACACCGATATCATATAAAAACTTATGCCAGAATCGAGCATAAAGCAAGTGAAGAACCGCATGCTCTGCTCCACCGATATAAATATCAACTGGAAGCCACTCTTTTAATTTTTCTGGATCTGCTAACGCTTGATCATTCTTCGGATCAATATAACGTAAGTAGTACCAGCAGCTTCCTGCCCATTGCGGCATCGTATTTGTTTCACGACGTCCCTTTTTACCTGTTACAGGGTCAACTACGTTCACCCAGTCTTCAATATTCGCAAGTGGCGATTCACCTGTACCAGACGGACGAATTTCTGTCGTTTTTGGCAACACCAATGGAAGCTCTGAATCAGGAACAGCTGTCATTGTTCCATCCTCCCAGTGAATGACTGGAATTGGCTCTCCCCAATAGCGTTGGCGGCTAAATAACCAATCGCGTAGACGGTACGTAACCTTCTTCGTTCCGATTTCTTTTTCCTCTAACCAAGCAATCATACGAGAAATCGCTTCTTCTTTGTTCATTCCATTTAAGAAGTCAGAGTTTACATGCTCACCATCACCTGTATAAGCTTCCTTGGAAACATCTCCACCTGCAACGACTTCCACAATTGGTAATTCGAATTTCTTAGCAAATTCGTAGTCTCTCTCATCATGACCAGGTACCGCCATGATCGCTCCTGTTCCATAGCTAACAAGTACATAATCAGCGATCCAGATTGGCATTTTCGCTCCATTAACCGGATTAATTGCATAAGCACCTGTAAATACACCTGTTTTGTCTTTAGCTAAATCGGTACGCTCCAAATCACTCTTGCTCTTGATCTGTTCAATGTATGCTTGAACCGCGTCGCGCATCTCAGCTGTCGTTATTCTTTCAACCAATGAATGCTCTGGTGCTAATACCGCATACGTTGCACCGAATAATGTATCAGGTCTTGTTGTAAAGACCGTAAACTGCCCATCATTACCCTCAATATTAAAAGTAATCTCGGCACCTTCAGAACGACCGATCCAGTTGCGTTGCATATCCTTTAAGCTCTCTGGCCAGTCAAGTTCTTCTAAGTCCTCTAATAAACGATCTGCATACGCAGTAATTTTTAATACCCACTGCTTCATTGGACGTCGTTCAACTGGATGACCACCACGTTCACTTTTTCCATCAATTACTTCTTCATTTGATAATACCGTTCCAAGAGCTGGACACCAGTTTACGGCTACCTCATCAATATAGGCTAGGCCTTTTTCAAACAACTTTAAGAAAATCCATTGTGTCCATTTATAATATTCAGGATCTGTAGTGTTCACTTCGCGATCCCAATCGTATGAGAAACCTAATGCCTTGATTTGACGCTTAAATGTGGCAATATTTAATGCCGTGAATTCAGCAGGATCATTCCCTGTGTCTAATGCATATTGCTCAGCTGGAAGACCAAACGCATCCCATCCCATTGGGTGTAAAACGTTATAGCCTTGCGCACGCTTCATACGTGATAAAATATCTGTTGCTGTGTACCCTTCTGGATGCCCTACATGCAGTCCAGCTCCAGATGGATATGGAAACATATCTAACGCATAAAATTTGCGCTTACCTTTTTCTTCACTAGTTTGAAACGTCTTGTTAACATCCCAAAAGCTCTGCCACTTTTTTTCAATTTCTTGATGATTAAAGCTCACTTTTAATTCCTCCTAAAAATACTTGTTTAAACGCAAAAAATCCCGTCCCTATAAAAAGGGACGAGAGGATTATGTAGAATCTCCCGCGGTACCACCCACATTAGTGCACAAGTCACTCGCTTCATTATCCTTAACGCGGAATACGGCAAGCATTACTTTCTTTCACACTTGCGACTCAAAGGCGAGTTCATGGACACCTGGTTGACTTTCACCATCCGTCAACTCTCTACTTTCAGGTATTTCTCACTACTACTCCTTATCATGGTCACCACATATTTAAGTATGATGCTATTGTAGTGTATTTTCTAGTTCGATGCAAGTTGTGTTTTGTAGCATATGAAGATAAGGAGTAGTGTGTGTGTATTTTTTATTGAACCGTATAGCCTGCGTCAATAACGACCGCTTGACCAGTAATCCCTTTCGCCGCTTCACTTGCCAGAAAAATCGCGTAACTAGCAATCTCATCAACAGTTAACAAGCGTTTTTGTGGGACGAGGGGGTAGAGAACATCCTCGAGAACTCTTTCTAACTCTACTCCTCTTGTCTTGGCTAGATCTGCTAGCTGATTACGTACCAGTGGAGTGTCCACATAACCTGGGCAAAGAGCGTTCACCGTAATTCCATAGGTTGCTGCTTCTAGGGCTGTTACTTTCGTTAACCCAATCACTCCATGCTTCGCACTATTGTATGCGGCTTTACCAGCGAACCCAACTAACCCATTGATAGATGCCATATTAATGATTCGACCGAAACCTTGTTTTTTCATATGAGGCAACACATGCTTTGTTAACATAAACGGTGCTGTTAACATGATTTTTATCAACAACTCAAACCTTTCTGTTGGAAATTCCTCAAGATATGATACATGTTGAAGTCCTGCATTATTGATTAACACATCAATGGATCCTAAATGAGAAATCACATGGTCAATCGCTGCAATAATTTCTTCTTCCTTTGTTACATCGCATTTGATTCCTATTGCCTCAAAACCTAACCCTCGAAGCTCGTTTGCTGAAGCGACAACCGCCTCTTCATTAACATCCGTTAAGACAATCTTTGCACCTTGCTCAGCAAACTTTCTACTAATCTCATATCCTATCCCCTGGGCTGCCCCCGTCACAAAAACACTCGGTTGGTCCTTCATGAGAAACTCCTTTCTAGATACCTACACCTAAAGAAAATAGAATAATCGCAAGAATTACACCTAAAGTAGGTACAATGACGGTTACGGCACCAACTGGATTATAGGCATCCTTATGACTTTCCCCACAAATGGCACGAACAGTTGTGACGACATATCCGTTATGAGGGAGAGAGTCCAATGCTCCAGATGAAATCGCAACGACTCGGTGGAGCGCTTCCGGATTAACTCCCATATCCATGTAATGAGGAGCAAGTAATGGCAAGGCAATCGCTTGACCACCAGAGGCTGAACCGGTCATACCCGCAATGACACTAACGGCTATTGCCCCTCCAATTAAAGGGCTTCCTGGAATGCTCGTCATAAAGTCAACAGCCACTCCAAAAGCAGGAACTGCCTTCGCAACACCGCCAAATCCTACAACAGCAGCTGTATTACCTATGGCAATTAAAGCACCAAGAGTTCCTTCTGAAACAGCACTCCAAAAGTTTTTAAAATATTTACGGTTAAGGGCATATGTCGCGATAACACCGCCCAAAAGTGCAATAATAAGTGCCGATTGCTTTAAGGAGTCATGAAAAATAAATGAAATTGCAAGAACTACGACTAACGGCAAAATCCCCATTAAAGGATTTGGTAGCTCTCTTTCTTCATTAACCGGATCACCATCTCGTTCAACAAAGTGCTCTCCTTTTTCCACCGCTTTTGTAATCATGCGCTTTAGCCACCAATAACCAAAAATCATCATAAATACGGCAACAATTAAGCTAACTTCCCATCCCGCATAAGGAGAAGTATTCAAATAATCAATTGGAATCCAGTTTTGGATTTCAGGCGAGCCCGCAGAGGTCATCGTAAAGGTAACTGATCCAAAGGCTAATGCTGCAGGGATGAAACGTCGTGGCAAGTTCGCTTGTTTAAACAAACTAAGCGCCATCGGATAGACAGAAAAAGCCACAACGAACAAACTTACTCCTCCATACGTTAACACCGCACAGGCAGCAACAATGGCAAGAATGGCATACTTCATTCCAAGCTTCTCAACAATCATCCTAGAAACCGAATCAGCTGCACCGCTATCTTCCATAACTTTTCCAAAGATAGCCCCTAAAAGGAACATTAAATACCAAGCCGTAACAAAGCTAGAAAAACCAGACATATAGTTTCCAACAAGGTTCGCTTCCCCTTCTGCTACAAGTTGTGGAAACAATGGCATTCCATTCAGAACAGCAACAAACAATGCTGATAATGGACCTGCGACAAGTAAATTCATTCCTCGCATCGTTAAGAAAATTAATAAGGCCAAACCACCAATTAAACCAATCATACTTAGCATCTTATATCCCCCTTTGTTGTCGAATGAGATTGCAAACGGTTACACTTTCTTTCGCACCCTCCCTTCCCTTTTCTTTATGCAAGGATTATGCCAAACTGTAAATCCTTATTGTGATGTGATTTTTATGACTATTTATTGAATATTTATTCCAGATTTCCGGAATGTACCGTCTATTAGATCTCAAAAATCATAGAATAGATTTCCAAAAAAACATGTCCTTTACTTGAATGGGCTTAATAAAATCATAGACAGAAAGAAGTCCAGAAATCTGGAACATATTCCGGATATCTGGACTACTCAAGCCCATATTTTTTTAATTTATCATACATTGTGGATTTACTAATTCCAAGTGCTTTAGCTGCCAAAAGTTTATCATGATTATACTTTACTAAGCTTTGCTGAAGAACTCTTCGCTCGGTTTCGTCCATTATTTCCTTTAGCTTCCTTTTTCCAAGTGGGTAAACCGACGAGTCATGAATATAATCCGGTAAGGACTCCACTGTGATGATTTCTCCATTTGATAAGTGAATGGCCGCCTCCATCACATTTTCTAGCTCTCGGATATTTCCTGGCCAACTATACGTTTGAAGCAATTCAGACACGTCTTCACTCACTCCATGTATCCTTTTCCCACTTTTTCTTGTAATCTTATTAATAAAGTACTCTAGTAAGATCGGGATATCTTCCATCCTTTCGCGTAATGACGGGACATGAAAGGGGACAACATTAATTCGATAAAAAAGATCTTCCCGAAATCGTTTTTCCTCCATCATTTTTTCTAAAGGACGGTTAGTCGCAGCAATAATCCGAACATCTACATTCATTGGCTTTAGTGCCCCAACACTTTCAATTTCTCCTTCTTGAAGTGCACGCAGCAACTTCACCTGCATATTTAATGGCATGTCGCCCACTTCGTCTAAGAAAAGAGTTCCTCCATCCGCTAGATGAAACTTTCCTTTTTTCCCACCTTTCTTTGCCCCTGTAAACGCACCTTCCTCATAACCAAAAAGTTCAGATTCTAATAGATGCTCTGGGATAGCTGCACAATTGATCTTAACGAATGGCTGATGACTTCGATTGCTCAGCTGATGAATGCTGTGCGCAAAAAGCTCTTTTCCCGTACCACTTTCTCCTCGAATTAGGATCGAAATATCACTCGCCGCAATCATTTTGACCTTTTCTTTTAAACTGACAATTTGCTTTGAAGTTCCTAGAATATCCTCTAATGAGTATTTCACGCTTCGATCAAGATCTTGTATGTAGCTTTGCATCTTTGATAGCAAGCTCTTTACATGTGAGTTCATCTTCATCTACTCGCTACAATATGCATTCTCGAATTCTCTATAACCTTTGACACATGAACCCCGATTACTTCATCTCTGTTCACACCAATAAACTCACAATAATTTTTATTTATATAAGTAATTAAGCCTTCTCTATCAACAACCACTAGCCACTCAAATGCGTTTTCAACAATCGTCTCAATCGTATCCACAGAAAGCTTTGACAAAGCATGAATCATTCGATGGCTCCTCCCGTTTTTTATTCCATTATCATACTTTTCAGAGAATGGTGTAAAGCAGAAAAAAACTGATCGATTGTTTCGATCAGTTCTCCACAAAATGAGTGACTACTCCTCTTTAATCTCAAACTCCCCAATTCCTAGATCCGCATTCACCGTTATTGTAACGTCACTTTTGCCAAATTGGTCATTTACGTAGACTCCATCTCCCTCTGACGATAATCCTTCCACGGATTTTACTCCTAAACCTTTTTCAGAAATCACCTGTACCCCAACATCTTTTGGTAATATCAAGGTTGTAACACCTACGCCCATATCCATATTTACATCAAAACTTTTCTTCCAGTCTCCACTTAAATCAACCGTAAGGTCCCCAACACCAGCGTTAATTTGAAGGTCTTCAAGCTTCAAACCTGATAAATTTAATGTAGAAGCGGAAGCACCCGAGTTCACAATTAATTCCAAAGGCACTTTATTTGTTACCTGTAGATTCCATTCATTTTTTAGGCCGCCTTTATTTACATTGATATCATCGCTTCTTGATTGGTCAATAGTTATTTTTCCTGTATCCCCAGTTAATTTATAGGAAACCTCAGGCTCTAAATCTTTATTGTTATACTTCGCCTCTCCAGTCACCCACTCTTTTGATCCTTGTTCCAATGTTAATTCTCCCGCTCCCATATTTACCTCAAGTTCTATTTCTTCTGCTTTATCTCTTTCAACCGATAGACTTTTTTCATGAGCATCTTTCCCAACTGCTAAAATATTGCACCCTGCAAGCATAAGGGCTCCAGTAGCCACCACAACTCCATGTATTAATTTTTTCATTTTTCTTCCTCCTTGAATTCTATACCTTGATTATAGAAGGACATCGAAAAAATGTAGCGAGGCGCAAGCTTTAACTTCTCCTCGGACTTAAGGCGTAGGATCATCTGAGCAATACAAAAAACTAGCTCATTTTATAAGCTAGCTTGTTTGAATTGCATTTTTCTCGATTGAAGATTTCGATCATATATGAATGTGGTTATTATGGAGATCACAAATAAAGTGATTAAGATTAATAACATCATCTGATGGCCGTAAAAGTCTACGAGTACTCCACCCAATAAAGGGCCGATCATTCTGCCACCTGTTGCCGTACTATTGACGATTCCCTGATAAAATCCTTCTCTTCCCTTTGGTGCTAATTTATCTGCAATGGTCGGTACCGCGGGCCAGACAAGCATTTCACCAATCGTAAGTATGACCATTGCTGTCAGGAATCCAGAAAATTCATTAGCTATAGAAGCAACGGCAAATGACAGAATAAAAATAAGAATACCTGCAATAATTTGCCCTTTGATATGATGAGCAAATGGTTTCAATATTTTATTAATAATGGGCTGAGCAACAACAATCAATGCACCGTTAATGGTCCATAATACACTGTATTGCTTCAATGTTATTCCGAGCTCCTGTGTGTGTGAAGCAATGGTAGACTGCCACTGCACATAACCAACCCAGCATAATAAATACCCAATACATAAAATCAATAGTGCATATAGCTTTGCATGACTTCTCACTGTAGAAGATTGTTCTAAAATATTGGTTTGCTTACCACCACTATTGCTCGATTGTATTCCACGGTAACCAAACACAGCTATGAATAAAAAGAGGATATACATTAGTGTATTGGCAACAAATATCCACTGGAACGAGTACGATGCAACTAGACCGCCAAGTGCTGCCCCAATAGCAACCCCTAAATTTTGGGCAACATAAATTGCATTAAAGGCACTTCTGCCTCCTTCTTTCCACACTGTTCCTGCCATTGCGTACATAGAAGGAAATACGATTCCAGAACCAAAACCAATGATCGTTAAAAAAACAACATACATGGGCCACCCATGCCAAAAAGTAAGACCTATTAGTGCTGCCACTGTAATTGCGATTCCAAGTAAAATGGCTTTATAACCACCAATCTTATCAAACAAAGCTCCTCCAAATAAATTACCTGCAACACTTGCACCAGCGTTCAACATAAGAACAAACCCAGCCACTGTCAATGATTTTCCTAAGTGCTCATGGATGTAAATCGTGTTTAAAGGCCATAAAAAAGAAGAGCCAGTTACATTCACCGCCATCCCTATAATCAGTAACCATAGAGCTCTAGGCATGAAAAAACGCCCCTTTTCTTTGTTAAAAGTTTTTACAATTTCGAGTCTAGAAATAATTTTAGTTGGTTCAAATGGAAACATCAATCATTTTCTATTGACAAAAAGAGAGTAAAACTATTCAATCAATTCAAAACAAAAAGATAAGAGCCCCAACAACTGTGGGACTCTTATTTGCTTAAGAGCTTTGCTCCGGTTCTGGATGAAACTTAGATTTCACAGGCTGACCGCCTTTGTTTTCATACTTCTTTTTTGAAGCTTTAACCTGATCAAAATCTGATCCTAGCTCTACATCTTGATTATTGATTCCATTTCTAGTTTTTTGCTCAGGGTTGTTTTGTTTCGAACGCTTTTTCATCCTTCTCCCCCTATCGATCAAGTAGCGTCATTTGGTTTTGGAGTTGCTGTATTTGCAGCCTCATACGGTGCAAGTCTTCTCGTTGTACCTCATTTGCACTTAATGCCATTTTTGCGACATCATTGTATGCATCCTCAAGCTCTCTCATAGCAATATCTAAGTTCTCATCGTTATAATGATCCTGCCTACTGCTTATGTTAAACTGTGTCTCGGCATTTCGTAATACCGCATTACATCTCTCAAAGAGGTTAATCATGGATTGATGAGTTGCCATTCTAAAAGCCCCCCTTTTCTTCTAACAAAGAAGCAATATGCTTCATATGTAGTGTGTGCAAGTACTCCTTTTCTTACAACTTCTCTCTAGTGGCAGAACTCACCAATCATTAATCCAGTTGGTTGTCTACCCTTTTTCTGATAAAATGAGAATACTTTGATTGTAAGGAGATTACGAAGGTGAGCAAGTTACATCCTTTTTTATACGCATCAGATAATAAGCGATATCATACATGGAATTACCACTTAAGACAAACCTTTGGACATAAAGTGTTTAAAGTAGCACTTGATGGCGGCTTTGATTGTCCGAACCGAGACGGCACTGTTGCTTATGGGGGTTGTACCTTTTGTAGCGCAGCAGGCTCAGGAGACTTCGCAGGAAATAGGGTAGATGATTTAACGACACAGTTCCAAGAAATAAAAGAAAAAATGCACTTTAAATGGAAAGATGGCAAGTATATGGCTTATTTTCAAGCCTATACAAATACGCACGGACCACTTGAGGAATTAAAAGAAAAATTTGAAAGCGTCCTTTCACAAGAAGATGTTGTAGGTATATCTATAGCAACAAGGCCTGATTGCTTACCAGACGATGTTGTTGAATATTTAGCCGAACTGAATAAGAGAACTTATTTATGGGTAGAGCTTGGCCTTCAAACCGTTCATGAGCGAACTGCACTATTGATAAACAGAGCTCACGATTACCAATGTTATGTGGAGGGAGTAAACAAGCTTCGCAAGCATAATATTCGAATTTGCTCACATATTATAAATGGGTTGCCACTTGAGTCCTATGACATGATGATGACAACTGCAAAAGAAGTGGCAAAGCTGGATGTTCAAGGAATTAAAATTCATTTATTACATCTTTTAAAGGGAACACCTATGGTAAAACAATATGAGAAAGGAATGCTTGAGTTTCTTTCTTTTGAAAACTACGTAAGCTTAGTATGTGACCAATTAGAAATTTTACCACCTGAAATGATTGTCCATCGAATCACGGGGGATGGACCAATTGATTTAATGATTGGACCCATGTGGAGCGTGAATAAATGGGAAGTATTAAATGCAATTGACGCTGAACTCAAAAGAAGAGACAGCTGGCAAGGGAAGTTCTATCGTGTGGAGGCCACCAGCTTATGAAGCTAGAGAGAATTTTGCCCTTTGCAAGAAGCTTGCTAGAAAAGGCATTTATCCTGGATACCGTAGCAGTAGATGCGACTATAGGAAATGGCCATGATACTTATTTTTTAGCAAAACTCGCAAGCGGTACAGGTCATGTGTATGGTTTTGATATTCAAGACCAAGCCCTCCAAGCGACAAAAGAGCGTCTAGCGAAGGAAAACCTTTCAGATCGTGTCACCCTTATCCATCGTGGACATGAAGAGGTGAAAGACTTCATTCCCCAATCAGCAAAAGGAAAGGTAACAGCTGCGATTTTTAATCTAGGGTATCTACCTGGTGGAGACAAGAGCATTGTTACAAAACCTGAAACTACTATTTTCGCCATTGAGCAGCTATTGGACCTTTTAGCTGTCGAGGGAATCATTGTCCTTGTCATTTATCATGGGCATGAAGAAGGTGCGATTGAACGGGATAAACTGTTACAATATGTGAAAGAGTTAGACCAAGAAAAGGCACATGTCCTACGTTATCAGTTTGAAAATCAGAAAAACAATGCCCCCTTTATCATCGCAATTGAAAAACGATCTTAACAAAAAAACAGTCTGAAATTTGATTTCAGACTGTTTTACTGTGTTCGAGCTCGAAATATATTCCATTTTTGTACGGAGCGATACAAACGTCCATTGATATAGAAGAATAAACCAACGGGACCTGAGTTCCATATCATTGTTCGTGAAAGCTTTCTTACTCCTTTTTGATTACGTACTTTATCATCTGATAAATAAATACCTAATAAACCTCGGTTAATCAACTGATGAAACCTTTTATAAGGGAGATTTTCAATGTGGCGATCTGCTTCATTTACAAAATGATTAAGTCGTTCGAACAGCGCTTTTTCATCTTTATAGTAAAAACAAAAATTAAGATCTCCACCATCTAAATCCTCTTCCTGATCGATAAAGTAATCCAGTAAAATATGTAATCCCTGCACATAAGGAAAATAACCTTCACGAATGGAATCTGCATGGTGATGAGCAAATCCTTCGCTCATGGCAAATGAAACAAGGCAGAATATTCCTAAGGTAGAACCGGAGCAAGCTGAAAATTCATACCATTCCATTTCAGGTATTTTGCTACTATGCTTACCAAACCAATTTTTCAGTCGGGGAATTCGTTCTTCGTGTTGAACATGCTTATGGATTTGTAAATCGCAATAATAATGGCATAACTCAAGCAAGTGATCTCGTATCATTTCGTACTTATCTACCCCTGCAAGGACCTCCTGACAAGTTGCCACAAGGTCATGTAAATACCCTCCATCATCCTGGTCTTCCCGATGCTCATAATAATTCTTCTGCACTTTCCCAACGGTAAGGGCATGTTCCATTGATTCATGCAACGTCGCAAAATCAATCGGATCAAGAGAAGTACTCCGGTCACATAAATTATCTAAATAATCACTAATCGTCTGATAGGCAACGATAAAACGAATGGCTTCTTCATACCGGTCCATTCCCATTAAAGAAAGAATTCCACCGCCCTCACAATGAAAGGTTTTGTGTTCAATGCTAGCTAGTGCTTGCTTCCGAAGCTCTAGATTCGGGATTTCTTTTGCTCGTGCCTTCCACCCATTCAGTTCTCTATGTACAGCAGGTAGAACCTTCCTATACACTTCCGTCATTAAGCTGATGGGCATTGTTGGAACACTCATGTATTTCACCTCACTCACACAATATATCCTAGTCCTTTTAATTGACCTTCTACGAAATCTTTAACATATAAAAATACTTCTTCCCGTTCTGGTTCATTAAACACTTCATGATAGCACTTTGGCCATTCCTTGAAACGTTTCTCCGATAGTGGGACTGAGTTGAACCAACTTCTTACCTTCTCTTTATCTACGATCCTGTCATCCCCACTTTGAACGACCAATAATGGGGTGTCCTGAGTTCTTTTAATCATTGCGAATGCATTCTTCATCGCTTCTTCTAGCTCACGATACCAGCGTACCGATATCTTTTTTACATATAAAGTGTCTTTAAGGTCCAATTCTCTTACATCTTCATTTCTCGTCACCATATCCAAAGAAATTCCAGAAGATACTCGTAAAGCTGGGAACACTTTATTTAAAATAAAGGTTGCCGCGTGTAAGATAGGAGAAGGCTTGTTCACTAAACCTAAGCAAGGAGATGAAAGAATGACACCAGCTACATTTAATCGCTCTTTTTGTAGAAGCCTTAGTGTAATCAGTCCTCCCATGCTATGACCAATTAAGAATACTGGTAAATCAAATTGATAGGATGCATCAATCCACTTTTTTACTTCATCCACATACTCTTCGAATGAATCGATATGCCCTCTTCTTGATCTTGTCGTTAATCCATGACCAGGCAAATCACCCATGACGACATGAAAGCCCGAGTTTCTCCACTGCTCAATAAGCCAACCATATCTTCTATGATGCTCCATCGCCCCATGAACGATAACAATAACGGCTCTGGCATTCCCTTCCGCTTCCCATTTCCACATATGTATTGCCCCTTCTAAAAAAAGTATAAGAAAAATTTCTATAAATTCGTTATAGTAAATATATGATTACATAAAGGAGGATGTTTATGATTTATCCTTACCATGATAAAACCCCAAAAATTGCTGAGACTGCGTACCTTGCTGATTATACGACGGTAACTGGAGATGTTGTCATTGGTGACCAAACAAGTATATGGTTTGGTACAGTTATCCGTGGTGATGTTGCCCCGACAATTATTGGGAACCGCGTGAACATTCAGGATAACTCTATTTTACACCAAAGTCCAAATAATCCGCTCATAATTGAAGACGAAGTCACCATCGGTCACCAAGTGATTTTACATAGCTGCATCATCCGAAAGAAAGCTTTAGTTGGAATGGGTTCTATTATACTAGATCAGGCAGAAATTGGCGAAGGTGCATTCATTGGAGCCGGCAGTTTAGTTCCTCAAGGAAAGAAAATTCCGCCGAACACGCTTGCGTTTGGTCGCCCTGCCAAGGTGATTCGTGAGTTAACTGAGGAAGACATAAAGGATCGTGATAGAATCATGAACCAATACGTAGAAAAAGGCCAATACTACAAATCGATACAAAAATAAGAAATCTTAGAAAAAGTATCTTGAAACTAGAGGAAATATGCCGATATAACTAATATAGAATGCTAACTACATGTTGTATCGGTGGTGCTTATGACTACACTAATCATTTTAATAGGGATTTTAATTATCCTACTATTTATTTTTACACATCTTATAAAGAAAAGTCCTTCTCTTAAAACTTCTTTTTCAATTATTGGAATGGTTTTACTAGGGTTCTTCATCTTATTTATTGCACAAACCCCACATATTGCCGAAGCCGTTGGTCGAATGAAGATCTGGGTACAAGCCCCATTACGTTCGACGAACACTTTTAACGACGATCGGGTTGACCTTACGATTATCCCGTTAGAACAAACCGTTCTCATAGATGCACCAGTCATCAACCAACTACCTGAACTTCCACGCGGCTGTGAAGTTACAAGTTTAGCCATGCTACTACAATACGCAAATATTTCAGTAGATAAGATGACTCTTGCTAAAGAAATCATAAAAGACTCTACAGCCTACAAGGTTTCTGATGGAAAAGTTTACTACGGTCATCCTAATGACGGATTTGTAGGGAGCATGTATACAAAAGAACTACCTGGTTTAGGCGTGTACCATAAACCCATTAAAGAACTAGCTGAGAAATATTTACCTGGACAAATTGATGATTTAACCGGTTCACCTTTTAATGATCTAAAAATACACCTTTCTGACAAGCGTCCTGTCTGGGTGATCACCAACACCTCCTTTAAAAAGCTGTCATCCAATCAATTTGTGACCTGGCACACTCCGAGTGGTGTTATTGATATTACCTACAAAGAACACTCTGTTTTATTAACAGGCTTTGATCAGGATTATGTATACTTTAACGATCCATTAACAGGGGAAAAAAATAAAAAAGCACCCATAATGGATTTTGAAGAATCCTGGGTGCAAATGGGAAGTCAGGCAATTACCTACCTCCCTCGTTAATTAGCTTTGTAACACTTTTTCCGCTAAGTATTCCTTCTCGAAGGAGTACTTTTTTTCTACATATACCTGATGCCATACCATAAACATGAGCACCGTCCAAATCTTTCTACTATTATCGGCTTTTCCTTGGCAGTGATCCTCAAGCAATTGAAGTACATACGTTTTATTTAATAAATAATCTGTATCACTTTCTCTTATAATGGTCTTTGCCCATTCATTCATCTCAGCCTTTAACCAGTGACGGATTGGAACCGGGAAGCCTAGCTTTTTACGATTAAGAACATGTTCTGGTACAATTCCTTCTGCTGCTTTTCTAAGAACATACTTCGTTGTTCCGTTGGCTGTTTTTAAACTTGTTGGAATTTTAGAAGCAACCTCAAAAACGGCTTTATCTAAAAATGGGACACGAAGCTCTAACGAATGAGCCATGGTCATTTTGTCAGCCTTCAATAAAATATCTCCACGCATCCATGTGTGAATATCTATATACTGCATACGGTCAACTGGATCGTAGCCTTCACTTTCTTTATAAAGAGGCTTTGTAATATTGGTGAAATCTAAACCTTTGTTATACGTATTTAGAAGATCACTCTTTTCAAGCTCACTAAACATTTTTGCATTTCCGATATAACGTTCTTCTAAAGGAGTCAAACCACGTTCAATAAAGCTCTTCCCGCGCATTCCCTCTGGCATCATTTTCGCTAGCAAACGTAAAAACGCTTTTCCAACCTGTGGAATTTTATTAAACACCTCTAGACTCTGAGGCTCTCTATAAATATTGTAGCCACCAAATAGCTCATCTGCACCTTCTCCAGATAAAACCACCGTCACGTGCTTACGAGCTTCACGTGCCACAAAATATAAAGGGACACATGCAGGGTCTGCAAGCGGATCGTCCATATGCCACATAATCTTCGGTACTTCATTCATATACTCTTCTGGAGTAATGATATAGCTAATATTTTCTACTCCAAGCTTATCAGCCGTTTCCTTAGCAACATCAATCTCACTAAACCCATTATGATCAAAACCTACAGAAAATGTCTTAATCGCCGGATGGAATTCTTTTGCAATGGAAGCAATGATCGAAGAGTCAATTCCACCAGAAAGGAACGAACCGACAGGCACATCACTTCTCATATGAATTTTGACAGAATCAAAAAGAACATCTTTAATTTCCTTTACAAAATCACTCTCTGATTTTCTTACTGGGTGGAAATGAGCCTTCCAATAACGCTTAATTTCCATTTCAGATCCGATTTTCTTTGTAAAGTAGTGCCCTGGTTCTAATTTTGAAATACCTTCTGACATCGTATAAGGCTCAGGAACAAACTGATACGTTAAGAAATACTGCAAAGAATCATAGTTTAATACATCGTTCTGCAGTGCCAGTAAAATACTCTTTTTCTCAGATGCAAAGAATATCTTTTCCCCGTCATCAAAATAGAAGAAAGGCTTAATGCCGAATGGATCACGTGCTCCATAAAGCGTCTTCTCAACCTTATCCCAAATTACAAAGGCAAACATTCCACGAAGCTTCTCCACCGCTTTTTCCTTCAGATGGCTATACAAAGCAATAATTACTTCTGTATCTGAGCTTGTTGCAAAGGTGATTCCTTCTGCCAATAGTTCTTCTCTTAACTCTACATAGTTATAAATTTCACCGTTAAAAATAATCCAGTATCTTTCGTTTTCAAAATGAAGGGGTTGATGCCCGCTTTCTATATCAATGATACTTAAACGACGAAACCCAAATTGAACATGAGAATCATAGAAATATCCGTCATCATCAGGTCCGCGATGCGTAATCACATTATTCATATTTTCAAATTGTTGTTTTTGTCCATCACTAAACACTTGCGATTTGTCATGAACACATCCAATAAAACCACACATGTATGTAACTCACCTACTCCGTTCTTACGAGTTTAATCTTCCATTCAGAAAGAATACCTATTAATACTACCATTAAAATTATCGAATCGCACTGTCAAATTGACCATTTCCTAAAAATTCAAGCTTACTACCCATTGTTTACATCCCTTTTTGCTTCTAAACCACCATACCCTTATAGACGAAAAGAAAAACCGGGAGTTACAAATTTTCTGTAACTCCCGGCTGAATTTTTACTATTTAAAATTATCTTTCAAGAGCTTCTTTACGAAGTGTATCAGCTTTATCTGTACGCTCCCATGGAAGATCTACATCTGTACGACCAAAGTGACCATAAGCAGCTGTTTGCTTATAGATAGGACGTCTTAAATCAAGCATATTAATGATTCCAGCTGGACGAAGATCGAAGTTATTACGAACTACTTCAATAAGAACTTCTTCACTTATTTCGCTAGTACCAAATGTATCAATAGAGATAGATACTGGATGTGCAACACCAATTGCATAGGCAAGCTGTACTTCTACTTTATCTGCTAGACCTGCAGCAACAAGATTCTTTGCTACATAACGAGCAGCATAAGCAGCTGAACGGTCAACCTTTGTAGGATCCTTACCAGAGAATGCACCGCCACCGTGACGAGCATATCCACCGTACGTATCAACAATAATCTTACGTCCTGTTAATCCAGCATCACCTTGTGGTCCACCGATAACGAAACGACCTGTTGGGTTAATGAAATACTTTGTATTTTCATCAATTAACTCTTCTGGTACAACAGGATTAATAACATACTCTTTAAGATTACGTTGAATTTGCTCCAACGTTACTTCAGGGTGGTGCTGGGTTGAAATTACAATTGTATCAATTCGAACTGGTTTATTATTTTCATCGTACTCAACGGTAACTTGAGTTTTTCCATCCGGACGAAGGTAAGGAAGAATATCATCCTTACGAACTTCAGTTAATCTACGAGCTAGTTTATGTGCTAAAGAAATCGGAAGAGGCATAAGCTCCTTTGTCTCGTTACAAGCAAAACCAAACATTAACCCTTGGTCACCTGCTCCAATTGCATCGATTTCTTCATCAGACATTGATCCTTCACGCGCTTCAAGTGCTTGGTCAACTCCCATTGCAATATCAGCTGATTGCTCATCAATTGAAGTTAAAACCGCACATGTTTCAGAATCGAAACCATATTTTGCACGAGTGTACCCAATTTCCTTAATGGTTTCACGAACAATCTTTGGAATATCTACGTATGTAGAGGTTGTAATTTCCCCAGCAACTAATACTAACCCAGTTGTTACTGACGTTTCTGCAGCAACACGAGCATTTGCGTCTTTTGCTAAAATAGCATCTAAAATTGAGTCTGAAATTTGGTCACTGATTTTATCTGGATGACCTTCAGTAACTGACTCGGATGTAAATAAACGACGTTTTTTTGACATCTCCTGACCTCCTATTTATTTATACTTGAGAAAAAGGTATGCTTATTATATCAACATAAACAAAACCTTCCATTTGATACGGAACTCATTCCCTAAGTAGTATGAAATAAACATGCCATTTTTATTATGAAGGTTTGAAAAATTACCCACCCAAATAAAAACTTTATGCAAAATAAAAAACCTTCCCTGCTTGAGGAAAGGGTGATAGCAAAGTAATTTGCGCCTTTCGCTCTTATCGTTCAAGGACTAAAATCCTTGCCTCAGGTTAGCACCTTCTCTTTTATATTAATTACAGTCATCGTAATTAATTATTAAAGCAGGTTGCTGGGTTTCATAGGGCCTGTCCCTCCACCAGCTCGGGATAAGAGAGTATCCGTTCAATGTAGAATAATACCGTATCACGTCAAATACTGTCAATATCTTTATGAAAAATAGTTGGTTCATTCTTTAAATAATGAGCAACTATTATAATTACATTTCCATTGACACTTAGCATCATATAACACGATCGTTCCCATTTGAATTTGTCCCTTCTTTTAATAGTATAGACTATTGACTCCCATTCATCGTTTTATGTAATAAAAAGGCTTAAAAATAGGTCGTATACGATGTTTTTTCTTGCACCCTCTAATATTTTTATAAATAGTATAGACTAATTAAGTTAATGTGTTATACTAATTAAAAAATAACAAATAAAGGTAGGTAGTCATCAGATGAACTCTGTCCGTATTTCTAACCAATTAAGCGAATTGTTAGCCTCTGGTCATGTGCATGTGCAACTATCTGTACCACAATTAGTCGAAAAGGTTCTTACTAGAAACGAAGGAGTCTTAACTTCGACAGGAGCTGTTCGAGCAACAACAGGAAAATATACTGGTCGGTCTCCGAAAGACAAATACATTGTTGAAGAAGCCTCTACAAAGGACAAGATTGATTGGGGAGCTGTTAACCAACCAATCTCTCAAGAAGTGTTCGAACGTTTATATAATAAAGTACTAAGTTACTTGAAAGATAGAGATGAGTTATTTGTTTTCAAAGGGTTTGCTGGCGCAGATAAGAAACATCGTCTACCCATTCAAGTGATCAACGAGTTTGCATGGCATAATCTATTTGCCCATCAGTTATTCATTAGACCAACAGCAGAAGAGCTTTTGACTCATGAAGAACAATTCACAGTCATATCGGCTCCAAACTTTAAAGCAGACCCTATTATTGATGGTACCAAGTCTGAGACTTTTATTATAGTCTCTTTTGAAAGAAAGACCGTATTAATCGGTGGCACAGAATATGCAGGCGAGATGAAGAAATCCATTTTCTCTATCATGAACTACTTATTGCCTGAAAATAATATTCTACCTATGCACTGCTCAGCAAATGTCGGCGTTGAAGGAGATGTCGCTTTATTCTTTGGCTTATCAGGAACAGGTAAAACGACCTTATCTGCTGATGCAAACCGACGCCTAATCGGAGATGATGAGCACGGCTGGTCAGCTAACGGTGTCTTTAATATTGAAGGAGGCTGCTACGCTAAGTGCATTAATCTTTCAAGAGAAAAAGAACCTCAAATCTTCGACGCCATTCATTTTGGATCTGTGTTAGAGAATGTCGTGCTGAATAAAGAAACACGAGTCGCTGACTATGATGATGGAACATTAACTGAGAATACACGCGCTGCTTATCCTATCCAATCTATAAGCAATATCGTGGATCCAAGTGTCGCTGGACATCCAAATACCATTATCTTCCTTACAGCAGATGCTTTCGGGGTACTGCCTCCTATTGCAAAGCTATCTAAGGAACAAGCGATGTACCATTTCTTAAGCGGTTACACTTCAAAACTTGCTGGTACGGAACAAGGAATCACTTCACCGCAAGCAACATTTTCAACATGCTTCGGCTCCCCTTTCCTACCATTAGAAGCAACTCGCTATGCAGAAATGCTAGGGTCCAAGATTGACGAACATAATGCGAAGGTTTATCTAGTGAATACAGGCTGGACTGGTGGCGAGTATGGAGTCGGAAGTAGAATGAAGCTATCATACACCCGCTCCATGGTACAGGCCGCTCTCGAAGGGGAACTAAACCATGTAGAAACAAGTAAAGATCCTATTTTCGGATTGGAGATTCCCCTTCATGTTCCTGGTGTTCCGGATGATGTTCTTCAGCCAAACCGAACATGGGCTGACCAAGAAGCATACCAGATTAAAGCGAACGAATTAGCCACTAAATTCAAAGATAACTTCAAAAAATTCGCAAATGTTTCAGTACAGATTATCGAAGAAGGCGGTCCTTTAGTATAATTTTTAAAAAAGAGCGTAATCAGTCGATTACGCTCTTTTAATTAGATGAATGTAAGGATATCAATTGATACTCGATCGTCGTTTTTTCACTTTCTAAAATTACTTTTTTAATTTTTGCCATGCCACTTACTTCCCCATCCATCGTTCTTCTTACCTCGACAGGAATGTCTATTGGATATAAGCGATATCCTTCTTTGGTTATTGTAAACAGGTTTTCCTCAAGTCGCTTTTCTCTACCCTTAGTAACAATCATTGTATTAAGTTCTAATGGCATACCCATAATTCTCCACTCCTTTTCTTATATTTTATCATTATTATGACTGTTTTTTCATCCATTGAGTTAAGTCTGTCACAACTTTTCGGTTAATACTTGGAGGAAAATAATGTGTCAACTCCTCAAAATACCAGCTCTCTACTGAACGACGTTTATCCTTTAATCTCTCTTCCAATCTTCGCGCATGGTCCACACTTACATTTTGATCCTTCGATCCATGAATGATTAAAGTTGGACATCGCAATTGTTCAATATCATACAATGGAGTGCGAAATTTATATCTTTCTGGATATTTCGTCGGTGTACCACCAATGACTCTCTTCATCATCCTTCTCAAATCTTCTCTTTCCATATATGTAAGATTCATATCACTTACTCCACCCCAGGTAACGAGAGAGGCCGTATCTGGAAACTTGATGGCAGTTAATAATGCCATCACCCCACCACGTGAGAACCCAAATACATGTACCCTTTTCACTCTTGAATGCTGCTGTAAGATACGATAACCAGCAAATGCATCTTCTCGATCATCTCCAGCAAAATCTTCATTTCCTTCTCCTCCTTGATTTCCCCGGTAGTAGGGGGCAAATACAATAAAGCCTTCCGAAGCAAATTGCACCAACCTAGATGGCCTTACCTTTCCTACGCTTTTTATTCCACCCCTTAAATATAAAAAACCCTCTAAAGGCTCCTCTCCTTTAGGTTCTGCTAACATTCCTTTCACCTTATATCCTTCCGAATAATACGTTATGATCGATAACTCGACATGCGGATGAGGCGATGGAAACCTCTCCCTATCAACAATTTCAAGAGTATACATACCTTCTGTTACACTTCCTTACACATGTTTTTAATCTAGGCATTCACACATTTTTTTCGACTTCATACGATATGTTAGGCTCACAAACCATTCACATAAAAAAGTTTATCTATTAAGGAGGTTATCCATAAAATGAAAAAGTCATTTAAGATTTTCTTTTCCATGTTCTTAGTTGTCATTCTCATTATACCAATTGCTGCCTGCAGCAAGGAAGAAGTCCAAAAAGTACGCATTGGTGAAGTAACCCGTTCCATTTTCTATGCTCCTGAATATGTTGCGATAGAAAATGGTTTTTTTGAAGAAGAAGGATTAGATGTTGAGTTAACCACTACCTCAGGTGGAGACAAAACAATGACTGCCTTGTTATCAAATAGTATTGATGTTGCTCTTGTTGGATCTGAAACATCTATTTACGTTTATGCTCAGGAAGCAAATGACCCAGTCATCAACTTTGCCCAGCTAACACAAACAGATGGTACTTTCCTTGTATCTCGTGAAAAAATTGATAACTTTTCGTGGGAGATGTTGAAAGAATCCACCTTTTTAGGTCAAAGAAAAGGCGGTATGCCACAAATGGTTGGAGAATTCGTTCTAAAACAACACGGTATTGATCCACATAACGACCTGAACCTGATCCAAAATATTGATTTTGCCAATATTTCCAGTGCCTTTGCCTCTGGAACGGGCGACTTTGTTCAGCTTTTCGAACCAACTGCAAGTGTGTTTGAACAGGAAGGAAGAGGCCATATTGTCGCTTCATTCGGTACAGAGTCAGGCATGGTACCATATACAACATTTATGTCAAAAGAAAGCTATATGACGGAAAACAAAGAAACTGTTGAAAAATTCGCAAGAGCCATTTATAAAGCACAAAAATGGGTAGCTGAAAATTCTGCAAGAGATATCGCAGAAGCCATTTCTCCTTACTTCGAGGATACAGACTTAGCTTTAATTGAGACGGTGGTTGACCGTTACAAGAGCCAGGGCTCTTACGCAACAAACCCAGTGCTAGATGAAGCAGAGTGGGAAAACCTTCAAAATATTATGGACGAAGCAGGCGAGTTACCTAAGAGAGTGGATCACAGTGTGCTTGTAAATACCCAAATTGCCGAAGAGGTAATGAAATAAAATCATTAAATTTCGAGGTGGCCGACTATGAGCTTATTAAAGCTAAAACATATTCATCACACGTATTTTACTAAGACCTCAGCTACAACGGCCCTCTCCGACATTTCACTCGAAGTCGAGGAAGGAGAATTCATTTCCTTCCTTGGTCCGAGCGGATGCGGAAAAACAACCCTACTTTCTATCATAGCAGGTTTATTTCAACCGACAGAGGGTACCATCCTGCTTGAGAATCAATCTGTTAACAAATCTAAGAAAAAGATCGGTTATATGCTACAGCAAGATTATTTATTTCCTTGGAAAACCATCGAGGAAAATATATTGCTTGGTTTAAAAATTTTTGGAATTGAAGACAGTACTAGGAAGGAATATGCCTTCTCTCTCCTTGAAGAAATGGGATTAAAGGGCTATAAAAAACAATATCCGAAGCAACTCTCTGGCGGAATGAGACAAAGGGTTGCACTCGTTAGAACCTTAGTAACGGAACCAAAGCTACTTATGCTAGATGAACCATTTTCTGCATTAGATTATCAAACAAAGCTTCGACTCGAGGACCTTGTGTCTGAGACATTAAAATCCTTCGGAAAAACAGCTATTCTTGTCACACATGATATTGGAGAAGCAATCGCCATGAGTGATCGAATTTATTTATTTTCTGCTAGTCCTGGGCAAATTCACAAATCATTTGAGGTTCCAAAGCAGTTAAGAGAACTCTCTCCTTTTCAAGCTAGAAATCACGAAATTTACACACAGTTATTCCAAGCTATATGGAAGGAGTTGGAGTCTCTTGAACAATAAGCAACCAGTGGAACTCCTTCACAAGAATTATATTAAAAAGCTAACATACGAGAAGAGATGGGTCCGTTTTTACCAATTTGTCATCTTCTTTGTATTTTTCCTAGGCTGGGAGATTGCGAGTAAGAAACAATGGATCGACCCATTAATTTTTAGTGCACCTTCTAAAGTATGGGATTTACTCATTAAAAAGATTCAGGATGGTACACTTATGGTAGACCTAGGGTACACCCTATCAGAAACCGTACTTGGTTTTATTTTAGGAACACTTTTTGGAACCATTCTTGCTGCCATTCTCTGGTGGTCACCCTTCCTGTCAAAGGTACTTGACCCCTACTTAGTAATATTAAATGCCATGCCAAAGGTTGCTTTAGGTCCGATTTTAATCGTTGCACTCGGTCCGAGTATGAGTTCTATTATTGCGATGGGTGCGATCATCTCGGTCATTATCACGACCATTGTCGTTTATACTGCCTTTAAAGAAGTGGATCCCAATTATATTAAGGTCCTTCAAACATTTGGTGCCACAAGGTCCCAATGCTTTAAAGAAGCCATACTTCCAGCTTGTTTCCCTACGATCATTTCAACACTAAAGGTGAATGTTGGACTCTCATGGGTTGGAGTTATCGTTGGAGAATTCCTTGTTTCGTCTAGAGGATTGGGTTACATGATCATTTATGGTTTTCAAGTATTTAATTTCACCCTTGTACTGCTCTCCTTACTTGTCATTGCCGTATTCGCAACAATCATGTACCAGTTGGTTGAACTGTTAGAGAGAAAATTGATTAAAAGTAACTAAAAGAGGCGAAGGATCATCCTTGCCTCTTTTCTACAGCAAATGTGTTTGTATGTAATGCAAACTCTTTTCAACTACAGAATCCTTCATAATAAAACTATATTCATCACTCAAACGATCACTTAGGTGGAGATCATCAATGAACACCGGCCCATCCGTTTCTAGAAAGTCCTCTTTCCTTACCAATTCCTTTATCTCCCCGTAGAAGATGGCTTTAACAAATCTCTCATCCCCGTTACGAACTTCATAATGGCCAATTCTCATTAACTTATTTAACACCCCGCCTGTCTCTTCGAACACTTCCCGGGTTGCAGCTTCCTCTAACGTTTCCCCACGTTCTACTTTCCCACCAGGAAATTCTAGCCCTCTTTCTTTATGCTTAGTCAGAACCCATCCATTTTTATATTTACTTAGAATAAGAACATGTTTCACAACAGTGTCAAACTTATTTTCTCCAAATGAAAGCAACACTTGTGCTCCTAAATGGTCCCTAAACATCTCCATGAACCCTTCACCCTTAATTTTCTATTTATTTACATAATAGCTGAAACCAATTGTTTTTCCAATCGTATATATGTAGATAATATTAAAGGGTATTAAGGATCCTGACAGAATTTAGAATAAAAAACAACAAACCGCTTTCGAATTACGTAAGCGGTTTGTTATTTTTTATGCCCATAGACTCAATATGCTTTTTAGCTTCATCGTCTCCAAGACGATAGATCATGTTATACACTTGAACCGTGATCGAATCATAGGCATCATTTTCTCTGTCATGATGATATTGAACATATGGAACGTGCGCACGGAAAAAATTTCCCCAGTCATTTGCATGATTTTGATCAAAATATTCACGAAGCTGAATGATTTCTTCATCTGTAGCTTCTATTTTAAAATTCCAAGGAGAGCTTGTTTTGCTTTGTGTGATTTCTCCTGTACTAACCGTAATATAGTACGTCTTTTTCTCATTATCCATAACCCACACTCCCTTTTTTATTATAATTTGCACAAGGAAATGATTTATTCCCTTTTTCCCAACACCTTATTGAAGAAAATTAAAGAATAGTTTACATATTTACGGGTATTGCTGAAGTATAATGATAACAATACCTTTATAATAAACATAAGGGAGGTGAAGAACGTGAAGCTTGTAGATGAAATATATGAGTTTTATCGGCACAAGTTAACAGGTGATGAAGAAGATATTGATATGCTTGCTTTTGCCTTTTTAGAGGAGTTAACTCAAGAGGATTTGCTTAATATCATTAAAGATCTCGATAAGCAAGAATTGTACGATTTAGTTGGTGTCTATCTAATTGAAGGATTGAAAGGGAAATTTGCTCAAGAAGAATACGGCCAACGGAAAATCCCTAACTTCCAACAACGGAACTTTCACTAACAGTACATAGAAGAAAACGAAAGCACATAGACAGAAGCTGACTAAACTAGTCAGCTTCCTTTATTTTACTCTAGATAGATTCAGCAACGATAACTGACCAACCTTTACCTTTATAGGCATTATATCCCTCAGTTAACGAGTATGCGAAAATTTGATTATCCTCGATCGTATACCCTCGAGTCTCTATTCCTGATAAAATTTTTTGGACAGCTTTTAAATGAGTGAGCTTTGTTTTTAAAATTTCGGTACGGTCCTTAGATGCGATCACATAACCTTCTGAATTAATCGCATAAAGCTTGCTTTTTTCATCTGTTTGTACCCGGTCAATAATGTCATAAATGTACTCCCAGTTAAATCGGGTGGTGAATACGCCTATAACTTCTCCCACATCATTTCGAACAGGACTAGAATACCCCATTGTATATCCCTCCACAACGGAAGAATAATACATATCTGTGACGTACACATCATTTGTTTTTACCGTTTCTTGAAACCACTCCCGGTCACTCATATTCCGCCCTACTTGGCTTTGATTTTGTGCAGCAACCAGAATTTCTCCTGATAAGTCAACAACGAACAGATCGAAATACACTTCATAGATGTTATAGATATTTTTCATGAAGGCTTCCGCAGTCTTTTTCGAATCAGAGGTAGGCTGAAGTAAACATTCTTTTATCGCATCGAAGGTTGCCCATGCTTGAACATCACAATTTCTTTCAAATAAATTCCGATCGATTTTATCGATCGTATCATAAGCAATATCCACCGTTCTTAAAGCTATAATATTATTTGCCTTTGTTTGTATACTTTTGATAATACTCTCACTTGCTTTACTAGAATCTAAGCAGTCTTGAGCAAACTTTTTAATCTCCTTTGCAACAACTGAAAATGCTCGTCCAGCTTCGCCTGCTCTTGCAGCCTCAATTCCAGAATTTAATGCTAATATATTGGATTTCATGGAGATGTCTTTAATATTTTGCATAACACCTTCCATTTTACTATTTTCCTGCTTTAATTCATTCATCAGCACGGATACATTTAAATTTTTCTCTTGAGTACTAACCATATCCACTCATTCCCCTCTCAAACCGAACCATAATGTTATGTTTTGTGACATGATATGATAAATAATATCACAATTTTGAAAATATTGTCGATTTAGAGAGTAGAAAATTTTAATATTTTATGAATCTTTTGTACCATAAAAAAAATCCAAAATGTATATGAAAATGACTATCCATTTGTTTGTGAATTTGACGGACCATTTTTTATTGATTCTTTTGACTTTGGCTCTGTAATTATTATTGATGACTTCGTAAAGGTAAAAGAATGAATAGGCGGAGAATTTCCGGCTAATGTATATAGAGGAAGCTTAAGAAGCAGAAATAAGCGGAGGAATTCCGGTTAACTGCTCAAAATAAGCCAAAATTCAAAGATTTGGATCACATAAGCGGAAAAACTCCGCTTATTCTTAAGAAAATAGGGGTATTTCCCAATTTAAACGGAATTTTTCCGGTTATTTTTCAAATACAGCGAAACCAACATCAGTTTTATAACAGTACCTTGACTTAAAATGCTTTATACATTAAGGTGGCACTTTGTAATATTCTTACACAACAAAAAGCCCTGCATTTTGCAGGACAAAATGTATAACAAATATAAGGAGATTTTCAAATGTATTCATATAAAAAGTGATAGGTAACTGAACCCGTTCCTGTTCAAGAGTTGTTTTTACAAATTAAACTGATTCACCTAAGTACGCTTTTAACATCCATACATGTTTTTCTAATGTTGAATGAATTGCAAGGAACATATCACCTGTTGCCTCGTCGTTCATCTCTTCAGCAAGTGACATTCCGCTTTTTAGTTCTTCAATTAACAGAGAGAAATCAGTTGATAGGCTTTGAACCATTTCAATCGCTGATTCATTACCTGTGGACTCTTTGATGCTCGATTTCTCTAGATACTCCTTCATAGTAGCAAGGGGCTCTCCACCAATTGATAAGAGTCTTTCGGCTAATTCATCAATATGAATAGCTGCCTCGTTATAAAATTCCTCAAATTTTGTATGCAGTGTAAAAAAGTCTTTCCCTTTAATATACCAATGAAAATTATGTAGCTTGACAAATAACACGCTCCAGTTAGAGATTTGGCTGTTCAACACATCATGTAATTTATTTTCCATAAGTGATCTCCTCCTATCATTATTATTCATGCCGTTACTCCCATTGTTATATTACCCAGAATGGACAAGATAAAACGTTTGGCCAAGTGACAAATAATTAAAGTTCTTAATCACACATGCTAAAATAGAATGGGAGAAAGGAGGAATAATATGATAACTGTTCTAATTATTTGTCTCATAATTGTAGGTATTGTCTTACTTTTATCGGTTGTCACCACTACAAAGGCCTATTCATATAAACATACCGTTGATTCACTTGAGGATAACCCAAATATACATAATGAAAGCGAACAAAAAAAAGAAGAGTGAGGGTATCTTAGTGAATATACTTTCTATTTTTGTTGGAATTATTTTCTTCCTAAACATTTTACTTGCTATCATTGTTATTTTTTTAGAGAGAAGAGATCCTAGTGCCACCTGGGCTTGGATTTTAGTACTATTTTTCATTCCTGTTCTAGGCTTTATCATGTATTTACTTTTTGGACAGAACTTGAGTAGAAAGAAAATGTTTTATTGGGAAGATCGTGACAAAGTAGGAATAGAGTCTTTAATCGAAGAGCAGATTTCACAATTGAATCAAAGAAGCTTTCCTTTCCAAAATTCAACTGAGGAAAAAAGTCGTGACCTCATTCATATGCATTTAATTAATAATGCTGCCATGTTTTCTCGACATAACGACATTCAAATTTTTACTGATGGCAAAGAAAAATTCCACTCTCTCTTTCACGATATAGAGCACGCTCAAGATCATATCCATTTGCAATACTATATCATCAAAAATGACGAACTCGGCAGAAGGTTAATGAACGTTTTATCACAAAAGGCACTTGCTGGAGTAAAGGTCCGAGTTCTTTACGATGAACTAGGTTCTCGATCATTAAGAAAGTCATTTTTCAAAGAGTTGCGTCGAGCTGGCGGAGAGGTAGAAGCCTTCTTCCCTTCAAAACTGCCTTTAATTAATTTGCGATTAAATTATCGTAATCATCGAAAGCTTGCTATCATTGATGGAAAAATCGGGTATGTTGGTGGATTCAATGTGGGAGATGAATACTTAGGTTTAAATAAAAGGTTCGGATACTGGCGAGATACACATGTTCGGATTGTCGGTGAAGCTGTACACCCCATACAGACTAGGTTTATTCTCGATTGGAATCAAGCTTCCTACCGTTACGATATTAACTATTCCCCACGATACTTCCAACAACCAGGAAATAGCGGGGAAGTTGGCTTACAAATTGTAACAAGCGGACCTGACTCAGAATGGGAACAAATAAAAAACGGGTATATAAAAATGATCTCATTAGCAAAAGATTCCATTATCATTCAAACACCTTACTTTATTCCAGACTCGAGCCTCTTAGATGCATTAAGAATCGCTTGTTTATGTGGAGTCGATGTAAAAATTATGATTCCGAATAAGCCAGATCATATGTTTGTCTATTGGGCAACCTATTTTTATGTTGGAGAAATGCTGAAAGCTGGTGCAAAAATTTATATTTATGAAAAAGGATTTATCCATTCAAAATCCATTGTTGTGGACGATGAAATTGCTTCTGTTGGGACAGCGAATATTGATGTACGAAGCTTCCGGCTGAATTTTGAAGTGAATGCCTTTATCTATAATAGAGAATTCTCTAACACACTAATGGATCAATTTTCTGAGGATATGAACTCCTCAACGGAGCTAACACTTGAAAACTATATGAAAAGACCGGTGAAGATTCGTTTAAAAGAATCTGTATCAAGACTGCTATCTCCAATATTATAAAANAATTGCTTCTGTTGGGACAGCGAATATTGATGTACGAAGCTTCCGGCTGAATTTTGAAGTGAATGCCTTTATCTATAATAGAGAATTCTCTAACACACTAATGGATCAATTTTCTGAGGATATGAAGTCCTCAACGGAGCTAACACTTGAAAACTATATGAAAAGACCGGTGAAGATTCGTTTAAAAGAATCTGTATCAAGACTGCTATCTCCAATATTATAAAAAATAGCCGAGCAAAAACGCTCGGCTAAACTTTTAAGCAAATACCTGTTTCAAATCTTCTTTTGATTGTTCAAGCCAAAAACGCATTAATCGTTTAGCTCCCTCAAGGTCGTGAAGCTTCGCTTGGCCACATTGTGTTTCATTAGCTGCAGGAATTTCAACGATTTCCACGGCTGATTTCATCGTATCCTCTAATAGATCAATAATTTCTTCTACCGAAGGCTCCCCACTTACCACGAGATAATAACCTGTTTGACACCCCATTGGAGAAATATCAATAATATCAAAATGGCTGTATTTTTCCGCATGCTCACGAAGGTTAAATGCTAATAAGTGTTCCAACGTATGAATAACATCTGGCTTCATTGCTTGCTTATTCGGCTGACAGAATCGAATATCAAATTTATTAACAACTCCATCACTTCCCACTTTATGTACTCCACAATGTCTTACATATGGGGCTTTCACTGCATTATGATCTAGTTCAAAACTTTCTACAGAAGGCATATGTTCCACTCCTATTCATTCAATTTCTTTTATCAGTATACAACAATTATTACGCATTATCTCTACTTACTCTTATGCCATTTTTTAGACTAATTTCCCTATCTATGTTATGTTGTTCGTAAATAGGAAAGAGGAAAGTGAGAGATTTACATGTTAAAAAAGGCGATGATGGCCTTTATCCGTTTCTATCAAATTGCCATATCTCCGCTCAAACCGCCAAGCTGTCGCTTCTATCCAACTTGCTCACACTATGGATTAGAGGCCATTGAAAGATTTGGACCAATAAAAGGTGGTTACCTAACCATTAAACGTTTATTAAAATGTCACCCATTTCATCCAGGTGGGTTTGATTATGTTCCAGAAAAAAAGGAAAAAAAGAATTAAATGCCCTCATATCCATTTTCAACAGCGTCTAATCTACCTGTTTCAGGATCAATGACAAGTCCATGTACAGGAACTCCTTTTGGAAGAAGAGGATGCTTCTTAATCATGTCCACACTGTGCTTCACGCTATCAGACACATTGTCAAATCCATGCATCCACTCAGAGACGTTAATGCCAGAGTAGTTTAGCATATCAAGCGTCTCTTGAGTAATTCCCCGCTCTTTCATGCTTTCGATGACTACATCAGCCTTCATTCCACTCATTCCACAATCATAATGACCAATGACCAAAACTTCATCTGCCTGCAACTGATACACAGCTACAAGTAAACTTCTCATAATACTTCCAAACGGATGCGTAACTAGTGCACCAGCATTTTTTATGAGTTTTACATCCCCATTTGACACGTTCATCGCTTTTGGTAAAAGCTCTAGTAATCTTGTGTCCATACAAGTTAAAATAACTAGGCGTTTGTTTGGGAATTTTGTTGTTGTAAATTCCTCATACCGTTTTTCTTCAACAAACTGTTGATTATACTCTAAAATTTCGTCTAACAGTCTCATCCTAGTACCCCCTTTTTTATACTTATGACTATAATACAAGATAATTGCAAAACTAGACAATTTTTATGGTTGCATATTTCTCTACTATTAGGTAATATAACTAATGTAAATCGTAACCGTTTCGGATTATCTATTAAAATACAAAATTACAACTATTATTATATACTTTAAATCGAAATAATTACGTTTTATCTATAATTGAGAGGAGAGTAAGTATGTTTCGTAAATATACAGCAATTATTTTTATGATAATCATTGCCACATTTCTAGCAGGTTGTCAGGGTGACTCAACGGAAACCAATCAAGAAAACGATAAACTATCCATCTATACAACCGTTTATCCATTACAGTACTTCACAGAACGCATAGGTGGAGATTTAGTAAAAGTCACATCCATTTATCCTAACGGTGCAGATGAACACTCTTTTGAGCCATCTCAAAAAGACATGATTGATCTTGCAGATTCTGACCTTTTCTTTTACATTGGTCTAGGTTTAGAAGGTTTCGTTTCAAAGGCAGAGGAAGCATTAAAAAATGAAAACGTCACGTTAGTAGCAACTGCTGAACATATCACATTTGAGGAGCATGAAGAAGAGTCTACTGAGGAACACGCTCACGAAGAAACGACAGAAGAGCATGCGGAAGAAACTGAAGAAGAACATGCTCATGAAGAAGAGGATGAACATAACCACGGTGATGTAGACCCTCATGTATGGCTTGACCCTATTTATTCGATTAGCCTGGCAGAAGAAATTAAAGAGCAGCTTCTTGAAAAACTACCCGATCACAAAGAGCAAATCGAAGAAAACTTCGCATCACTAGAAAAAGAATTACAACAATTAAATGAGGAATTTACTGAAGTAACAAGCACAGCAAAACACAAGGAATTTTTAGTATCTCACGCGGCATTCGGTTACTGGACTGAGCGTTACGGGCTTGAGCAAATCAGCGTATCAGGTTTGGCCTCAACAAATGAGCCTACTCAAAAGGAGCTTGAAACGATTATCGCTGAAGCCGAGGAACATGATCTACATTATATTTTCTTCGAGCAAAATGTAAGCTCAAAGCTAACTGAAATTGTTCAAAAGGAAATTGGCGCAGAACCATTAACTCTCCATAATCTTTCAACTTTAACGGATGCAGACGTAAAAGAAGAACGCACGTATTTTACCATCATGAAAGATAATCTTGAAGCATTGCAAACCGCTTTAAACGAATAGTGTTCGTTAGCCCCCTCGTTATTTGAGGGGGTTTTGCTGTTTTTAGATTTATTTTTAAACTATTTATAGCACTTTTCTTTAAAAATGCTTTGGAATTTCTTATTTATATCATATTTGGTTTCTGATGAGTCTCTTCTCAGGATAATCACTAGACTTTTTTGCGATTTTTAAAATTTATTTGCGATCCCCAGAATTTATTTGCGATTCCAAAAATTTATTTGCGATCCTTAGATTATATTTGCGATCCCTAGAATTTACTTGCGATTCTCACATCATATTTGCGATTCCATCTAAGAATCTCAATTCGCCCCACCTCACAATTTCCCCCCATCCATTATCTGTCACTATATCGCCTTATTTCTTGTGAAAATAGGAAAAGATTACATATTTATTTTTTATTAGAAAAGAATAACGTGGTGAGTATATTGAAAGGGAGATCGTAATGGATGATTTACTAATTGCACGCTCGTTATTCGGAACTACTATGGGTTTTCATATTATTTTTGCAACCATCGGGGTAGGCTTGCCTTTTATGATGCTTACAGCTGAGCTTATGTATCAAAAAACGAAAGACCAGGAGTACGTAGTTATGGCTAAGCGCTGGACAAAAGCCTTTGCCGTACTACTTGGTGTCGGGATTCCAACTGGTACAATCGCTGGAGTTCAACTATCCCTTTTATGGCCAGGATTTATGGAAGTCATCGGTGTCGTCATGGCCCTACCCTTCCAAATTGAAATATATGCTTTCTTTATTGAAGCACTATTTATGTCCATTTATGTATATGCCGCTGAGCGTATTCCTCCTTGGGCTCGAATTACAAGCCTCGTACTTGTGGCGCTTGGGGCTTTAGCATCTGCCGTTCTCATAACGAATGTTCACGCTTGGGAAGGGACACCTACTGGATTCAGAATTGAAAACGGAATGATAACCGATGTAGATCCATGGGCAGCATTTTTTAACCCAAGCTTTATTGTCACAGCGGGGCATGTGGCGTTATCTGCCTATACAACAGGTGCATTTGTGATTGCGTCCGTATCAGCCTATAAACTATGGCGAACAGAATTTAATACGCGAATCTACCATTTTCACAAAAAAGCATTAACTCTTAGTCTTATTGTTGGAGGAATATTTTCACTATTAACCGCCATAAACGGACATGAATCTGCTCAATATTTGCATGAATATCAACCGGAAAAACTTGCCGCAGCAGAAGGATTATTTGAAACTCAATCACATGCCCCACTCGTCATCGGAGGATTTACTGACCGTGAAACTGAAGAGGTTAAGTACGCCATTCACATTCCTTGGGCACTTAGTTTTTTAGCAGGAAATAGCTTTGATACCGTCGTTAAGGGACTGAAAGAATGGCCAGAAGAAGAATGGCCACCGCTATTTGTTCACACCCTATTCAATGGAATGGTAGGCATAGGATCTTTACTAATTTTATTACCTCTACTCGCTTTACTATGGATAAAATTTTTAAAAAAAGAAAAATATCCTCGTTGGATTCTTTCGACTTTTATTGCCTCTGGCCCTTTAGCAGTATTGGCGATTGAATTTGGATGGATTTTTGCTTGTACCGGAAGACAACCTTGGACGATTTATCGCGTGCTATCTACAGCAGATTCAGCGACAACCGCAACAAATTTAGGTGTATTATTTCTAGCATTTGCAGCTGTATACGTCATTCTAGGGGTTTCAGTGGTCTTTGTCCTTCTATATTATTTTAGAAAGAACACCGTTGCGGATGATTTACATCGAGCCGAACAAAAGGGTGTACCACTTTATGGATCCAATACGTAACGAGGCACCATTTTATATGGAGGAGTGAAAATAGATGACTGATGCATTACTAGCCATTACTGTGTTATGGGGATTTGTATTCATCTATGCTGTTATGGCAACTATGGACTTTGGCGCCGGATTTTGGTCTATGATTTACTTTAATAGAACGCAGACTAAGGCTACAAACATCGCTAACCGATATTTGTCCCCCACATGGGAAGTAACCAACACATTTATTGTTGCTCTTGTTGTTGCTGTGTATAGTTTATTTCCATCCGCAGCTTATACGCTTGGAACCGTATTGCTTATTCCAGGGAGTATGATCTTGCTTTTGCTTGCCTTACGAAGTGCGTTTCTCGTTTTCTCAAATATTGCATCTGAATATCGAAAACCACTAACATATATCTCTGGAATTACAGGTATACTTATTCCAGGATTACTCATCAGCGTACTTCCAATTACACATGGTAACTATATCGACTTTGCAGATGGCCACCAAACCCTTAATCTTATAAAGCTTTTTACCAGTGCCAATGAATACGCGTTTATTGGATTTGCAATAAGTTCCACTTTGTTTTTATCCTCCTTATTGCTTGCAGACTATTCAAAAACAGCGGAAGAATATGAGGCCTATGCTGTATATCGAAGAGATGCGATTATTCTAGGTCCGATCTCTCTGGCAATGGCCGTTCTTATTATGTTTACGCTCCGAACAGAAGCACCTTGGCTTTACGAAAAAATGATGGATAATCTGGCGTTTTTAATCGTATCGGTTGTGTTTTTTGTCATTGGAGGGCTTGGATTGTTTTTACCTTCTGTCACTGGGGGACCAAAGGGAATGCCTCGCCTTACTGTCATTGCCATAACGATTCAATACTTACTTGCAAGTCTTGCCTACGGACAAGCGCACTTGCCTTACATTGTTTACCCAGAGGTGACCATTCAAAACGCATTCACTGATCCGAATTCGTTCCGGGCTATTTTCGCAACCTACATAGCCGGTTTCGCCATTCTCTTCCCAGGTTTCTTTTATTTCTGGACATTATTTATGAATGATAAAAGATATCTACAGCAAAAACCACCAGAAGAAACGAAGACATAAGAAAAGCGCAAGCGCCTTGGGAAGCTCCGACAGGCATAAGACGGAGACCGCAAGAGGTCCTGTCCTCTGTAGGGCTTTGGCTTATGACCCCGAGGAGCTAGGCGCTGGAGCTAGACACTGTTCAAAGTTCAAACATATCTTTCTTATTCTTTTTAAAAAAACGTGCCCGATATTTGGCCTGAGGCCAAATGGGGGCACGTTTTTTCTAATTATAATTTCGTAAAACTTTCCTCAAAAATCGTTACGTCTTTCAGCCTCTCACGATTTATCTCAAACCCTATACCAGGACCATTTGGAACATCAATCATTCCATTACGGACAATGACTTCAGGAGTTGTAATGTCCTCTTCCCAATATCGGCTGCTAGCAGAAATATCTCCGGCAATCGTAAAATTAGGTAGAGAAGCAATAGCGATATTGTGCGCTCTGGAGATACCAAATTCAAGCATTCCACCACACCAGACGGGTACTCCTTTTTCCAAACAATAATCATGAATGTCCTTTACTGTTTGAATGCCGCCTACTCTGCCAGCTTTTATATTTATTACCCGGCAGCTTCCTAGCTCAATTGCTTTCTTAGCATCTTCAAAAGTGACAATACTTTCATCTAAACAAATCGGTGTTTGGAGCACGGATTGTAGCTTTGCATGCTCAACAATATCATCGTGCCCTAAAGGTTGTTCGATCATTAGCAATCCAAAATCATCTAGTGCCTTTAATCGATTGATATCCTTTAATGTATAGGCAGAATTTGCATCGGCCATTAATTGAACACAGGGAAAATGAGATCTGATTGATTGGATATAATCATAATCATTTTGTGGAGAAATTTTTACCTTCACACGTTTGTATCCGTTCTCAAGATTTCTTTCAATTTGCAAAAGCGTCTCTTTCATCGATTTAGCCCCAACCACTACTCCTGATGGAATGCTATCTTGAGTTCCTCCAAGCAGGCTCGATAATGACTGATTTCTTTCCTTTGCATATAGATCCCAAATAGCCATTTCAAGACCTGCTTTGGCCATAAAGTTTCTCCGGAGTTTGTTAAAAATCGGAGTGGCCTCACTCGGATGTTTAATGCGACTACGAAAAAGCAATGGGATAAAAAATTCTTTTAACATATGTAAGGAGGTTTGAACGGTCTCTTCCGTATACCATGGAGAGGAAAAGGCTACTACCTCTCCAAGCCCAGTCACTCCGTCTCGATTCATGACCTCTATGATAATCCCTTCCCGTTCATGCACCGTACCTAAATGAGTGGTAAACGGAGTCTTTAGCTTCATGGAGACAACCGATAGCTTAATTCTCTCAATTCTCATTAGAAGCTCCGCCTTTTACCCATTCTTTTAAACTTCTTCTTAAAAGCTTATTAGACGCATTTCTTGGTAGCAGGTCAACGAACATGACCCTTTTAGGAACCTTATATTTTGCTAACTTGGATGAAGAATATTGTATGATTTCTTGTTCTGTTATTGATGTATTCCTAACAACAACAAAGGCTACCGGTACTTGTCCCCATTCCTGATCTTCTACACCGATAACCCCCGCCTCTTGAATAGCAGGATGCCCTTGTAAAACTCCTTCAATTTCCGCAGGATAAATGTTTTCTCCACCTGAGATAATCAAGTCTGAACGGCGATCCTGCACATATAAGAAACCTTCTTCATCGATATACCCTATATCCCCAGTTGCAAACCATCCATCTTTTTGGTGCGAACCCTCTTTATTCAAATACCCTTTCGTGACATTCGGACCTTTTACAAAAATTTCTCCTGATTCTAACGGCTGCTGTTTCAATCCATCAGCATCAACAATTTTCAACTGTGATGGAAAAAGTGCCTTTCCTGCCGAACCTAATTTGCTCAAGCTATATTCAGGAGATAAAGTTACAAATTGAGAGGCCGTTTCGGTCATTCCGTACGTTTGATAAACAGGAATTTGTAACTCCACACATCTTTCTAATAATGAAAGTGAAGCTGGTCCCCCTCCTAAAAGCATACAGCGAAAATGACCCGGCAACTGGCTATCCAAGTGCTCTAATAATCGGGAAAGCATCGTACTTACTACAGACATCGTTGTTACTTTCTCAGACTTTATATCTTGTAACGTTCTTTCCACGTCAAAGCTCTCGTGCAACACCATCTTTATTCCATAAATCACACTTCTCATTAAAATGGAATACCCACTAATATGAAAAAGGGGAACTGCACATAGCCAACCATCGCTATCTTGCAATCCAAGATTTAAGCTTGAACCAACTGCGCTCCACCAATGATTTCCATACGTTTGCATAACCCCTTTAGGAGAACCCGTCGTTCCGGAAGTATACATAAGTGAGCAAACCTCCTCTAAAGCTACTTCATTAACAAGAGGTGGCTCAAAAAATGGTGTTTGAAACAACTCATTTTTGTAGACGACACGTACATCTAATTGTTCCGCTTTTTCTTTAAACAATGATTCCGTAATTAAAAAAGCTGAATTTGAGTCCTTCAACTGATAATTCAATTCTTCTGGAGTTAATCTTGTGTTAAGTAAAGCTGCTTTTATACCAAGTAGCTGTAATGATAACAATATAACGACACTTTCGGAATGATTCGATAATAACAGTGCAACGTATTGATCCTGTCTCATTCCATATGCGTGCATTCGACCTGCTACATCGACACATTCGGCATATAGCTGTTGAAATGTGTAGCGTTTATCTTCAAATACCAACGCCGTTCGACTAGGTGTCAAAAATGCTCTCTTTTTAAGAAAATTTGGCATAACTTCAATTGACAATTTTTTCACCCTCTTCCTAATCACGTTATCAAATTGGTTTATTTTTTTCAATGATCATGCTAAAGTGCGACATAAAAAACCGAAGAACTTAATTCTTCGGCACGATGTTCCCTTCCTCTTCCTTGTCAGTAAAACGATCTAAAATGGTTATTGTATCAACAAGATGATTGTTAAATATTTGGCGCGCAACCGCTAATAGTTCGATGATCATCGGATCCTTTAGCGTGTAAATGACTTTATTCCCTTCCTTTGTCCCTGACACGATATTTTTGGCTCGTAAAATCGTTAATTGCTGCGAAACAGATGATCCTTCGCTACCGATGAGTGTTTGTATTTCATTTACGTTCTTATCCCCTTCGGCTAACAGTTCAAGAATGCGTATTCTTAATGGATGAGCCAAAGCCTTAAAAAACTCTGCTTTAAACTGTTGCATCTCTAAATTCAAGCATTTCACTTCCTTGTTTCATTACTAGAAGGTAGTAGGCTGTAGTACTTTCCCTTCAGTAGATTCGGGTTTTGAAAGTTTGGTACACTCTCTGAAAGCAAAGTGTCTACATCCTAAACACTTATTTTTGTCCACCTGTTTTAACGCGAATTCAATCGCTTCCCCAGTGTTCTCAAAAAAGTGTTCGTGACCTATTTTGTCATATAGACCCGTTCGCATTAATACATTTTTTGGCTGCTCGTTTATTCCTGATATGATAACTATACCATTTTTTGAAAAATGGGACACAATACTGGCTAAATTTGCTTCCCCCGTTGTATCCATAAGAGGCACCCTACTCATTCGTAACAACAATATACGAGGTCGATAGTGAATAGTATCCATGATAGAAAATTCAAAGGTTTGAGCGGCTCCAAAAAAGAGGGGACCTTCTACATTGTAAATGCTAATTTGCGGACAATCATGAATATCCGTCACCACATGATTTTCTACTTTTCCATGCTTATGATGTAAATTAGGTAATGCTTTCGCAGTCGTGACTAGATCGCTCATTCTTTTTGTAAATAAGATAGCGGCTAATATTAATCCGATTTCAACAGCCGTCGTTAAATTAACAAAAACGGTTAGTAAAAAGGTAACTACCAGAACGATGGAGTCAGTAGATCTTGTTTTTAGAATATGAGCAAATACCTTCCTTTCACTCATATTCCATGCAACCACCATTAATATCGGTGCCATACTTGCAAGTGGAATATAGGAAGCAAATGGCGAAAAAAACAACAAAACTAGCAAAACGACAACCCCATGTATGATTCCAGATAAAGGGGAAACTGCTCCATTTTTAATATTGGTAGCTGTTCTTGCAATAGCTCCTGTTACCGGAATGCCCCCAAATAGTGGAGTAACCATATTTGCCATTCCTTGTCCGATCAATTCTTTATTGCTGTTGTGACGGGTGTTTGTCATGCCATCTGCCACAACTGCCGAGAGCAATGATTCTATTCCTCCGAGCATGGCAATAACAAAGGCAGGTTTTAATAGAGTAATGATCATTTCAATACTTACGTTTGGCAAGTGTATGCGTGGTAATGAGTTTGGGATAGCACCGTATGCAGAACCAATTGTTTCCACCTGTCCAGGATAAAACCAGGTAGCTACCAAGGTTGATGCAAGTAAGCCCAGTAGTGGACCAGGAACTTTAGGGGCTAACCTCGGTGAGAGGGTGATGATTAGCAAGCATACAGCCGCAGTTAATACACTATAAAGATTCATTGAATGAAAATGTATAACAATTTCTAGCAAATTACTAATAAATTCTTCATGCTTTTGAATTCCAACAAGTCCAAGAAAACTTGCCATTTGTCCTAAAAAAATAGTAACAGCAATTCCCGATGTAAAACCAATAGTTACGGGTCTAGGAAAATACTTGATAAGTGAGCCAAATTTTAAGATCCCCATAATAAGGAGCATAATACCAGCTAAAAAACCTGCAATTAATAGATTTTCATATCCGTAAGTCATAACGATTCCAAAGAGGATGGGAATAAAGGCTCCAGTCGGACCTCCAATCTGAAATTTAGATCCCCCTAACAAGGAGATAAGGATTCCTCCTACAATGGTTGAAACTATACCATATTCTGGTTTGACACCTGAAGCAATCGCAAAGGCCATTCCAAGTGGAATAGCGATGACACCAACAATTAGACCAGATAGTACATCCTTTGGAATACTACTTAACGAATAATTTGAAAATCTTTTATCACTTAACATGTTCACCCTTCTTATCCCTTTTATTTGTATATCTGATTATTTGAATATACAATAACTTAAAGTTGTTTTACAAGATATTTTTTCAAAAAAAAAAAGAGCCTGGCTATGTAAAAGCCAAGCATCTTTCTCTCTAACCTATCAAGGAAAACGAGGGAATTGACCGAAGTCTGGCTTGCGTTTTTCTTTAAACGCATCGCGCCCTTCCTTTGCTTCATCCGTTGTGTAATAAAGGAGAGTTGCATCTCCAGCAAACTGTTGAATACCAGCTAATCCATCTGTATCTGCATTAAATGCTGCTTTTAAGAAACGAAGAGCGGTTGGACTCTTTTCTAGCATTTCCTCACACCATTTAATCGTTTCTTCCTCCACTTGCTCAAGAGGAACAACTGTATTTACTAGCCCCATATCAAGTGCTTCTTGCGCATTGTATTGACGGCATAAATACCAAATTTCTCGTGCTTTTTTGTGTCCAACGATTCTTGCTAAATAGCCGGAGCCATATCCAGCATCAAAGCTACCCACTGTAGGACCCGTTTGTCCAAAGATTGCATTATCAGCAGCGATGGTTAAATCACAAACGATATGTAAAACATGTCCTCCACCAATCGCATATCCCTTTACCATCGCAACAACTGGCTTAGGAGTTACACGAATTAAGCGTTGAAGATCAAGAACATTTAAACGAGGGATTTCGTCTTCTCCAACGTAACCACCATGTCCACGTACTTTTTGATCTCCTCCTGAACAGAATGCTTGGTCTCCAGCTCCTGTTAAGACGATTACACCAACATTACGGTCGTCACGTGCATAAGCAAACGCATCAATTAATTCCATTACCGTCTTAGGACGAAATGCATTTCGCACTTCAGGACGATTAATGGTAATCTTTGCAATGCCATTATATGTTTCATATAGAATATCTTCGTAATTTCTTTGAGATACCCACTCAGCTGTCAATGTGTTTTCCTCCCTTAATTAAGAATTGGATTTATTTCGACAAAAACCCACTTACTATTGTACCAAATTTTTCAGGTTGTTCCACATGTAATGCATGACCACATCCATCAATATTTATCCACTGACTGTTTTTTAGACATTTTGACATCTTTTCAGCAATAATAACAAATTTCTTGTCGATGGATCCCGTAAGCAATAAGACTTCACCTGAATACCCATTTAGTGTTTCCCAATAGCTGGGTTGTGACCCTGTACCCATTCCAATCAAACTATTTGCCAATCCTTTAATAGAATTTTGCTTTCTTTGCTCTTTTATTCGTTGTTGAATAAGTGAAGGTAATTTTTTTTGGCTTTCGAATAGTGGGATATTGCCCCAATATTCGACAAACCAATCTAATCCACTTTGTTTTATTTCATTGGCCAACTGTTGATCCTGTTCTCTTCGACTACTTCTCTCTTCGTTCGTTAAGAGTCCTGGAGAAGCACTTTCGAGTATAAGCTTACGTACCAAAGTTGGATTCATCAGCGCAAAGGCAAGCGCAACCCGACCTCCCATCGAATATCCAACCACATCTGCTTGACCTATATTTAAATATTGTAAAATATAATGCAAATCCGCTACCACTGACTTCATTTCGTATCGTTCAATCGAATCGGGGGAGGACGATCTTCCATGACCGATGAGATCAATTTTAATGATTCTCGAGTTTTTCTTTAACTCTTCTTCACAATCCGACCATGTAGAGATATCACCGGTAAATCCATGAAGTAAAATAACCGGAAAACCAACTCCTGATACTTCGACATGATATTCTACACCATTCACCTCAATAATCATCAGTTTTCGCCACGCAAATTCCGACTAATTTCCCGGGAAACATAATCCCACAAATTTCGATGCTCTTGTAGGTTTTCATCTCTTTTTGTCGGAACTTCAATAACCGATAATCCTTTTTTCGCCAAAGTTTGCTCAAAAGAGGAAGCAAGCTCCATCCAAGTGGAAACTCGGATAAATGTCCCTCCGTACATAGAAACAGCTGGTTCAAAATCAAGGTCTAAAGGAGTACCAAATAGTCGTTCAAAATGTTTCGGATGACTTGCTTGAGGAAGGAAGCTAAAAATCCCACCACCATTGTTATTAATCACAATAACCCGAAGATCAATCTGATATAACTTAGAAGCAATGAGTCCGTTTAAATCATGGAAAAAAGTCAAATCTCCAAGTACTAAATACATAGGTTTGTGAACGGTGCCAGCACCTAGAGCGGATGAAACCACTCCATCAATTCCGTTTGCCCCACGATTGGCCATAATTCTAATGGACTTTGAATTATTATAGAAAAAAGAATCCACATCACGTATTGGCATGGAATTGCCAACAAACAAGGTAGCTCCATCCGGCAGTAATTCTACTAGTTCATAAAATAAACGACCCTCACTGAGGGATTCATTTTCCTTCACACGGAACAAAGCTGTTTTTGTTATCTCATTCATTTGTTGCCACTTACCAAGAAACATTGTATCCTGGTGTTCATTTAAAAGAGGGAGAAGCGATTCACAAAATTCTACTTCATCACAATAAACCATGTTTGTCGTTAACAAAGATGGGTCTCTCCATCCTTCCCCGCCATCAACCACAAATTGAGGGACTTCTTCATTCTTTTTCATAAACAATGAAAATGCCTTCGAGATAGGCATTGCACCAAAACGAATAATTACATCTGGTGCTAAATGACTTACGACATCATCATTCCTTAAAAATGTATCATAGCTATCTATAATATGTACAAACTCATGCTTTCCACTTCGAAGCTGAGATAAAGGATCCGCAATAATCGGATACTGAAGCTTTGCAGCTAGCATAGTGATGGCTTTAGCAAAGGTTGGATGATCGATTTCACCACAAACAATTAAACCATTTGCATGTTCATTCAACACGTTCGCAATGGCTTGTAATTGACCTTCATTCAACGCCAAGTGACCTTGTTCAATATGAACATAACCATTTTCTCTCTCTGCCATGACAAATATATTTTCACTTGTTAAATCAGGAACCAGTGGTTCACGAAGTGGGAAATTTAAATGAACGGGACCAGCTGGCGACGATAAAGCGGTTGCAACAGCGCGCCCAGCAACGGTGCGCGCATAACGAAGCATCTCTTTGGAGCCTTCCGGTTGAGACATCTCGATAAACCATTTTACATGCTTCCCGTATAAATTCACTTGATCCATTGCTTGTGGTGCACCAACATCACGAAGTTCATGTGGTCGATCCGCTGTGATGACCATTAGAGGTACTCTTGATAAATTCGCTTCAGCTATTGCAGGGAAATAGTTCGCTGCTGCTGTACCTGATGTACATAACAAGACTGTTGGTTTTCGGGAAGCCTTGGCCATCCCCAACGCAAAAAAGGCTGCTGATCTTTCATCTACATGAATATGAAGACGAAGATCAGGATGTTCAGCCATAATCATTGCAATAGGAGTGGACCTTGATCCAGGGCTAACAACAACGTCCTTTACTCCTGCATGTATTAATTCTGCTACAAAAGAAGCAATGTATTTCGTTAATGCTTGTTGGTGATTCATTACTCTTTCCCCCTTAAGGCAGAAAGCATCGGACGAAACTTAATATTCGTCTCCTGATACTCACTGTCTACGTTTGAATCCTTAACGATTCCACAACCGGCGAATAAAGAAGCCTGGTTTCCTTGTAACAAACCTGAACGTATAGCGACTGCAAATTCTCCATTGCCTTCAAAATCAATCCAACCGATTGGTGCGGCATACATTCCTCTATCTAAGTCTTCCATTATTCGAATGCTTTCTACTGCTTCTTTTCTTGGCAACCCACCTAAAGCAGGCGTTGGATGAAGCAGGTTCACAAGCTGAAGTAACGAACTTTCCTCATCAGCAATTCCAACCACTGGCGTGTATAAGTGCTGGATATGCTTATTTTTCAACAACTGTGGGTGAGATGGAATTCGTACTTCATGGCATACCTTTTCCATTGCCTCTTTAATCATATCAACAACAAACTGATGTTCATTTAAGTTTTTTTCATCACATAAAAGCTCATTACCTAATAGCTCGTCTTCTTTTAACGTCCTCCCTCTAGCAATGGAACCGGCCAAACAGGTCGAGTACACAGTGTTTTTTACCTTCTTTACTAATCTTTCTGGTGATGCCCCAATAAAACAGTCACCTTTCGATTCAAAGGCAAAAACAAAACTATCTCTCTGTTCCTCTAAAAGATTCATAATCACGGGCTCTACAGGGATCTGCTCCTCAAACTGAAGTCTAAGCTCTCTAGCAAGCACGACCTTTTTCATGGTCCCTGCCTTTAATAATTCTACTACCTCGCTCACACGTTTCTTCCAATTTTCAGAATGGACTTCATTTACATGTGATAAGTTGGACAATCGTGGCATTGATTCTTTATCAATTCCACTGAATAACGCTTTTCTTTCTTGTTCAGCTACCTCATACAATGTATCATCATCTTCGGCCGTACAAAGAATGTTAGTTGTTAAATAGTACTCTCCTTTTAATACACTTACAAGGTATTTGGGTATGTGGAAAAGAGAATGTGGAAACTGTGCCCAACGATCTGTTTTCTCTTTTAATGGATCAAAAGAAAATCCTCCGAACATTATTGGTCCTGTAGCTGTTAGTTTCTCTTCCATTAGCATGATGCTATTATTCATAAGCTTTTGCCATTGCTTCTCCACATGAAAAAAGCGGCCAGAAGCCTGATCCGATTGTATTTCTTTACATATTCCAATGCCAATCATAACTACTTCATCAGAGGGATCTTTCCAAAAAAAGCGTTCGCCAACAAATTCGTCTCTTCCAGCTGCAAACACGGACAGAGGCTGAACCGGATGAATCCTTTGGACTTCGCTAACTAATACGGGCATTGAAAGCTTCCGAGCTCTCTCAATTGCTTCAATGATCCCTTCTTTAAGCTCCGTATTCTGAATGGTAACCAAATTCGTACAACTCCTGTAAAATAACGTTATAAACTTATTTTAAGATACACCTCAATCCAAGACCATGTCAACAAAAGGCATCTTGAAAAACCTATATCTTTCCTTATTATAAGCTATTTCTATCTATTTTGAGATATTATGCCCTTAAATGTTTTTCCTGCACAAAAAATTATCGTAGAAAATATGGAAATGGTCTCCTTCATTAGGAAGGAAAATTTAATTGACACACTCCTTCGTTTTTCCTACACTTGAATTTGGATATGAATTATTTTAAGCTTATATAGTTTTGACAAATAAATATAGAAATGGGGAGAGGTACGATGCAACCACAAATGCAAACGGGTCCTTCGCCTACGTTTAAGGGGAAAAATTGGAGAGTCTGGTGGCAACTTACACGACCACATACGTTAACAGCTGCCTTTGTTCCAGTATTATTAGGAACCGCATTAGCCTTACCATTAACATCTATTGATCTTGGGCTATTTATCGCCATGCTTATCGCTTGCTTACTTATACAAGCGGCAACAAATATGTTTAATGAATATTATGATTTCAAACGTGGTCTCGATAACGAGCATTCTGTAGGTATAGGTGGAGCCATTGTTCGTGAAGGAATTCAACCAGCGACCGTCATGAAAATAGCTCTTAGCCTTTATGGTATTTCCATGCTGCTAGGAGTATATATTTGTATGAATTCAAGCTGGTGGCTTGCTGCGATTGGTCTAGTTTCAATGACAGTTGGTTATTTATACACGGGAGGCCCTATTCCGATTGCGTACACACCTTTTGGAGAAATATTTGCAGGATTCTTTATGGGAATGCTGATTATATTAATTGCTTTTTATATTCAAACAGGCTTTATTACTATGATTAGTGTATTAATTTCTGTACCTATTGTCATAACAGTAGGTGCCATTCTACTTGCCAATAATATACGTGACCATGATGGTGACAAAGAAAATGGAAGAAGAACATTAGCGATCCTACTTGGTCAAAAAAGAGCGATCGTTCTTTTAGCAGGAATGTTCATTGTCTCATATGCATGGGTGTTTACTCTTATTGGTTTGGACTATGCTTCTGCATGGTTAACGATCGTACTGCTAAGCTCACCAAAGGCAATAAAGGCGATTAAAGGATTCATCGGAAAAACCAAACCCGTTCAAATGGTGCCAGCCATGATAGCGACAGCCCAAACAAATACGATATTTGGATTTTTGTTATCCATTGGTCTATTTTTAGGACATTTCTTAAATAGTTAGACAAAAGAGGAGACCATTTCCATTAAAATGGTCTCCTCTTTCATATTTACCTGACTTTGCCTTTTACAGGAGAGATACTCCAAATGTCATCCGCATACTGCTGTATGGTTCGATCACTTGAGAAAAAACCTGAATTCGCTATATTTGCTAAACTCATCTTTAACCATTTATTTTGATCAGCATATGCTACCCCTACTTCTCTTTGGGCTTCCACGTAAGATGAGAAATCACGCAAAACAAAATACTGATCATTTTCCATTAATAATGAATCATGGATCGGCTCAAACTCATTATCAAGATCACCAAAATAACCGTTTGTTAATTGATCTACCACTTGGCGAATACGTTTATCATGGTGATAATAGTCGACAGACGTATAGCCACCATACTGGTAATAATTCATTACTTCTTCTGCTGTTAATCCAAAAATAAATATATTGTCATCACCAACATGTTCCTTGATTTCAATGTTCGCTCCATCAAGCGTACCTAAGGTAAGTGCACCATTCATCATAAACTTCATATTACCTGTTCCCGAAGCTTCTTTACTAGCAGTCGAAATTTGTTCACTCACATCTGCCGCAGGAAAGATTTCTTCAGCTAATGACACACGGTAGTTTTCAAGAAACACTACTTTCAATCGATCAGATACCGTTTTATCATTATTTATTTTTTCTGCAATGGTATTAATGAGTTTAATAATCTTCTTTGCATAGTAATAACCTGGTGATGCTTTCGCTCCGAACAAAAATGTTCTTGGATGCATTTGAAAGCTTGAATCCTCTTTTAAGCGATTATACAAATACATAATATGAAGAACATTTAAGAGTTGTCGTTTATAAGCATGCAATCTCTTTACTTGAACATCAAATATAGATAAAGGATCAACGACAATACCTGTCTTTGCTTTAATTTTTTCTGCAAGTGATTTCTTATTATTCTGCTTGATTTCATACAACTGCTCTAAAAATGCAGAATCTTGCTGGAAAAACTGAAGCTCTTTTAAATGCTCCGGCTGATTGATCCACTTCGTACCAATCCCCTCATTGATCAAATTCGTCAGTTTCGGATTGGATTTAATCAGCCAACGTCTATGGGTAATCCCATTTGTTTTATTATTAAACTTCTCAGGAAATACTTGATAAAATTGGTTCATTTCTCTTTGTTTTAATATTTCTGTATGAATGGCTGCCACTCCATTCACACTGTATGAACCAACAATCGCCAAATGAGCCATTTTTACTTGGTCATGAGCAATGATTGCCATATCCTCAATTTTCTGCCAAGCTCCTGGATACTGCTTCCAAAGGTCTTGACAAAATCTCTCGTTTATTTCATTTACAATCATAAAAATTCTTGGAAGCAACGGTTGAAAAATTCGAACCGGCCATTTTTCTAGAGCTTCTGCTAAGGTTGTATGATTCGTATATGAAATGGTGTTTGTTGTAATATGCCAAGCTTCCTCCCAGCTCATTCCTTCCTCGTCAATAAGTACCCTCATTAATTCGGGAATAGCTAACACGGGATGCGTATCATTTATATGAAGACCCACATATTTATGAAAATCTATTAAACTAGCATGTTGTTTGCGATAAGATCTCACAATCGAACGAATACTTGCAGAGACAAGGAAATACTGCTGCTTTAAACGCAGAATTTTTCCTTCATCATGCGTATCATCGGGATACAAAAACTCTGAGATAAGCTCCGTATCACGCTTATATTTCATAATATCTCGATTCATTGGATACGGTGTCGTTTCGGCACTCCATAAGCGCAACGTGTTAACAGTGTCTGTCTGATAACCTACCACAGGAAGGTCATATGGCACGGCCATTACCGTTTCCGCTTCAAGATGACGAAATTCGAGCTTTCCATTAATGTTGATCGCTTCGACTCTTCCCCAAAAAGGAACATCTACAGCTAAATCCGCTTTCCTTACTTCCCATACATGGCCATGACGAAGCCATTGCTCAGGTAATTCTACTTGAAATCCATCTACAATTTTCTGCTCAAATAAGCCGTGCTTATAGCGAATTCCACATCCATGACCTGGAAGATCTAAAGTAGCAAGCGAATCCATGAAGCAGGCTGCAAGACGGCCTAAGCCGCCATTACCAAGTGCTGCATCTGCTTCCATTTCCTCTAAATCACTAAGATCAATTCCTAGCTCCTTAAGCCCTTCTTCCACTATATGATCAATTCCTAGGTTAAGAAGGTTATGCCTTAAAAGCTTTCCGAGGAGAAACTCAATAGATAAATAATAAATTTGTTTTTCTTTCTCAGCTCGATAACTTTCATTTGTCTTGATCCAGTTTGAGCTTACATATTCACGGATCATGATTCCTAGAGTATGATAGTGATCTCTCTTCGTACTTTCTTGAAAGCTTTTTCCACAAGTCATTTCGAGACGTTGTAAAAACGTTTCCGTGAACATTTCTTTATTAGAAAACATGAGTTTCACTCCTGGATATAAGTTGAGCATATAATTGATTGTACTTAAAAGCAGACTGTGCCCAGCTGTTATCAATGCTCATTGTATGCTTAACAAGATTATTCCAAACCCGATCATTTTCGTAAAAATGGATGGCACGTTTAATGGTATACAACATATCATGCGCATTAAAATTCTTGAAGGAGAAACCATTCCCTTCTCCTGAGAATTCATCATATGCCGTTACCGTGTCATTTAGACCCCCAGTTTCCCGAACGATAGGGATTGTGCCATAACTCATCGCAATCATTTGACCTAACCCACATGGTTCAAATTTTGAAGGCATGAGGAAAAGGTCAGCACCTGCATAAATTTGATGAGCTAGACCTTCATCAAAACCAATATATGCTTTAAATCGATCTGGATACTCCCGCTCCATGTCTCGAAAGAAATTTTCAAACTCGTCATCCCCCGTTCCAAGAATGAGGAATTGAATCGGCTCCGCCATAATTTCATGAAACACATGTTTAACAAGATCTAACCCTTTTTGTTTTGTTAATCGTGTGACCATAACCATTAATGGAATTTGTGAAGCCTGAGGCAAGCCAAATCGTTCTTGAATGGCCTTTTTATTTACTAGCTTATGGTTACGATGATTGGCATCGTAAGTTTTCACAAGAAAAGAATCCTTCTCTGGATTATAAAATTCATCATCAATTCCATTTAGAATTCCTTCTAGATCACTTACACGACTTCTTAACAATCCATCCAGCTTTTCTCCATAGTACTCCGTTTGTATTTCGTCCATATATGTTGGACTAACGGTAGTAATTCGATCAGACGCAATAAGTGCTGCTTTCATAAAATTTATATTTCCATAAAACTCAAGCTGATCGGTATTAAAATATGAATCATCTAAATCAAATAAATCCTTTAAAGCTTCCTTAGGCATAATACCTTGAAATCCAAGATTATGAATGGTAAATACCGTTCGCATAAAACCATAACCATTTTTCTTTTGATATTCCGTTTTTAACAAGAAAGGAATCATTCCAGTATGCCAATCATGGCAATGAATCACATCTGGATAGTAATCTAACATCCGAATCGCTTCAAGTACGGCTCGGTTAAAAAAAGCAAACCGTTCACCATCGTCAAAATATCCGTACAGGGCTTCTCTCTTAAAATAGTATTCATTATCTATAAAATAATAAGTAATGCCATCGTGTATATACTCTTCAATACCACAAAATTGATTTCTCCAACCAACATTCACAATAAACTCATGTTTTTTTGTCATTTTTTCACGTAATTCTTGAGGAATGGTACCGTACTTCGGCATCATTACTCTTACATCTGTACCAAGTCTTTTCAATTCTTTTGGTAGAGATCCTGCTACATCTGCTAACCCTCCAGATTTAACGAAAGGTACACATTCCGAAACTGCAAATAAAACTTTCACGAATTCATCAACGCCCCTTGTACTGTTCCTTTACGAACCACATATGGTAATTCTTTTGTGCCATACATCATCGTTCCATCATTTACCTTAACATCTTTATCTAAAACAACGGAATCTAATACGCAATTTTCACCAATTTGACATTTTTGCATGATGATGCTGTTCTTTATTACCGATCCCTTGCCGATTTTTACAGCACGAGAAATAATACTATTTTCAACTGTACCTTCAATTAAGCACCCATTGGCAATTACAGAATTTTTCACGGTGGCTCCTGTAAAATACCTAGTAGGTGGCTCATCCTTTACTTTTGTAAATACTGGCTGATTCTTTAAAAATAGTTCCTTCCAAATGGATGGAGTTAATAGCTTCATACTTTCATTAAAATACGTAGTAATCGAGTCAACCATTACTGCGTATCCTTTAAATTCATAATGACATTGACGATAAGGACTGTTAATATCTGTCACAACATCTCTCATACAAGTATATCCCGTTTCGTCTCTTGTCTCGAAAAGTTCTACTAAAAGAGATTTCTTTATCAAAAACATATGAAGAGACCGTCCGTCTTTTCTTACTTCTGTAATATCACAGCCACTCTTGATATGCCAATCAAGCATAGGCTCAAAATTCATATTACAGACAGTAAAGCAATTTGAGATGAGGGCGTACTGTTGGTTACTTCGATCAAAGAAATCTTTATTTGCAGCAAAATGATTAAATGATGTTATTTCTCTTTCTTCTGCAGGGGCTGGAAAAAAGAATAATCCATCGCGTTTACGATTTAAGTCCCAATCCTTCCCAGACCCCAAATGATCCATTAAGGAACGATATTGGTTTTTCGGGAAAATTGCCACACTCTTTATTCCAGAATTAACCATGTTTGAGAGAATAAAATCTATTAATCGATATCTCCCTCCAAATGGTACTGCAGCTAATGAACGATGTTGGATTAGATCCTCTAATCCTTTTTGATAAGTTGTTGCATCAATTACTCCAAGCAGCTTTCTATCCATCCTTACCCCTCATCTCCTCATTTTATTTGTTCTCTTATCTCTGTATTTTAAAGGGATTGAAGCATATCCTCTGTTACTAACACAATATCATCATCTGCATCTGGTAATGCACGAATAATTGTTCCATCTGGTATTACCATTTCTGACGGGACAATTGCCTTTTCAATAAACACATTTTTTCCAATCACTGCATCTGGCATGATAACTGATTCTTTAATAAGAGCGCCTTTCTCAACCTTTACTCCTTGAAAAAGAACCGACTTCTCAATTTCTCCTTCAATCACACAACCCTCATTGATGAGTGAATCAACGACGAGTGCGTCATTTGATATAAACTGTGGTGGTTGATTTGGGTTAACTGAGTAAATTCTCCAAGTATAATCAAATAAATCTAATCCACACGTATCATCTAGAAGATCCATATTTGCTTCCCAAAGACTACGTACAGTTCCGACATCCTTCCAATAACCACTAAAAGGATAGGCAACTAGTTTCTTCTGGTCTGAAAGCAAAGTCGGTAGAATATCCTTTCCGAAATCATGGCTTGAATCTGGAAGAGCAGCATCCTTTATCAAATATTCTTTTAGAACAGACCATTTAAAAATATAAATTCCCATAGAGGCTAGATTGTTTTTCGGATTTGCAGGTTTTTCGTCAAATTCGACAACCTTCATATCGCTATCAGTATTTAAAATACCAAATCGACTTGCTTCCTCCCAAGGTACTTCAATGACCGAAATGGTAGCATCAGCATCTCTTTTAATATGGAAATCTAGCATTAATTCATAGTTCATTTTGTAAATATGGTCTCCGGACAGAATAAGTACGTATTCCGGATCATATTGAACTAAGTAATTTAAATTTTGATAGATGGCACAAGCAGTACCTGTATACCATTTCATCTCCTTGGATTCACTATAAGGTGGAAGAACAGTAACTCCACCATTTTTTCGGTCCAAGTCCCATGCACTTCCGATTCCAATGTACGAATTTAACACTAGTGGTTGATACTGAGTTAGGACACCTACCGTATCAATTCCAGAGTTCGTACAATTGCTCAATGTAAAATCAATGATTCGGTACTTCCCTCCAAACGGTACAGCTGGTTTTGCTAAATTTGAAGTTAAGGAATGTAACCTACTTCCTTGCCCTCCTGCTAACAGCATAGCTACGCACTTCTTCTTTGCCATTTCCTTTTCTCTCCTTTCGATGTTTAACGGGACGCAATATAGAAACCCCAAATGGAGGTATCCTCATCATGATGTGATGCTCTCTTCCATGAAAACTTTCATCAATCGTTTCTATTGGCTTTTTATTTATTACACCGGATCCTCCAAATTCAACCGCATCTGTATTCAATATTTCTCGATACGTACCTTCTTTGGGAACTCCGATCTTATAATCTTCATAGGTCTTTTCTGTAAAATTACACACAATAACCATTGGATCTCCTTCTTCGCCTTTTCTAACAAAAGAGAAAATCGATTGATCACGGTTATTTACATCAATCCATTCAAATCCTTCATGTAAATGATCAAGCTCATATAAAGGTTTATTGCGCTTATATACCTTGATCAATTCTTTTACAAAAAGATTCATTTTCCCATGCATCTCATAATCTAATAGATGCCAATCCAATTCTTCTTCATCTTTCCATTCAGAGAACTGACCTAGCTCAAATCCCATGAATAGAAGTTTTTTCCCTGGATGTCCAAACATATATGCTAATAAAAGCCTTAGTTGAGCAAATTTCTGCCAATAATCTCCTGGCATTTTATCCAGTAACGATTTCTTTCCATGAACAACTTCGTCATGTGAAAATGGAAGGATATAATTCTCCGAAAATGCATAGAGAAGGGAGAAGCTGACTTTATCGTGAAAATGTGAGCGTTCATTTGAACCTGTTTCCATATAGGAAAGCATATCGTTCATCCAGCCCATATTCCATTTGTAGTTAAAACCTAATCCACCGTAGTGAGTTGGGGAAGTTACCTGTGGCCAATCAGTAGAGTCCTCGGCAATCATCAAAAGCTGTGAATCATATTGATATACAACTTGATTTAACTTCTTTAAAAATGCAATACCAAATTCATTTACTCGCTGACCATCTGAATTAGGCCAATAAATGATATTTGAAACCGCATCTACGCGAAATCCGTCCACATGAAAGTATTCCATCCAATACAATGCATTAGAAATTAAGAAACTCTGCACCTCTGTTTTACTTAAGTCAAAATTAGCAGTCCCCCAAGTAAAATTTTCACGATCAACTTCTGTTTCATACTCATAAACCCAAGATCCATCAAATCGATGTAAACCGTGTGCATCTTTACAGAAATGACCAGGAACCCAATCCATAATTACACCAATATGATTTTGATGACATTGGTCAATAAAATACATTAAATCGTGAGGCGTTCCATAACGACTAGTAACAGAAAAATATCCTGTTCCTTGATAGCCCCAAGAAATATCTAGTGGATGCTCCACTAGTGGCAACAATTCAATATGTGTAAATCCATGTTCAAGTACATAAGGAATGACCTCGTCTGCTAATTCACGATACGTAAAAAAGCTACCGTCCTCTTTCTTTTTCCATGATCCAACATGCATCTCATAAATAACGGTAGGACTTGTATATACTTTGTTTCTCTCTTTTTTCTGAAGCCATTTATGGTCGTTCCATTGGTATCCATCTAAGGAATAACATATGGAAGCTGTTTTTGGCCGTTCTTCAGAGAAAAAGGCATATGGATCAGACTTCAATAATATTTCTCCAGTGGATGTGTGAATTTCATATTTATAAAGGCAGCCCGTTAAATCCTGCTCAACAATGAGCATCCATACCCCTTCATCATTTACCTTTTTAAATTCATAACCACTTCCATTCCAATTGTTTACATCACTAGCAAGAGATACTTGTGTTGCGTTTGGTGCCCACACACAAAATCTTGTGCATTTCTTTTCATCAATAGTAAGAACATGAGCACCAAACAGACGATAGCATTCAAAAAAATTCCCCTCATGAAACAAGTGCAGCTGGTATTCAGTTGGATGAATCAAATCCAAAATCATTCTACTCCCTACCTATTCTTTAGTTTTGTACATTACTTTTACTGTATAATTCTCGCCACACTTTCAAATCCCTCTTTAATTTTTCTGACAATTAACTGTCCATTTCGACATAATTATCTATAAGGCCAATGTTTTCGACAGCATTCATCCCTTTAACGCAGCAAACTGCAAAAAATGATAGAAATTATTTTTTAATAGATAATAAATTTTATGATGCAGATATAGAGATATATGCTATTTATTTGGTGTTAATGAAAAAAATATGTATTTTAAATTTTAAAATAACTGAAATTTGAATAATATATTCAAGAGGATTTATTTATGTGATGAGGTGGTTTTTATGAAGAAAAATGAAAGGGTTTTCATATAATTGTCGAATATTGGAAATGTTAAATGAACTTTGAGGATATTTGATATAAGAGGTAATAGAGTAGTTTGTGGAGGTATAGGAGGACCTAGAAAATCAAAAAAAAAACATTGAACAAATGTTCAATGTTTTTATGACCCCTACGGGATTCGAACCCGTGTTACCGCCGTGAAAGGGCGGTGTCTTAACCGCTTGACCAAGGGGCCATATGGCGGAGAAGGAGGGATTTGAACCCTCGCGCCGGTTACCCGACCTACACCCTTAGCAGGGGCGCCTCTTCAGCCTCTTGAGTACTTCCCCATATGGCTCCACAGACAGGACTCGAACCTGTGACCGTTCGGTTAACAGCCGAATGCTCTACCAACTGAGCTACTGTGGAATAATAGTAAGTTACTTTACTATCCTAAAAACACTATGGTGGGCCTAAATGGACTCGAACCATCGACCTCACGCTTATCAGGCGTGCGCTCTAACCAGCTGAGCTATAGGCCCTTATTTGGAGCGGGTGATGAGAATCGAACTCACGACATCAGCTTGGAAGGCTGAGGTTTTACCATTAAACTACACCCGCATAAAACTTATGGGGCGACTGATGGGAATTGAACCCACGAATGCCGGAACCACAATCCGGTGCGTTAACCACTTCGCCACAATCGCCATAATTCAACTGAATATAAATGGTGGCTCAGGACGGAATCGAACCGCCGACACAAGGATTTTCAGTCCTTTGCTCTACCGACTGAGCTACTGAGCCACAATATTATAGAACCCTAGATAAAATCTTATTTCGTCCTTCGTCCCGATCTTCAATCGGTACGCTGGATGCAAATTCAAAGAAGCTTATTCTTCGTGCTCTACCAACTGATCTACTGATGCACTTAAAATGGCGGTCCCGACCGGGATCGAACCGGCGATCTCCTGCGTGACAGGCAGGCATGTTAACCGCTACACCACGGGACCAAAGTTTTTCTCAAGTTTCCCTGAAAACAACTTTTAATTGCGGGGACAGGATTTGAACCTGCGACCTTCGGGTTATGAGCCCGACGAGCTACCAGACTGCTCCACCCCGCGACAATATTATTTTTAAAAATGGAGGAGGTAGAGGGATTCGAACCCCCGCGCGGTATGACCCGCCTGTCGGTTTTCAAGACCGATCCCTTCAGCCGGACTTGGGTATACCTCCAACATATTATAAATGGTGGACCTTGTAGGACTCGAACCTACGACCGGACGGTTATGAGCCGTCTGCTCTAACCAGCTGAGCTAAAGGTCCAATAAATAATGAAACCTGAGTTAATAGGTTTTGGTAGCGGCGGAGGGGATCGAACCCCCGACCTCACGGGTATGAACCGTACGCTCTAGCCAGCTGAGCTACACCGCCAAAGTAATTCATTGAATTTTTAATTCACATGTTCCTGAATTAATGAAGATTATTTTCACTACACTACGTTACGTGAAAATATCTAAGTGGAGCCTAGCGGGATCGAACCGCTGACCTCCTGCGTGCAAGGCAGGCGCTCTCCCAGCTGAGCTAAGGCCCCATAAATATCGAGTTAGATGGTCGGGAAGACAGGATTCGAACCTGCGACCCCTTGGTCCCAAACCAAGTGCTCTACCAAGCTGAGCTACTCCCCGATTAAATCTAATATGGCGCGCCCGAAAGGAGTCGAACCCATAACCTTCTGATCCGTAGTCAGACGCTCTATCCAATTGAGCTACGGGCGCATATTTTTGTAATGTAGTGTGTTAAGGATAGCTATTTTGCTTTGCAAAAAGCTTTGGTGCCGAGGACCGGAATCGAACCGGTACGGTAGTCACCTACCGCAGGATTTTAAGTCCTGTGCGTCTGCCAGTTCCGCCACCCCGGCAAAAGAAGTTCTTGGAGCGGAAGACGGGATTCGAACCCGCGACCCCAACCTTGGCAAGGTTGTATTCTACCACTGAACTACTTCCGCATATGGAAAATTATTTTACTAGCATAAAAAACTTTGGTGCGGGTGAAGGGAGTCGAACCCCCACGCCTTGCGGCGCTAGATCCTAAGTCTAGTGCGTCTGCCAATTCCGCCACACCCGCATAATGATAAATGGAAAGTTATTTTACTGAAGTAAAAAACTCTACTGAAGCAAAAAACTTTGGTGAGCCATGAAGGACTCGAACCTTCGACCCTCTGATTAAAAGTCAGATGCTCTACCGACTGAGCTAATGGCTCGTACAAATGGTGCCGGTGAGAGGACTTGAACCCCCAACCTACTGATTACAAGTCAGTTGCTCTACCAATTGAGCTACGCCGGCAATTAATAATTATTTATTTTCACTTCGTGAGTGAAGGATAGTCATTTTCACTTCGTGAAAAAACTTTGGTGGAGGATGACGGGATCGAACCGCCGACCCCCTGCTTGTAAGGCAGGTGCTCTCCCAGCTGAGCTAATCCTCCATTACCGCCTGGCGACGTCCTACTCTCACAGAGGGAAACCCTCAACTACCATTGGCGCTGAAAAGCTTAACTTCCGTGTTCGGTATGGGAACGGGTGTGACCTTTTCGCTATCGCCACCAGACTATTTATGCGACACTATTTATTATAATAGTTTTCCGCAATTTTTCAAGAGAAATTTTTAGCATTCTCTCAAAACTAGATAATATATTGAAGAAGAAGAAATACACGGGTATCACTTTGCATAAACGAGCTCCGGCGGCTAGTCCCTCGGGGTCATAAGCCAAAGCCTTCCAGAGGTCAGGACCTCTTACAGTCTTCGTCTTATGCCTGTCGGGACTAACCAAGCCGCCTACGCATCTTT
>NZ_JBRKCV010000018.1:0-99211 GCF_052983275.1 Robertmurraya sp. GLU-23
AGCCAGGATCAAACTCTCCAATAAAGAGTAAGATTAGCTCTTAAAGTTAAAACGTTGGCTAGTGTATTTTTCAACACTAATCATTTTTTTGTTGACGTATGATTTGTTTAGTTTTCAAAGAACAACTTTGCTCCGTTAGAAGCAACTATATTAGAATAACATTTCAATCACTCGAAGTCAACAACTTTTTAAAAGTTTTTTAAATTTGTTGTCTCGTCATCAGCGACTGTTTTTATATAATATCATCGTGAGCCTAGAGAGTCAACAAGATATCAGTGGTAATAATATCCAACATAGTAATTACGACTCTTCCTCGTTCCTTGAAATCCTTAAAGTCACTTGCTATTCCGACCTTAATTTAAATAAGGTTCATCTGTTTTTTGAAAAATAAGAAGTCTTATCCTTTACTGAGAAACCAGCAATAAGAAATAAGCGGAGATTTTTCGGTTAGACTACAGAATTGAGCTTGGTTTGGGGTATATAAGCGGAGTTTTTCCGATTAAGCAACGCAAAATCACTCAATTTCACGTTTTTTGAGTCAATAGTCGGAATCTCTCCGTCTATTTTAGCTATTTTCAGTGCAATTTCCTAAATAAGAGGAATTTCTCCGCCTATTTTATCACCTCGCTTTATTTGTTCGGTTATCCAAACAAAAACCATGTAATTCGGTCTGCTAATTACCGTTTTGCAACTTATCCCCTTATAATACTTACTAATCAAAAAGTGCCCCACAAATCGAAAAAACCAGCCTTCCGCAAAGGGAAGACTGGTCGTGTTTCTTCTATATATATTACTTAGTGATTGAAATGATGTTTTGATCCTTAAGTGTTACAGCACCTTGCTTGTTGATGGTTACTTTTTCACCTTCAGCCAGGTTTGTAAATACTACAGGAGTAATCGTTGATGTTGCATTCTTCTTAATAAACTCAAGATCTACCTTAAGTAATGGTTGACCTGCAACTACTGTATCATTTTCGCCAACTAATGCTTCAAAACCTTCTCCTTTTAGGTTGACTGTGTCAATACCAAAATGGATTAGGATTTCGCGTCCGCTATCAGACACAATTCCGATTGCATGCTTAGTTGGGAATAGGTTAACGATTTTACCGTTTACAGGTGATACAACTGTACCTTCTGTTGGCTCAATCGCGAATCCGTCACCCATCATTTTACCGGAGAATACAGCATCAGGAACTTCTGTAATTGGCTTTAGGTTACCTGTTAATGGAGATACAAACACATCATCACCAGAAGCCGGTGCACTTACTGCATTTGTTGTTTCAGTTGTTTTTGCTGCTGGAGTTGGTCTTTTTCCAGCCATAATGTCTTTCATTTGACCCTTGATTGTTTCAGAACGAGGACCAAAGATTGCTTGAATGTTGTTACCAACTTCAAGTACTCCTGCCGCTCCTAGCTTTTTCAATCTATCTTTATCAACAGATCCGATATCATTTACAGATACACGAAGACGTGTGATACATGCATCAAGGTGAGAGATATTCTCTTTTCCACCCATAGCTTCTAAAATATCGTATGGAAGGTCGCTAGTTTGTCCAGCAGCTCCTTCTGTTCCCTCTTCTTCCACTTCACGACCTGGAGTTTTTAAGTTAAACTTACGGATCGCAAAACGGAAACCGAAGTAGTAAATTACCGCAAACACAAGACCAACTGGGATAACTAACCAAGCATTGGTTTGTGGGTTGATTAGACCAAATAGAATATAGTCAATTAAACCACCAGAGAATGTCATACCGATTTTCACATCTAAAAGATGCATAACCATGAACGATAGACCAGCAAATACTGCATGGATAGCAAATAGAATTGGTGCAACGAATAAGAATGAGAATTCAATCGGCTCCGTAATACCTGTTAAGAAAGCTGTTAAACCAGCAGAAGCCATAAGTCCACCAACAACCACTTTTCTTTCAGGACGAGCTTCGTGATAAATCGCTAATGCTGCTGCAGGTAAACCGAACATCATGAACGGGAATTTACCAGTCATGAACGTACCTGCTGTTAAGTTTTGAACATTATCACTGATTTCTGCCATGAAGATACGTTGGTCTCCACGAACCACATCTCCAGCAAGTGTTGTATATTGACCAAACTCATACCAGAATGGTGAGTAGAAGATATGGTGTAATCCGAATGGAATTAATGAACGCTCAATAATGATAAGCGCTGATAGTGTTAAGTTTGCATGAACCATGTTTTGCGAGAATGCATTTAGACCATTTTGAATTGGTGGCCATACAATTAACATCACAAGACCTAGAATAACTGCAGTAGCAGCTGTAATGATTGGCACGAAACGCTTACCAGCGAAGAATCCTAAATAAGATGGCAATTCAATTTCGTAGTATTTATTGTAAAGACCTGCTGCGATAATACCGACGATGATACCACCGAACACCCCAGTTTGTAGAGTTGGAACTCCTAGAATACTTGAGTAATTTAATCCGTTTACATCTTCAGCCGTTAAGCCTAAAGCTGTACCCATTGTTACATTCATAATTAAGTATCCGATGATGGCAGCTAATCCAGCTACTCCATCTCCACCTGCTAAACCTACAGCAACCCCAACCGCAAAGAGTACTGGAAGGTTTCCGAATACGATATCCCCCGCACTTTGCATAATTGAAGCAACCATCGCTACTCCATTGTTATCTAAAAATGGAGCTAACTCCAGTAATGCAGGGTTTTTAAGCGCTGCTCCTAATGCAAGTAAAATACCTGCTGCAGGAAGTAAAGCAACTGGTAACATCAATGCTTTACCAACTTTTTGTAAAACACCAAACACCTTTTTAAACATGGTAGAACCTCCTAAATAATTTGTTTCGCTCATTGTCGTTTCCCAATTTGCAAAAGAAAACAAAAAAGGCATGAGGGAAAAAGGAATCAAAATAGAGCTTACAAGGTTATATTACCCGTAAATCTCCATTTCAATTATCTTCTTCACTCATGCCTGATCGAATCAGTAACACGTATAAAAGATAAGTTCGATTTATTTAACTTTCTTTTGAAGCCTTTGCAAATGCATCGTTAGATACACCGCTTCTGCATCAAATACCGTTTTCTTTAATGCTTGTTGCATCACTTTAATGAGCTTCCATGAGAGATTGTAACACACCGGATACTCCTCTTTCAAGAGGTTTGCGATTTTTTCTGGTTCTTCTACTTTTTCTCCGTTATGAACACGCTCAATCGTGAATCGTATATGTCGTACAAGCCTCATATAATCAATACTTTCCTTGTCGATCACTATTTCAAGTTGTTCTTCAATCATATCAATCAAACGAGTAACTAACTGGGAGTGCTGATTCACTTCAGATAGATTTCGATTCATCACGGCACTATGAATATGCAAAGAAATAAATCCGACTTCCCCTTCAGGAAGCTCCACTCCTGTATTCTCGTTGATTAAATTCACTACTTCTTTCGCAATTTCATACTCAAAAGGATAGAGTGCTTTCGTCTCTATTAAAAAAGGATTTCTCATTTCCATCCCTTTCGAAAGTCGACTGACGGCAAACATTAAATGGTCAGTTAACGCTACATGGATATGCTCATTTAGCTCTGCATTCGCTCTTTTCTTTATTAGCTCAATTGCAGAAATGAACACTTCATGAAGATTGCTTTCAACAAATGGAAGGAGTTTTATATAATTTTCTTGTTCCTTTTCATTTCTTAATACAAAAAGCTTTTCCGCTGACGCCTCGTCGATGACATCTCCCGTTTTACGGTTAAATCCGATGCCCTTACCGATCACAACAACCTCTCCATAGTCCGAGTGGTCAGCTATCACTACATTATTATTTAAATTTTTGCTAATGATAAGTCCAGACATCATAATTCCCCGCTTTATTCTGAGAGCTTCGACATAATAAGTTTAATGTTATATAAGGGACAAAAGCTTGTCAATCAGAATACGCAAACGCATTCATGTTTTTCAAAAAACCGTCATAATAAAAGGGGTTGACTACAAGTAGCCAACCCCTAAATCCTATTCGGTTAAGAACATAAAGTATAATACGAAGATTACAAAGAATACGTACATCACTGGGTGAATTTCTTTCGTACGCCCTTTTACCATCATCGTAATTGGGTAGAAGATGAACCCAGCTGCAATTCCTGTTGCAATGCTATACGTTAGTGGCATAGCAATGATGGTTAGGAACGATGGTACAGCAATCTCAAAACGATTCCATTCAATTTTCCCTAAAGAAGATACCATGAGTACCCCTACAATGATTAGTGCCGGCGCTGTTACAGGTGATGTAACAACCGATAATACAGGGAAGAAGAATAACGATAATAGGAAGAAGCCTGCTGTTACAATTGCTGCAAAACCTGATCTTGCTCCTGAAGCCACCCCTGCAGATGATTCAATATAAGAAGTGGTTGTTGATGTTCCAAAAATAGAACCTACTAATGATGCAATTGAATCTGCAAATAAAGCTCTTCCTGCATTAGGTAGTTTATTTTCTTTCATTAATCCCGCTTGATTCGCAACTGCTACAAGTGTTCCTGCGTTATCAAAAAAGTCAACGAATAGGAAAGTTAACACAATGCCAAGCATCGTAGCTGTGTAAAAAGATGGGTCACCAAATGCTGAGAACAGAGAACCGAAAGTTGGTTCAAGGCTCGGTACTGCACCAACCACCTTTTCTGGTGCATCAATTAAGTTAAAGATCATACCCACGATAACCATAATAATCATTCCGAAGAATACGGCTCCGTTAATACCTCTTGTCATCATAATTACTGTAATAAGAAGACCAAAAATAGCAAGTAGCGTATTACCAGCCGTTAAATCTCCAAGTCCAACTAGTGTTGCATCATTATTTACGATAATGCCTGCATTTTTCAATCCAATAAAAGTAATGAACAGTCCGATACCAGCTCCTACTGCGTGCTTTAATTCTACCGGAATGGCATTAATGATTTTTTCACGTAACCCTGAAATTGTTAATAATAAGAAGAAAACACTTGAAATAAATACTGCTGCCAAGGCATGTTGCCATGGTGCTCCGTGAGTTAATACGACTGAGTAAGCAAAGAATGCATTCAGACCCATACCAGGTGCTAGTGCAATCGGGAACTTACCTATCAGCCCCATAATGATGGACCCTACTGCTGCTGCTAAAGCTGTAGCTACAAAAACCGCTCCATAATCCATGCGCATCGCATCAGGAAGATCGGGTACATCTGCTAGTGTCAACGTAAGTGGGTTGACTACTAAAATATATGCCATTGCTAGGAAGGTAGTTAATCCACCCATAAACTCGCGACGATAGTTCGTTCCAAGCTCTTCAAATCGAAAGTATTTTTTCATTTCTTTCTTTTCCTCCATTTTTAGAAAAATAAAAACGCTCCAACAACAAGGAGCGCCTGACAACAAAGATTCGCGAAATAGAGGCCAAGAAAGAGCCCATTATATCACTCACCTCGTAGTCAAGCTATTTACGGTAGCTCGGTAGAAACTTCTGGGCCATATCCCCAAGATTATACGACGAAAAACGACATTTATTAGTACTTTTTCATCATACCAAGGTCTCGTATTTTCGTCAATATAAAAAACGAACATTTTTTCAAATGTCCGTCTTATTGTTCGTATTTTGTTAGATTTTATTCCCACTCAATTGTTGCTGGTGGCTTACTTGTGATATCATATACGACTCGGTTAACATGGCTAACTTCGTTAACAATTCGAGTAGAAATGACTTCTAGTACTTCCCACGGAATTCTTGCCCAGTCAGAAGTCATTCCATCAATAGAAGTAACCGCACGAATTCCAATCGTATAATCATACGTACGAGCATCTCCCATTACACCCACTGAACGGATGTCAGGTAGGACGGTGAAGTATTGCCAAATATCACGATCAAGTCCAGCCTTCTTAATTTCCGCACGTAGAATCGCATCCGATTCACGAACGATTTCAAGCTTATCTTCAGAAATTTCTCCGAGCACACGAATGCCAAGTCCTGGTCCTGGGAAAGGTTGACGCCAAACGATTTCATCAGAAATTCCAAGCTCCGTACCAAGCGCACGTACTTCATCCTTGAACAGGGTGCTAAGTGGCTCAATTAATGTGAATTGCATGTCTTCAGGAAGACCACCCACATTGTGATGTGACTTAATGGTTTGAGCTGTAGCTGTCCCACTTTCAATAATATCAGTATATAGTGTACCCTGTGCTAGGAAATCAATTCCCTCAAGTTTTGCCGCTTCATCATCAAACACATAAATGAACTCATTACCGATGATTTTACGCTTTTGTTCTGGGTCACTTACTCCAGCCAACTTCCCTAAGAAGCGCTCCTTTGCATCTACCTTAATCACATTCATGTTAAAGCCTTCTGCAAAAGTCTTCATAACACTGTCGGCTTCCCCTTTACGCAGTAAACCATGGTCTACGAAGATACATGTTAATTGATCACCGATTGCTTTATGAATAAGTACGGCAACAACTGATGAATCCACACCACCACTTAATGCACAAAGAACCTTTTTGTCACCAACTAGCTGACGGATTTTTTCCATTTCAACCTCGATAAAGTTTTCCATCGACCAGTTTCCAGCACATTCGCACACACCAAAGACGAAATTCTTTAACAGTTCATTTCCGTAAACAGAATGACGAACCTCAGGATGGAATTGTACCCCGAATAACTTACGATCCGCATCACTCATAGAAGAAATCGGACAAGAAGGACTAACTGCATCTACCGTAAAGCCCTCGGGAGCTTCTACGACTAAATCTCCATGGCTCATCCAAACAATTTGTTCCTGTGGAAGGTCAGCAAATAATTTTGATTGGTTCTCAATTTGAATAGCTGCTTTTCCATACTCACGGTGCTTAGCTGGTTCCACTTTCCCATTAAAATGAGTGGTCATCAGCTGCATGCCGTAACAAATTCCTAGGATTGGCAATCCAAGTTCAAAAATTTCCTCATCGCAACGGAATGAACCTTCATCATATACGCTGTTTGGACCACCAGATAAAATAATACCCTTAGGATTCATTTGACGGATTTCATCTGCAGTAATCGTATGCGGGTGCAGTTCACTATACACACCAAATTCACGAATTCTTCTAGTAATCAACTGATTGTACTGACTTCCAAAGTCCAATACAACGATCATTTCCTGGTCTACTAAACCTACCTTTTCAGACATCCAATTCACCTCATTGTTATTTTTCCCAATAAAAAAGCTAGAATTCTACTCCAAAAAAAATTTTTGAAGGCAGAATTCTAGCTGATATCTCTAACAACCATAGAAAGCTCCGCCTTCATAGTCAAATCATTTACGGCGATTTGGTAGAGACTCTCGAACCATATTTTCGAGGATATATGAAGAGATACATTTTTATAATATTAGAGATTATTGTAACAACATGTCGTTTTATCGGTCAAGCGATTGTCTTTTTAATTAAATTTTCCCACAATTCACGCGTTCGATCCCAACTACCTTCTTCAAGCTTACCTTTGTACACATATTTCTCGTATAGAGAAGTAAGTGTCCCCATATCTTTTGAGGAAAAGAAGTAATCAACATACTCAGCATAGTCTCGGAGTGTTTGATGTTCCTCTCTCTTAATCCCATATCGATCGAGCTGCTTTAATAAGGTCAAATAGGCTTTTGAGAAGTCATCATCTTTCTTTTTGAACCTAAAAATGAGAACCAGTACATACGGAAGCCATTTTAACCGTAGTTTATAGACAATATAGGCAACCATCCCCATCACACCCAGAATGATTAGTCCCTTTTTCCAATGTTCAATAAAACCTGCCTCTATTTTGGTCCATACATCCTTCCAAGAAAATGAGCTTTCGGTGGAAACTGTTTCTTCAGGTGTTTCTGGTTTTTCTACCTCTGGCTGTTCCTCCGTTTCTGGAGTCTCTACTTCTGTAGAGTTCTCAGTAGTTGAATCGAAATTTAATTGAACATTACTTGAAAAACCTTGTGTAGGCTCAAATGGTACCCAACCTACCCCTGGAAAATATACCTCAACCCATGAATGCGCATTGTTATTTGTAATCGTATAGCCTCGTTTCCCCGACTCCGTTGGCCCTTGATATTCCCCTTCTGTATATCCCTTTACCCAGCGAGAAGGAATACCTACTGAGCGTAATAATACAACCATCGAGGTAGAGTAATTATCACAATACCCTCTTAGCGTTTCAAATAAAAACTGATCCACGTAATCTTCATCTGTTCCTGGTACTGCGACGTCAATCTGATCATACGTAAATCCGTTCATCCCAAAGTATCTTTCTACCGCTCTTGCTTTATCAAACCATGTTTCTTGCTCACCTGTTATTTCAAGCGCCAAGTCCTTCACTCGTTGCGGCACTGTTTCAGGAAGCTGCGTGTATTGATAGATAAACTCTTGACTTAACCCGGCTTCCTCTATGCTTTGGGTCGCTTTCATTGCGGTTACACTATATCTAGGAATGTCGTACGATACAGAATATTTCTCTAAAGGCGCTGTTCGATCAGCCTCTAATGTATAGACCTTCTCCAGCCCTTCATTGACACGGAAAGAGTAGCTTACATTCTCGGTACTAACGGATTTCAGCCCTAACGGATAAATGATATGCGGATAACTTCGAACAGAGGAAACATTTGCTGTTAGCTCCTTTACCTCTAATTCCTCTTGATTAAAGGAACTAATGGGAAACACATCATTTTGATTAAACGGAATTGGATCATCCGAGCTCGATACCTCCCAGCCCTTTCCCGTATAAATATCCTTTGTTTCTACTCTCCAATAATGCCTTTGGTCCACTTCGGTCTCATAAACCACCGTATCGTCTCCAATAAAGGGACCTCCTAGATGCGTATCATCAGTTCCGTAACCTACCCTTTGTCCGCCCGCTCCTCCTCCACTATCTTCTGAATAAGAAGTCAGGTACGGAACAGGATCCGGCCAAATTGGTTCCGCTTTTGGTCCACCAAACCCTAGTGCGACACTGGCCCCTATCATTAAAAGCAGAGGTAGCCCCCACTTACCTTTTGACGATAGCCCCTTCACAATGGATTCTCTCTCGACTAAACGCTGAAACGTTAACATACCCATCACAGCAAAACCAACGACAACCGTTCGAACAATCGCACCGTCTGCTTCGTACGGAGTAAACGTATCTAATACGGTAATGTAAACAAGCGTCATAAAAAAGAAGATAAATATTTGTCTTCGAATAATTAACCAATAGTGGATCAAATATGCCATGAGCCACAGCAAAATAAAGAAAAGAAGGCTTCTAAATACAAAGGTTAGCGAATTCCATTCCGTTTGGAACGAATAGCTTATGTTGAGGATCAAATCATCCCAAAACGGCGAAAGCCATGATAATTGAAAAAAAGACCCTTCAAAATAATAGTGATGAATAAAATAAAGGATATAGACCGTCTTCAGTATTGCACCTATGAAAACCTGAACCTTCGAAAATGAAAGCACGAGGCATAATAACAGAAACCCTAGAAAAATATAAATATTTCCTGTATTGGTTAGTGCGTCAACTGGCCGTAACCACTCCCATAACAATAAAAATCCAAGCAAGTAAAGAAAGAGAGTGGCGGTCGTTTCTTGTTTCTTTTTCCCTTCTGTCATTACCTGCTCACCTCCGAAAACACATCCGAAAAATGCCCTTTATGAACAAGAACCACTCGAACTCCTCTAGCATTTGCCGAACCTTTCAAAGAAATTTCTAACGGATTTAAGGACTCTCCTTGATTTTTCACCAAATAGAGGGTCACTGCCCCTTTTTTCATAGAGAAAAAGCTTGCTTTTTCTATTAGCGGCTTCGTTAATTGAGAAGTCACTAGCATAAAGGAAGCTGTTTGATTTCCAAGAAAGCTTTCTCCTCCTAGCACTCGATCTAGCGGCACTTGACTCTCTGCTTTGATTTTAGCCAGATGATAAAAAAGGCTTTGCTGATGGTCCTCTCCACTACGAACAGGGAACAATTGCCGATCCTTACTCAATGTTAATAGGCCCACCTGTGCTCCTTTTCGAAGAATTCCCTTGACTAAAGAGGCAGTGAAGGAAACCACTGTCTCAAACTCCGCGGAAGGTGCACAGTCCATAAGTAGACAAATATCATGTGATTGACGCTGTTCAAATTCCTTTGTCATAAGATCATTTCGCTTTGCACTTGCCTTCCAATTAATCCATGAGAACTTATCTCCCGGCTGGTATTCTCTCAGACCTATCGCCATCGTCGTATCTCTCTGCACTCGTTCTTTGGATGCTGTCATCCCTTGGTCAAACTGATTCTCATGCGGACGATAGACAAGCTCCTCTATTTGAGGATACACAATGAACCGATCCGTTGTATGAAATTCTACTTGTCTCTCAATTAAACCTAAAGGATCTCCAAGCTTAAGGCGTATACTCTGAAAAATATGTTCCCCTCGAGGCATCTGTGGAATCTCGTATTCAAATGAAAACTGCTTTTTAAAGCCCGGGAATAAAAGCATTTTTGCGTTTGGATTTCCTCGAAGCTGCTCACTTAATAGATCCTCCGCCACAAGATAAAAGAGCGGAAAGGAATTGGTTCTCGTTAAATGAATTTTCACTTTTAATGTTTCGCCTGCACCGTATTCAAATTTCAAAAGCTCTCTACTAATCTGAAACTTCCGAGTCGAGTAAGCAGCCAAGAAAAGAGCGTACAAAGCAAAAGGAACAAAGCTATAAAATAAAAACCAGCTGACAAACCCACCTTGAAACATCGCATAAGAAAACGTTACAGCGATCAGAAACAGCAAAATGATGAGTTTCCAAATATGTTTTATCGATAGAAAAATTGGTCTCATTACTTCACAAGCCTTTTAACAGGAACAGGTACTCTTTCCACCACTCGTGACATAACATCCTCAGCTGTGATTCCTTCAAACTTTGCTTCAGACTTGAGGATAATCCGATGCGCGAGTACATATGGCGCTAAATACTGGACATCATCAGGTAACACATAATCGCGATTATGCATAAAGGCATACGCCTGTGCTGCCTTCATTAACCCGATCGACCCACGCGGACTCGCACCAAGATACACGCTACTATGCGTTCTTGTTCGATGAGAAATATCCACGATATAACGCTTGATCGTATCATCCACCACTACTTTTTGTATTTCTTCTTGAAGCTGTCTTAATTCCTCTAGGTCGATCACAGGCTGTAATTCCGAAATGGGTGATCTCCTTTCTGCTCGAGCAAGAACTTCCATTTCCTCTTCTAAATCTGGGTATCCCATTCTCATTTTCAAAAGAAATCGGTCAAGCTGAGCCTCAGGCAGTGGATACGTACCTTCGTACTCGATTGGATTTTGCGTGGCCATAACAAAAAATGGCCGTTCAAGCTTATGTGTTACACCATCAATGGTGACACTACTTTCTTCCATTCCCTCTAACAGAGCCGATTGGGTCTTTGGACTCGTTCGGTTAATCTCATCGGCAAGAATGATATTCCCCATAATAGGACCTGGTCGAAACTGAAATTCCAATTCTTTCGGATTATATATCGATACACCGGTCACATCGGATGGAAGAAGGTCCGGAGTAAACTGAATCCGACGAAATTCTGCGCTCACAGACTTCGCCAACGCACGGACCATCATCGTTTTCCCAACCCCTGGCACATCCTCTAGTAACACATGTCCCTCAGCTAGTAATGCTACTAAGCTTAACTCTGCAACATTTCTTTTCCCAATCATTACTTTTTCTATATTTTGAAGAATTCGGTTAATCACTGGATTCATCTGACTCACTTCTCTAACAACCTCCTGAAGTAGCTAAAAATTTCATATCTTTTACATATATTCGAGATATATTTGTCAATTTCCTGTAAAAAACGAATATTATTGATAGATTTGTCCCTATTAAATAGACGTTTATACTAAGACAGAAGTTCCAATCTTTCAACATCTGGAAAAAATTGATAAATCAGTAGAATAAAAGTTTGTCAAAAAAATATAACAATTTTATAAAGCAATTTTTTATGAAATCCTTTACAATATAGATGTATAGCACTTTGCTTATTTTTTTAACCTTTGGTGCAAACGTTTGCGCATTTAAAATATTTTGAGGTGATTACATGAAAAGATTATTTAGCATCGATCCATGGAAGATCGTTGAAACAACAGTAAACAAAGAAGACTTTCGACTAGCGGAAAGTATGATGAGCCTTGGAAATGGTCATATGGGAATGCGTGGTAACTTCGAGGAAACATATACAGGAAACTTTCACCGTGGCTCCTACATCGCAGGAGTTTGGTTTCCAGACAAAACAAGAGTGGGTTGGTGGAAAAACGGATATCCTCACTATTTTGGAAAGGTAATTAACTCCATCAACTATATTGGCATCCGAGTAGCGATCGACGGAGAAGAAATAGATTGTTTCCAAAACCAGGTCACAAGCTTTTATCGAGAGCTCGACATGCAACATGGTGTGTTAACCCGTCGCTTTACCATTAATCAAAATGGCAAGGAAACCGATGTAGAGGTTGTTCGTTTCTTATCTGTTAGCCATCCAGAGCTTGCGGTTATCAAGTATCAGGTGACCCCGAAAAATTATTCCGGGAATGTTACGTTCACTCCTTACTTGGATGGAGATGTGAGAAATGAAGACTCCAACTATGAGGAAGATTTCTGGTTGGAAGTGGAGCGAGGCGTGAGTCATCGCAACGGTCATTTAGTCATGAAAACAAAGGATAATCCGTTTGGCACTCCTACCTTCCATGTCGCAGCGAGTATGCGTCTTGTAGTGGATGGAGAAATTTTGTCTCATTCTACTTCTGAACGTGAAGAATATGTTGAAAATACGATTTCTGTTCAAGCTTTAGAGAATACACCTGTCTCATTGATCAAGTATGTTGCTGTTACAACAGATAGAGATTATGAAGTGGCACAGTTGGTCACCAAGGCAGAGGAAGTACTTACCCATTCGGATAAATTGGGCTATGATTCCCTTCTCCATGAACATAAAGAAGCTTGGCTTAAGCGTTGGAGCATTGCGGATGTTGAAATTAATGGAGATGACGAAGCGCAGCAAGGCATCCGGTTCAATTTGTTCCAGTTGTTCAGTACCTACTACGGAGAAGACGCACGTTTGAATATTGGACCAAAGGGATTTACGGGAGAAAAATATGGCGGTGCCACGTATTGGGATACCGAAGCATACGCTCTACCACTCTATTTATCTACCGCAAACCCAGAGGTTGCTCGCAATCTATTAGTTTATCGTCATAATCAACTGGGTGGTGCTTATCATAACGCACAGCAGCAAGGTCTAAAGGGTGCGCTCTATCCGATGGTAACATTCAACGGAATTGAGAGTCATAACGAATGGGAAATCACGTTTGAGGAAATTCATCGAAACGGTGCCATTGCCTACGCCATTTACAATTATGTCAATTACACAGGTGACAAAGACTATTGGAACGAGTATGGCATAGACGTACTGACAGGTATTTCTAGATTTTGGGCAGACCGTGTTCACTACCATAAAAAGAAAAATGTCTACATGATGCATGGTGTGACCGGTCCAAATGAGTACGAAAATAATGTCAACAATAACTGGTACACCAATACGATTGCTCGTTGGACGCTTCGCTATACGTTGGAAGTCATTGATGCACTAAAAGCGAGCGGCCATGAAAAGCGTTTGGCAGATCTTCAAATCACAGAGAATGAAATGGCTAAATGGCAGGATATTATCAATAAAATGTACCTTCCATACGATGAGGAACTGGATGTATTCATTCAACATGACACGTTCCTTGATAAAGACTTAAAAACCGTAGACGAGTTAGCACCAGAGGATCGCCCATTAAATCAAAAATGGTCATGGGATAAAATCCTAAGAAGCTGCTTTATTAAACAAGCAGACGTTCTTCAAGGGTTGTACTTCTTAAACCATGAGTACTCTTACGAAGAAAAGGAAAGAAACTTTAACTTCTATGAGCCAATGACCGTTCATGAATCGTCTCTTTCTCCATCTGTCCATGCCATTCTAGGAGCAGAACTTGGAAAAGAGGAAAAAGCTTACGAGATGTACCATCGTACCGCGCGCCTGGATTTAGATAACTACAACAATGACACAGAGGACGGTCTTCATATTACCAGTATGACAGGTGCTTGGCTTGCGATCGTTCAAGGCTTCGCAGGAATGAGAACCGCCCATGAAACTCTTTCATTTGCACCATTTGTACCTAAATCATGGAATTCCTACTCATTCAAAATCGTTTATCGTGACCATCTATTAAATATCCATGTGTCAAAAGATAGTGTGACGATTGCACAAGAAGGACCAAAATTATCCATGAAGCTTTATGACGAGGAACTGGTGTTACCAGAAAACGGAACAACGACCGTTGCTCTTAAAAAATAAAATCATGAGGGGCATTGGTTTCTTTGCCCCTTTTTTATAGGGAGAGATCTTATGAAAGTAGATGCGTTTATTTTTGACCTTGACGGAGTTATCACCGACACCGCCGAGTATCACTTTTTAGCTTGGCAAGCCCTTGCTGGTGATATAGGGGTTACCTTTACTCGTGAAGATAACGAGCTGTTAAAAGGCATCTCACGAATGGAATCACTGGAGAAAATCCTCGAGATTGGCGGACGTTTAGATGATTTTTCATCGGAAGAGAAAGAAGTGCTTGCTTCAAAGAAGAACGACCATTATTTATCGCTCATTACTAAAATCACCCCTTCTGATATCCTGCCTGGAATTAAGGAATTACTGAATGCAATTAAAGCGAACGGGCTAAAGCTGGGGCTTGCTTCAGCGAGTAAAAATGCTTTTACCGTGATGACCTCACTTGGACTGAAAAATGAATTTGACATCATCGTTGACGCGAGCACGATTACAAACGGAAAGCCAGACCCTGAAGTGTTTTTAACAGCAGCAAAACTACTAGGAGTTAGCCCTGAAAACTGTATTGGTGTCGAGGATGCCGTTGCAGGTGTGGAAGCTATTAAAGCGGCAGGCATGTTTGCGGTTGCTATTGGACCTAAGGAGTCCTTCCCTTTGGCAGATGTGGTCTATAGTCAGACAGGAGAGCTTGATTTTGAGAAGATTAAGGGGCTTTTTGAAAAAGAATACGGTCTTATTGAGTAGGAAACTGAGCGTTTTTTAATAGAGCGGCTTAAAATTTGCTAGTTTTGCTCTGATCATCCTCGGATATTTGCGATTTCTGAGATTTATTTGCGATTCTAGAATTATTTTTGCGATTCTCAAAATTTATTTGCGATTCTAGATTTATTTTTGCGATTCTCAAAATTTATTTGCGAACCTAGATTTATTTTTGCGATTCTCAAAATTTATTTGCGATCCGCTAGACTTACTTGCTATTCCTCTCCATATCAAAGGCAGGTTGCCACGTAGCAACCTGCCTTCTTAATTACTTACTTCTCGTTTTTCTTCAATACATCAACAGTAGTGGCTTTGCTGACATTTCCAGCCCCATCTGTCGCCGTTACGATTAATACGTTCTTATGTTTTTGCTTCGATACTGTCACCGAGAATTTTCCGTTACGATCCGCAACAACCGTACCAAGTACATCGCCATCCATCATCACTTTCACAGTCGCTCCTGCTTCAGTTGTTCCAGTAACCACGGTGTCATTATGAATGACCGAATTCACCTTTGGCGCTTCAGGAGCCGTTACATCTAGAACCGTCACTACTGTTGCCACACTCTCATTACCAGCCGCATCTGTTGCCGTTACTGAGACCTCTGTACCAGCTGTCAATTTAGAATTTGCAATGCTAAAGCTTCCATTTTCTGATGATGCTGTTCCCGTTCCAATCACCGTTCCATCAACAGACACCTCAACAACCGCACCTGCTTCTGTCGTTCCTGTGACCTCAACCGATTGGTCCGTTACATCGTTCACAACAGGCGCATCTGGTGCCACGCTATCAGACACTTCTTGAACGATTCTACCTTCAACTACCGGTGAAACAGGATTGTATTTTTCCAGATAGGAAGTAAATACTTCGAAGTCAACAATGTATAACTCAGTGATACGGCCTTCATCCTTCGCTGTTTTAAACATCGTGTAACCATCTCCACCGTCAGCTGTGAAGGCGTTTGTCGCTACACGGTACGTTTGATCCAACTGCAGCTCTTCATACCCATTAGCCGTCATTGCTTCCACATACCATACTCGCTCACCAACTGGCTTAGCAGCGTCATACTTGAATTTCAGACCGGCCACTTGCATGAATCCACCCGCACCCGGAGTACTCACACTGTGCTCTAACGCAGCAAGAATTTCTTCTCCCGTCAGATCAAGAGTTACTAGGTTGTTTCCGAACGGTAATACAGTTAATACCTCACCAAGAGTGATATCACCTGTATCAATGGAAGCACGGATTCCTCCACCATTTTGCATCGCAATATACGTTGGAATGAATTCATTCGCTTTAGCTACCATTCCATCTGTAATTAAGTTTCCTAGATTGGTTTCCTTGCTACGCACATCAGCACGTACCCCATTTAACGCAACAGATGTACTACCTACTACCTGCTGTTGAAGCTCTGTTAAAGGCACTTTATACTCTTCAACCTTTGCCTTCGCAGCCGCATCTTCTGCATAACCGCTTAATGCTTTTAATTCGCCAACGTAATCCGCGATCACACCATTTTCATCAAAAGTGACATCTAACACACCAAGATATTTCAAATATTCATTGGCTTGAACGATTAACGTTGGCTCTTCTTTTTCAATAACAACTGGTTCTGTTAGCGTGGTATGAGAATGTCCACCAACAATGACATCAATTCCATCCACTTGACCAGCTAGCTCCACATCTGGCTGATAGCCTAAATGCGAAAGCGCAATAATCTTATCTACCCCTTGGGCTTCAAGCATTTCAATGGTTTCATTTGCTTTTGCAACCGCATCTTCAAATACGACATTGTCACCAGGATTCGCTAGGAATGTGGTATCTTCCGTTGTTAATCCAAAAATCCCTACCTCTTCCCCATCTACTTGTTTAATTATCGCTGGGAAAATCTCACCTTGTTCATTCGTTCCACCGATGGAATCATTGAACAAAGGTCCTAAGTCAGGATCATTTGTCATGTTCACGTTAGAAGAAACAATTGGGAACTCCGCTTGCTTGATAAAGTTCGCTAAAGTAGCAGAATCCTTATCAAACTCATGATTTCCTAGAGTCATAGCATCGAAGCCTAATTGATTCATAAAATACAAGTCAGCTAGACCTTGATATTGTCTAAAATACAGGGTTCCTGAGAATACATCCCCCGCATTCAACAATAAACTATTTTCCTTCTGAGCACGCAGCTCATTCACTGCCGTAATGAGTCGAGGGAACTGCTCCACATACGCATGTGTATCATTCGTGTGAAGAAGTGACAAGGTGAACGGTCCCTCTTCCACCGCTAAATCTAATTGTGCCACTAGAGCATCATGGTCACTCGCACGACCATGCTGTTCCATATAAGGAGAGTTAAAGTTCACAATATCAAGCGTAGCTGCCTCAGCTAAGTTATTTGTTACTAAAATATGATCCAGTACTTGTGCATTTCCTTGATAGTTGTACGTGTATCTTTCTGATGCAGGTAAAGTTTCTACTAAGTTTGTTAAATCATCACCTTTTAAAGTGGCAAGTGGTGCAGAAAACTCAAAATCGTTCAAGTCACCTAAAACGACTACATTGGCATCTTCATTCTTTGCTTTGATGTCAGAGACAAAGCCATTAACAATGTTTGCAATTTCTACACGTTGCGCTTCACTTTCAAGGAAAGGAGGTTGATTTTTCCCGAATAAAGGTTCGTCTCCACCTTTTGAGTTAAAGTGATTGTTGACCACAATCACCTCTTCACCTTGGAACGTAAACTCAGCTGCTAGTGGCTTACGACTACTATTAAATGCCGAGTTTGTTGGGTCAATACGTCCAGGGTTTAAGGTTAGAGAACCATTTTCATACCCAACCGCTGTAGTTGCATCTCCCTTTGGTGCATCATTTAATGTTACACGGTCAGGATTATATAGATAACCGACGCGGATATTCCCACCAGGAACTCCACCGTCTTTCCCATCAACTGGAGCGATTTCTGTCCATGCGTACGTAGGTCCGCCGAACCCTGCAATCGCATCACTTAATGCTTTGTAGTTTGCGTCAGCTTTAACCACACCGTTGTTCGTTTCTCCACTTTCATCAAGTACTTCCACGAGACCAATGATATCTGGAGATCCTAAGTTCTCAACCATTGATTTTGCTAGCTTATCGCGTTTTTCGATATCTGCTGCTGCGAAGTTTTCGATGTTGTAGCTAGCAACCGTTAGCTTGTCTTCCGCTTGTTCGATTGTCGTTACTTCACTAGTTACTTTACTTTCCACAAGCTCAGGAAGCTCAGCTTCATTCACTAGAATTTTAAAATTACTAAAACTGTAACTCATCACACCAGTAACGGTACCGTTGAATGAGTCACCTGTTTTTGTGACAAAATCACGATTGTCATTGCTTAGAAGTAGAAACATTCTCTCTGGGTTTTGTGTTTCTGCTGAAAGAAGTGGTGAACCTTTCTCTGTGTACGCTTTTCCTTCCACCTGTCCAACAATAACAGGAATTTCTGCGTACTTTTGTGGACCTGTTACCTGTGGACTTTCCAGCGCCACACGCATTCCTTCTAGGCTTTCATAAAAATCAATGCCATCCTCTGAAGGATCAAATTCACTGAACTCATCATTATCTATAACAGAGGTTGGAGGAATGACATCCTTTCCAATCACGATTGGAGCAGGAAGCTCGTTTCCACTCGAAACCTTTGTAATTTTCCCCGATTGAGCATTAATCTCGGTCATGGCTAAATCAGTTTCTAGCTTTTCGTAATAGCCATCAAGTACCCACTCTTTTACAAGTCCAGAAACGGTTATACTGTCGCCCACAGCCACACCATGTGACGACTTGTAGACAAGGATCCCCTCTGAAGTATTGGGATTGTCGTCTGAACTGGAATCCTGCATGTAGAAGTTGTTTTTATCTACTACCTGGGTAACAATACCAGGCACATCTACGACAGTTTTATCTTTATAAGGTGAAGTATGAGATTGCCCTTGAATGTCGCGAATTTTCAACCCAGTTTCGCCTGTGATTGGGTCTTCTTCGTCAGGAGGTGGCGTTACGCCGTCAAATGACATGGCAGTTGGAGATTTTAACCCTGGAACGGTGAAATAGGCTTCGAGTGTACCAGTAACAAATACCTTTTCCCCGATAATCTCAGGATTCGTTGCTAGCCCAAACTCCGAACGAAAACTTGAAGGGAGCTGAACGGGTAATAATTTTGTAGGATCGGTCTCGGTAGGAGAATCTGCTATCGCTAGATTAAAATCATTTCCAAAGGGAGCTTCAAAGTCATAACTAGCTTTTCCTCCACTACCACCTGATGTATGCGCTACTATGTAACCCATTACAGTTGCTGTCCCCGTATTATTAGCAATCGCCTCCGCAACCGTAATCGGTTCAGCTGCTTGTGCCCGATATGGGAGAACCATACTAATTAACATGACAATCATTGTTGTTACTGCAAAAAGCTGTTTCCTAAGCCTCTTCAAGTGTGTTCCTCCTCTAAATCTCTTTTATAGTTAACCTCAAATAAGTACTCCCAACTAACCAAACCAACCAATTCAATATTCCTCCTTTCCCTCGGAAGGAAGTACCCTGAGGTATTACTATCAACTTACCATTTTCATTTCATTTATCGTTCTTTTTAACGAAACTTTAACCCTATCTATACAGGGAGCTAACAATATTTACAAGAGCAAACCTTCATTTCCAAATTTACACTACTATTATACTATTAATCATTCGTTCTATAATCAGAACAAATACCTATGCCCAACCTCCTGTCATGTCAGATATTTACTAATAAAATGACCTTCGACACATATCTTTGCTCACACAAAAAATGCGACGCTTTAACACGTCGCATTAACTTCTCTTCTCATTGATAGTTAAATCCTTTTCTTCTTTAATTAATACTCCACTTTTAAATAGAAATAGATTCCTAAGCCTACTACAAGTGAAACTAAGTACAAATTTTTAAATCTTGAGTATTTCTCTATATCCATGTAAACACCAGTCTCCATGTGAAAAATATAAGGGCCAAGGCTATGCCCCAGTATATAGCCTTCATGGCTATTGTTTTTTCGTTACCTGTTGCGGCTTTTAGCTCTACTGCTGATAACGCTCCACCTAAAAGTAGAAGGATGACAAAGCCTATTAACGTGTACTTCTCTTCTGAAACATCTATTCTCCAATTTTCTTGCACATTATAGGCATAGCTAATAAATGCGATGACTACTATAGTCTGATAAAGATTGGTAAGCCTTGAGAATTTTCTTTTATTCATAAAACTTCCCTTTCTACTCCTACAAAATACGAATAAGATTTTTATTTAAAGAAAAGCCTCTAGACCACTCTAAAACTTATTCTTTAAGCTCATCACTTCAGACCTGAGATCACTTCCTGATGCTTCGTGTGATTCTTTTCTCTTGCTTCTTCTTCTAACTGGTTGATGTACTCTCTGATCGCTGTATGTCTCTCATCAAGTATGATTCGTAATTCTTCTGCTATTTCAGAGGTCATTCTCTCTTGGTCCTCTAGTCGAGACACCGCCTCCAATAAGACATCTTTTTCTGAATCAGTAACGTCCATAAAACTAGAGCCAAGATCTTCTATCCCTTGACCAATTTCTACTTTTTTCATATTTACCTTATAGCCAACCATTGCTTTTTCAAAGTTCCGTTCATAGGTGGCCCTCGCATCTTCTAGCAATGCATCAATCGTATCTTTCAATTCCACATTCGAGTTAACGGTATAATACGTTCCATTTCCAGCTAAGGCCGTTTCTTTTAGCTGCTTCTGTCCCGCATCATCCACATCAAAACCGATGATATTCACACTAACCTTTAAATCCGAGTTTGCTAGCTTTCTAGCCTCCTCAATTGGGTTTCCATCACACGTCTCAATCCCATCACTCACAACAAATAGAATGTTTTCAGACTTATCATCAGCTGATTTCTTTAAATCTTCATAAGCAGCTGCAATGGATGCTGCTAATGGGGTCCAACCACTTGGCTTAAACTTTGTAAGTGCCAGTTCAAAGCTAGCCTGATCATATGTATTAGCATCGTACATCATTTCCGTACTCGAGCAAGATATTGCCTTGTCATTGTCACTCCCTGACCCCTGGTGCCCGTATACTCTAAGAGAAACTTTACTGGAAGCAGGTAGGCCTGAAGCATAGGTTGCAATGGCTTGCTTAGCTAAGTCCATCTTCACTCCACCGGAAACTTGAGCATTCATACTTCCACTTGAGTCTAGATGAATGGCTACGTTTTTAAAGGATGGTTGTTCCTTTGATAAATCGTATGCTCCGTAGTCAGGAGTAAAATTTTTCAATGATTCAAAAACTAGAGAATAATCTGCGCCTAAATAATGAATCAACCCATTATATAATTCTTCTGGCTCCAAATCCTTTACCACCATATCCTCTATTGCAGAACCCATGGGAAGTTCAGAATCCACGTTAGAACCCACTAGAGATGCATACAGATCCTCCGAGTGGATACCAGCCGGCTGCTGAACCATCTCTTCAGCTTTGCTAGGCTGTTCAGGATATGTAACTGATTTAACAACTTCCTTTTCTTTTTCCTTACTAACCGCAGTAGCTTCCTTATCAGACTCTTGTTTCTGCATGGTTTGCTCCTTATTTGAGCAAGCAACAGCAAAACTTATAAGGACTAGTAATAGGAGGCATCGCTTAAACATTTTCAAAAATAAACCGCTCCTTCATATTTTTCCTTTTATTAGAATTATTTTTTCTATATTATTTAGTATCATGTAGTGAAATCACCGTCAATTGACCCATGGCAACCTGTCGATTTTTGTCTGGTACTATGAAACTAACAGAATCTCAACTTGTTGACTTTTAATAGGCACACAGAACTATTACCTTCATGATCTGGATAAGGTTTTTATCCTTTTTTTAAATAAAAAATCACTCATTAGGTAAAAATCTTTATTTTAAAAAAAGTTAATAACCTCCCCTGTAGGTATCCGAGGAATTTGTCGAATGAAATCACACATAGTATAAAACCTCTAAACGTATCCAAAGTAAGGTTAAGACTTTTATCACCCGCAAACTTAGAGTTATAATAAAGAGGAAAGAAACAAATGAAACCTATTGGAGTGTATTGATTTTGGAAGTTAAGAAAGCGTTACCTATATTATTTGCAGTTATGTTTCTAGTCATGGTAGGGTTTGGGATCATTATCCCTGTCATGCCGTTTTACGCGGAAGAATTAGGAGCCTCTCCTACTCAGCTAGGTTTATTAATGGCGGTTTACTCACTTATGCAGTTATTTTTTGCACCTTTTTGGGGGAGAATTTCCGATAAAATTGGTCGAAAACCAGTTATTATGATTGGAATCTTTGGACTGGCTGTCAGCTTCTTTTTAATGGGTATGTCCACCTCTTTATGGATGTTATTTGTAGCGAGAATTATTGGAGGAGTTTTATCAGCAGCTAACATGCCAACCGTGATGGCTTATGTGGCAGATATCACTTCACATGAGAACCGGGGTAAAGGGATGGGAATCATCGGAGCTTCCGTAGGACTCGGATTTATTTTTGGACCAGCTATTGGTGGGATTTTTTCAAAAGAAAGTTTACATACTCCTTTCTTTATCGCAGGTGCATCATCCGTCCTTACCTTCTTTTTTGTTTTGTTCGTATTAAAAGAGTCACTATCAAGTGAGCAGCGGAAAGAAAACCTACATAAGAAGAAGGATTCCATCTTTTCTGCCTTAAAAGGCCCGGCATCTATTTTGTATATCCTACAATGGTTTGTGACATTATCCTTAGCAGGCTTGGAAGCCACATTCGCCTACTTTGCTTCTGAAAAAGCAGGGCTAGAGGCCGCTCAGCTAGGTTACGTATTTATGATTATGGGACTTGCTGGTGCTATCGTTCAGGGTGGATTAGTAGGAAGACTAACAAAAAAATGGGGAGAAGGAGCGGTTATTCAACTTGGGATCTTGATCTCCGCTATTGGATTTTCTTTAATTTTACTCATTGATAACTTTGTAACCGCAGCAATATATTTAACCGTTTTTGGTATTGGAAATGGATTTATTAGACCAAGTGTTTCCTCGTTGCTAACGAAGACGTCAAATGCTGGACACGGGAGTACGACTGGCCTGCTTTCATCCTTTGATTCCCTTGGTCGTATCATTGGACCACCGCTTGGGGGATGGTTGTTCTCGGTTACTATTCAGCTTCCTTATGTGTCTGGTGCCATTCTTTCACTTTTTGCCCTAGTTCTATACCAGGTATACAAACGTAAAGCACCACAATTAGGAACAAGAGCTCCCCTTTCTTAAGTATATAAAAGTAAAACTCGCCATAATTTTGGCGAGTTTCTTTTCGGTTCTGAAATAAGATCTCTTGTCGTTAATCAAGTAACCAACAAAAGTGAGATAACCGGAGATTTTTCGGTTAGTTGTAAAATCGAGCTCGTTTCGGGGTAAATAAGGGAGGGTTTTCCGCTTATGCAAAGCAAAATCTCCCATTTTCGAATTTTCCGAGTCAATTGGCGGAATCTCCCCGCCTATTTAAGCCTTTTTTAATAATAATTTCCAATTAAGCGGAATTTCTCCGACTATTTATCCACTCGGGTTCTTAACCTGATCCCCCCAACCCAAAAGTCCGGCCCTCTTTTTCACTTGTACAATACATATTGAGAAACCTTGAAAAATAAAGAACCTCACTTTTCTTTCAGAAATGGCGAATGGAGTTCAGTTTATTTCACGTACTCTTGGCACAATTGCTACTAACAGTGATGGTATAAACAAATCCATTTCTGAAATTGCGTCCGTCTCAGAAGAAGCTGCTGCAGGAATTGAAGAAACAGCTGCTTCTGTTGAACAGTCGAGCGGTTCAATGGAGGAAATTGCAAACAGTGCTACCCGCTTAAATGATTTAGCTACTGACTTAAAGAAGTTAATTAATAAATTTATATTATAAAACATAAAATCCTCACTAGAATTTCTTAGTGAGGATTTTATGTTTTAGCTATGACTAACTTGATTCTAGCTAAGGCTTTTACTAAATCTTAAACCGCTCACTTTCCTCTTTAAGCTCTACAGAAGCTGAGTTCAGTTCCTTAACCCACTGGTTAATCTCTTCCGTTGACCCAGTCATCTGCTGAGAGGATGCCGATACTTCTTCAATACCGGCTGCATTTTCTTCTGCAATGGCGGCAATTTCTTCAATCGACTTATTCATGCTGTCCTGTTGCGTAACAACCCGATTCAGCCGCTGACTTAAGTCAGTAATTTTCCGGTTCATTCCTTCTATTAATTGTGAAATTTCCTTAAAGGTATGGCCCGTATCTTTTACATTCTCTTGACCAGTTGTTACCACTTGTAATCCTTCTTCAAGGGTATCAACTACTTTTCTTGAGTTATTGTCTACTTTTCCAACAATCTCTTGAATTTCATCGACTGACTTTGATACTTCCTCCGCTAGTTTTCGAACCTCCGAAGCCACAACCGCAAACCCTTTTCCTTGCTCTCCTGCTCTTGCCGCTTCAATCGCTGCATTTAGTGCTAACAAATTGGTCTGGTCTGCAATCGAACGTATCAAAGTGACTAATGAAGATACTTGTCTAGTTTGTTCAGCTAAGTCCTTTACCTCTGTGACGGAACGAGTGACTACCTTGTGGATATCATTCATACCCGTGACCGACTGTTGCATTAATTGGTAACCTGATTCCGTGTATTGAGTCACTTCAACATTCAATTGAGCCAATTCTTTCCCTTTCGAATCGGCTTCTTCAATTACCCCAGAGAATTGCCTCATTTTCTCAGCCAGTTCTGTTGATAAGGTTGCTTGAGTCTCCGCTCCAGTAGCCATTTCCTCCATCGTTAAAGCAATTTGGCTCGAACCTTCCAATAATTCAGTAGATGCTACATGTAACGCTTCGCTTTTCCCATTGATCGTTAAAGAGGTTCCTTGCATATTATGAGCCATATTCTCAAGAATCGTACTCATTTCTGTCATGGAATGATGTAATCTACTAATTTCATCCTTTGAACGAAGGGTAAGAGTGGCTAAGGTTTCTTTTGCCTGTAAAAGATTCCCTTGCGTTATTTCTTTAGAAACACCTGTTAAAATCGTTAAGGGGCGCAGTCTTTTTCCAAGGTAAAAATATACTCCCCCAAGAGAGGTTAACAGGATCACAAGAGATACCCCAAGTTGAATGGGAATCGACTCTTTCATTACGGAGTCAGTGATGGCATGGACTTGGGTCGCTTCCATATCGACACCCACAATCCCTAGCACCTTACCAGCCTTGTCCTTTATAGGAGCGAAAGCCGACATATATTCCCCAAACTCGGGATCCTTTACAATATCTGTGCTACTAACCCCTCCAACTACAGCCGCTTTTATATCTTCATAGGTTGTGGCAGTTGTCGGTTCACCAATCGGAACGGCTTCACCCTTTGGTAGACCATCAATCATGATTTGTAGCGAGTGATCATCTTCTACCCTAAGGGTGTAAACATACATGGCCCCCATTTTTATTCTGTAATCATTTAACTCTTCTCGAAGGTGGCTATATGTTTCATTTTCTACTGGATTTGATATGAAATCTGCATACTGCTCCGTATCAATCGCCTTTGCGACCCGTTCCGCATGGATGATTCCATTTGTCTTGAGGGTTTTATCAATGGACTGTTGAGAATTAAAGTAAATGATGGCAGCGTTTATAATAATAATGCCAATAATCAAAGTAAAAAGCATGAACGTAAATGTATTCTTTAAAGACTTGTCCTTTCTTTTCATAAAAATCCCCCTTACAAAGTCCTGGTAATATATTCATTATATCGAAATTTAATAGAAATAACAGAGTGATTACTAATATATACCTAGTACTAATTATTCATTATAAATGAGAAAGATTTTCATTCGTGATGCACATCACATTTGTTTCAAGACAGATATGATACATTAACCACATAAAGCACTAACTTACTGGGGTGATGAACATGTCAAAAACCATTCATTTAAATCAAACCCTTTATGAAATATGCACTCAATATCCGGAAGTAGTATCCATCATGCAGAGTCTAGGTTTTGAAAACATATCAAAACCTACTATGCTTCAAACCGTTGGTCGTGTCATGACCATACCTAAAGGCTGCCGAGTGAAAGACATTCCTTTAGACACCGTAATCACAACGTTTCAAAATCATGGTTTTGAGATAAAAGAGTAATGGAGGGCTATTAATGAGTGAGTTAATTAATAATCGTGAGCAACAGACATTAAACAAAACAGAACGACAAGAACTATTAAAAGCAATTATTAAAGATTTGCATATGGGACGAAGTGTAGAGGAAGTTAAAGATGAATTCGAAAAAGCGGTAGGTACCATCTCCATCGAGGAAATTTCTCAACTTGAGCAAGCTCTTATGGAAGAGGAAGGCATACCTGTTGAAGAAGTACAACGCCTATGTTCGGTTCATACGGCCATTTTTAAAGGGTCGATTGAAGAAATCCATCGCAGCCAAAAACCAGAAGATCAACCTGGACACCCTGTTCATACATTTAAACTAGAAAATAAAGAAATTGATATGCTAGTGAACTTCAAAATTCAATTACACTTTGACCGTTTTAAAGCTGAGGATAGCAGTGATAACGTATTTAAGTTAATTGAAGACTTAAATCTGTTACTTGATATTGATAAGCATTACAGTCGTAAGGAGAATTTATTATTTCCTTTCTTAGAGAAATACGGTATTTTCGGTCCAACCAAAGTGATGTGGGGAGTGGATGATCACATTCGAGAAGCTATAAAAACGGCTAAACAAGTTTTAACCAACTATTCAAATGATGATTATCAAACAGCCGTGAATAGCATGGAATTCGTGATCCGCGAAGTATCTGAGATGATCTTTAAAGAAGAAAACATCCTATTCCCTATGGCACTTCAGCATCTAACCGAGGATGAATGGGTGAAGATTGCTCACGAAAGTGATGAGATAGGCTACTGTTTAACAAGCCCTGCTGTCGAGTGGAAACCCGAAAGAAAGGCACTTGCAAGTTCAGCTATGTCAGAAGGCTTCATCCGTATGGAAACAGGCTTCTTATCTATTGAACAACTCGAACTCATGCTAAACCATTTACCTGTAGATATCACCTTTATCGACCAGGACGATGTGGTTCGATACTTCTCACATGGAAAAGAACGGATTTTCGTTAGAACGAAAGCCGTCATTGGCCGAACCGTTCAAAATTGTCATCCTCCGAAAAGTGTTCATATGGTGGAAGAGATTTTACAGGACTTTAAATCAGGGAAAAAAGATAGTGAAGACTTCTGGATCAAGTTCAAAGATAAATATGTTTATATCCGATACTTTGCGGTAAGAGACGAGAAGGGAACGTATATGGGGACGCTTGAGTTCACCCAAAATATTGCCCCTATTAAAGAAATTGACGGAGAAAAACGCATATTAGGCTAAATGGTGCTATGAACCTTTTTCTAAAAAAAAGGAGATAGAAGTCTGGAGATATACAACTATTTGTGTTATAGCTTATAGTATATCTTCCGGTAAAGTAAGGTGATTACCATTAAAAATATAAAAAGCATTCTATTTTTCCTTATTGGATTTATCTCCTTAGGGATTGGGATTTCAGGGATTATCCTCCCGGTTCTTCCAGGCCTTCCATTTTTGTTATTTGCCTCTTATTGCTTTGCCAAAAGCTCTAAAAGGATCGAAAATTGGTTCAAGAATACACCACTTTATCAAAAATATGTGGTCAGGTTCCTTCAGAAAAAAGGACTCACACGAAGAGAGAAAATACGGATCAACTTGATTGCTGATACCTTCATCCTGTTTTCAGTATTTTATGTGGACATCCTTTTCGTACAAATCATATTAGTAGGCACAGCCCTCTACAAGCATTACTATTTTATTAAGAAAATCAAGACGATAGACAACTCAAAAACCACTTCCTAATAAAACTTGGAAGTGGTTTTTGGATTTTTTATGACTTAAGGTACGGCTTTATGGAATGGCTCACCTGAACAGGCATGACCTTCCACCTGTTAAAAACATTGGTCATTATTATCGTTTGAAGAGGTAACAACAGCATTAACAAAATAATTTTCGTAATAAGCAAAGTAAAATACGCATTGATATAAAATGACAGAAAGTAGAGTAGAAGGTTTTCAAATGCTAACTGAATAATGGTAAGTACGATTATTAGAAGAAATGCTTTCAGCCCATTCTTTTTAAAAAATCTTGCTGATTTTTTAAGAGCCGTTTTATAGCTTCCTACATCATCCGCTATAAAAAATGGGACAAAATAAAACAACATAAGGATAATCACACCTGGGATGATAAATAAAAGTCCGCCTAAAAAAATGAGCAAGGAATATATGCATCCAAATACGTATATCGAGATGGCTTTATCCAATGAAAAGGAAAGAGACCTTTTCAGCGGATCATCCTCTCCTTCCATTTCCAACAGAGTAAATTTAATAAAAGGAACTTGCGCAATGGTTAAAAATAGCAACATAAATATACCATTAGCCGCATCCCCTATTAAACCCGGATACTCCGCAAATTGCGTTCTCATGTATATATAATTAACTATGAACGCATGTATAAAGAGCAGTGGTACATAAGTTAGTAGTGACATTAATAAAATCTTTGTGAATTCCCTAAAATATATGCCAAATGAATCTGAAACTATTGATTTCATGCCTTCCCCTGCTTTATTTTGGATTTCTTAACTTCACAATCATCTTTTCTTCAAAATATTTTATACCTTCTTTATCAAATTTCTCTTCTAGAGATTCCTCTAGTCTAGTTTGATCAATAATCACCTTATTTCCTTCCTCATCTTGTTCGAATTCCCTCATTGATTTCTCTAGAGCATCTTGATTGGACTGTTTAGCTCCTATCAATAAATTCTTAATTTTTTTTATATCTCCTGCTGGTATCTTTCCATCCAATTCATTTAGGGAATGAACAACAATATCATAGTCTTTAATGAGTGATCGTTCTCTCATACCATAGTTATACATTGTTAATCGATATCCACTAAATGTTTTCCTTATCCTTTCCAACAACTCCTGATCAAAATACCCCTTTTTATCCCTTATTTCAATCTGGTAATCTGCCATAGTATAATAGATATCATTTAACAATTTAGGCATCTCAAGAGAAATATTACTTTCCTTTATGATTCGGTCAACCGATGTTAAAGTTTCTCCAGAGGAAAGGGTAGTGAACAAATCTCTATGTTTTATTAGTAAATTTACTCTTTCCTGAAAAGGTGTCATTTTTTTCTTCATTTGAGGGAGAATGTCAGAAATGGCTTGTGACATCATAGTATTATAATTCACCAATAGTAGGAAGATCCCTTTTGCTTGATTAAAAGGGATCACTTCACCATTCCTATCTAAGATTAGATAACCACTTATTCCTTTAATTTTAGAAAGATATTGGTTTAAAAAATAATACTCTGTTCCGTCAAAATATGCATAATCCCACATATTCCATTTTTCGAGGAACTTTTTATAGTTTTTAATATTCTCAATATGTTTAGGTGTTGGTTTCGTATTAATCATAGTTTACTGTCATCATCCTCCAAAGACTGATTTAAAGAATCCAGTCACTTTTTCTTTGGCTTTATTAAACTTTTCCTTAACATCTTTCACTACTTTTTCTCGATTTCTAATTAGCTTATATCCTAAGCTTGCCAAACTTAACACTCCACCTACAACTAACATGCCTGCTGCAATGGGCTGTGCACCCGGTATTAACCCAACACCTAGAGCTGCCCCAGAGATAATTCCCCCGGCATTCCCTACTAGGTCCGCACCTGCATCAAACTTTTCTTCCGAGGTTTTTGCCGCATTAAATTTCCCAACGTTTTCAACCGTTTCCATAATAGTAAATGGCATAGCAATGGCAGATACAACTGCATTTCCAGGAGTAAATGTTCTACCTGCTTGTAGAAGCTCGTCATACTTAGCAGCTGCCCCTAAAAGATCTCCTGCCGCTTCCAAGTCTCTTATAGCTTTGAACCCTTGAAAGGTATTAATACCATTGTGTATATCTTTAATCTTTGATACTGAGTCAGAACCATCAAAAAGGTATTGAATGGTTTCATCACCTTTAGTCAAGCCCTTGAATCCAGCAGCATAAATACTCCCTCGATTTTTCAAAAAGTCTTGGAGTGTTAATTCTTTATTTTCATTCAGTGCTTGTACTGTTAGGTTAGCCGTTCCCCCTATAACATCCTTAACCGCAAAAGAAATAGCATCTTTCGGATCCATTTTTCCAAAATTAATAAAAGGCTCATCTCCTGAGGCCGTTTCCGTGTCTCCTGCTGAAGGCTGGTTTATTGTTTGGTCAATCTGCTCCAATTGTTCAAGACCGGGGTTCGTGTAATCTGGGTTGTAAGGGGGGCCAGGAAGTGTACCGTCAGGATTCGGATTGTTCGTTCCATCGCGGGAAGTTGTAGGATTGGTGGGATTGACACCTGGTTCATTTTGACCTGGATTTCCACTCGAGTTATTATTCCATTCCGGTTTTGTTTGCCACGGTGAATTGTTCCATTGTGGCGTATTATTCCACTCGTTGGCATCTTTCCAAGTGGAATCATTCCATTCAGGTGCCGTTCTCCATGAAGGATCTTGCCACTCTTGTGGTGTTTTCCACGTGGGGTCTTGCCACTCTGGCGGTGTTGTCCATCCTGGTTGACTCCACGTTGGATCATTCCAACTCGGCTTAGATGTCCAATTGTCCCATGCATACACCTGGATAGCAAGAAAACCTGGATTCATCAGTAAAAGTACAGTAATGGCAACCAGAGAGAGAAAAGTTCTTTTTAACTTTTTCATACATTCTCTTCCTCTCTTAAATAGTCTATAAAACTGTTAAATCAAAAGCTTATGTTTAATCCCCATCCGAGAGCTTCAGCAAATTCAAACGTAGGCCCCCGTCCTTTTTGTTTTACAAGCCGCTGGTTTTCAGAGAAATATTCATCAAACTTAAATGCTTTATAACGGGTGGCAGTCTCCACTTCAATCCGGTTTTCATGATTTAAGAACACTTTTGTTTGATCAACTTCTCCATTGTTTTGTCTGATATTGTTCGCAACCTGGCCACTGATATCAGCCTCTATATAACGTAATTCGTCGTTTACAAAAGGACGAAGGAATCGATTCCCGCTATTTAGTTCCTCTTTTATTACTTGATTGATGGCCTTATGCTTTTTCTCTGAATCTGTATATGTACCAGGAAGCCGATTTTTTGCTTCTTCTACTTTCTCGTCCAAAGGTCTTAAACCCACTATATCGGGTGAAACTGGCACATTCGCTAATTCAAGAATCAACCAGCTATCATATTCACTTATGGCATCTTCTAAACGATCAAGAATGATTCCGGATGCTACAATACTAGCTTGCTCAGCATTATTGGAAGCATGCTCCTTCTCAATAAACACATTGGCAAAGCTTATGATTAAGAGAAACATTAACGTAAACACGCTAAATAGACTAAGTATAAATAGTGTTGTATTTCCATCTTCATTTTTAAGCCTTCCCACTTTAATCCATCACCCTGCCACTTACTGATTTTTCAAAGGATACCTTTGGGAGCCTCCCAACATATCTTTCAGGAATAAAAATCAAATCCAGATTTACATGTAGAGTAAGCCTAAAGTTATTTCCGCTTCGGGATGACTCTTCCACCCTGACAAAATCAAGGTTTCCTCCTGCCTCGCTAATAAAATCCCTAGCTGTGTTACTTGCTTGACTAAGGTTTCCTGAGCTGGTCGCATAGGTTTTTGCTGCTTCATTTAGAGCTGACTGTGAAATAATCACTGCATAACCTGCAACTAGAAACTGCCAAAAGATCATCATAATTAACAGGACGAGGGGGACCATTGCAAGAAACTCTATGGTGGCTGACCCTTGTTCATTTCCTAGTTTTTTTCTTATTTTCTTCAATGGTCTCCCCCCTTACCCCATTAATCTTGAGAAACATTTTCCTGATAGATTTGGTCAATTTTCTCTAATGTGGCACTTAAATCCTCATTTGTTGAATTGACTAAAACTGTTTCGAGTTGGTCTACAGATTGCGTTTGTTCCCTATAAAAGGCGTTCATCATATCATTAATTTTATTATTCTGATCACTATTAATCTTATTCTTGCTTTGCAGATTCACTAATGAAAAGTGAATCAAATACTCTTCTTTTGAATTATTTGCATGCCATGTGTTACCTATCTCGTATATATCCATAATCTGCCCGCTAGATTGATTCAAAGCACCAAGTGACTGTTCAGTACTCCACTTTAACCACTTGGCAGATTCCTCTATGGTTTTATTAAACTCATCCTGCAGCTGTCCTTGGTTTTGTACATTTGTGTATGTGCCGCCTGCTGCTTTTGCCACATCCTGAAGCTGTTGCTGATCCTTCCCAGCTAGATCAAAACCAATAATATTCACCACTGGTGAAATACCGGAATCTTTTAGGCTTTTTGCCGCCGCAACTGGATCCCCTCCACAGGTTTCAATCCCATCGCTTACGACGTAAATAATATTTTTATTATGTTCACCTTTGTATTGGCTAAGGTCCTTCTGGGCTTCGGTAATTGCTTGGGCAAGAGGCGTCCACCCTGCAGGTTTCAAATTGCTGAGCACCTGGTCCAAACCAGCTTGGTTATATGGCTGCATCGGATAAATAAGCTCGTTGGAAGAGCAGGAAAGGCCTTTGTCATTGTCTGTTCCTGTTCCCTTATGACCATACACCCGCAAGCTGATATTTGCTTCTTTTGGGAGAGAGGAGGCAAATTTATTAATTGATTCCTTTGCAAGCTCCATTCTTGTTTTTGATCCCATTAGATTAGCCATACTCCCGCTTGAATCCAGTATCACTTCCACATTAAAAGTTTCTGCTTGTTGCACAGCCTCTCCTGACTGTCCAGGTTCAGTGACGATATTTCCTGTCATGACTTGCTTTGGATCTGTATACTCCTTTTTAAAAAGGGAATAGAGATGCTCAAAAAGGCTCGTTAATTCCTCATCCGTCGCATCTTCCGGGAAAACAGGAATCGCTTCTAATTCTTTTTGAACGGCTTCATCTTCCACTTTCGTCTCATCTGCTGAAAACTGTCCGACTGGATATGCAATAATTTCCTCGAGATTCGTTGGTAGGGCAGGGCTATCTAATACAGTCTCTTCCACTTCAACAACATCAGTTGTCTGCTCTTCATCTTCCACTTTTCCCTGTGTTTCTTTCACTTCTTCCTTCGGTTTTGTTCCCTCTGTATTATCAGAACATCCCGTCAGAATAAAAAAGCAACAAAGAAAAGCAAACGATAATCGTTTCATATTTAAAAACATAAGTATCCTCCAACCTAAAATTAAACCCTGGGTATTTAGTTACCAATTCCTTGAATCATTTGAGAAATCTTTGAAACGATCACACCTGCCAGACCTGAACCCTGTCCGTTCATTGCAGTTGCCACTGCAAACATTAATGCTACAATAACAGCTGCTAGACCAACCCACTCAATAGTAGAAACACCTTTTTCGTTTGCCACGCTGTTTTGAGCTCTCACAATTAAAGTCTTCATACCTGTATTAACCTTTTCCAACGCATTTTTCATCATATTTTTCATATTCTATTCCTCCTAAATTTTATTTATATAATAATTTTCAACCAACCATTATTATGGAAACTACCTCATAAATACCCTATTTCACTATTAACTTGAGAACAGGTTAATAATGCTGTTCTCTCCATAAATCATATTAAGAATAACCAACCCTATGATGAGCAGCATGATCAGTGGGGCTATAATGAATGAGGTGATAAGTGTAACCTTTGGAGAAGCTTTTGCCGCCTTCTCTTTCACTTGCTCCAGACTGATTTTCCTAATATCCTCTGACTGGCTTTTAAATGTGGCAGCCATTGGAACTCCCAGTTTAGTAGCTTGTATGAGTGATTTAATGAAACTCTGAAATTCCTCATTGTCATTCCTTTTCAGTAATTCCATATAAGCTTTTTCTCTAGGTACCCCTAGTTCTATTTCCTGAATGAACTTCGAAAATTCCTCCTGAATGGGACCCGTAAAATAATAGATGCTCTCTTTAATAGAACTATCCAAATTAGATCCTGCCTGAAGACTAATGCTGACCGTATCGAGAAAATCTGGCATGTCACTTCTCAATTGCTCTTGTCTTTTTCTGGCTTTTGACCTTATCACCATGATTGGAATAAAGAATCCTAGAAATGGTAGGGTCACAAAGGCGATATTGGCCATTGGAAATCCTAGAATAACCAGGAATGCACCCGTCACAAAACCTAATATGACACAAACAATTTTAAATCCCTGAAACCTTGAAACAGAAAGATTAAAAGGGTTTCCTGCTTTTCTCAGAAGGATTTCAACCTCATCAGATTCACTAAAAAAATTAATTCTTTCTCCTAAGGAGGAAAAATCATCAGCATATCTAGAGAGAAAAGACATGATCCTGTCTGACAGTCGATTTTTCTTCACTTTCATTAAACTAGAAGTGACTGCTATTTCGTTCATATGCAACTTCAGTACTGCCTTCTGTTTTGTATATGAATATAAATTTCCCATTCCCAAAGCAAAGGTAAGCCAAAATAGTATGATTGTTATTAGTATTAGAGAATCCATAATTTACACCTTTATATTTGTAACTGCTCTAACAAGTAATAGAGCAATTGCCATTCCGATTATAAATATGATCATTAAGATTGCACCTGGTACCGTGAAAATTAAATCTATAAATCCATCCATTATGTTATTAAGCATAAATAATAGAAAGATAGGCATAGCTGGCAGGATATAGGAAACAAAGCGTTGCTCAGCTGTTGCTGTCTTGATGGTTTGCCTTAGAATTTTGCGCTCTTCAAGCGTATATGCCATTTCATGCAAAACTTTGGTTAAGTTTCCTCCAGCGCGTTTTTGGATTAGAAGAGCAGAAATAAATAGCTTGTATTCTCTGGTCGGTACCCGCTTTTCCATCTCCTTGAGTGCTCTCTCAAAATTGACACCCAATCTAATATTTTGAGTAAGTGTCTTAAATTCCTCCCTTGCAGGAGAATCAATCTCAGAAGCTACTACTTCCAACCCTTGAATGATGGTCATCCCTGCCTTCGTTCCATTCCCAAGCAATCTACATACTTCAGATAGCTGGTTATTCAGCTTATCGATATACTTATTTCGTCTAACCAGAAAAATCATCCAGTACGCAAATAAACAGAAAACAGAAGATATAATTACGCTAATCACTGCAGGAACACTAAAAAATCCATACAGTAATATCGTTAAGGTAAATAAACTGAATAATAAAACAGCAAAAAATTCGGAGGGTAGAAGAGGAATATTGGCATACATCAGTTTTTTCTTAAATTCCCCTGCATACTCTGATTGGTCAAATTGGTCTCCCACTCTTGCAATATAGCTTTTTCTCTCGTTTTTCCTTATAAAAAGCTGCTCGAACTTTTTCTTAATTTCACGCTTTTCCTTTCTAAATCCAAGGTAATTATATATTCCCCAAATCAACATCAAAAATGATGCTCCGGACAAAGCAGCAATTTCCATTAAGACACCTCCGTAACAGCAAATAAATCAGGAGGGAGCTCAATACCAAAAACTTTTATTCTCTCAAGACATTTCGGTACTATTCCAGTTGCTGTAAAATAACCATCTACTTGGCCATTTTTCTTCATTCCCATTCTCTTGAACGTAAAAATTTCTCTAATATCCACAGCTCCATTTTGATCTCTAACTATTTCACAAATGGAAGTGATTTTTCGGGTGCCATCAGTCAAGCGTGAGCTTTGAACGATAATATCTAATGCTCCAACAATATACTCCCTTATAATTTGGGATGGTAAATCCATACCAGCCATAATAACCATCCCTTCTACACGACGCATCGCATCAAAAGGAGTATTGGCATGGACTGTCGTAATCGACCCTTCATGACCGGTGTTCATGGCCTGTAGCATATCAAATGCCTCCGCACCGCGGACTTCCCCAACAATAATACGATCTGGCCTCATCCTTAAAGAGTTTTTTACAAGATGGCGAATCGTAATTTCCCCTTCTCCTTCTACGTTCTCAGGTCTTGCTTCCATTCCAACCACATTTGGTTTATCAAGTCTAAGTTCCGCAGAGTCCTCAATCGTTATGACCCTTTCCTTTACAGGAATAGAGTTTCCCAAAACATTCAGAAGACTTGTTTTCCCGCTTCCCGTTCCTCCTGAAATTAGGATGTTCATTTTTGCTTTCACAATGGCATCTAAAAATAGCGACATGTCTTCGCTTAAAGTTCCAAAATTCAATAAGTCTTCCATCTTAAAGGGGTCTTTTCTAAACTTTCTTATAGATACAAGTGGCCCATTTAAACTGATTGGTGGAATGACAGCATTGACACGGCTTCCATCAGGAAGACGTGCATCAACCATTGGAGAGCTGTCGTCAATCCTTCTCCCCAACGGTGCTACAATTCGGTCAATAACATGCCGGACGTGGCTATCATCTCTAAATCTAACCGGAGCTTGCTGAAGCTTTCCTAACTTCTCAATATAAATTTCTTTATGGCCGTTTATTAAAACTTCCGTTATAGTCGGATCATTTAATAACGGCTCTAATGGACCATAACCCACCGATTCATCAATAATACGTGTTAACAAAATTTCTTTATCATGCCTTGGTAGGATGATTTTCTCTTCACTCATGAATTGGCTGATAAGCTGTTCAATCTTTAATTTCATCTCGCCCTGCGGTAAGCTCGTAAGTAATTCAAGATTGGCTTCTTTTAGAATTCTAGATTTATAATGTTCAACCAATTCATTAATGTACTGATTTTCTAATGCTGTTTTGGTACCCAATGGGGAATCGTTTAGCTTTTTCTCTGTCTTTCTTATGAATAATGACATTGGTCATCAATCCTTTATGATTATTCTAGAATTTGGCTGACCCATTTTTTTATGCTTTTCGCAAACGGGATAAGCTTCTTTTCTCCCGCTTCTTTCCGAAATGGCTCATTTCTATTAATATGTGCCTGAACACCCTTCATATCCCGAGGGACCTTAAATGCTACCGGGTATGCGAGGACTTCCTTAAGATCAGTAGGATTTATTTCATTTTCTCGGCCTACCTCATTATAAACAAGTTCCATTCTTCCTTCGGCTTCAATGCCGAGCCTTAAGAATAACCCTTCGACTTGTTTCAGCATGCTTACAGATGGTGCATCTAGGTTTAAGCAATAAAAGATTTTATCTGACTCTTCTAAAGCTGCATAGGTGTGCACGTTCATTACTGTCGGTAAATCTACAAGAACAAAATCATAACTCCTTCTGCAGGTGCGTAAAAGCTTGGAGAAAAACCCTTCAGGCAAGTTCTCTGCTACCTCCGCATCCCGAGGACTTAAAAGCACCTCTAATTTCGAGTACTTTTCTTTCTCCGATACATTTCTTATGTGACTTTCGTTTAACTCCTCTATGACTGGCAATAAATCGGCAACTGAGCGATTTGATTCTATAGAGAGATAGGTTTCTGCTCCACCGAACTGCAAGTTCAAATCGATAAGAAGTACTTGTGCCGTCGATTCAAGCTGTAAGGTTTGAGCAAACGTACTTGAGAGAAGCGTTCTTCCGCTTCCACCTTTCCCACTGTAAAAAGAAAATATCTTCCCTCTTCCCCTTTTAAAGGACTGGTTAGTAGAGGCCGTTTCGACCAATTGCTTCTTCCTTTGCTCCGCCATTAGGATAATACTATCCATTCGACCATAGAGCATCGTATTTTCATCGGGAAGAACGAAATAATCATCCACGCCCGCTCTTGTAACATTTCGCAGTTTATCAAAATCCTGTGAGAAAGCTATGTATACAACCAGCAAGTAAGGATTAACCGTATGTATATAATCAATCGAATCAACAGAAACATCATCTTGAGATTCAATTAAAAACACTAAATCTGGAGCTAGACGATCTAATTCAGATCGTAACTCTCGATAGTTTACGGTCTCCACATTTTTATAATCGCTGAATATCCCGGTTAGGTTATTAAGTGCTTGCTCCTCATCGCTTACTAATAAAATTTTTATCTCTTCACTCATATTGTCCTCCCTCATTTACCTTGGAACTCCGGTTATTTCTTGTCAGAATTCACTGTGGAAGTTGATTCTCCTTATTTCCCTTCTGATGCAGTATCAGCCTGTTCGTCTTTCCCCACATTCGCTTTAAGTACACGCATACTGTCTGCGTAATTTTCCATATGAATAATTTTAGGGGCATCTTCTGCGGAGACTTCAACTACGATTCCCGTAAATTTATTCCCTTCTTTCAATGGGTACGCAACCGGGATATCTTTCATGAACATTTCTGTCACTGGCTCCTCACCAAATTTATGAGAGACAACAATATCCGCTCTGTCCAAAGACTCTAGCGGCTGGTCAAAATTCACCTTTTCCGATAAGGGAATAGCTACTAATCTATTATTCTCATTAGCTATATTAGAAACTGGTTTAATCATTTGTTTAGTAATAATATCGTTTTCGCCCAACGGCACTACGAGGACTTTGTTATAGAAATCCTTGATGTCTGTAACATGAGAATCTTTATTTACAAAGCGATTAGGAATTTCCATTGTTGTGACTTGTTCGGGCTTTATTAATGTCCTTGAAGGAATATCAGAAGCAGCTACATATACTTTTGTCATGCCTCCAAGTTCCGAATTTAAGTCACTCACCTTACTCAAGGCTAAAAAACCAGCTATACCTGCTAGCAATAAAGATATCGTGATAAATATAATGGCTCTCCTTTTTGACTCCAGCATCCTACATCTTCTCTCCTACATCTCGTTATATTTTTTGAATTTTAAAAATATACAAATAACTCCCCTTCAATAGACCCAGTTTAAAATAATGTCAAACTATAATTATAAAAATTTTCCTTTTTTATACTATATATTTACTATCAGTTCACACTTCCGTCAAATCCACTCAGAAAAATGTCGAATTCTGTCTGTAGTTAATGTCCTATTATGTCTCAAAATCAAGATTCTTTTATAAGCCAAAAGAACCACTAACCAAGAGGCTATAGAATGTATTTTTGTAATAAACTTTTCGTCTTTTGTCAATTTTATTACAAATGTTACAATTCACAGGTCTTTTGATTCATTTTTCCATCTTCCACCAAGCATCGTTTGTAATACTCATTTAGGTATTATTGATGGCAAGGGAATACAAAATAGTTTTGTATATTTCTACAATAATCAGGCTTTATAAATTGCAAGACAATCTATGTTAAAATAAATGAATGCCAATAAGAGGAAGCCATCAGGGTAGCTTAGGAGTGGAATAATCATGAACAAAAAAGACGTAGCAAACATCCGAAAACAATTCAAAATAAATAATGATTTACTCAAAATCAGCGATATTTACAATGTCTATATTATGAAAGACTCAAGTGATATCTATCATCACCAAAGTCAACCTTTTGCCATGCTTGACCAAGATCAACAAGAATTATTTATGGGTAATTTTAAGAAGTTACTTGCTGGTCAAATGGATGAGAAGCTTTTCGAATTAAAATTTCAACGGAATGCTGAAAATAGTAGTCAGCTCATTTTGCATCAGGGGTTACTAAGTAGTGATGTGGAAGACTGGAAAGAGCAAATGCTGAAAATCGTAGGCAAAATGCTCTCGAACAGACAGTATGAAATGGATATTGTCGTTACATTTATACGTGCAGAATATTTAAAGCCTACAAAACGTCGCAATGAAGAGGCTGAGGAAAGCGAACGAGATAGGGTTTACTCTCATCCCTTTATTCTTTGTAGCATCAATAATACCCAGGAGCCGAAAAAAGAGCTGCTCTTTGATTATGTGGAAAGAGAGTTCAAATATCACTTTGTGGTTGATCCAATCATTAACCTTAATACTCCAATTGCAGGCTTTCTATTCCCTGCCTTCTCCGATCATTCAGCCGATGTGAACCATATTCTGTATTCAGCAGGTAAGGTGCATGAGCCTGATTATTCATTCATCGAGGACGTGTTAAATGGCGAAGAAATTATGACGGCACAAGATGATAAAATCGTTTTTGAAGAGATTATTAAAGACGTTACAGGAGACCAGCTAAACACCTCCACTCTCGCTAATGTGTATGAAGAAATTAATCGCATGATCGTCGAAAATGAAGAGGAAGAGCAACCAAAATTAGATACAAAAGACGTGGAACGTGTGTTAACCATGAGCGGCATAGAAGATATTAATACGGAAAAGGTAGAAGCAGCCTTCCAAAAAATCATAGATGATGACAAATATGAGATCAAAGCAAGTAACATCTTGCCAAAGTTTAGTTCAAAATCCATTAAAATCAGTACAAAAATCGCTAATATTTCAATTAGCCCACAAGATTTACGGTACGTCAAACAAGTCCATCTTGCTGGGAAACGATACCTGATGATAGAAGTAGAAGAAGATACAGTGATTGAAGGGTTTACGATGATTCCAGAGGCTTTTGGTGGGAGTCAAGGGGAATAATAAATTAAAAGAACCTCAGCTAGATATTGGTGTATAAATATAAAACAATACTAAAAGTAGCCTGAGAATACTCACGCTACTTTTCTTTTACCCGCATTCGGACTTTCAAAGGCAATTCCCTGCTCGGACTGTCCGAATTAATCGGACTATCAATGATTATTTCTTACTATTCGTAAAATCCACATTAACTCGGTCTATTCTTAAATTTTTGTTTAAATCACACCCTACTTTCCCACGTCCTAATCGTACGAAAGCGTGGATGTTCAGAAAGAACAGAGTCTCTCAAACGTTTCACTACAGGGTGCTTGGAGGCAAAGAATTCGTCCTTTGAGTCGTAGAGCTCTAGCAACTCACCTTTCTCAAGCATACCAATTTGATCTGAAATGGAAAAAGCTGCTTTAATATCATGTGTGATAAAAAGATACGCTAAGCCGTAGTCATCCTTTAAGTCGCTTAATAATTGTAAGATTAAGCTTTGTGTGACCATGTCTAAACTGCTTACTGATTCGTCAAGAACAATTAACCTCGGTTTCAGAGCGATGGCCCGAGCAATATTAATTCTTTGCAATTGTCCACCACTAAATTGATGAGGGTACTTTTTTAAATCCTTTTCACTTAAGCCTACTCTTTCTAATAGCTCAATCACGTTTTTTCTTTGTTCCTCAATGGTTAGTTTTTCATAGTTCTCTAATGGCTCACTGATTATCGCTTCAGCTGTCATGCGAGGATTAACCGAAGAATAGGAATCTTGAAAAACCACTTGAAGATCGCGACGTATGTTCTGTCGAGTTTGCTTGTCAGCGCTGTAAATATCATGCCCTTGAAACAAAACCTGACCTTGATCTGGACGTTGAATTCCAAGAATGACTCTCCCTAACGTGCTCTTACCAGCGCCACTAGTACCTATTAAGCCTAAACAGGTTCCTTCCTGAATATCAAAGGAAATATCCTTTAGAACTTTTGGTTGATCCTTGCCTTTAAAAAGTCTTTTCGAATGAAAGCTTAGATTTACTTGCTTTACCTGTAATAAGCTCATTGGTTTCACCTCCTGGAATTTCAAGCAGTATTCACAACGTATAAGTATAAGGTTGTTTTTCAGAATATAAGGTAGGCCTTGTCCTTAATAGCTTCTTCGTGTATTCATGTTGTGGGTTATCAAATACTTCTAATACATTTGCACTTTCTACTATTTTCCCGTGCTGCATCACAATCACATGATCAGCCATTTCCGAAATGACTCCAAGATCATGAGAAATAAGTAAAATAGATGTTCCATGTTCCACACGAATTTTTTCTAACAGACGAAGAACTAATAATTGGCTGTGAAGATCAAGGGCTGTAGTTGGCTCATCTGCAATGATAACAGACGGTTTTAAACATGCTGCCATGGCAATCATCACTCTTTGGAGCATGCCTCCACTTAGTTGAAAAGGGTAGTGTTTTAATAATTTCTCCGGCTCTGGCAAATTGACATTTTCCATCACATTAACCGCAAGCTCTCTAGCACCCTTTTTATTCAATGAAGTGTGAGCCTGAATGGTTTCTATAAATTGATGACCAATTGTAAAAACAGGAGTAAAAGCATTCATCGGATTTTGCATAATAAAAGCAATATCCTTCCCTCTGATCTTTCGCATCTCCTTATTTTTCAAGCCATTCAATTCTCGGTTGTGAAGTGTGATACTCCCCGTCATTTGTATGTTTTTTCTATCATGAAGCTGTAAGATAGACATACTTGTAACGGTTTTACCACTCCCACTCTCTCCAACTAAACCAAGGATCTCTCCTTTTTTGATTCCAAAATTAATGTCTTCAACAAGTTTGAAAGAACCTTCTTTTGTTCTGACTTCTACATGTAGATCTCGAACATTTAAAATGAATCTCTCTTTTGATTCCATTTTTCAACCGTCCTTTTTAATTAGCGACGTTTAACCCCATATCGTTCTGCTAGTGCTTCTCCTAATAAGTTAAAGGTAACAACCACGATCATAATCATCAAACCTGGGTAAAGCATCAAAGCTGGATTCGTTCTGATATATGACTTTCCTTCTAGAATCATAGCCCCCCACTCTGGTGTAGGAGGTTGGACCCCTAATCCTAAAAAGGACATTGATGACAGATTCATAATTGCCCAGCCCATTTCTAATGTCCCCATGACCGCTAGTGAAGGAATGACATTCGGGATAATATGCTTTTTCATAATGGTCCATGTGGAGGACCCACTGATTTTAGCTGCCGTAATATAATTCTGTTCTTTCAGGCTTAGAACCATGCCTCGGATAACCCTTGCATAATAAACCCATTGTACGAGTATCAATCCTAAAATGACTTGTTTTAGACCCGCTCCCCATATACCAACAAAACCAATGACAAGCAATAGGCTTGGAATCGCCATCAAGCCATCACCAAATCTCATGAGTAACTGATCCACCCAACCACCTTTATACCCTGCTACAATCCCAATAATTAATCCAATACCCAAAGCCGAAATAAAAATAAGCATAGCAAAACCGAGAGAGATGCGAGCACCATACAGAATACGGGAAAATGTACATCGGCCTAAATGGTCTGTTCCTAATGGGTAATCCCATGAAGGCGGCTGAAGTTTGTGAGCTAAATTCACCGTGATAGGGTCATTGGGTGCAAGCCAAGGAGCAAAAAGCGTAATCATAAATAATCCGAACAATATAAAAGAAGAAATAACAATTACTTTTTGGCTTTTTAACTGATATTGAAGCTTTGAAATCATTGATATTGCCTTCCTTTTCTAGAAATACGTGGGTCAATATACATTTGGAGCAGGTCGACAATTAAGTTGCTTATAAGGAAGACACCAGCTGCCAATAATACATAGGCTTGAATAACAGGAACATCACGGTTAAAAATGGCATCAATAAAATACCGTCCAAAACCTGGCCATGAAAAGACGGCCTCTACAATGATCGCCCCAGTTAATAAGTTTCCTATATTCATTCCTAATCCCGTAATCATTGGAGAGATAGCCATTCTTAAAACATGCTTTCCCATGATCATTTTTTCATGAAACCCTCTCGTTCTTGCAAAAAGCACATACGACTCTTGTAAATTTTCTAGAACACTTGCACGTAACAGTCTGGTATATAAAGCGATTAAAGGGAATGCCAAGGTGACTGAAGGTAAAATCAAATGCTTCCAAGTTCCGGTACCTTCTACAGGAAAAAGATCTAATTTAACAGAGAAGAAGAAAATAAATAAATATCCCAGCCAAAATGATGGAATAGATGCTCCAATAAAAGAGAGGAATCGACTAAAATGGTCCATTCCACTGTTTTTCTTTATACCTGCTAAAAAACCTAAAGGTACACTTACTAAAATAGCAATCAAAAGGCTCCCTATCGTTAATTGAATCGTTGCTGGCAATCGAGAGGAAATCTCATCCCAAACAGGCTTATTCGTAACATAAGATATGCCAAAATCAAATTGGCATATCTTAATGATGGTATTCACATATTGAATAAGAAGAGGTTGATCTAATCCGAACTCATGTCTTTTTTGTTCCAACATTTCGTCAGTTGCCTGGATATGCGCGGTAGCAAAGTAAGCCTCTGCTGGATCTACTGGTGATAGATTGATCATTCCAAATGTGACTAAAGTGGCTATAAGAAAAATTGGAACAATGGTGATGATTCGTTTCAAGACATAAGTCCCCATAAATACCTCCTCCTGTTGCTTATTCTTTTACACTAATTCCTGTAAATGGATGTTCATCTCGGTTCGCAGGGAATGTAAAATCAGAAACATCTTTTTGATAAATAGCTATTTTCTTAATGTACGAAATTGGTACAATTGCACTCTGCTCTTGCAATGAGCCTAAAATCTCTGTGTATAGTTGTTGACGCTCTGTTTCATCTGTTGTTTTTGTTACCTGAGCAATCTGGTTTAGTATCTCTTCCTTATTAGGATAAGCTGAGATCGCTTCGTTAAATCCAAATCCTTCCGTAGCAACGATGTTTACAAAAGTATGTGGATCATATGGTGACCCATAGTTACTAAAGAAGTTCATTTCAAACTCATTCGCTTTAAATCTTTCTACTTGAGTGGTGAGCTCCACTCCAACAATATTTAGCTTAACACCTAATCCTGCCCATTCTGATTGCAAGGTTTCAGCCATTGTTTTTTGAATCGACTCAGCTGAGTTATACATTAACTCTATTTCTAGTGGGTTCCCATCTTTTTCACGAACCGTTTTTCCTTTTGGCAACTTCCAGCCGGCTTCATCTAATAATTGCACCGCTTTTTCAACATCATAATCAACCTTGGTTGCAGCAACCTCTGAAGTGTAAGGCAAGTTTGTCGGTAAGATGTAATCTGCTTTTTCTTCTAAGCCAGATGTCACTCCCTCAACTAAAGCTTCCTTATTAAATCCATAGTGTAACGCTTGACGGACACGTTCATCCGATAGTTGTTCTTTATTCGTATTCATCACAAGCTGTCTAGTAGCCACTGGTTCAGATATGCTGGTTTCATAGGAACCAGTAGATTCTAACTGGTTAAAAGAATCTATACTAATAACACCCTCACCATAAAGAATGTCTAAATCCCCTTTTTCAAAAGCAAGTACGCGCGTTTCTGCATCAGGTACAACTTTAACCTTAATTTGCTCAACACTTGGGACTTCTCCCCAATAATTTTCGTTACGTGTAAAAATAGCGTATTCATCGATTTTATATTCTTCCAATACCCATGGACCTGTCCCAACTGGCTTTTCTACACCTTTAGAAGTATCACCATCCTCAGGAAAACCTGCTTCTCCAAGGAAACGTACAGGGCGTACAACAGCTAACTCCTGAATAGTAGGGTAATAGGGTTCTGTTAATGTTAATTTAAACGTATGTTCGTCTACAACCTCTGTTTGAGCAATCTTTGAAATAAATCCTAACCAACTGTGTAAATCGACATTATTAAGTATAGCATCAAAGTTCTTTTTCACAATCTCTGCATTAAAACTCGTTCCATCCGAAAATTTGACATCTTGACGTAAATGGAATAAATACTCTTTCCCATCCGCAGAGATATCCCAAGACTCTGCTAAATGTGGTTTTAACTCCCCACCATCACCATAGCTTACTAAAGGCTCATATACCATCGATGTAGAAAATAATTGTGATGGATTATACATATGCGGATTCAGTTCACCTATATCTCTTGGCCAAGCGAAAGTAATCACATTTCCATCTTCACCTGTAGTCCCCTCAGTTTCTATCGAATCATTTGAACAACCAAGTAATGCTATAGATAAAATAAGAATGATCACTGACATCATTAAAACAGGTTTCTTTGTCATGCGGTTTGACATACTATTTGCTCCTCCTAAGTTGATAATGATAACCATTATCAATAATAGAGTTGGAATGACTCATTGTCAATACAATTTGGAATTGTCACAAAGTATTCCTATACTTCCTCTAATAATAGGTAATTTAGGTAGGTTTTAAGCTAGAACTACACTTTAATAATTAAATCTATACAAATTAAATTTGCACTTGATTACTAGAGTAATAAATTGCCATATTTATTTCGCATAACTTGTCCGAAGCATTTTCAAAGACTTGACAAATATCCGTCGTAAAGGAGACAGAATCCCCTTGATCGATCGTAAAAGGTTTTTCCTCTCCAATTTTTACCGTTAACCTCCCGGAAAGGACAGTGATAGACTTCAATGTACCCGCTCCACTTTGTTCAGAAAAATGCTTACACCCAGGTAACAAACGAACTCTATAGAGTTCAAATGGAATACCAGGAGATGAAAATGTGTTATACACTTCAAATAAATCATCATCATCCGTAAAAAAAGGTTGTTCCTCTACTTTATTAATTTTAATTGAGGGATTCGTCGTTAAGAAAGAAGCAAAAGGAATCTGAAGTCCTGCTGCAATTTTCCAAAGAGTCGAAACAGTAGGGTTAGAGGTGCCACGCTCAATTTGTCCAATCATCGGTTTACTAACACCTGTTAACTCAGCCAAATCTTCTAACGTCAAATGACGCTGTTGCCGGAAATACCGCAGCCGTTCCCCAATTTGGACAGTTAATAAATCTTTATCCATTTCCTTTTGCTCCTTCATTTCAGTTCGCAATATGTTATTATAATATTTTTATCACTAGTCAGAAAATTGTCAATACACGGACCTTTCATTATTAGTATTTATTTAATTTTTCTAAATATTTTAAAAAAAACGGTTGCGTAACCTGGATGTTATATTGTACTATTTATAACAATATATTATATCCCGATTTAATTTTACTTTAATCAACTAACAGACTATTAATAGAAGGAAGCGACCACCATGCATTATTCATTTGCACCCCAAACTAAAAACTATGCATCATCTGCAGTTAGAGATATTCTTAAGGTTACTCAACAAGGACACGTGATCTCCTTTGCTGGTGGATTACCAGCAGAAGATATCTTTCCTATTGAACAAGTAAAAATTGCCTACGAGAAAGTATTTGCTTCAGGAAATTCTTCTTTGCAATATGCGTTAACAGAAGGATTTGTTCCGCTTAGAGAAGCCATTAAAGCAAAGATGGCGGATAGAGGCATTTCCTCTACTGTTGACAACATTCTCGTAACAACAGGCTCTCAGCAAGCCATTGACTTGTTCTCACGGATCATGCTGACTCCCGGAGATGTTATCCTTACAGAGGATCCAACCTACTTAGCTGCTCTCCAGGTTTTTAGATCTTACGGGGCAAATGTCATTTCCGTTAGCAGCGATCAAGACGGAATGTTACCTGAAGATTTAAAAGAGAAATTGGAAACATGGAGTCCTAAATTTGTTTATGTCATTCCAACCTTTGCTAATCCGGACGGGAAGGTCTGGAGCGATGAGAGACGTCGAAAGTTGCTAAGCCTTTGCCAAGAATATAATGTCCTTGTTTTAGAGGACGATCCATATGGAGATATTCAATTTCATTCAGAGGAACAATATTGTCCAGTAGCCTCCTTTGACTATGATCATAGCCATGTAATCTATACGAGTACATTTTCAAAGTCTGTGGTTCCTGCGTTACGAACAGGCTGGGTAACTGGACCATCGGAAGTCATCAATATGATGGTTCAAGCGAAGCAAATGAATGATTTACACTCCAGTTCGATCGACCAGCAGGCTCTTTATTATTTATTACGTGATTTCAACCTTGCTTCCCATATTGATTTAATAAGAAGTGTCTACTATGAACGCATGACGATTATGAGAGACTATTTAAATAAATTAGGACCTGATTTATTCAAATGGAAGGAACCAAAAGGCGGAATGTTTATTTGGGTAGAAGGTAATGAACATTTGAACACAACCGCTCTATTAAACCAAGCAGTAGAAAAAGGAGTTGCCTTTGTCCCGGGTGCACCGTTCTACGTGAATGAGCCAAAGAACAACACATTCAGACTAAACTTTAGCCATTCAACCCCTGAAACCATTGAACTTGGAATGGACCGGTTGATCAGTGTTTTATTGAAGCCTGAGGTAGTAAAATAAACAACATTAACACAAAAAAGCCACTCCCCTATTTTTTCTAGGGAGTGGCTTCTTACTTCTGAACAGCCTCTTTTTTCTATTACTTATCTACCTAGGGTGCAGGGCAACCTGGTAGGCAAAATCAAATTTATTTACTTTGTTCAATCTTAATGTTTTTTAATCGCTTCATTATATCTTTATACTCTATTCCAAAGTAATCGTATAGCCTTGAATACTCACGATATAGCTGGTTATACACTGTTACATTGTCAGGATTCGGATAATAGACTTTATTATCTAACTTACCCATTGCTTGCCCAGCTACAAAAACATCATCATATCCTCCTCGTTCGGCACCTGCAGCAACCGCTCCAAATATCGCACTTGCTAGTGCTGGTCCTTGAGAGCCACCCCCGACTTTCACTGGCATATTAATAACATCAGCATATATTTGCATAACAAGTGGGTTCTTCTGCGCAATGCCTCCTGAGGCAAAGAATTCGTTCACAGGAACACCATTCTCTCTAAAGGTTTCAATGATTTTTCTTGTACCATATGCTGTTCCCTCGATCAATGCACGATAAATGTCTTCTGCTTTTGTTTGAAGTGTTATACCAACAATCGTTCCAGTTAAATCCACATCAACAAGTGTAGATCGGTTACCATTCAACCAATCCAAAGCGACTAAACCATTTTCACCAGCTTTTAAGTTCTCCGCTTTTTGCGTCAGATACTCATGGATACTAATCCCCTTACTTTTCGCTTTGTCATGATACTCTATTGGAACACAATTCTCTACAAACCAGGCAAAGGTATCTCCTACACAGTTTTGTCCTGCTTCATAACTAAAGAATCCAGGAACGATACCATCTTCCACAACACCACAAATACCGGGCACTTTATGTTCTTCCTCACTCAAGACTAAGTGGCAACTTGATGTTCCTATGATATCAAGCATTTTACCCGGTCCATCTATCTTTACCGCTGGGAAGCATACGTGAGCATCCGCATGGGCAATTGCAACTGCAGTTCCTACATTTAATCCAGTAAGTTCCGCTGCCCTTTTCGTTATTTCTCCAGCTCTTTGCCCAATCGGAGTAATATCTGTGCTTAATTTTTCTTCCACCACATTTTCTAAACGAGGATCTAACGCTTTAAAAAACTCTTTATCCGGGTAGCCTTTTTGTTTATGCCAGATTGCTTTAAAGCCAGCAGTACATGCATTTCTTGTATGTACACCCGTTAACTGCCAAACCATCCAATCGGAGGCCTCAATAAAGTAATCTGCTTCGTTATAGATATGTGGAGCTTCATCTAATACTTGCCAAATCTTCGGGAACATCCATTCAGATGAAATCTTTTCACCATAACGACTAAGCCATTCTTCACCCATTTGCTCAGCAATCTCATTTAACTTATTAGCTTTATCTTGAGCAGCATGGTGTTTCCATAATTTCACATAGGCATGGGGCTCATCTTTATATTGTTCTATCAAGCACAACGGTGTACCGTCGGACTTAATTGGCACAACCGTACAAGCCGTAAAGTCTACACCGACACCAATAATATCATCCGGAGAAACCCCGGACTGTTTTAATACAGCAGGAATAGCTGTGGATAATACATCTAAATAATCTTGGGGATGTTGAAGGGCCCAATCAAGAGAGAGCCTCTTTCCGTTTGGTAGTGTCTTATCCATTACCCCATGTGAGTATTCATGTGTAGATGAGGCTAACTCTTCTCCTGTTTTTACATCTACTAGTAAAGCACGCCCTGAAAGCGTTCCGAAATCAAGTCCAATTGTATACTTTGCCATCACTGTTCCCCCCTAGCTTGTTCATCTATCCTTTTGGGTTAGGGTTTCTCCTACTTTCCCCCCAGGATGGATGATTGCAAATTGTTCTTTTGTATACCCTCTAAACCGAGTCATCGCAATAGAAATTGCATCAAAAAGGGCAATGATTGAAATCGTACTCGACGTAGCAAGCATGTTAAAATCATCTGGTTCTTTTGAGACTTTCACTTTTAATAAAAAGTCTGATTGCTCTGCAATGTAAGAGTCTTCAACTTCTGTCACTGCAATTAATGTTGCACCTTTTGCTTTACATCCCGGTATTAAATTATTAATTTCTTGTGTGGCACCACCTTTAGAAAAGGCGATAACAATATCTTCTTTTTGAACTACTCCTAGGGCACCGTGTACAGCATCAGAAGGTGTTAAAAATAATGCGGGACACTCCACACAGCTTAGCGTATGTGCAATTTTTTTGGCTGCTGCTCCTGAGGTCCCACAACCTGTCGTAATAATTTTCCCTTTACAGTTCTTAATAAGTTCAAAGACCTTTTCTACCTGTCCGTGATCAAACGTGTTTTTAATCTCCAAAATAGCTTCTGCTTCTTTTGTTAAAGTATCATTCACTGAATCTATCACACTAGCAAACAATATCAATCACACCCTTATAAAATATGGTCTTTCAAATATCTAGAAATGTTTTTTCCTTACCATAAACATCTTCCCAATCTTTTTTGAAGTCTGCTACGGCCATTTCAATAGACGGCATGTTAAGTGAAGTACTGAGCAACGCAGGATCAACAGTTGCACAATGTGCACCGCTTTCAAAAGCTCGCATCACTTGCCCGATATTTTTAAAACTAGCCGCTAATATCTTTGTTTGAAAGTTCCCACTCTGTATCACCTTCGCATAATGACTAATCCCACGTTCAGGGTCTATATTAGTATTTTCCATTCTATTAAAATAGGGAGCTATATAGTCCACGCCTGCCATAATGGCATAATCCCCTTGTGCCATTGTGTAGATCGCGGTTGCTGTTATGTTAAAGTTTTCGTTCTTTAGCCTTTTTATTGCTTTTAATCCCTCTTCATTGACAGGGATTTTGATATATACATCTTTTCCTAGTTTCTCAATTATTCTATATGCTTCTTCTACAATCTTTTCGGACTTATCTGTCGTTACTTGAATATGTAAAGAACGTTCGTTACCAATAATATTCTGAATCTCTTTAAAATGATTTATAAGTTCTAGTTTTCCCTCTTTTTTTAAAATACTAGGATTAGAAGTGATTCCTACTAATGGGAAGACTTCAGTATAATACCTTATGTTTTCTATATTAGCCGAATCAAGCATTAATTCCATTCTTACCCCTCCAGTTCCTTTAACCGTTATTACTGGGTAACTTCGGCAAAGTTTCGGTACGCAATTTCACATGCAAGGTCAATATTTTCGTCTAAATTAAACAACCCAGAAGACCCAAGAACATATATATCTGCCCCTGCATCTTTTAATCTTTTGAATGTATTCTTGTTGACTGCTCCATCTACTTGGATCTTATACTTATATCCCTTTTCCTCTCGAAGCTTAGTTGCTTCTTTTATCTTATCAATCATCTCATTAATGAAGGGCTGCCCAGGAAATCCAGGATCAACCGTCATAATGGTAAGTAGTTCTACTCTGCCTAAGTACGATTCAATATAACTAAGTGGTGTTGCCGGATTAAGAACAATACCTACCTTACAACCAACACTCTTGATCATATTTAACACACGGAAAGCATGATGATTAATAGTCTCAGCTTGTGGTGAGATATATGTTGCACCTGCATTCGCACAAACTTCAATCCAATCTTCAGGATTTGTTGTCGCTAAGTGAACATCCATTGGCTTATTCACTACTTTTTTAAATGCGTTCATCAAGTCAGGTGAAAGGGAAAGGTTCTTACTGTAATGTCCATCAATAATATCAATATGGTAGAAATCAACAGCTTTATTTAATACCTCCAGCTGATTTCTTACATCTAAGAAATCCATACACATAAGAGATGCCGAGAATGTAGGTCTCATAGTTACCCCCTTTAACATAGATGTTCGAATCTTCTATTCTAAATTTGCATGGTATTGCCATAAATCTTCTATCGCATTGTTCCGTTCTTCCAAGATCATCATTGTAGTAATATCGCCAAATAATAATAAGGTTTGTTCAAAGAGTGAAGTCATTGGTTGCTGCGAATTGATTTCATCTTCTCTTTTTAATTTGCTAGCAACAGGTATTCTTACCAATAAATCGGTACAATCGGTAATACTGTTTTCCGGATTACTACCAATATGAATAATTGTTGCTCCAATTTGTTTAGCCTTTTTTGCAATTGCAACAGGAAACAATGTATTTCCACTACCTGAACCAACGATTAAGACATCCCTATTTGTCATTGCGGGTTCTGTAATGTCTCCTACGACAACAGCATTAATACCAATATGTGCATATCTTTTACATACCGCTTTTAAAGAAAGAAGTACTCGACCTACTCCGACAAAGAATACTTTTTCTGCATTTCTAAGCAAATTCAAATACTCAGATACAATGATTGGATCAACTGCTTGCAATGCTCTTGTGCATTCATCTAATACAATAGTGCATTTTTTCAAATATAAATCTGGGCCAACCACCTGAATAACCTCCCTTCCCTTTAAGCACGTAAAATGTCACTGATTGTTTTAGCAACTTCAGCTTTATCCACTTGCCCTGTAATACCATTACCAACGATTACCACTTCAGGGTTATATTCGATCACTTTATTTACCGATTCCTTATTAATCCCACCTGCAATAGCACATTTCTTCGATCCAACACTACGTTGAACCCTCGCTAACGAAGCAAATGGACTTTGTGTTCCTTGAACATCATGGGCAGTATGAACACAGATATAATCTACACCAAGTTCAACTAGTTCCTTTGCTCTTTCTTCCAAATTAGTTACACACATCATATCAGCCAAGACTCTTCCATTTGCTTTCTTGGCAGCTTTCACGGCACCTTTAATAGTCTCGTCGTTTGTAATCCCCATTACCGAAACAATGGATGCTCCTGCATTAAAGGCAATTTCTGCTTCAAATTCACCTGCATCCATGATTTTGGTATCTGCAATTACCCACTTGGTAGGGTATTGTGCAGATACCTTTCGTACTGGTTCCATGCCGTATTCCAATATCATTGGTGTACCTATTTCTACGATATCAATGGAGCTTTCTACTTCGCCTACAATTTGTAATGCTTCGTCTGTATTACACGTATCTAACGCAAGTTGTAGCTTCATGATTTCCCTCCTTACATATAATTCCTTTGAAACATAGCATTCTATTAGAAATTAATAATTGCTCTAAACTTCTTACAGTTGTCCACAATGGATGCTTCTTTACTGAAGACACTAGATGATCCACCTACGTATATGTCAGCACCTTTTTCATGCATTAATTTCGCATGTTCAAAGCTAACGTTTCCGTCTACTTCTATGGCGATATGCCCAAACCCCTTTTCATCCAACAACTCTCTAAGTCTTTCAATTTTTTCAAGCATGCTAGGGATTAATTTTTGGCCTGCAAATCCTGGGTTTACAGTCATAACTAGAATCATATCTAAATCAGGAAGCAGGTTCTCAATTACCCCAATAGGTGTTCCAGGATTTAATGCAAGACCCACTTTCACTCCCAGATTCTTTATCATATCTATTGCACGATGAATATGAATAGTAGATTCGTAATGAATACAAACAATATCCTCCGCATTTAACCCCTCTAAGTATTGAAGACTTTCTTCGGGGTTATTAATCATTAAGTGAATATCTAAAGGAATAGCTGTAACCTTTTTAATAGACTTGATAAAATCAAAACTAAGTGTAATATTCGGAACAAAATGGTTATCCATTACATCTATGTGTAAATAATCAACCTTTGCTTCCTCCAGCAACCTAATATCTCTTTCCACATTCAACAAATCAACACACATCAAAGAAGGTGCAATTTTACTATTCATACCGATGCCTCCATACTATTTATTTAATGAATCATATAATTAGTTGTTTTTTTAAAAATTGTTGCACTTCACTTTCTGAAGGAATCGATACTTGTGCACCTTTTCGAGAAACACAAATTGCAGCCGCTGCCGCTGCGCACTGGATTGCATCATCCAAACTATATCCAAGGCAGAGTTTGTTCACTAACGATGCATTAAATGTATCGCCTGCTCCTGTTGAATCTACCGCATTCACTTGGTAAGCTGGATACATCTTCCCCACCATCCCATCGTAAACATAGGCACCCCGACTTCCCATTTTCAATACAACGTACTCAGGATTGGCTCTTTCATATAACTGTTTGGCAGCTTCTAGTGCTTCTTTCTCACTTTCAACTGTTATACCTGTGAGAGCTTCTGTTTCTGCCTCATTTGGGGAAATAATATTGATTCCCTTTAATCGATCAAGTGGTATATCCATTGCTGGACCTGCATCTAAAAACACGGGAATATTTCGTTCCCTAGCTAATTCATAGGTTCTATATACGGTTTCTAATGGCATCTCCAATTGCATGAGTACCATATCAAAGCTCTTTTCGGCGAGTGCCTTTTCGACATCTTCAGGACTCAATTTATTATTCGCACCAAGTGTCACATATGAGAAATATTGACCTCTTTCATCTACCATAATTGTGGCTAAACCCGTTTGATAGTCCTGGTCTGAAACAATGTATTCTGTGTTAATACCGACTTTCTCTAGTTCGGTTATCAATGCTTTTCCATTAGGATCATTACCAACTCTACCAACCATGGTCACGACCGCGCCCTGCAAAGCTGCTGCATATGCTTGATTAGCCCCTTTGCCACCAGTTGTATATGCATAGCTATTACAACCTACCGATTCTCCAAATTGAGAAATCCTTAGAACACCATAGATATTTAAATCCATATTCATGCTTCCAACTACCAAAATATTAGGCTGCTTCAAGTAGAAAACCTCCCTGTTATTGCGAGGTTAGTCGCATTAATTTAGCTTCACTTTTCTTATTTAAAGTATAGTTAACGATAAGTATTGCAATAAGTGCGATACCCCAGATCATATCTCTGTAGAAGTTACTAATCTGCGGAAACATATTCAGGTAAGATGACATAAGCTGTACGATAATGGTAGCTAGGAAAATACCAACTATTTTACCTCTTCCACCATCTGGATTAATTCCACCTAAAACAGCTATTAAAATGGTCAACATAACAAAGCTTGAACCAAAGTCAGCCTTTGCAGAGTTAATTCGCGCAAGACTTAATAATCCTGCAGATGCAGCAATAACACCTGATATCATATAAGCCCTTATGATAATTTGATTATTTTTAATACCAGCAAATCTGGAAGCCTTTTCATTTGTCCCTAAAAGATATAATTTCAATCCATATCTTGTCTTACCAATGTAATAAGCAACAAATGCCATAATAACTAGGTAAACTATGAATGATAATGTAAAAATTCCAAATACATTTGTACGACCTAATTGAGCAAACGGCAGTGGTAATCCACTTACAATACTTCCACCTGTGATAATAATTGCTATACCCATGTACAATTGCATTGTTCCTAATGTTGCAAGCATCGCAGGTACTCGAAGTTTTGCAATTAAGAAACCGTTAAATAGACCACAAATGACTCCCGTTAGTAAACCCAGTAGTATTCCTAATACAATAAACACTATTTGTTCCGGCCCGGAAATTGCTATTGCAAACTTTTGCATAAATAGTCCAGCCACAATGGCACTTAGGTTGGCAATATAGACAACAGATAGATCAATTCCCCCTGCTATCATGGCAATACCTACACCAATAGCCATTAATCCATACTCTACTAATTGTTTTTCCATTGAGAGGAAGTTTGCCAATGATAGAAATGTATCTGGTTTGGTAATACTCGCGACTATTAAAAGTGTAAACATAATGGTTAATAAACGTAGTATGTTACCATCCATTTTCTTGAAAGAAAATTTGTTTTTGTTACTTAAAATAGCTGGTTCATTTGTCTTTACAACTGTCTTCATTTAGGCCACCCCCACCTTTTTCCGTCTACCTCTTCTGAATCCTTTTAATTCAGAAATTTGAATAACGGATATTGCAGTACCAACAATGATAATTGCACCAATGATGAACTTTTGCCAATAAATTGGAACCCCAATAAGAATTAAACTATTAGTAACAATCGTAAGTAGTAATGTACCTAACACACATCCAGTCAGTGTACCAACTCCACCCATTAGTCTAGTGCCACCAAGTATGACCGCTGCGATAACAATCATTTCCTTACCAGCAAATTCAGTTGGTAAGAAATACGTCGATTCAACTGAATAACATACACCTGCGATAGCCGCTAATCCACCATTTACAGTGAATACACCAAAGCGAATTTTCTTTACATTAAAACCTGCTCTTTCTGCAGAAGTTTCATCTCCACCCACCGCAAAAACTCCACGTCCTGCCATGGTGAAATTAAGGAACAAGTAGGTTAGAATGTACAAACCAATAGCAATTAAGAATGTCATTGGTAGGGAAGATCCTAATCCTGTTTCCGCGTTTGTAACTTCAATAAGTGACTTTTCACCAAAGGCAATCATTGATTCTGGAAGTTTAATACGTCCTGCTTCAAAAACACCTAGCAGAATACCACTAAAAATAGATGTTGTACCCAAAGTGACGATCAAGCTTGGAAAATTATATTTGGCAATAATAAAGCCATTAATCGCACCCATGATCAGACCACCTAAAATTGCTACTAAAAATACTACAAAAATCGGACCAGAATACCCTGTTACAATGACGAATTGTGTAGCCAAGTACCCACTTAAAGCAGCTATTAACGGAAACGATACATCAGGTCCTGTACTTACAAAGCCAAGGTAAGCACAGATAGCATAAATTAACGGAACCGTCATCGAGCGTAATAAATCAACAATGTTATTATTCGAAAAGAAAAGTCCGGACTTAGCCTGAATAAAAAGGCTCAAAAATAATATGATTATAAATACATAAAACTCAGGACGTGTAGCTAGCTTTTTCACTGACTTTGATGTAAATGTATTCATCAACCTTCACACTCCTATCTTCTAAATGTAATTAGCTAAAGTTTTTACATTTAAATCCTCTTCTTTCACTTCAGCTGTTATTTGCCCCTTCTGCATGACAAGCACACGATTACAAGTACTAACGATTTCAGATACATCATCAGATTCAATGATGATCCCCATTCCTTTATTGGCAAGGTCACGTAACAAATTGTGAATATCGTGTTTTGCTCCAATATCAACACCCACAGTTGGACCATTTAAAATTAAAACTTTTGGGTTGGATGCAATCCATCTAGCTAGAAGCACTTTTTGCTGATTACCTCCTGAAAGTGTTGATACAGGGAATTCATCGTTTTTTGTTGCGACCCCAATATCTCGAACCCACTTAGCGGATTCATCATCTATCAAATCATTATCCACTACACCTAATTTGTTAGATAATTCATCTAATCTAGTAATAGCGATATTTCTCTTTATCGACTGTGGCAAGAATAAGCCTTCTGTCAATCGGTCTTCTGGTACAAGTGCAACCCCTAATTCTTGCGCTTTTGTCGGATTCGGAATAGCTACTTCTTTATTTTCTATTAAAATCTCACCTTTATCTGGTTTTAATAATCCGAACAATGCTAGAGATAATTCGGTACGGCCTGATCCAAGTTGACCCGTAATCCCAAGGATTTCCCCTTTTCTCAACTTGAAACTCACATCATTAAAGCCTTGTGCGGACAATTGCTTTGTCTCTAAGACTGTTCCACCGATATTTCTTGTTTTGGTAGCTGTATCTTCTTCAAAATGCCGTCCAGTCATATGATAACTAAATTTCTTTTCATCCATTTCTGATACAGGACAGGAGATAACATTTTTCCCATTCCGGAAGATCGTAACAGTATCACAAATTTCGAAGACCTCTTCCAACTTGTGTGAAACAAAAAGGATTGTAACGCCCTCTTCTTTCAACCTGTTAATAATCTCAAACATTCTTTTTACTTCTTTTTTGGTTAATGCTGTTGTTGGCTCATCCATAATAATTAACTTTGCATTATCCAATAGTGCTCTCGAGATGGCGATTAACTGCTTATCTGCAACAGGGAGTGTTTCAACCAAAGCGTCAAGATCCACATCAAAGTCAATCTTACTTATGGCCTCTTCTGCAATTCTTCTAAACTCTTTTCGATTCACGAATTTCTTTTTATTTGCTAATACTTTATTGAAAGCTAAATTTTCGATAACAGTAAGGTTGGGGAATACAGAAAAATCTTGGTATATGATTTGAATCCCTTGCTTAATTGATTCCGTTGGTGTCATAAATTCATACTTTTTACCGTTCACCTCTATATCGCCACCGTCTGGCTTGTGAACACCAGATATCACCTTAATAATTGTTGATTTCCCACAGCCGTTTTCACCAGCTAAACAGTGAACCTCGCCTTTTTTAATATGTAAGTCAACACCTTTTAAGGCATGGACCCCTCCAAAATATTTATGTATTCCTTTTACAGATATAATATTTTCAGACATTGTAACCCTCCTCAGACCTGATCCTAGATTCTGTTTCTTAACGATATTAATAAAAGAAATACCGTATCATTTTCCTTCTATTGAGAATAATGCGATACGGTATTTCTAGTCTTTAGTTAAGGTTTTTGCAATTTAAATTCTAGAAATCGTATTCGTCAATGTTGCTTGCGTCAATTTTTAAAGGAGCATTTCCAATAATTGTTTTATTTGTTCCCTCTAGAATTTGAACCTTTTCATAACCAGTTACTCCTAGATCTGAGCCTTCAGTAATTTCTTCACCAGCCAAGATCTTGGCAGCTACTGAAACCATTGCGTAACCAGCATCTTTTGGATCCCATAATAAAAGCTCATTAATTGTTCCAGCTTTGATATAATCAGAGAATTCGTTAGGTGTACCTACACCCACAATACTAACTTTTCCAGATAAACCAAGTTCTTCAACAGCGTTTGCAATTCCAGGGCTGTCCGTAGACGCAACCCCTGTAAACCCTTTCAAATCTGGGTACGCTTTTAATAGTTCTTTTGCTTTTTCATATGCTACGTCAACGCTTTCTTCTGATTCAGCACTTGGAACTTCTCCACCATTAATTAATTCCATTTCTGGATAAGCTTCTTCTTGACGGGCTTTTTGAGCTTCAGCGTATTCCATGTGAGTTGTACTTGTAGTGTATCCTACCATCGTGGCATATTTACCCTTTTCACCCATTGCTGCGGAAAGTGAATCCATGATACTTGCACCAAAATCCTCTGAAGTGAAGGCTTCGATATCAAATAAAGTATTCTTTTGGTTAGACGCTTCGTGAGTTACTACCGCAATACCTTGAGATAAAGCATTTTGTAAAGAAGCTTCGATTGCACCCGGATCAATAGGTACTACTGCGAGTGCATCCACACCTTGAGCAATCAAGTCTTCAATTACTTGTACTTGTGATGCAGCATCAGCGTTAGCTGGTCCTTTTTGAATAACATTGATATTCATTTCTTCGCCATATTCATTAACTCCAACTTCCATTCGCTTGAACCAAGCTGCAGTATTATCTTTTGTTACAACACCAATTGTCCATTCAGATTTATCTTTATCAGATTTATAGTTTGCTGGATTTAAAAGGTCCTCATTTGCAGATCCTCCTGAATCAGCTTCACTTGAACCTCCACTTTCTGTAGAACAAGCTACTAGAGATAGAACCATTGCGACAACTAAGAATAATACAAAAAACTTTTTCTTCATGCTTTAACCCCTCCTATTTTATGTTTTATATATTTATTCAGTTGTGAAAAGGAATCACAACCGCCTGTTAAGGCCCTATTCAAGATTTGCATGGTTACCAAACATTTGGTCTGCACTAGCTGATTGTGACTCCATAAGATCTAGAATCAAAAGATCCAAGCAAATCAATAAAGACTGTTCAAAAAGTGTACCCATTGGCTGAACAGAGGTAACTTCACTAGTTTTAGTAGATTTCGGTGTTGGTGTGGAAATTTGTAGTACTGCATCCGCCATATCTCCTAATGTAGAGTCTACAAAACTTGTTAGCGTTATCATTTTTAGGCCAAGCTTCTTAGCTTTGGTTGCATATGTAATCAAACTACCTGTTTCACCAGAACCAGTTCCTACTATTAGTAGATCACCTTTACTCGCGCCTGGAGTGGTAGCGTTTCCAATTATATGAACATTAAAACCTAAGTGCATCAACCTCATCGCAAACGCTTCCATCATAAAACCCGATCTACCTACACCCTTCACATAAATGCGAGGTGCATTCACAATATAATTAGTCACTTCTTCGAATTGCGATTGATCAATCCTTTCAATTACTGATGTAAGTTCTAATGCAACTGCTTCCAATTTGGTTTTTAACATGTTTACCACCCTCCTCACTCTCCAAAAATAATTAAGTATTTCTGATACTTAGTACTATATAGGTTATTAGGCAACTCTTGTAGGAGATAAAATTCAGGTTGGTCGGACATTATTCGGTAATGCTAAAAATAAATGAAAATAAAAAGAGTGATTTCAAAAGGTTTATTATGCCTTTTGAAATCACTCTCTTTACTATGGCCGAGATCGACCTACTATTATAATATTTTATTTATTCTAGGGATGAACGTTTGAGAAAGTTATCCCGATACTGAGAAGGTGAATACCCTTGCCACTTCTTGAATAATTGGCTAAAATATTTTGCATCATGATACCCTACTGAACTTGAGATGTCATAAATTTTTATATCTGGAACCTCTAATAATTCCTTTGCCTTCTCTAGACGTTTTTTTGTGACATAATCAAGCACGGTTACACCTGTCATATTCTTAAAGTATTCACAAAAATAAGTGGGATTCATATATACATATTCTGCAATTCTTTTAACAGTAATATTCTCTCCAAGATTAGCATTAATCCATTGTTTAGCTTGCTGTATAGAGTCAGGCTGATTCTCCTTCAAAGATTGAATTTTTTTCATCATGCTTAATATCCAATACTTTGTACGATCTTTTAGTTGATTAAAACTAGTGGCTTGTTTTGTAATTTGCATTGCTTCATCTAATAAATAAGGATCTATACAATAACCATCGTTATCCATCCACATATTAACTATTTTGATAAATAAATAGTTAATCGCCTCTTCCACCAATCCAGGTGAAGATAACGTTTCAATCTCATTAAAATAGGCTTGTAAACTCTCCAATACTTTTTCTTCATCTTTTTGTTCAAGCTTAAACATGATTTGTTGGGTACGCATATAAGTACCAGAAGAAATCCCTTTTGGTTTTTGTTCTAACTCATTTTTGATTAAATCATATTTAAAAATATTGTTTCCGCCTTGAATAATTCGAAACTGTAATAGAGACAATAATTTATTTTTATAATTTGGTAGTTCCATGATGTCCTGAAACTCATTTCCAATCGATACGGAAGCTGTATAAGGAGTATAGTCTCTTATATTTTGTTGTAGGTTTCTAATAAATTGGTCTGTTACAGATGTTAAAGAATTACTATCTATTTTGGATTGTTCATTAAGCAGCACCCAATAATTAAATTTTCCGTTTCTCCACCACCAACTCCATACTTTATCGTTATAAAAAATTTTTTTTAATGTCTCTTCTAAAATATTTTCAATAGCAAAATTCCAAACTTCCCATTCCCTTGATTCCACTTCTTTTGTCTTCGTTGACACTTGATCAATACTAATATATGCCAACGCATAATTACCTATTGGAAATTCCTCAACCCAATTCAGCATGGAGACATCTTTATCTTCCATCCAAGTCATCTCACTTAGTAACCGTACCTGCTTTATGTACTTTAATTGCGAAGCTTTTTCGTACACCTCTTTCAAATCCTGTTGTTCAATTCTTTTTTTCATTACCTTTTCTTTTACTTCCTGTAATTCGGACCGAAACTGTTCACGGTCTATAGGCTTCAAGATATAGTTAATTGCACCTTCACGAATTGCGCTTTGTAAGTATTGGAAGTCATCAAATCCACTAATGAAAAATGCAAAAAAGGAATGTGTTTTCTTTAAATTCCTAACTAAAGATAAACCATCCATTTCAGGCATTTTCACATCTGTAATAACAAGATCTACATTAATATGATTATTGATGATTGTCTCATAGGCTTCTTTCCCGTCTGAATATGTGCCAATAATTTCCCATTCATCTCCAAAGGACTTCACTAACCGCTCAATTCCTCGACGAATTCGTGCTTCATCATCAACAATAACAGTCTTAATAGTTATCATCTCCAAAAACCTCCCTGCTATTGACATACTTTGTAACTTCACTGACATCAATTAACTTTGTACGAATGATAACTTCAGTACTCTTATCCGAAGTGCTCTTAATGCTGATACCATATTTATGTCCAAACATCGTAGCAACCCTTGCATGAACATTGGTAATTCCAAAGCCAGAGTCACGATTTACAATTGGATCGGATTCCAATAACTTATGAATCCTTTGCATTCTTTCACTATCGATACCCGGTCCGTTATCACGAATGGCAAACAAAATATCTTCTTCTCCTAATTCATTAACGTCCTTTATTACGTCAATATTAATTGTCAGTTCCCTTCTTTTTTCTAACCCGTACTTTATCGCATTTTCAACAATTGGTTGCAAAATAAATTTCGGTGTGTAGTAATATTCACAATCTATTGTTTCGTTAATGTGAAAAGAAAGGCGGTCCTCAAATCTAAAGCTTTGAATACTTAAATAATCACGAACATGCATAACCTCTTTTGAAATAGGAATTAGTCGGTCCTTATTGCTTAACGAAAAGCGCAGCATTCTCCCTAGAATCGTAACCATGTCAACGACTATTTCTGAATCTCCTTCCTCTACTGCCATACCAATTGTTTCTAACGTATTGTACATAAAATGAGGATTAATTTGAGATTGCAGTGCGTAGAGCTCTGCATTCTTTTGTCTAAGTTCATTTTGATAGTTTTTTCGGATAAGCTCCCTTAATTGTGTAATCATAGAATGAAAGCTTCGGGCTAGAAAGCCAACTTCATCTTTAGAGTCAATTGGAATTTGAACTTCAAAATTTCCTTTTTCAACCTCTTTCATCAGGCTTCCTAAGGTTTTAATAGGTCTTGTTACAGTTAAAGCTAAATATATTGAAATCAATGTACCTAATAGAACTAGGACAATGAAAAATAAAACAATGACATTTGTAACAGTGTCTGTTCTCTCGGTTAGAAACTTAGTCGGGATACTGTGAACAAGGATCCAGCCCATGTTTGATGCTTCGTCCACACTTATTAATGTACTGTCACTAGAAGAATGAAAGCTCCCACTTAAAGTTGGAAAATCCTTAACCCCTCTATACATGCTACCTATTTTATTTGAATCCGTATGATAAATAATTTTACCCTCTCTGTTCATGAGCCAAATATCAGCTTTATCCTCGTGATCTAAATTATTGAATACCCTTTCGATAAAAGAAGTCTCAACAGCAATGAACAAAGTCCCTATCGTCTTTCGATTATCAAAGTCTATAATATTTTTCTTAAGTAAAAAATATGGAGGATTCCCTTCAAAGACTAACTTACTTTGATATGGTAGTAGAATTTGCATCTCATTCCCAAAGACAATGCCCTCATTTTTATCAAGATCTTTTAAATCAAAGCCTTTATAAGAAGTACGAGAATTTTCAAAAACATGGTTATTTGATACCAAGAAAACCCCTAAAATTTCAGAGCTATTATTATTTAAAAATGTCCTTGAAAAGAAACTTTTTAAAATATAGTCATCTCTATTTAACTCTGCAAGACTCTCATATTTTTCTTTTCTTAATATGGCCATTACATTTTCTGAGTTGTAAATTAATTCGGGCAGGGCAACTAATTCCTTGAAATTATTTTCGATATTTTCACTCGATTGATGTAATAGTCTGGGGATATATTCCCCTATTTGTTCCTCAATAGACTTTGTATATTGGACATAAGCAAAGTAACCTAACAAAGCCATAGGCAGAACGGTTAACAAAATATACGTGATGATTAACTTAGTAGATAAATGGAAATTTTTAAACTTAACATTCTTTAACAGATTAGAAATCATATTGATCAATATTTTCCTTTGTAAAATCTATTGGTAGTCCCATAATTACCATATCTCCAGTCACTTTAATTGTTCCTACTTTTGAAATAGCTTGCCCATCATAAGGAAGCCTATTGTCAAAAAGGTCGTTTGCTAAACTAACAGTTAAGTATCCTAGTTTTTGTGGGCTCCATAGTGTATTAACTTGAACCGTTCCATCTTTGATGTCTTCTCTAATTAAATTAGGAGTTGTTGTTCCAATGATAACAATTTCTCCGTTTTTATTATTCGTTTTAACAGCTTGTGCTGAAGCTGGGGGATTAATTGTTGAGATTGCAAGGATTCCAGCTAAATCAGGATAATTTTCTATGACCTGCATCGAGGTAGTGTAAGCCTTATCATAATTTTCATCAGTCGCAATAACATCTAATAATTTTAGATTTGGATAATATTCCTCATTTTGAATCTTTATCCACTTAATCCAATCATTTAAATTCGCTGAACTTTCCGATCCTGTCAAAATAATATAATTACCTGACTCTCCTGTCCTTAGAGCCAATGAATCCATTAGATGACGGCCTAACGTTTCAGGATCAAGCATATTGATATAAAACTCTCTGAATTCCGGATTAGTATCCGAATCCCAAGTAATTACTCTGATACCTTGATCTTTGGCCTTTTGTAGGATAGGACCAACTTTTTGCGGATCATTAGCTGCGATAGCAATAACATCCACTCTACTCCGTATCATTTCTTCTATTATTTTCACCTGTCCTTCCCATGTAGCATCACTAGGTGCCCTAAAGATCACTTCTATCCCTAAGTCATCTGCAGCTTCCTTTACTCCTTCTTGAACAGCATCAAAATATGAAATTCCACTAATCTTAGAAACTATCCCTATGGTATAGGAATCCAGTTGTTCACTTTTTTCTTCCACTTCCAATAGTTTACTAGGATTACTATAAATGACCTCATATTGTGCCTTCGGGCTACACCCAGCACTTATCATAACTATGAATAAAGTGATAAAAAACCTGTACATATTTATCCCCCTTGCTACATTAGTTAATAACATTGATTTAGGATGTATAAATGAACTCTTATTAAATATAGTTAGTAACCGTTTACAAAATAGTGTTAATTAACTTGTTCAGCAAGCAATGATATATCTTAAGAATAATTAAATATACTTTTAAAAACCTACTAAACGTAATTCTTTTATATAGCCAAAACGTTTTATCAGGTTTTCTCTCTTGGTTTTTATTGTACATGTACAGTATAACAAGATAATTCAGAAAGAACATCATCTATAGAAGCAATATTGCCCAGTAGTTTTCTTTGACTACGAACATATAACAATCTTTTTAAAAAAATTGACTTTAAATGACTAAGTAAATAGCACTCTAAATTGCATACTGACAATAGATATGTCATCGTGAGATTAAGGGTGCTATTTTTTTATTATTTTCTATATGAATTTTTAACTGTTAAGGGTAAATACAAGGATTTATATCATCATATGGTAAAATATAGTTAAAAATTTTAGAGAATCCTTGCAAGGCAGGTGGATCTAATATGCGAAAATCAACTAAAATGACAATTTGGTTTTTCACTGGATATGTTTTATTGATGGTATCTTTGATTAGTACAGTAGCATTTGTAGATTTCGATAAAACAACATCACCAATTAAGATTACTGAATCTAATACTACATTAAAGATGAGCTAATGAAGCATGAACGCAAAGTCGAAGAAAAGAATAAAGAACCAAAGCAAATATTATTTACTGTTTCAGATGAATTCGCGATTATTGCAGTTTCCCTAGGAGCCATATTAGACATAGTTATCGTTATTCTATGGGCTAGAAAAGAGAACCCGAAGTTAGAAGGAAGAGATATTACTAGCAAAAGAAGATGACGTGATAATAAATATTTTGGAATATAGTTGCTATGGGGATGGTTCAACCTAAAATAATAAATACTCAATAAATTGGATTAACATGATTAGTGTAAACATACTTCTACACGTTTTGTTTTATATATTTTTTACCAAATATTAATATTCCATATTTTAAGAACCATTAAAAAGCGGACCCTTCTGGAGGTTTTGATAATTAAGCGGAGAAATTCCTCTTAAATTAGAAAATAGCACTAATTATAGCTTAAATAGACGGAAAGATTCCGTCTATTGGCTCCTGAAACGTGAAAATAGGTAACTTTGCTCTGCTTAATCGGAAAACCTCCGCTTATTTCCCCTGAACAGAGCCCTATGCTGCAGTATAACCGAAAAATCTCCGCTTATTATTAAATTACTTATTTTCTTTTTTCAAACCATTTATTTTTCAACATTAGAAGAAAATTACAAAAAAGACCACTTCCCAGTTACTATCTGGAAGAGGCCTTTTCTCTTAAAATTAATTTCAGGTTATCATTTGTTTTCTTTTTATCAATTAACTACTGCAGCCACCTCCACAACTAGAGCAGCTGGAACCTCCTGAATCACCACCGCCACCTGAATCATGTGAATCACTACTACAAGCAAAACCTGAACAAGAAGAGCCTCCACTAAAAGGTGCAGCTTTTTGGTACTCTTCAGGGACAACTTCGCTCATCTGCTCATGAAATTCTTCTTCATCGTATAATGAATAATAGACAGCTGCCCCCGCTGCCAATGAATAAATGTGGGCGTTACTAGTTGAGGGATGTGGAGCAAACTCCTTAGATTCTGTGTATTGCTTTTCAGCCTCACCAATCTCACTTTTCATTTTTACGGACTAAATATCTTTTAACATCCAACCAATCTTCATTTTTTCTAAAATATTTTGATAGTAACTCCTCTTCAGGCAGTAGGAGGAAATCATCTAAAATCTCACGCTTAATAGGGTTCTGTAAAAAACTACCCCAGATAGCTCTACTGTTCGTGGTTACTTCAAATAGACTTATATAAACCCAGTCAAAGAAAGCTCGTTCTCCCGGGATCGGTGTGCTATCCATATTAGGTGTATGGTGCAATGTATCATTGTAAAAGTCCTTTGAAAACTTCTCATAATCCCTTGTAAACATTAACATCTCATGCCAAATTTCATCTACATGATGGCTAAACATCGGGACTGTTTTTAATAGACTATTCATCAAGAAATACCGCTTTAACTCAAACATCCCCCAATCGAATTCATGATCCTTCCATTTCGGATGGTTCTGTAAGACACGGTTTTTCACATTGTCCATATAAAAGTTGGGCAAAGATTGGTCCAGCTTTTTTACAATCGGAAGTCCTTCAACTACCTCTACACCTAGCTGTTCTGGGATTGGGTCATTCCTTAAGGATTTTTTCTTTCCACTAGAAAACAACGTACTTCCTATCAGTAAAAAAAGGCCGATCATCATAAACCCAATAAAAAATTCCATGCCCCTCTCCCCTTTCCAAATCATGTTTATTCTCTTTATCACCTTATATATACGATTTAATCATAAGTAAGTTTCGTTTAAATTTCTAGAATTTAACAAACACCTTAAGCAAAATTAACACAATAAGCTTAATTAGTACCTTATATCTCGTAAAAGACAAAAAAGGAAGCTTCTCATAAGTTTAGTCAACTTATGAGAACTTCCGTTGCATTAGCGCCATCACCAAACTATATGGTGGAATTATAGGTGTACATCTAGGATGCCAATTTTCAATTTCCGCCTAACATTTTGTCTATTTTTATGAGTTTATTTTGAAAAAAGAAAAAATCACCTCAGCACATAAGTCTGTAGGTGATTCCGTTTTTCAAAGTTTCTTTCAAAATTATAAATGAACCTCTTCACCTTCTTACACACTCAAGTACTGATATACGTCTTCATCCTGTATCTCATCTACCGAGCTCTCATACACGATTGATCCGTGATCAACGACATAGATGTAATCTGCTACACTTTTCGCATAATCTAAATTTTGTTCTACTAAGATCATGGATGTCTTACTTTTTTCTTTAATATCCCGAATAACTCTTTGAATATCTGCAACAATGTTTGGCTGAATTCCTTCTGTTGGTTCATCTAATAGCAAGAAAGATGGGTTAGAAACCAAGGCTCTTGCAATGGCTAGCTGCTGCTGTTGACCTCCACTTAAGTCCCCACCATTTCGATTCTTAAATTCCTTTAAGATTGGAAAATATTCATAGATATCCTCTCGAATGGAGTTCTTCTTTGGCCCACCACTTGCTTCTAGACCGATTAATAAATTTTCATAAACCGTAAGCTTCGGAAAAATCTCTCTGCCTTGTGGAACATAACCAATCCCCTTTATTGCACGATACGAAGGACTTTTTTTTGTAATATTATCATTTTTAAAAACAATACTGCCACTTTTCGGTGATAAAATTCCCATAATGGCTTTTAATAATGTGGTTTTCCCAACCCCATTTCGTCCCATTATACAAACCACTTGGCTTTCCTTTACCTTCAGCTGTATATTCCTTACCACCATGCTTTCACCGTAACCAACCTCTAAATTTTCCAGTTCTAGCATTAGATTAATCCTCCTTTCGTCCAAGGTATACTTCACGAACCCGAGGATCATTTTGAATCTCTTCCATGGAACCTTGACAAAGTAACTGGCCTTCATGCATCACCGTCACGATATCTGCATACTCTTTTACAAAATCCATATCATGCTCAACAATTAATACGGTCCGATCCTTTGCGATTTCACGTATCATTTCTCCTGTCTTCAGCCTTTCAACTTTAGACATTCCTGCAATAGGTTCATCTAATAACACTAGACCTGGATCCTGTAATAAAACCATCGCAATTTCTAACCATTGCTTTTGCCCATGTGAGAGAGCTCCTGCTTGCTGATCCTTTTCATCTAGTAACCCGGTTAAATGAAGCATCTCCTCTATATCTTTTTGTTGTTTTTTTGTTACTTTTGCTGTTATGGTTGCCCAAAGTCCCTTATCCTGCTTTAGGGCAATGATTAAATTTTCATACACAGTTAAGTTTTGAAAAATAGAAGGAGTTTGGAACTTTCGAGATATTCCTATATGGACGATTTTAAAATCCTTTAGTTTCACTAGATTTTGATCCTCCATATACATAACCTTCCCTTGACTCACTTGCGTTTTTCCACAAATAACATCTAATAAAGTTGTCTTCCCTGCCCCATTTGGTCCAATCAAGAAATGAACTTTATTATTTGTTACCTTAAAATCCAAATTCCTAATGGCTTTAAATCCACTAAATTCAACTGTAATTTTTTTCGACTCTAGCACTGTTTGGTTGTTTATCATGTAAACCACTCCACCTTTTTTGGAATTTCTTAAATAGTCCCATCAAACCGTCTGGTAAAAACACAACGACAATCACGAACATAAGTCCTAAGAAATATAACCAAATATCTGGGTAGGACTCACTGAAGGTTGTTTTTGCCCAGTTTACTAAAATCGCTCCTAGCACCGGACCAATCAGTGTACCTCGTCCCCCTAATGCTACCCATAACACCATTTCAATAGAAGGAATAATTCCCATCATGGTTGGTGAAATAATCCCTACCTGAAGAACAAATAACATCCCAGCTAATCCCGCAATTCCAGCCGATAAAGCATAAATAAAGGTTTTGAAGATGGCAGGATCATATCCTAAAAACCGAAGGCGATTTTCCCCATCTCGAATACCGATTAACACCTGTCCTAAGCGTCCGTTAATCAGCACTTTACTAGCAAAATAAACCATTGCCAGAACAGCAGCTGTAATGAGGTAAATAACAGTCTGTGTGGTTGTCGATGCTAATGAAAATCCAAAAATGGTACTAAAACTCGTCAAGCCATTTGTTCCACCCGTTAAACCTTGTTGCCCTACAAAAAGAGTGACCACAACTACGACTAATGCTTGAGATAAGATAGTGAAATAAACTCCATTAATACGATTACGGAACGTTAACAGTCCAAGTAGTAATGCAATTACTAAGGGAATGAATATTCCTAATAGGATTGCTAGAATTGGATTTTGAAACGGTACCCAAATGAAAGGAAGCTCTTGCACACCACTCCACGCCATAAAATCAGGAAGTTTAGTAGTACCGGAGGCCTCTAACTTTAAATACATCCCCATTGCATACGCACCAATTCCAAAGAAAATCCCGTGTCCCAAACTCAGTACACCTGTATAACCCCATAACAAGTCCAAACCAATGACTAAAATAGCAAAAGCTAAGTATTTACCGAGAAGATTCAGCCGGAAATCTGTTAGAAATAAGGGCGCTATTAGTAACACGATAAAACCTAACAATAGAAGATTTTTTTGATTAAATATCGATTGATTCATTATTTTCCCCATAAAGTCACCGCTCCTTATCTCTATTCGTCAAGTGCTCTTGATCGAGAACTTACAAGTCCAGAAGGCCTCCACTGTAAAAATGCGATAATTAGCATAAATACCAGTACTTTCCCGATTGTAGCTGAAGTGAAAAATTCAAAGACGGTATTGAAAAATCCAATTCCAAATGCACCAACCACTGCTCCTACAAGCGCACCAACTCCGCCAACGACTACTACCATAAATGCATCGATAATATAATAAGTCCCAATTGTTGGACCAATGGGCCCTAATAAGGTTAAGGCACAGCCTGCAATGCCAGCAAAGCCTGAGCCAATCGCAAAGGTCCCTAAATCGACCCTTCTTGTTTGAACACCTAAGCATTCTGCCATTTGTCTATTTTGCATAACAGCACGAACTCTTCTACCATTAGTGGTCCGATAAAAATAAAGGAAAATAGCAACAAGACATAAAATAGAAAGACTTAAAATAAAAAGTCGTGAGTATGGTAAAACAAGCGTACCTATCGTGAGTCCTCCATTTAAAAAGCTGGGACTCTGTACACCAACATTAGGCGCACCAAAGATCGATCTTGCTAATTGTTGGAGCATTAAACCAATACCATATGTTGCCAGTAAGCTATCTAAAGGACGTTTATATAAAAATCGAATCAACGATACCTCTAGTAAAATGCCAAATCCTGCAGCAATGAAAAAGGCGATAGGAATGGATAACAAAAAGTAAAGATCAAAATATGATTCAGGGACATACTTTAAAAAAAGGGATTGAATCACATATGTTACATATGCCCCAATCATAATTAACTCTCCATGAGCCATGTTAATAACCTTCATCAAGCCAAAGGTAACAGCAAGGCCTAGAGCAATTAATAATAAAATGGAACCAAGGCTTAATCCATTGAAAAGGGTTAATATTGTACCACTCATATCCTTGCTCCTTTCTACAAAACGTTTTGATAGTTGTAATTTCTACTAATGGAAAAAAAGTAGATAGAGGCTATTCAAACCTCTATCTAATTTAGTTATAAAGGTGTTTTCAAATCTTAAAAAATATCAATCTTTAGAAAAAAAGCCATTAATAAAATGATTATTGACCTAAGCTTTCAGCTAACCCGCTTGCCCAATCAAATTCCTTTAGGAATGGATCTGGTTTTACTGGTTCACCTGAATTCCATAGCTCTTTAATTTGTCCATCTGCCTGTACTTCACCAATCCTTACTGTCTTATAAACATGCTGGTTTTCCCCGTCAACCTTTACAAGACCACCTGGTGCCTGGAATTCTAATTCCTTAGCCGCTTCTTTTACAGCATCCACATCTGTTGTTCCAGCTTTTTCTACTGCAGCAGCCCATAAATAAACACCAAAATAACCTGCTTCAATTGGATCTGCTGTTACACGATCTTCTCCATAAGCTGCTTTGTAGGCTGCGACAAATTCACTGTTTTCAGGAGTTTCAGTCGTTTGATAGTAGTTCCAACTCGTTAAATGACCTGCAATTACATCTGCACCAATCCCTCGGACTTCTTCTTCAGCTACACTAACTGAAAGCACAGTAATATCTTCTGACGTAATACCTGCATCCTTTAATTGTTTGAAAAACGCCACATTACTATCACCATTTAACGTATTGAAAATGACATCTGGTTTTTCACTTTTTATTTTCGCAATGACTGTGTTATAGTCTGTATGCCCTAATGGTGTATATTCCTCACCAACTAAATCTGCATCCGCATCTTCAAGTTGTGCTTTAATTGCTGCATTTGCTGTTCTTGGGAATACATAATCTGATCCTAATAAGTAAAACTTCGTACCACGATTTTCTAGTAACCAATCAACAGCAGGAACAATTTGTTGGTTTGGCGCTGCACCTGTGTAAAAAATGTTTGGAGAGCTCTCCATCCCCTCATATTGAACTGGGTACCATAGTAACCCATTACTTTCTTCTACCACTGGAAGCATGGCTTTACGACTCGCAGACGTCCAGCCACCAAAAATGGTTGCAACCTTATCCTGCTGTAATAATTTCTTCGCTTTCTCTGCAAATGTAGGCCAATCTGATGCGCCATCCTCAATAACTGGCTTAATTTGCTTACCTAAAACGCCTCCGTTTGCATTAATTTCTTTTATTGCTAATAATTCTGCATCATGTACAGATGTTTCACTGATCGCCATGGTTCCACTTAAAGAATGCAAGATTCCTACTTCAATCACATCTTCTTCAGAATCAGAAGTACCTTCTGTTGATCCAGAGCTGCCCTCTTCCGGGGTGGATGCACCATTACTTCCTGAACACGCTGCAATAATCGTTGTAAAAGCTACCATTAGTAAAAAAAGATAAAACTGTTTTACTTTCATTTTTTAACCCCCGTTTTTATATGTAAAATTTTCTGACAATTCAATGATATCAACCTTACAAATGGTGCGCCATTACCATGTAAGGTAATATGACATAGTTTTTGATTTTTCCAAAAAAAACAAAAAAGCACTTGATGCCTAATTAGACAACAAGTGCTTTCTTTTACAACCTATTAAGCTCAATCTTAAGAAATCCATAACTTAAACAAACCTTCCGAGATTCCTAGATTATACATATAATAAACCCCAAATGCGGCACTTATAATTCCTGTAGCCTGAATAAATCGCCTATTGATAGCGACCTTCCTTGAAGATAAAATAAACGGAATTCCAAGAATGGTAGTAAAGCATAGCATCCCTACAACTGTTCCTACACCAAAAATCCCAATATAAATGGCACCTTCCCAAATCGAGCTTACTGTACTCATCGTTAAAATAATCATAGCAGAACTTCCTGCTAAACCATGAATAACCCCCATAAATAACGACTTGCCATAAGAAACTTCTTTGTTTCCTTGTTTTTTCATTACCCCTTCGTGATCCTTATGTTTTTTAGCCTTAAAGGATGCTACCCCGAAGTAGACAAGCATGATCCCAACCAAAAATTCTAGTGACATCGCCCATACTTCCGGAATCTCCCCCTTTAGTAGAATAATCGTAATCCCTACAATAAATAATGTCGCCGTGTGACCAATCCCCCAAAATACTCCTGTTAAAGACGAGCTTATAAGCTTTTGACTTTGACTCGCAATCGTAGACACAGCAATCACGTGATCCGGCTCAATCGCATGCTTTATACCAAGAAATAAGCCAATCCACAAAATAGATAACAATCCTACATCTTCCATAATAATCCCCCAATAAAAAGACCTATTTTAATATTTCCGCCAAAGAATAGATTCTTTATTTAATAACACGCGCCTGCTATATGTCTGGGCTTCTGCTATGATTGCTTCAATGATTCCAGAATGATTGGCCAATAATCGCAGAATACCCCCTTGATCTGGTAATGCTGATAATCCTAAATGAACATCGGGAAAGTTTTCAATAAGATAAGAATAAAGCTTATCTAAAAACTTTTTATTCACCTGCTCATGAATAAGAATAAATGTACCCATATGGGTATACCCTTCCATTTGCATGATTCCGTTCATTTGATGATCAGGTTCTAAAAAAAGATGATCAAATAACATTAGCTGTCCGTCTTTAAAAATCTTAAGTTTAGATCGAATCCATTCATATTTAAAAAAACTCCCATCTTTTGCCCAGCCAGGAGTAATGATATCGCTATAAAAAAAACACGAATCATGTTCTATTTCAACCTCGGTTTCTTGTATAAATCGAGCGTCTTCATATGCAATCAACGGATCTGGAATGTACTCTAGTACACTCCCAGACCCTAGTTTAATTTTTGTTTGCTGACGTACAGGTTCTGTAGGAGTTTTATAAACCTTTGTTGACGATTGTGTAGTAACTAGGAGATGAGCACTGTCATCTACCTGTATTTGAGTGAAATAAGAATCTCCATTAACATACCCTCCACCCACATGAATGAGATAGATAGAAGGGGAATCTCCCTCTAGATAGATTGGACGTGCTATTTTTAAGGCTCCCTCATAATAGCACGAAGAAATTATCGTTTTTTCATTCTTTTTAGAGGCGATAAGATCTAAAACTCCTGTGTAGCTCATGAACCCAATCCCATTAATAACGCATTCTTTTTAATCCAATCAACAACCTGATCTAAACCCGTACCATCCTTCAAATTCGTGAAAATATATGCCTTTTCCCCTCTCGCTGCAATCGTATCACTTTCCATAATCTCTAGACTCGCCCCCACATATGGAGCTAAATCAATCTTATTTATAATAAATAGATCTGATTTAATCATCCCCTGCCCACCTTTTCTAGGGATTTTTTCCCCTTGAGCAACATCTATGATATATATGGAGAAGTCGACCAACTCTGGACTAAAGGTTGCAGCTAAATTATCTCCACCACTTTCCACAAAAATCAATTCTAAATCCGAATGCAGTTCTGTTAGCTCATCAATGGCCGCAAAGTTCATAGATGCATCCTCACGAATAGCTGTATGAGGGCATCCGCCAGTTTCCACACCAATCACACGGTCCTCAGGCAATACTCCGTTTTTAATTAAAAAATTCGCATCTTCTTTTGTATAAATATCATTTGTCACAACCGCCATGCTCAGCTCTTCATTCAATGCTCGCGTTAATTTTTCGACTAGCATTGTTTTACCGGCCCCAACAGGACCACCAACTCCAATTCGTATCGGTTCCATCTTCATCTCTCCTTCATAACGCTTAATTAAGACATAAATAATCGTACAGGTAGCCTCTCATGACGCATTTGCGCAATTTCCAAGCCTGGACTTACCGCACCTAAATCATCCTTTGTTAACTTCATAATTCTATTTATGGCCTCGTGAATCTTCACCTGCATTTCGATCAACAGCTTTTGACCATCTGTTTGACCTAGTGGCACGCCTCGAACGGCATTTTGAATAAGTGATGACACAGAGGCAAATAGGTAGGCTGAAAGAATTTTCTCCTTATCAATCTGCAAGTGATGTGCAACAAAAGCAAACACAAGTGCCGAATGACCGTAGCCCTGTTTATTTTTTATAAAATGGAGATATTCCCCTAAGGTAGTTGAAGAGTATAATTCCATACACAACTTCGCCATTCGTTCCCCAATTCTGCGATTACCCTCTCTTGTTTCCTTCGCAAGACTCGACACATACAATAGACGATCAATTTCGAGTAGCTCATTCATACCTCTGCTAGATTCCAAGATTTCATATGATAGTCTACAAGCAAGTCCATCTGAAAAGACTAATTGTTTATCAACGAAGGCAGAAATGGCAGTTTTAAAGCTTTCCTTATCTACAATCACTTGTTCTTGGATATATGTTTCTAAACCAAATGAGTGCGAAAATGCCCCAGAAGGAAAATTAGAATCACATAATTGTAGTAAAGGCATTAAATCATTATCCATGACTATGTCCTATATGACGAAACGCCTGACCTACTTTTCTATTTTCTCGTTTATAAGGCACCTTTACCTGATTAAGTAATTCCTCGACAAGGTAATCATACTGAACCAACATTTCATCACCTTCAAATTGGGCTGGAAGATGGCGATTTCCTAACTGATGTGCAATATCACCCATTTGTCCAATCGAAGTTGGCATGATTACTAACACATCATCCTCTTTCACCGAAATAACAATCATATTTTTTTCATCCATATGAAGAATATCTCCATCAACCAAATCTTTATGATCCTTTAGACGGATTCCAATTTCTCTCCCATGGTCTGTAATAACCCGCTGGATTCTTTTGACCAGTAAATCACTTTCCAAATAAACACGTTCAACATGTGGAGTTCTTTTATCAATTGTCGATACATTACCTAGCACTTTTTCAATGATCATTTTATCCACCTCAAAATAAGAAATAACGCTGGGCCATTGGAACAACCTCAGCTGGTTCACATGTAATCAATTCCCCATCCACACGAACTTCGTATGTTTGCGGATCAACTTCAATATTTGGTGTTGCATCATTAAAAACCATTGATTTTTTTGATATGTTCCGGATTCCTGAAACACACTTAATTTCTTTTTGAAGTCCTAACTTCTTATGAACACCATCTTCGTATGCAGCCTTAGAAACGAACGTGATGGATGTTCGATATTTCAAGCTTCCGTGACTTGCAAACATCGGGCGATATAAGACAGGCTGAGGTGTAGGAATACTCGCGTTTAGATCACCCATTATACTATGAGCAATCATCCCACCTTTTAGAATAAGATCTGGTTTCACCCCAAAAAAGGCTGGGTCCCACAAAACTAAATCTGCAAATTTACCAACCTCCACAGATCCCACATATTCTGAAATACCATGTACAATCGCAGGGTTAATGGTGTATTTAGCAATATATCTTTTTACCCGAAAGTTATCTCCTACTGAGAGATCCTCTTGCAGCTTGCCTCGTTGCTTCTTCATTTTATCGGCTGTTTGCCATGTACGGGAAATCACCTCACCCACACGTCCCATTGCCTGGGAGTCTGATGAAATCATACTGAACACACCTAGGTCATGTAATATATCTTCAGCTGCAATGGTTTCCTTTCTAATTCTTGAATCCGCAAAAGCAACATCCTCCGGTACACTCGGATCCAAGTGATGACAAACCATCAGCATATCTAGGTGTTCTTCAAGTGTGTTTACTGTAAATGGACGGGTTGGATTTGTAGAGGAAGGAAGAATATTAGAGTATCCAGCTGCTTTAATAATATCAGGAGCATGCCCACCTCCAGCACCCTCAGTATGGTATGTATGGATAACTCGGCCATCAATAGCAGCTAAGGTATCTTCCACAAACCCTCCTTCATTTAAGGTATCTGTGTGGATAGCAACTTGAATATCAAATTGATCCGCTACTTTTAAACTAGTATCAATCGTTGCGGCAGTTGTTCCCCAATCTTCATGAAGCTTTAAGCCAATAGCTCCTGCTTCTATCTGTTCAATAAGAGGTTTTTCATCTGAAGAATTCCCCTTGCCTAAGAATCCTAGATTCATAGGGTATTCTTCTGCAGCAAGAAGCATCCCATGAATATTCCATGGCCCCGGTGTACAAGTTGTTGCATTTGTTCCTGTTGCAGGACCTGTACCTCCACCTAACATGGTCGTAATCCCAGAGGAAAGGGCCGTTTCAATCTGTCCAGGAGCAATGAAATGAATATGAGCATCAATTCCACCCGCAGTTACTATTTTTCCCTCTGCAGCGATTACTTCAGTAGAAGCACCAATAACAATATCAACATTGTCCATCAATAATGGGTTTCCCGCTTTACCGATAGCAGCAATATACCCATCCTTTACACCAATATCAGCTTTATAAATGCCTGTATAATCGAGAATAATGGCATTGGTGAAAACTAAATCGACACTCTCCGCTCTAGTTGCTAAAGGATGCTGCCCCATTCCGTCCCGGATCACCTTGCCACCGCCAAACTTCACTTCGTCTCCATATGTTGTATAATCTTTTTCTATCTCAATAAATAGTTCGGTATCTGCCAAACGGACGGCATCCCCAACTGTTGGACCAAACATATCAGCATACTGCTTTCTGGACATTTTAAAGCTCATTAGTCTACCTCCTATCTACTGGACCATTTGTTTTGTTATTTAAACCGTAGACCTTTTGTTCGCCTGAAAACGGAACAAGCTCTACTTCCTTTTGATCTCCTGGCTCAAAACGCACAGCAGTACCAGCAGGAATATTAATGTGCATCCCAAATGCTTGTTCACGGTCAAAGTGTAAACCTGAATTGACTTCAAAGAAATGAAAATGCGATCCTATTTGAATCGGGCGGTCTCCTCTATTAAGAACTTGAATTTTCTTCGATTGTTTATTTTCATTGCATACAATCACTTCTTTTTTCAACACATACTCACCAGGAATCATTCATTACTCCTCCTCATATTAACGAATGGGGTCATGCACCGTCACAAGCTTTGTCCCATCTGGAAAAGTTGCCTCCACCTGAATATCATGAATCATTTCAGGAATACCCTCCATTACATCTTCCCTTGATAATACGGTGGCACCATACTGCATTAACTGAGCTACCGTCTTTCCATCTCGCGCACCTTCAAGGACTTCATATGTAATGATAGCTACAGCCTCTGGATAATTAAGCTTCAATCCACGCTTTTGCCGACGCCGTGCTAAATCAGCCGCTACAACCACCATCAATTTCTCCATTTCCCGCGAAGTAAGCTTCATTTATCTCACCCTTTCATTCAATAGACCCCAAGTTACACATAAACTAACATGCGATGTAAGGAAACCTAACATACAAATAAGGTAACATATGTTGGTTTTTTTTACAATATTTTAAAAAATAAAAAAACGGGACATCTGTGAACGAGTAGAGCCGGTTTTCACACTCCTTTTAGGGCTATTTGGATTATTTCAATGTCAGAAAACTAAAAATGCCTAGAAAATAAAAAAAGCCTCCCAAAAGTTCAGTGAACTTATGGGAAAGCTTCATCTCCTGCGTAAAAAAGGGCCTCGTGATTCCGCAAGGCGCTACCATCTATATTTATTATTTTAATAATAGGAGAATTTAATTGACGATAAGCTTCATTTGGCTCTGAACAATCCCTATTTTATCGTTAAGTCTCAATAATTAAATGAATAAGGAAAGTTAACGAATTTTTCAACCTATACTTAAAATCCAAGAATCATGAAGCCACATTTCGGATATACGCCCTCCCATCCAAATCATGTCCTGTTCGAAAGACATTATATTTCCATCAGGACCTACAATAACCCAACCCCATTTGTTATCCCCAGGCATAAATAACTTATATCGAACTCCGGTTAGAGTCATTTCTTTTCCATTTACGATAATGGAAGAATCTTCTCGACGAATCCATGTATTTTCAGAACGCTGAAATAAACCTGGCTCCACTTTTTGGAGGTATTCTTCCACGATTTCTCTCGTTTCTCCATGAGACGGAAGTGTGACTGCCCTTTTTCAAAGCGTTGATCCATCCACATCACGCCAACGACTTTGTACTTGTCCTGTGTAACTGTAAAAGAATACTGTTCGCCTCCTAATCCATTATTTTCACCATTTGCTTTTTCATAACGAAACACCCAAACATCGACCTTATCTTGTTTAACACTGCGAACACTCTTTCCTTCGTAACCTTCGGGAATTGTAAGTTTTGTCAATGCGTGATTTAATGCCTCTTGCTGATATTCTTCTAGATTCATTGATTTCACCTCATCAATTTTTTATTTTATATAACACAACTTTAATGTGATTAGTTGAGTTACTCACTAGATTTTATACAGCTAGTGAACGTTCATTAGCAAATAATTCCTTTTTCCTCCAGCCGCCCCACTGATAATAAGCGATTGAAAATAGACAGCTGATCAAGAAGCTAATTCCCATACCTAATGCGATCCCTATTTCTCCAAATAGAGAAGAAGCCATATACGTTAATGGAACTCGAAATACCCACAATGAAATAATGTTTAAAACTAATACCTGGAACATGGCTCCTGATCCTCGAACAATCCCATTTAAAATAAAATTCAAGCCTAAGAATGGATAAAAGAAAGCAATCGTCTCTAAGTACAATTTTCCAAAAGCAACACTCTCTGGATCTTTGATAAATAACTTAATAAGTGGTTCTGCGCAAACGAATAAGACGACAGCGATTGCTAACATGATCCCCATATTATAAATGACACCAACCCTTGAAGTTAGCGAAACGCGATCCCATTTATTTGCCCCTATGTTTTGTGCAGCCATCGCATTCACAGCCGTACCAAGCGCCATTGCTGGCAGTAAAATGAGGTTGTCTAAGCGTTGTGCAGCACCAAACCCGGCCACAGCTTCAGGTCCAAATGCATTTACCGCGGATAAGATGACATTCATGCCTGCATAAATAACAATCATTTGTATAATGGACGGAATGCCTAATTCTAAAATCGTTTTTACTTTTATCCAGTTCGGCAATTGAAGTTTGAATGCATACTTTACATACTTTCTTGCTACATAAAACAAGCTGTAAAAAAATGCCACCAAGTATCCCAACACCGTTGCATAAGCAGCGCCTGACACACCCATGCCAAAACCTACAATGAACACCGGCGTCGCAATAGAATTCACGATCGTTCCCGCTAAAATAAAATATAATGGGGTTCTACTATCTCCAAATGCCCGTAACACTGTACTGACAAAATTATAACCAACTAAAAACAGGATACCGATAAAGTTAATTTTCAAATACTCTCTTGCAATAGGTATCAGCGACTCTGGTGTATTAAGAAGAGCAAGCAACGGTTCAACAAAAATGTAACCTAAAACTCCAACTGCAAGCGACATGAGAACTAATAGAACGATAGAGTTACTCATATAAAGTCGTATTTCATCAGGATCGCCTTTCCCCCTCAACTGCGAAAAAATCGTCAGTGTCGCGTTGTTGCTACCCAGCGCAAATGCCAAGACGATGGTCATCACTGACATTCCAATCGTAACAGCACCAAATGCTGTGCTATTTAGCAAATTCCCGACCCACAGACTATTAATTAATTGCATCGATGCTTGAAGTAAATTCGTTAATACAATCGGCAGTGAAAATATTAAAAGCTTTCGATAGATCGAACCTTCTGTAAAATCTCCCTTCACACATTTTCCACCTTCCAAAATAATAATCTGGTTCTGTTTATAAACTTAAAATAGTTCCTCCTATAATAAACGAATGTTCATTAATTATCAATGTGAATGTCCTAATATTTCCTTTTTCCCTCACCTTTTAAAGAGTAGTCATTTATTTGAAATTAAACGAACGTTCACTTATAATGTTGGCATGCGAATAAAAGACAATGCTAAATATATCCGTATTTTTAACTCCGCTATTAAATCGATTAATGAATTAGGATTATCAGGAACATCCATTTCAAAGATTGCCAAAAAGGCAGATGTATCTGTAGCAACCATTTATGTTTATTTTGAAAATAAGGAGGATTTAATAAACAAAGTCTATTTAGGGGTAAAAGAAGATATTAGCGAAGCAACATTTAAAGATTTCCACGATAGCATAGAGCCATATGAAGCTTTCAGTCTTGCTATGACAAATTTTATTAAGTTTTTATCTGAAAACACAGCGCATTTATTATTTTTAACACAGTTTGCTAACTCACCCTTAATCAATAATTTTTCACAACAAGAAGGACAATCCCTATTACATCCGATCTATAGCATGTTTGAAAAAGGAAAACAACAAAACCTATTTAAAGACGTGGATACGAAACTTCTCGTCACCTATACCTTTGATCCTGTCATGAATTATTTAAAAGGCCACATTCATGATAGCCATTCTTTCGATCAGCACATGATCCAAACTATTATTGATATGAGCTGGCAAGCCGTAACGCAACATAAACCAGTAAACTCTTGAGGAATTATCGTAGTCTTATAGGAAGATCTCATAATACTAGATAAAGAAACCACATATTAGATGAACCTGATATGTGGTTTCTTTATCTTCAAATATTATGCTCTTATTAATTCAAATGAATAGCCTATCTTCATCCAGACAAAAATGTTTTCGCGAACACACGAATTGACATAGTGAAACTTATTGGTTAATTTAGTTTCATGGAAAATCAAATTGAAGTATTTAAAGTGTTAGCTAACAAAACAAGATTAGAAATGTTGAAATGGTTGAAGGACCCCATGAACCATTTCGATAAGCCATCTATGCATCTTTCAAGAAATCTAAGTGAAAAAGGAGGAGTATGTGTTAAGGACATCCAGGAGAAAGCAAATATTTCACAATCTACAGTATCACACTATTTACAAATGATGCAGAAAGTGGGGCTTCTAGAATCTGAGCGTCACGGACAATGGACTTACTATCGTAGGAATGAGGAAAATATAAAAAAACTTGCTGCCTATATAAAAAATGATCTTTAAGATCTTTTTTTTGCTTAAATATCGATAAATCTAGATATACAGATATCAAATGTTTTTTATAAAAGAGGAGGACAACATCTTGTCTAAACAAAATACTGCAACAAAAAAACAACTAGGCTCTACTCCAATATCAATTCTTGACTTATCGACCGTTAGTGCTGAGAGTACACCCGCTGATTCTTTTAAGAACTCTCTTGATTTGGCGCAGCATGCTGAGGAATGGGGATTTAATCGTTACTGGGTGGCAGAACACCATAATATGGCGCCAATCGCAAGTTCTGCTACTTCCGTCCTCATAAGCCACATAGCCGCTAGAACATCCAAAATACGCGTTGGATCTGGTGGGATTATGTTACCTAACCACTCTTCCTTAGTCATCGCAGAGCAATTTGGCACATTAGAGTCCCTATACCCTAACCGTATAGATTTAGGGTTGGGCCGTGCACCAGGTACTGATCAATTAACAGCACGTGCTTTAAGAAGAGATAGAAATGTTGAATTTCCTGATCAATTGAATGAATTGATGGCTTATTTTAATCCAGCTAAATTTGCTTCAAATAATCCAGTAAAAGCTATCCCAGGCGAAGGATTACAAATACCGATATGGTTATTAGGATCAAGTGATTTTAGCGCACGCTTAGCAGCCCAGTTAGGTCTTCCTTTTTCATTTGCTGGTCACTTTTCTCCATCCTTCACAACCCCTGCTATTAAGACATATAGGGAGAATTTTAGACCTTCAGATATATTAAAAGAGCCTTATGTCATGATGGGGCTGAACCTAACAGCAGCAGATACCGATGAAAAGGCAAAATGGTTGTTTTCTTCAACAGAACAACATTTTCTCGGACTGGTTCGGGGAAAGCCGGTACAAATCCAACCAGCAGCGGATATGGACAAGATTTGGAATGGGTATGAAAAACAAGCTGTCTACCAATCAATATTTGGAAGTATTGTAGGTAGCCCACAAACCGTTAAGGAACAACTCGAAGAAACGATTGAAAATACTCAAGTAGATGAAATTATGTTAACTTCATATATATTTAATCATGAAGACCGGTTAAGATCCTATGAAATTGTAAGTGAATTCATAAAGTAAGATTTTAGAGGTGTATAACGAATAAGTATATTGCTACATTAGCTGGTATGGGGCAGCAAAGTACCTACCTTACCCCGGTTAAAAATAAAAAAGGCTTCCCAAACATTCAGTGAACTTTTGGGAAGCCTCTATTAATATCCTCAATGTTAACAAAATGTTAGCATTTCACTCTCATCTTACATAAAACCCTTATATAGTTCTGCCCAATCAGCTATTCTTGAAAATTCAAATGTCTATTGTAAGGTTATTCTTTTACAAAGACTTTAATGGTGCCACCTTGTGCCTTTTCCCCAGCCATACGAAGGGCATGGATTTCAGCATGAGGTACCAATGCCTACTACTCGATTGTCATTAACAATTACAGCTCCTACTAACGGATTGGGATCTGTCTGCCCTTTCATTGCCTTTGCATTTTATATAGCCAAATCTATGTAGAATTCATGACTAGTCATTACTAAATGTCTCCTCTTCTCCTATATGACCCGAACGGTTTACTTTTGTTGCTAGATACTTTTTATTAAACGCTGATTGATCACCCCATAGCGCCTGTCTTCCTGATACAGTTAAACCTGCATTTTTTAATGCCTCTAGTTTTTTGGGGTTATTGGTCATTAGGGTAACAGGTTTACTTCTCAACGCTTCTAATACATGAATAGCATCACTATAATTTCTAGAATCATCAACAAAACCAAGGGCTTCATTTGCCTCAACAGTATCGTAGTCATTTTCTTGAAGAATGTAAGCCATCGCTTTACTAAATAGACCAATTCCTCTTCCTTCGTGATTTGCTAGATAAAATAAAGCTCCTGTACCATGCTCAACAATATTTTTCATGGATTGTTTTAATTGAAATCCACAATCACATCTTTTGCTTCCAAAAATATCTCCTGTATGACAGATGGAATGCATTCTAATTAATGCTTCGTCGCTATAGGCAAAATCGCCATAGGTTAAAACACTGGATTGCTGGAATTCAGCCAAATTAGCTGAGGATAACTTTTCAATAATTCGATCAAAATCCTCGGTTACCTCTTCACAATTTAACCAGCAATACCATTTAAACACGACTGTTTCTCCATACAAATTAACAGGAAGATTTATAGGTCCCACTAAATAGATGGCGCCTTTTTCTATTTTAATTAATTTAAATTTATCTTCAAGTACAGAAAGAATTGGTTTTAACTTTGTTTGTATCATCTGAATTCCACCTTCCAGGCTAGTTATAACTCCTCTTGCGAATATATTAATATATGATAAATCGACTGGTAACTTTTGTAAAGTAGGAACCTTAAAGTAATATAATAACCTTTTGGTAACTAATCGTCCAAAAAGTCTTGATACGCAAATTTTAATAACACAAAAAACCACTCTCTAAATTTTATAGGAAGTGGTTATTGCTATTGATATAAGTTTTTCACATGACTACTTCTCAGAACGGGCGAAAAATTGCTTTCACTACTTCTCAGATGTTAGGCTTACAAGCCTTACATCATGCCGCCCATTCATTTTCATATAAAATAGAAATAAATGGTATATAAGAAAAGACTTAACATCAATCTTTTTATATAGTTTAACCCAAATGTTTTAAATGCGATATAAAACATTGGAGGACAAATAGGAGGACAAAAGAGGACAATTTAGATGTAATAAAGTATAAAGCCCTGCTCAATTGTGTGGGGCTTTTTGTCTTTGAGTAGACAATCCTTCTTCAACTAACGCCCCCATTAGTTGAAAAAGTAGCTTTTCTTATAGTACATTTGGTATTCAACTGAATAAATTTGTTTCGCAGATTAACAATAACCATAGTGTTATCAATTAACACTATACTTCAATGTGGAGGGATATACTTTGAATATTCTCTTTAGTTTATTCTCAACCATAATTATAATGGCTACTAGATTAGCGTTCTTAGTTAGTAATATAACCGCTAGTTTAACATCTTTGTTAAGAATGCCGTTTTTAACTTAAGCATTGAGTATTCCATAAGTGTCGTCTGATTCGCATTGTAGTAGGAAAAAGGTGAGCAAAGTTTTTGCTTGCCTTTTTTAGTGATTTCGTCTTTTCTAAGAGTCTTTTTCCTCTTTTAAAGTTCAAATAAGAATTTCATATCTCTTGCTGAATTGGTAAATAATATCCTAGAGGTGATAATGTGAATGAGAATAAATTAAAACTCACATCTTCCGAAATAGGAACACTTTGGGGAGAATATGTGAACGGTACAATGATAGATGTGGTAAATAGATATATGGTTTCTATTATTGAGGACGAACCGATAAAAGTCATTTTTGAGGATGCTATTAATACATTTGAAAAACAAAAGAAACAAATCGTGACATTTATGGAGAATGAGGGATTTCCAGTTCCAATTGGATTTACTGAATCTGACCTTTTTAAAGATAAACCGAGATTGTTCACGGATATATTCTGCCTGAATTATTTACATATCATGACATTACATGGTTTGTTGGGTCACAGCACTTCATTAGCCGTATCGGTTAGAAAAGATTTAAGAGATTTTTACGATTCTAGTGATAACGATGCAAAAAAGATGTATCATCAAACCATTGAGTTATTGCTTGAGAAAGGAAGTTTTCAGAGAGACCCTTTATTTTATCCAGCTAAAAACCCAGAGTTTGTTTCCAGCCAAGATTTTACAGATGGGATTTTCGGAAAAGGAAGAAAATTAGCAGCGACAGAAATCATCAGTATATCTTTCAACCTAAAGAAAAGCATTATGGCTAAAACCCTTTCTATCGCATTCAGTCAAGTCGCTCAAACAAAAGAAGTAAGGAAGTTTTTAATGGATTCCGAGAAAACGGCTGATGGACAAATAAAATCATTTTCAAAAATAATGCAATTAGATAATTTGCCAGTTCCGAAATCTTGGGAAACAGAAGTGACAACTTCAACGGACTCTCCTTTCTCCGATAAGTTAATGTTGTACCATATTGGTTTCCTGTTCCAAGCTGCACAAAATTATCATGGAGCAGGTCTAGCATCTGCCATGCGAACAGACCTTGTGACCGCTTATGAAGGTACTATTCTAAAAAATCTTATGGTAACAAAGAAATGGTATAACCTTATGGTACAAAATAAATGGTTAGAACAACCGCCTCTTGCTCCTAATAGAAAAGAAATTGCTAAAGAAGTGTAATAAACAGTTACCAGGGCATATATAAGTGAAAAAGAGTGCATTTGAAAAACTACTGTGGAGCATCGCCCTTCCTGGGTTTGGGCAGTTTTTAAACGGAAAATATTTTAAAGGCACAGTTTTATTAATACTTGAATTTTTGATTAATGTAAAAGCTAATTTTAATCAGGTCATACTTCTAAGTTTTCATGGAGAAATTGGAGATGCCATACAACATGCTGAATATCAGTGGTTGATGTTTTATCCTTGTTTGTATTTTTTCTCTATGTGGGATGCAGTTAAAGATGCAGGCGGAGGGAAAGACCCTTATTCTTTTCTTCCATATGTGTTTACTGCATTTTTTGTAACTGTTGGATTGATTTTTTCCTCGAACTTAATGATATTTGGAGTGTTATTGGGTCCTGTTTGGCTCCCAATAGTGTTTGTTTTTCCTGGAATAATCATTGGATTTATTACTAGAGAAATCATTAAGAACATTCCTTAGAAAACCATCCTCTATTTACTATCAAAAGTGGATGGTTTTTTACGTTGAATAAGCGAAGTTTATTAAACTAAACTGCTCCGTTAGTCGAATAAGAAAAAGCGATCTCCTTTATGGAAGAATCGCCCCCTTTAGTGGTAAGTACATTCTTTCACAAACTGTCGTTATAAATATAAAAGGGCTACATCAGTAGCCCTTAATAAAGTGATAAAAAGATCAACACTTTGCTTACAACTTTTATCTTTCTGGATAGTTGAAAAAGGCAATAAAATAACTTTTATAGTAAAATATTCGTATTTACAAAAGGAGCCTCATTCTTATGAATATTTTAGTTTTAGGTGCAACTGGACGAGTTGGAAGTCAAATAGTTACTTTTGCCCTTCATGACAGACATAATGTTACTGTATTAGTTCGCACTCCAGAGAAGCTTCAAATAAACAATGAAAATTTAACCATTATTCAAGGGAATGTTTTAAATAAAGATGATATCGTACGTGCTATGCAAGGGATTGATGTAGTTATTAGTTCACTAAATACTGACGGGACAACCACTCTATCAGAAAGTATGCTACTAATTATCGAAGCAATGGAAAACGAAGGTATAAAACGAATAATAACTGTAGGAACTGCAGGTATTCTGCAAAGTAGAATCACACCAAATTCTCTGCGTTATCAATCAAGTGAATCAAAGCAGAAGTCAACTCGTGCAGCGATAGAACATCATAAAGTTTATGATATACTCAAACAATCAACCCTCGAATGGACGATTGTCTGTCCTACATACTTGCCGGATGGAGAAAGGGTAGGCAAATATCGAATAGACCGAAATTTTTTGCCGGAGGGTGGAGCTAAAATATCCGTACCGGATACAGCAGAATTTACATTTAAACAGATAAAAACAAGCGATTATATAAAATCACGTGTAGGTATCGCCTACTAATAATATTCTTATACTACTTTCATATTGGATTAACCCTTTTTTTAAAAGGAAAATGAGATGCGGCAATAGTCCCCACTCTTTGGTGAAGTTAGCAATAAAACAGCGACAGGCTAGAACTTTATTTTCTCATCCTAGGCTACCACTGTTTTATTGTTGGGGTGTCTAAATAAGCATGGACGTTTTTTTGTCCATCAACTGTTTAGGTCAAAAACTGGGGAGATTGGGTCGTGTGCATCCGCCAAAAGGAAACAACCTGTTCCGTAGCTGCCACCATTCCAAAATAGGTATCCACGGTTTTTAAGATCATATCGTGTTCTTCCTGCGAAAAAGCAGCACAGGCATCTTTCATGAGCACAATTCGATAATCAAGCATAAACCCGTCTCTGGCGGTTGATTCCACACAAAGATTCGTGCTGACGCCTGTTAAAATCAAGGTTTCGATTTTAAGAGTTCGCAATATGGACTCCAGCCTAGTATGAACGAATCCGCTGTAACGATGCTTCTTCACAATGATGTCATTCAGCTGCGGTGCAACTTCGTAAAATTCCGCTCCCCAAATCCCCGTCTGGCAAATCGGGTTGACACCACATTACTCCACACTCATTTAGACATACCCACACTTCATTATTGATTGAAGCTGGAGTTGGTATTAAAGAGATACAACAGCGGCTAGGACATACGGACATTAATACTACAATGAATATCTATGCTCACATGACCTCCAATATGGAAGAAAAGGCCTCCCAACAGTTTAGTAAACTGATGAAAGACCTTCTCCTATAGTTAGCTTTTTTTGTCATGGATTCGATGTTTTATAGAAAACGAGGACAAGAAAATCATATTATGATTTTAGACGTTGATATAACAAGGTTTTAAACCCCTTATTACATCATGCCGCCCATTCCACCCATGCCGCCCATGTCAGGCATTGCAGGAGTGTCTTCTTTAATGTCAGCAACAACTGCTTCAGTTGTTAAGAACATTGCAGCAACAGATCCAGCGTTTTGAAGTGCTGAACGAGTTACCTTAGTAGGGTCAACGATACCAGCTTCGATCATATTTACCCACTCGCCAGTAGCTGCGTTGAAGCCTGTTCCTACTTCTTCACGCTTTAAGCGCTCAACGATAACAGATCCTTCAAGACCCGCATTGTGTGCGATTGTACGAACTGGCTCTTCCATCGCACGTAATACGATGTTTACACCTGTCTTCTCGTCACCGGTAACGTCTAGAGCTGCCACTTTGTTGTATACGTTAAGTAGGGCAACACCACCACCAGAAACGATACCTTCTTCAACAGCTGCACGAGTAGAGTTCAATGCGTCTTCGATACGAAGCTTGCGCTCTTTTAATTCTGTTTCAGTAGCAGCACCAACTTTAACAACTGCCACACCGCCAGCTAACTTAGCTAAGCGCTCTTGTAATTTTTCGCGGTCAAATTCAGAAGTTGTTTCTTCCATTTGCGCACGGATTTGGTTTACACGACCTGCGATTTGTGCAGAGTCTCCAGCACCTTCAACGATTGTTGTGTTTTCTTTTGTCACAACAACTTTAGAAGCGCGTCCTAGAGATTGAATCGTTGCAGACTTAAGGTCACGACCTAGCTCTTCAGTGATTACTTCACCACCTGTTAAGATAGCAATGTCTTCAAGCATAGCTTTACGACGGTCACCGAAACCAGGAGCTTTAACTGCTACTGCATTAAATGTTCCGCGAAGCTTGTTCACTACTAATGTAGCTAATGCTTCCCCTTCAACATCCTCAGCAACAAGTAATAATGGCTTTCCTTGTTGTACTACTTGCTCTAGAACTGGAAGGATTTCTTGGATGCTTCCAATTTTCTTATCTGTAATTAAAATAAATGGATTGTCTAAAACAGCTTCCATTTTATCAGAGTCCGTTACCATATATGGAGATGCATATCCACGATCGAATTGCATACCTTCTACTACATCAAGCTCAGTAGTGAAGCCTTTTGATTCTTCGATTGTGATAACGCCGTCGTTACCAACGCGCTCCATTGCTTCAGCGATTAATTGACCAACTTCATCATCAGCAGCAGAAATAGCCGCAACTTGAGCGATAGAAGCTTTGTTTTCGATTGGCTTTGAAATAGCACGTAGCTCTTCAACCGCTACTGCTACAGCTTTATCCATTCCTTTACGGATACCCATTGGGTTCGCACCAGCTGTTACGTTCTTTAAGCCTTCACGAATCATCGCTTGAGCAAGAACCGTTGCAGTAGTTGTACCGTCACCAGCTACATCATTTGTTTTGCTAGCTACTTCAGCAACAAGCTTAGCACCCATGTTTTCGAATGCATCTTCAAGTTCGATTTCTTTTGCAATCGTTACACCATCATTTGTAATAAGTGGTGAACCGAATTTCTTTTCAAGAACCACGTTACGTCCTTTTGGTCCTAATGTTACTTTTACCGCATTTGCAAGTGCATCTACCCCACGAAGCATCGAGCGGCGTGCGTCTTCACTAAACTTAATTTCTTTAGCCATTGTAAAATACCCTCCTCGAGTTTTTTCAATCTATTCTGTCTTCGTTTAGTTTTAAATTAATAAAGTTCTACTCTTATCCAAGAATAGCAAGAATATCGTTTTCACGTAGAATTAAGTACTCTTTTCCTTCATACTTCACTTCTGTGCCAGCGTATTTTGAGAAGATAATACGGTCGTCCACAGAAACTTCAAGAGCTACACGCTCACCGCTTTCAAGTACGCGGCCAGTGCCGACAGCAACTACTTTGCCTTCTTGAGGCTTCTCTTTAGCAGAGTCTGGTAGTACAATACCGCTTGCCGTTTTTTCTTCCGTTTCAACTAGCTCAATTACAATGCGATCACCTAGTGGCTTTAACAAGTGAAACAACCTCCTCAAATATATGTAAGATTTTATTATTAGCACTCACTTAACTAGAGTGCTAACACAACTATTATATTAATGAATCTCTTCCTTTTTTGCAAGCGAGAAACCGCTTTTTTTTATAAATTTTTTGTAAAGGTCCTCCCATAACTTGTTAATTATACAACCTTACTAAGTATGTACTTTTCCACCTATTCTATCCATATAATGCTAAAATACGGACAATAATTCTTCTTATTTGATACAACCTGATGTTTACGAGTAGAATAACTATATTGGATTGAAAAGGAGACTTGTTTTGAAACGTGAATATTGGTTTATATTAATTGCTTATATTGCTATGCAGCTTTCAAGCTTTATTGGTGTCCCTATCACCTCTCTCGTACTAGAAATGATTGGTTTTGAAACCAATCACTCTCAAGGGTTTGCAGGTGTCACTTGGCTTGTTATCAGCTTTACTATCACACTTGTGATTGTCCTGCAGCTGTTACGTAATGAGATGGTAAACGCAAATGCAGTAAGAAACGGAGCCAGCTTAGGTCGGTCGATCCTCTGGGCCATTATAGGTGTCTTTCTTGCTCTATTTGCCCAAGCCTTTGCTGCGAATATTGAACGCCTGATTGGTATTGAGGTAGGATCTGATAATACGCAGCAGATTTTACGCATCATTGAGTCTTTTCCTATTATGATAGTAGTTAGCTCCGTTATCGGTCCTATATTAGAAGAAATTGTCTTTCGTAAGATCATTTTTGGAGCTTTTTATAAGCGATTTAACTTTTTTATATCAGCCTTGCTTAGCTCAGTCATTTTTTCTTTTGCCCATATGGAGCCCGAGCACACCCTACTTTATTCCGCGATGGGATTCACCTTTGCGTATTTGTATGTTAAAACCAATCGGATTCTCGTTCCGATTGTTGCTCACGTATCGATGAATACATTCGTTGTTCTTGTGCAATCCGTATATAGGGAAGACATAGAAAAATTAATCAAACAAGCAGAACAAATGCAAAGCTTTATTGGAGGATTCTTCTTATGAGACAGTCACCTTTATTCTCAGGAATTATATACATCGTCTTAGGTGCTCTGTTCACAGTGTTTGCCATTCAGGACTTACAGCAAAATGGAGAGTGGGGGTTTTTTACCTATCTTCTAGTCTTGCTAGCAACATTTGATATTGGTTCAGGCATTCGGATGATTCTTTTACATTTTAAAATTAAAGAAATGAAGAAACAGCAAAAGAAATAGCCGCTCCACTAAGGGGCGGCTTGTTGTTTATTCCTCTACCATTTCTTCATCCACTGAAGAATAGTGCTTTAAAAAGTACACCAGTGACTGTAACTCAATAGCCAGATCAATATGGTGAACCCTGATGGATGATGGAACCGTTAATCGGGCCGGTGTAAAGTTTAAAATCCCTCTCACCGTTCCTTGAACCATTCGATCGGTAATGGATTGTGCAACTGTTGCTGGAACCGTTAATATCGCAACTTGAATATCTTCTCTTTCAATAACCTCTTCTAGATCATCCATATGATAGACGGGCACTTCTCCAATTTTTGTGCCTACCTTCTCTTCTACTACGTCAAATGCAACAGCAATTTTTGTATTATTATTTTTCAAGAAATTATAATTTAAAAATGCTGTCCCTAAATTCCCGACCCCAATTAACGCAACCTTCGTTAACTCATCTTGGTCGAGTGTTTTACGGAAAAAGGATAATAAATAGTTTACATTGTAACCATATCCCTTTTTACCTAATGCTCCAAAGTATGAAAAATCTCTTCGAATCGTTGCAGAATCGACCTTCACCGCCTCACTTAGTTCAGCTGATGAAACTCGTTGTTTTCCTGATGAGTGTAAACTATTTAAAAAGCGATAATACAATGGTAGCCTTTTCGCCGTTGCTTGTGGGATTTTCATTGATTCATTACTCATCGTTCTTCCCCTACCTTCTATCTTTAACTAATATAGTCTCTCTTCCCTTTTGAAGTCACCGTTTTTACCACCCGTTTTTTCAACAAGGTATGTTTTCCCGATTACCATTCCTTTATCTATGGCTTTACACATATCATAAACCGTAAGCGCACAAACAGAAGCGGCTGTTAACGCTTCCATTTCTACACCTGTATTTCCTTTTGTCTTTACACTAGCAGAAATATGTAGAGTATGGCAATGGTTATCTGATTCCCAATCAAAAGAAATATCGACACCGGTAAGTGGAATAGGATGGCACATTGGAATAATATCCCATGTTTTTTTACTAGCCATAACGGCAGCAACCTGTGCAACTGCTAGCACATCACCTTTTTTCATTTGGTTATGTGTAATACGATCATATATCTCTTGATTGACTGTGATACTAGAATGGGCAATAGCCGTCCGTACGGTTTCGGGCTTATCACTCACATCTACCATTTTCGCTCTGCCTTCTTTATTAAAATGAGTGAACTCTGACATCTATTATACACCTCTTTCAAAATCATACACTATTTTCCTTGTTCTGTGTGAAAACATTGTAACATAGTTCACAACTCATATCATTGCTCATCCGTATTGAATGCGATACACTAACCGTAGAAGTATAGAGGTGAAATCAATGATACTACTACAAGTGAACCAGCTTTCCAAGTCTTATGGAGCTGACCTTATTTTATCGAATATAAAACTAGAAGTTCAAACAAGAGACCGTATTGCCTTAGTAGGCAGAAATGGGGCCGGAAAATCTACTTTACTCAAGATTATTGCCGGTCACCTTTCCTATGAATCAGGTGATTTAATCAAGCCCAAACATGTAACGATCGGGTATTTGGCTCAGAATACAGGTCTTGTCTCCGGATTATCCATTTGGGAAGAAATGCTTACCGTTTTTGAACAGGTTATGAACCAAGAGAAAGAGCTTCGTAAGCTCGAGGAAAAAATGGCTGATCCTAACGTGTTTGAAAATGCTGCATTGTACGAGCGAACAATAAAAGAATATGACCATCTCCAAAACGAATTTAAGGAGAATGGAGGGTATCAGTACGAATCTGATATACGTTCTGTCCTACATGGCTTAAACTTTCACTCTTTCGATTACACTACGAAAATTGATAGCTTAAGTGGTGGCCAGAAAACTCGTTTAGCTTTAGCGAAGCTGCTATTAACGAAGCCTGATATTCTTATTTTGGACGAACCGACCAACCATCTAGATATTGATACGTTGTCTTGGCTAGAGCAATACCTGACTGGCTACACAGGTGCGATCTTAATCGTATCCCATGATCGCTACTTTTTAGATAAAGTGGTCAATCAAGTGTACGAAATCTCTAGGAACCAAATCAGCAAATTCTCAGGAAACTACAGTTCTTATCTTGATCAAAAAGCCGAAAACTACGAGCGTGATCTTAAGCAATACGAAAAACAACAAGATGAAATAACCAAGCTACAGGACTTTATTCAAAAGAATCTTGCTCGTGCATCAACCACCAAGCGGGCCCAGAGTAGAAGGAAGAAGCTTGAGAGAATGCAAGTCATGGACAAACCTCTTGGAGATGAAAAGTCCGCCTCCTTCGGTTTTGATATTGAAAAGCAAAGTGGCAATGAAGTGTTAAATGTCCACTCCCTAGCAGTTGGCTATCATGATAAACGAATAGCTGAAGAACTTTCCCTCCGAATTACTAGAGGAGATTCCGTTGCCTTAGTTGGACCGAATGGGATTGGAAAATCAACCTTACTCAAAACCATTCAAGGAACGTTACAACCGTTAGAAGGACAAGTTCATTACGGTTCCAATGTTAGCATTGGCTATTATGACCAGGAACAAGCAGCTCTGACTTCAAACAAGCGCGTGTTAAATGAGCTTTGGGACGAATACCCTCTTAAAAGTGAAAAGGAAATCCGGACTGTCCTAGGAAATTTCCTATTTACCGGTGACGATGTGTTAAAAAACGTATCTACCCTTAGCGGTGGGCAAAAAGCACGGCTTGCACTCGCTAAACTCATGATGCAAAAAGCGAATCTTCTTATACTAGATGAGCCTACCAACCATTTGGACTTGGACAGTAAGGAAATATTAGAAAACGCGCTAGTGGATTATCCAGGTACAATTCTTTTTGTTTCTCATGATCGATACTTCATTAATCGCATTGCTACAAAGGTGATTGAGCTTAGTAAAACTGCTGCTGTTGAGTATCTTGGGGATTATGATTATTACGTGGAAAAGAAGCTTGAACAAGAAGAACTTAAAGCCATTGAACAAGCAGAAAAGGCTGCAGTTACCGTGGTAGCTTCTCCAGAAAAAAACACGTATCAAATCGATAAGGAAGCCAAGAAATTAGAGCGTCAACGAAAACGACGCATCGAAGAAATAGAAGGATTGATTGAACAGCTCGAAGCAACGATTGAAAAAAATAATACACTGCTTTGTGATCCAGAAATTTTTCAAGACCACGAAAGAGTGGTCAAAATTAATGAAGAAACGGAAACAGCCAAACTCCAGTTAGATGAGTTACTAGAAGAATGGAGTGAACTGGCTGAATAAGCAAAAAGAACCGGGAGAATAAATCTATCCCGGTTTTTCTTTTCCACAATTTTGTTCACAGCTAAATTGTTTTTATATGTGCTTTCCACAGGGTTTTCCACATTATCCACAATTTTAGTTTATTTTATCCACATTATACACAGTGAAACTTGTCGAAACAGTGTTTATACACAAAAAATAGCCCCTATCACGTGATAGGGACTTTTTCCTACAGTTATGTGTTGTGGATAGATAGGTCTAATCCTGGATTTGCATTTAAGGTAAAGTCACTTCTTTGTCCTTTTTCATACATGATACTTCCAGCAGCAGCAATCATGGCTGCGTTATCTGTGCATAAAGAAAGTGGAGGAATAATTAATTCTACGCCTTCAATAGCAGCGAACTCTCTCTCTAGTGCGCTACGCAGTCCTTTATTAGCAGCCACTCCTCCTGCTAATAACACTTGCTTCACTGAATGTTGCTTGGCCGCACGTACCGTCTTAGTTACCAACACATCGATTACACTTTGTTGAAAACTTGCTGCAAGGTCTTCAGGTGCAATGATTTCTCCCCGTTGCTCTGCATTGTGGACGGTGTTGATAACTGCTGATTTTAATCCACTAAAGCTAAAATCATATGACCCTTCCTCTAACCAGGCTCTCGGTAAATCAATAACGGGTGAGCCAACAGCGGCTAATCTGTCAATATGTGGTCCACCTGGATAGGGCATTTTTAACGTCCTAGCTACTTTATCGTACGCTTCACCTGCTGCATCGTCTCTTGTTTCCCCAATTACCTCAAAATGGCCATGTTCCTTCATATAAACGAGCTCAGTATGTCCACCAGAAACAACTAAAGAGAGTAGTGGAAAATCCATTTCCTTTATCAACCGATTTGCATAAATATGACCAGCGATATGGTGGATTCCTACTAGAGGAATACCATGAGCAAAGCTCAGCGCCTTGGCTGCGTTTACCCCTATTAATAAGGCACCGACAAGCCCTGGCCCCTCCGTTACAGCAATCGCATCAATATCTGAAAACTGTAATTCAGCCACTCTCATCGCTTCTTCTATGACAATCGTGATTTGCTCCACATGATGACGAGAAGCAATCTCAGGAACCACTCCGCCGAAGCGCTTATGGCTTTCAATTTGTGAAGCAACGATATTTGCTATAATTTCATGTCCATCTTTTACAATGGCAACAGCTGTTTCATCACAGCTTGTTTCGATACCTAATATATATTGGTTTTTTTCACTCATAATGTCACCCACATGACTAATGCATCCTCATAATTATCAGTATAATAGTTCTTTCGTATTCCACCGTTCATAAAGCCGAGCTTACGGTACAAAGATTGTGCCACTGTGTTCGAAATACGTACCTCAAGTGTCATCGTCTTTGCACCCTTCTTCTTTGCAACCTCCATGATCATACGAAGGATTGCTTCTCCAAGCTTTTGCCCACGAAATTCAGGTAAGACTGCTATGTTTGTAATATGTGCCTCATCAACAATCAGCCACATTCCACAATACCCTAGAATTTGACCTTCCTTTTCTAAAACAAGATAGACAGCGAATTGATTTAATTTCAGCTCATTTTCAAATGATTGCCTAGTCCAAGGGGTTGCAAATGAAAGTTCCTCAATTTTTAAGATTTGATCAATATCTTCTTCCTTCAAATATCGAAACACAAAGGAATCCGTTAAAGAGTGAGTCTCTTCATTTTGCATCATTTTCTTTCTTCCCTTCTATCCATTTCGCTTCAGCTTCAGCTAATCGAATATAATTTGGTACAAAGGTGTGTACATCTACTGGTTCACGATTGATCCCTAATTGAGCTAGCTCTCCAGGACGTGGATTATGTTCTGTGTAATGAGCAAATCTTGCTTGATCTCCCATTATGTTTGCTAATACTTCCTTGTGCATCGGAAGATCATTCCCAACAAACAAAACAGGATCAGGCATCTCCTTTAAGCGCTCCGCCCAATCTGCAGCTAACACCAGTTGGTCTTTTTTAACTGTCTCGAGTGTGCCATTTTGGAAGCGATACAGGCCGGTATAGACTTGTCCTCTTCTAGCGTCAAATAGTGGAGCCACATAACCTGGGAAGTAGCGTGCCGCTGATGATGCTAACACTTCTATGCTTGAAACCCCAACAAGCGGAATTTGTAACGTCCACGCCAATGTTTTCGCAATCGTTACTCCTATACGAACACCAGTATAGGAACCAGGACCTTCTGCGACTACGATTTTTTCTAGGTCTGTTGGTTTAATGTCACATTCCCTGCATAGGTTTTCAATCGCTGGCATCACACGGACCGAATGATTCTTTTTAATATTGGTTATATACTCCCCAATCACTTGCTGGTCATCAATTAAGGAAATACCCAGTGGATAATTTGATGTATCTATCGCTAGTACTTTCATTAGACAAATAGCTCCTTACAAAGCATTTCATATCGTTTTCCTTTTGGTGTTATCGTTAAGCTCCGAGAATTCTCTTCACCATGAGTAATTTTTATTTGTAGAAGCTCGTTTGGTAGTTGCTCTTCAATTAAATGAGCCCACTCCACAACCGTTACTCCCTGACCTTCAAAATATTCATCAAAGCCTAAGTCTTCATAGGAATCCTCTAAGCGGTACACATCCATATGATAAAGAGGGAGTCTTCCGTTATATTCTTTTATAATTGTAAAAGTCGGGCTACTTACATTTTTGTTAATATCAAGCCCCACTGCGAGTCCTTTAGTAAAAGTTGTCTTTCCTGCACCAAGATCCCCCTCTAATGTAATCACATCTCCTGGTTGAAGCTTCTGTGCAAGTTCCTTTGAAAATTGTAAAGTCTCTTCCGTACTGTTTGTTCTTACTATGTATTCGATCATTGAATTAATCACCCAATTCTTTTATAAAAAAGCCTTAGGACAGGATCCTAAGGCTAGTCTCTTATAAGTGTACATGATTTTAAAAAAATGAGCAAAAAAGCTTGGTTTTGTATGTAGTTTTTAGTGTGCGATTGATTTTTGTTTAGTTTGTGGACAGTGTATTGGGTTGGGTTGAGATCGCAAGTAAATATTGTGAATCGCATTTATATGGTTGGGATCGCAAATATATCTCGAGAATCGCAAATAAATTTCCAGAATCGCAAATATATCTCGAGAATCGCAAGTAAATACACAACAACATTCATTTTTATCGATATTTGAGTGTGCGCAACTGTGTTCTACACTGTTTTCATTCCATTTTAGCCATAAATATCGTCTTTCATTAAAAAATCTCTATAAAAACAAAAAAACGAATCCATTTTGGTTCGTTTGCTTCTACTAAAATATGAAAATGGCGGTCCCGACCGGGATCGAACCGGCGATCTCCTGCGTGACAGGCAGGCATGTTAACCGCTACACCACGGGACCAGGGTATCTTCAAGTTTCCTTGAAGATCAATTGATTGCGGGGACAGGATTTGAACCTGCGACCTTCGGGTTATGAGCCCGACGAGCTACCAGACTGCTCCACCCCGCGACAATAATAATTAAATCTGTAATACAGCCTAGCGACGTCCTACTCTCACAGAGGGAAACCCTCAACTACCATCGGCGCTGAAAAGCTTAACTTCCGTGTTCGGTATGGGAACGGGTGTGACCTTTTCGCTATCGCCACTAGACCAGTATTCAATTGAAGGAATCATTCCTTCAAAACTAGATAATGAATGAAGAAGAAGAAATACGTTTCATCTTAAATTTGGTTAAGTCCTCGATCGATTAGTATCAGTCAGCTCCACACGTCGCCGCGCTTCCACCTCTGACCTATCAACCTGATCATCTTTCAGGGATCTTACTAGCTTGCGCTATGGGAAATCTCATCT
>NZ_JBRKCV010000019.1:0-90503 GCF_052983275.1 Robertmurraya sp. GLU-23
TTGTAAATGTTATTTTACTCATGACGTCCCCTAATTCCCCATATGTTGAAATTCTAGTATATAAAAAAATACCTGTAGATAAAACACTCTTTTTCAAGTGTCCTTACTACAGGTACCATATTATAACGATCATTGTTAGTTCCTCTTTTTTATTCCAATCAATTGCGTTAACCAGTGTATCTAGATGATGTTTTTAAGATATGAATAACTCAATTTCAAAATTGAGTTTAACCATAGAAAATGCTGTTATACCAAGCGTTAACGCTCCACGGACGACCCATAGCGCAAACGCTACTTAACGTTAATCTCCATTCAATCTCAACCTAAACCTAAGATTATCCAATCGAACGCAGTTGAGTGTGATATTCAGTTTTCCTATATATTCAGAATAATTTTCATAGGAAGGATCATTAATTTTGAATAGTAACCAAAACCTCATTTTCAAAGTACAAATAATTTCCGTTCCCGTAAACCCATTGCTCACTATTTCCATATACTGAGGTTGTTGTGTTAATTGAATCTGGTTTGCCCCAGGATGAATTTAAGACTTCATCTTTAGTCATACCGATTTTGACCCCAAAATTTTTAGATGGTTGTTTTTTGTTATTAATTTCAACTCTTAACTGGTCAATATAAGGCTGTACTTCTGGAAGGGGCTCTGTAATAGCATTCAAGGATATTTCCGGTAAGGAATCTTGTCCTTGGATATAATTAATACTGCTGTCATTATAAAAATAATCATACGCGATACTCAGATGGTAAAAGTTTTTGCCGAAGTTTGATAGATTTGAAGCGCTGTCTAAAGAGATTTTTGAATAGTTTCCTTCTTTCATGTATTGGAGGTACTGTTCAATTTTAGATTTGGAGGATGTTTCTCTGACCTGTTCTTGTTTGTTTTTTTCTAGTTCCTTTACGCTTAGTGCTATTTCCTGTAGTTTATCATTAAGTTCTCCTAAATCCGATTTGGATTCTATGTCTAGTGAGTTATAGAGTTTAGTTGCTAATACATGCCTTTCCTTGTCAATAAGTACTTCAAAAGAATATTTTAGCATTTCAATTATGTCCTTTTGTAGCAGGTTATCCTTAATCGGAGAATCGATATAATTCTCTATTAGCGTAGGATAGCGTTTCTGATCATATAGTTCCTTTAAACCAATAAAGTCATAAAGTCTATTATAGTATTCAATTTCACTAGTATTTTCCGTCTCACCTCTAGTATCACGAGTTAAAGATTCTGCGTTATTATACTGTCCTTTTTCAAGTAAAAGTTTCACCTCTTCAGTAACTTCCTCCTTAGTTTTCCCTTCCACCTCTGTATCTTTTTTAGAACAAGAAGTTAGTAATAAAGAACAAGAAAGGCAGAAAAATAGTATGTATTTCATATAAAGTCCTCCTTCACTTAGATTCTACCAAATATACCTGTTGTCTAGAATGAATTACAATCGACAATTATTGCATTGGAATGTCTCCTTCCATAAGAGCTTCCAAAACCACAGAAACGTTGATGTTTAAGGCGCTACCGTACCTCGGACGACTTATAGCGGAATCACTCGCACGAATTCATTCGCACACAAATACGAAAAACACAACAAGGCTTACATTAGATTCCACCCATAAGAATCACTAATTTTATTAATCATTAAAGATTAGATTGAAGTTCAAAAAAATCATCAAGCCAATTCAATCACACTCGATCAAGTACGTCCGTTACCTGGAAGCCTTATTATAACAAGCGTTAACTCACCACAAACGACTCGTAGCGTTATAAATCAAGTTCATTCACTTACAAAAACGATTAATGATTACGTTGGTGATTGAATTTCAACTTGAATAATATACTGCACACAAAGAAAATATAATATGAATCCTATAAAATATCTTTCATTCAGGTAAATTCAAACGAAATCAGCGTTCAACTTCATTCAAAATCGACTGCTTCTCTATTATTTATCGGTATTACAAGCGTTATCTGTCAACGGACAACTTATAGCGTTTACGTTACATTAAATTCAAGAACATAATTGAATCGTTTTTACGTGGGTGATTTATTAATCTTACATTCATTAACGTAATTGCTTGAGTTAGATTTCAATCGCTAAAAGTCGTTTGCGCCTTCTGATTTTTCCGCTATAAGTTGTCCGCGGTAGCTTAACGCTTGTTATATCAAGGTTTCTATTGATTTTTCTGTAGTCAAAGTGTAGTATTTTGAATAGTTACTGTAGAAATCCACAATCAGGAGGTGTAAATATGAGTAAAACCAGAGACATTAAGGAATTGCTGCTTGAAGAAGCTAAGGATGATAGACTTTATAGAAGGGTAGTAATTGAAGGTCTTGAAGATGCTTTGTTTACTCCTGGAATATTGTCTATGCACGAGGATGTTACATATAGCACAGTAGATGCAGGGAAAATTATAGAGCGTTCTGATTCAACAATAAGAAATCATTTTCGTTCAGACTTAATCAATTACATTCAACCTGAAAAATACGGGAAGTATTATAGATTAGATTATAAAAGTATATTTCGGTTACATATCATTTTCATCCTAATGGAAAAAGTGGGGAGAACCACTGTTGATCTTTTAGCTGAGTTAGGTTGGGAACCTTCAGTTTCAGTTGGAAATCCCAAAATTCTAAATCGAGATAGTCAATCTGCTTATCGAGAGGTTGCAGCTGGTCTGGAAATCCCCGATCTTCAAAGACAGGTGCTTGAATCTAGATTACAAAGAGTAGAAAAGAGTTTAATCCTACAAAATGCAATTACTCGGATCTTTAAATATGAAAGTGACATTGCAAATATAGATAGATTAGTTGAATCTAAGAAAACACTAATCCATCAAATTCAGTCGGATGCAAAGATGCGCTATTTAGAGGATAAACATAGTAAGCTATTAGCTACTTCCTTAAAGAAAAGTATAAAGAAGCCATCTTTTTTTGATCTTTTCAAAAAAGCCGATGAAGTAGACGTAGAACAAATGTCTAGCGAGATAGAAAAAGGTTTAAAAGAAAAAATGGAAGAAGAAATCACCCAGCAAATTGCAATTCATAAAGAAGAAATGAATGAGTTGTTGAAGAAAAAAGAGAAGCTTAATGAGAAATTATTGTTAGAAAAAGAGGAATTTTCAAAAGCTCAGTTGGAATTAGAGCAAGTTGATGAAGATAATAGTAAAAATAACAATCTTATACAAATTAATGATTGATTATTACGAACGTATGTTTTATACTATAATCAATCAATAGAGTGGGGTGGGGCGACATGTTCCTATTATTTAAAGATAAAACTATGGAAAAAATAGATACTACAGTTGTAGGAGTCGCAACAGTAACCCTCCTAGCTGCGATCATACTTACATTTGCAAATTAATATATGAATCTAGAAATTTAAAAAGCCTTAATCTCGTGAAATTTCACCAGATTAAGGCTTTTTTATTTGATTTTTATTGAATAAGTTGCAGGGGTGTGTTATTTCCTTAGCTACGTCAACCTTTTCTATATATTCATTTGAGGGTACATTTGTACCGTAAATATTTATGAACAAAGGATTAAGTCGTTAAGGTGATTCTACTTCAAGCTAGTTATCAAAACAACATTGAAAAGAGAATTGAGGCAAATAATTTTGGAAGAATGTAGGTAATAACGAACATACAATCGTAAAATTGTTATATAATCATTTTAAAGGAGGGGAGGTTTGGATATGCCTTACGGATTTATACGGTCTATTGAACAAAAGGGATATAGTGATGAAACCATAAGAAGTTACGAACGGGTTGTTAGTCAATTTTTTGTATTTATCAATCAGTTATATCCAGACAGCAAAGACCCCCATGAAATAAACCCATTAGATATTAAGCAATATTTAGATGGACAGATAGATAAAGATAAGAGTATTTCAACAGTTAATAAGGAATTGGCGATTATTAAAACTATGTTTCACTACTTTTGGGAAAATAACATAGTGCCAATTGATCCAACAGTAAAGATTAAAAGATACGCTGTTAAAGAAAAACCTGTAGTGGAAATATCTTATGAGGTAATTTCAAGGTTAGTGGATAAGGTTTTATCTAACAGTGATTACTCTAAACTAAGGAAAGCCTTATTTATTCTAGCTGCAAAAGGCTTAAAGACAGCTGATTTCCGTTTTAAGAAAAAGGATGTTATTGACCATACATTTAAGGATCAGGTAGACATCAATCTAAAGAATCGAAAAATCACCTTGCTAGATAAAGAAGCTTCTTATTTCTTGGAGTATTACTATGAAACATTATTCAATGACTCTGAATATGTCTTTACAACTAAGCCTCACGGTTCGGATATCGGTGGCCCAATTGAAGTAATGTCAATTCTAAATCATTTAAGGTATATATCCCAAGATTTCCTTTCTGATAAAAAGCCATTAAACCTATTAGTTATTCGTAGGGCAATTGCCTATGATCTATATATGAAAAAGTTACCTATTCAGCAGATAGCAAAAGAATTGGGTATTGAAGAAATGACTACATCAAACTTTGTTAAGATGCTTACTTCAGGTGCTCACCAAAAAGACCTTGAAGAAAAAAACGAACTTAGTGTATAATTGGAGCAACAATATAAACGTAAATGGGAAGTGCCCAAGAATTACCTATCAGAAATGAGATAGGTTCTCTTAGGCACTTCTTTTTTTTGTTTTTAAAAGGGAGTCGTGGAAGTGAAAAACAAGAAGACCAAAAACCTTCATGATCTGGCCACTGCCTTACTAATAGGAGAAGGGGAATTTGGAGTAAGAGCAGGAATAGAAAGGTCCTTGACTGTTCCTTTCGATAGAAAAAAGTCTTGGTATTTATCAGAAACCATAAAAAATGAGCAATTAACAGATTTTATGGATATTAACTCAAAAAGAGGGCAACTGTACCTCCACTCGCATTCTGTATTGGAAACTTTATATCCACAATGGTTTAAAGATGGAAACAAAATATTTAGTTTTATCATGGATCCAAAACTTCTTAATCTAAAATCTATTGTATTGTGTATTAATCTCTTTGGAGAGAGGAAGCTCGAAACTATCTCCATTCCTACTACAGTTGAGAAAGAGCACATTAAAACACTTGCATACTGCATGGAACAACACTTACAGGTTCCGGTTGTTCCTGGAACTAACCAAATAAAGATCGCTAATATTCCAAACTTTGTCTTAAATTGCATTAATGATTTACCAGCAATACATAGCGCTGAGTTAATTAACTTTCTTACTGATAAAGAGAAGAAAAAATTAATGGAAGGAGTGAAATAATGAAATTCCCAATTATTCCAGCGGTTATATCCGTTTCATTCCTATTATCAGCATGTAGTGACAGTAGATTTGAAGAAGAAGCAAAGAGAGTAGAACAAGTCAAAGCAGAAAAAGAAAAAGCAGAAGCAGCTTCACAACTTAGTGATAAGGAAAAGTATGAGGTCTACAAAAAAATGGAGAAACCTTTGGATGAAGTCATTTTAGAAAATGATTTAGATGTTCTTGAGGAAGTCTCAAATATTGAGGTTGAAACAAAAGATCAATATGAAGATGCTACTGAATTCTCAAAATACGCATCTCAAGTCCTTTATAACTTCTATCTATCTCAAATAGATGCGAAAAAATACTATGATTTTCTCCTTCAGCATGGGAGTGAAAGGGTTAAATCTGAATTACCAAGTGAAAAAGATACGATTGCCATTTTTACTAGTATTCAAGAATCATTTAAGAAACAAAACATTACAGGTGACTCTTATACACTAACTAATCTCTCCTTCGATCGTATGAAGAGAGAAGGTAATTTTTATCGAAAAGTAGTCACTACAAACGGTGAGGAGTATTTCATCACTACGATTAAAAAAGAAAACGGAGTATGGAAATATGAAGATGATAGTCCAGCGCCTCCATATTTATTAGGTACTGATTTAAATCAAATTAAAGAAGAAACAACAACAGAATAGAAATGGGGAAATTACATGACAATGACTACAGAAAATAACTTATATGAATATATGCAACAAAAATTAAAGGCACATTTCCAAAACAATCAGGATTTTAACCAGGACATTGCTACCATATTTGAATACTATAAATCTAAACTGGTGCTGGTCGTAAAGGAAGCTCAACACGAGAAAATGGAGGAGATGTTATTTGCTAGTATTAAGTCGCAAATCACTAACGGTTATTATATGGGGTTAGAGATAATAAATGGAGATTCTCAATTTGAAGATGACTTTTTCCGTCAAGCGGAAGGTATGATATCTCAACAAATTCCTGATATGCTTCGAACAGTTACAAATAATAGTATTGAAGAAATCATTACAAATGACGCGTTAAGAGAGCTCACTTCTTGGCTAGTTATGGAGTACGAGGATGTTTACCCCTTGTTGATGGATATCTCTTTAAATACGGCTTCTTTAGGGACTAAATGGGCATTTAAAGATGAAGCTAATAAGAGAGATATAGAATCATATACACCTCAATTCAGAGGGATTTTAGCAAATATAGACGATGTTTCCTACATCGATCCCCAGTCCTATTTAACACTAATAGCCATCAATGATAATAGTGAGGTATGGGAAATCATTAATTCTGATTATAGAGGTCTAGAAAAGATTGGTGAAGTGACTGTACTTCGCATGAATAGAGAAGAAGAACAAATAATGTACTTTTTAAATGTTAGTCTTAAAAATCAAGTCAACACAAATCAACAGGAATCTATTATTAATAGTGTAGCTGTAAGATTAATGGTGATGAATGAAGTTGAAAGAAAGAACATTGTGATTACTGCTTCAAGTGTTGTTGATTATTTTCAATTTAATTAAACAGGAGTCAAATCAATGACCACTTAAACAAAAAAAGGATGGATGAGTACAGGTATTATTCCTGATCATCTATCCTTTTTCTTCTATGGTGAACACTTTATTTTTTTTGACTCATCTGAAGTTATATTCTATTTAACTATTCGCTTTTTGTACATCAGTTGCCCTCATGTAGCCACGTTTCGCATGAAAAAAAGTAATATGACTACCTACTGATTTTTCCTCGACTATTTGAGTTAATATATTAGTAATAGCTAACGCAGCAAGCTTATTAACGATTAATCTCTGAGGGTCAGAAGCTGATAAATCAGTACATGATAATTCACTCGGCCGTACCTCATCATCATCCTCTAAAACGTCTGGAAAAGCTTCTGCTACACATTCTTGCTTGAATAAATTCAGGTTAACACCAGTAACTACTTGTCCACTCCAACCGCTTTCTTTATATGCCTGATGTTCCTCTTCAGTCCATTGTGTTTGAGGACGTGTTCTCCAATCGGAAGGAACAGTTACACTTTCGTTTCCGCTATCAATATAGATACATCTAGTCGATTTGAAAAAATCATACATGATCTTACGACTAAAGTTATTATCTACACATCCAATAACAATTGGAAGGATAAGTGTATTGCTATGATTGATATTCGTGTCCATGTATTCCGTTGAAAATAGGCTTCTGAGCTGTTTTGTATCTTCAACAAAAGAATCACTATACGCCCCAATGTCAAGGCCATACGCAGCCGAATAACGACTTGCGAGGACATCTGCTTTTTTAAGACCTACTTCATTTTCCAAAAACAACTGATTACCTAAGTTCTTAGGTTCAATAGTGTCTGGATCTGCAATCACAAAGGCTGCCTTCTGTTTTGAAGTTCCAAGAAGTTGAGCGATATGTTGAACCAAATAACCGCCTGTGCCGCCCGTCCCAATCAACACGATAAAAGGGAACAACTCCTTATAATCGTACCAATTATGCTTAGCTGCTTTTAATATATTTATAGTCATTATAGACACACCTCAATCGCATTTTCCTTAAATGCGGGAATTTTATGAAACGGATTCTCAAAGATTTCTTCAGGTTCTAGGTTTCTATAACCATACTCATTGGAGATATATTTTCTAGCTGTTATGTCTGGGAAAAACTTATGAGTATTTCCTACAATGGCATAATAGCGTCCTGGCACTCTCTCAGACTGATTGTCTTGAGAAGAGGGGATAGATTGCATATTATGATGAGAATGGATTTCTAACACCTTTACCGCGTCCTCTACTCTCTTAATAATGTCCTCTGAGCTTTCAATCACTTGGACCCAATATTGATTTACATATTGTTGCGGGAAGTCTAAAAAGTACTTTCCATCTTGTAAATAAATATCTGCATGTATTTCTAACTCTACCTCCCCATAAAATCTTGCTACTGCAACAAAATCTCTTAGTACAGTAAAAGGAATTCGAGGGAAAGGAAAAGCAGAAAAAGAAGAACCGCTGTCATAAGACAACGATTCCTCCATACAATCTGATCCTTTTTTCTTTGCTTTCTGCGTAACGATTACGAGATTCTTAGATTTTAAGAATACGACTTCCGTATGCTCTTTCACCATTTCCGGATAATCCTTCTCCATACGTTTGCGTAGCATTTCTCCATCAAGAGGTTTGCGCTCATCTTCGCCTTCTTTTTTCTTAACTAAAAGACCTTCTGCAAGTTCTTCTGTCGTAAAGTACGATGTGATTTCAATCGATTCACCGTAATGGCGTATAACTGTATCTTCATTCACATCGAATTTTTCTGGCTCTGGTTTAGAAGCGGGTGTTGCCGAAGGTGTAGTTGGGCTAGCTTGTTTAGCTAGGTCCATCTTCTTTCTAAGAGCTTCCGCTTTCTGTCTACGCTCCTCATCTTCACGCTTTTTCTGTTCTGCTACCTCGTCCACAATATCAAACATGCTAAAGATATCCGTTTGCTCTAAGTTAACTTTTGTCATAATAAAATCTCTCCTCTAGGTATGTTTTAAATTAATTAAAAAATAACTCTCCATATGTCTTTTTAGATTGCACCAGCCATTCGTCATCAAACGGCTTGTCCTCAATCTTGTCTATAAGTTTCCGAAAATTGCTAATCCCTAATGTTGTTCTTACTCCATGATCTTCATTGAATGGAGCTGAAACAAACCAACGGAAGGAATGCTCTAGGTCTACTAAAGATTCCACCTCTAAACGTTGATTTTGGCCCCAACAGACAATGGCATTTTCCTTTCCTACATTCGGGTAGGGGAAGGTATAAAGTGGTGTATTATCTGTTATAGGCTTTCCATCATTCAGAGCAGCATATATCCTCATTTCCCTAATGACTTGTGTTGTTCCATGAGTGATCACTAGATACTGAACAATCATTCGTGGGAAACCAATTGTAAAAAATTCGTTCATATCATTCCCATATCGGATATCCCATTGTTTCTGAGGAATCTCCATAGTTACCCTCTGTCTAGAACGAGATTCATTTGCTGAATATCGAATGGTACCTATAGGAAGGGCAGGTGTACTAAGTTCATCCAATCTTGCTCCATCAGCATCTAATAAATTATCTGGCTGAGATTGAAGAGCTTTGATGAAATCCTCAATACCTATATGAAACGGACCTTTTTTTACTCCGCTATCGTTAACTTGGTAAGCCACGATAGGATAATTCGTGTTTGTTGGACAATCTGATAATTCAAACTGCCATTTCATAACTTTCACTCTCCTCAACTGAAATCTTTGCCAATATATCTTCACAAATGATACAAAGTGGATCTGCCCAATCAACAGCGCCATCTTCTTCGTCATAGGCGATGAGTATGCCCTTATCAAAATGAACAATTTCGCCATATCCTACGTACCATTGATTTATGTTATATCCTCCACCAAAACCCCGATTCTCGAATTCCTTGATTTGATCATCAAGTAAGACAATGATATTGGTGGTACTGTACAAATGGTTGCTATAACCGGCTTGATTACACCAATATTTAATGTCTTCTTCATCGTCCTTGTCATAATTTGAGTACATTTCACAAATCTCCACTATCTCTCTAATTGCACATAAGAAGATAGATAAATCATTGTAATCTTCAAAGCTACTACCGATTGCGTAGTCAGAAAAGACGTTCATGTTTATGCCCGCATCGTATGCTACTTTTAATAGCATTAGGGTATTTAATGAATATTGATGCTGATAAAGATCATCTCTTGTTTGCATCATGAACCTCCTAAATAAACGGAAAGGGAGATGTTGGCCTTACCTTCTGAACATCAACCAAACCGCTAATTTTATTGGAAATCATGAACATTTGAGTATAAGGGTGGTAAGGGTTCAAACATAGCTCACCATCCTCATTTTCATCTGTTATCGCATCTTCTAATTCCTCCATCACATCCATAATGTGAGCTCTTCCAAAGGCACTCCAATTAATATCATTTATAGGCAAACCTTGTTGAATGACCATTAATACATAATTCTGCTCGTTCCTTTGATGTAACACTTCTACTTTCTTCTCTTCGACTATCTGAGTAAAACGGTCAAATTTAAAGGTACTCATGTTATTCCTCCCAATGAAAAGGAGCGTGCAATGATAGCAACGCTCACTTTAATGTTTTTTATTCTTCTCTTGGATTAGTACGTTCTAACAGGTAGGATCAATTGCAATTCATCAACTGTTGATTCACAAGGAGTGACTAAGAATGGTCTCATATTCCCTTGATACTTAAAGAACACAAAATCATCATCAATCGCCTTAAGAGCGTCAATTAAGTACTTTGCTGAAAAGGAGATATCATACTCGGTCTCTTCACCTTCAATGCTTTCGTACTCAACAACTGATTGTCCTTTTCCTGTTTGAGCGGTGTGTGAAGAAATTGTAGCTGCTCCATTCACATGTAGCTTTACAATTCCGTTCTTCCCATTATCTGTTGTAACAGCGATTCCTCGAACAATCTCCAACTCCTCTAAAAATACCTTTCGATTAATTTTCATTTCCGATTTAAATTCACTCGGAATGAGACGAGAGGTATCAGGATAATTTCCCTCTAAGAGACGACAATAGAAAACCAACGGCCCGTTTCTAAAGATAATTTGATTATCTGACTCACAATAAACATGTACGTCTTGTGCGAGATCAAATGTTTTATTCAACTTATCTAAAGATTTGGCTGGAATGACAAATTTCAGGTCTTTTCCAGTGTTAGAATTAGTTTTCACTTGCCCTAACCGGTGAGAGTCCGTTGAAACAAAGTTCATACAATCTCCGCTCATATTTAAGCAAACACCCGTTAGGATAGGTCTTGTCTCTGATTCCGCAGCAGCAAAGACAGTTTTCTTTGAAACAGCATGAAACTCTGTTCCTTTAAAAGAAAAAGTCGGTTGGTCAATTGCGTAAGAAGGAAGCTTTGGATATTCCTCTGGGTCAAAGGTGTTCATATCAAACTTAGAACGTCCTGAAGCAATAGCAAGGATATGTCCATTTAATTTCATGGTGATTTCCTTTTTAAACTTCTTTAAGACTTCTGTTATTTGCTTTGATACAACCGTTCTTCCTGGTTTAATCACTTCAACATTTTCTCCATCTACGGCAACCATAAAACGAAATGTTTCATTTGCATCTGAACCAATAAAGATAATCTCTTCATTCGTCACTTCGATATATATGCCTTGCAGGATAGGAGTGCTATGTTTAGGGTTTACCACCTTTTCTACTTTCTTTAATGCTTCACCAAGTACGGTAGGGTTGATTTTTAATTCCATGATTCATTCCTCCAAATATATTTAGTCATTTGTTTTTTAAATAAAAAAAGCACAAAGAAGAATAAAACCTCTTCTTTGTGCATACCTCCGCTAATTAAGCGATTCTTTGTAATGCTCCTGTTTGTAAGTCCTCCTTCACCATTTCGGAAACTTCCTTTACGGTGTCGATGGTTACATAAGTAAAGCAAGAAAATAAACTCTCAACCTTTACAGTAGGAACTAGTATTTGAACATATCTCTTAAGTACAGCCTCCAATGAAACCTTAAAGTGTTTAGCAAGCAAAGTTAAATCACTAACAGGCTTTAATACATTGTAATAAAGCACTAATTCTTGTTCTGTTGCTTGTTTACCAACTTCTGAAAGGCTGTTTTGTTGAATGTTAGGATTAACTCGTTTAAACAATGGAATGATCCATTCTTGTTTGTTAATTAAGCCTGTATTCTTCAAAAACATATCAATATCATTTAGAACCTTAATTCGGTTAAATCCATCAGATTGCTTTTTATTTGATTGTGTCTGATTTTGTTTAGGTTGCTTGGATGGTTCGTTGCCTGTTTGTTGCTTCTGAGGTTGGGAATTACCGTAATTTTGATTCTGAGTAGAACGAGAGGATTGATTTCCTTTTCCTCTTTCATTCTCTGGTAAAGCCCAATCTGGAAGTTTTGGAGGCATCCAATGTCCCTTAACCTTAGACTTTTCGTCGTTGATATAAATGGCTCCAGGTTGTTTACTAGATGACACTTCAACATACGTTTCTGTGAGGTTATAGAGATATCTTCCAATTCCCCAAAGTGCACCTGCACGTTTTATGGCTCCACTAAGTCCTCCTTTGAAACTCTCAAACTTAGTTGGTTCAGCACCATCAGTTTTACTTACCCATTCACCGTCAATAAAACATGAGATCGTACATAGTACTCCTCCTCGAAAGTCAGTGAATTCATTTTGCCAGCCAGCGGGTCCAAAAACTTCATCCAAACGGTTTTGAATGGCGCGAGAATCTACATATGCTAGAACCATCGCCCAAGGTCCTTTTGCTGAAATCCCACTACGACTAACTCTCCACTCAATGTCCTTAGAAGGAAATGGCGCTTGTAACTTCTCCATAACTTCTTCCATCGTACAATCCTTTTTTAACATAAAAACAGCCCCTTAACATTTTATAGATAACCTCTACACCTCGTGACTTATTGTTTTTTAAACGCAAAAAAGCCTTTGAGAATTGATAGTTTTACAGAAATAAGCATAAATAATATGCCACTTCATGTATTCCATCAACCTCAAAGGCTGCTTATAGTTTAATAGAATCCGCTAATCCCAACAAAAGGATTGCCAAAAAATCAAAAAAGAAAAAAGGTTATGCCGATATTATACAATTGATTGAAAGAATAGACAATAGAAGGGGATTAATTTAAGTCAATCTAATAATCTTTATACTTCATAGTCGTGTGTCTTAAATAAAACAACCACAAAGGCAGTTTGTATCAAAATCGAATGAACTGCCTTTTAGATGTTTTTAGAAGGACCCCTCCTATCTATCTAAGGGAGGACTCTAACCAATATTTGAAGTTCTGACTCATGGACTAGGACGTAATCAACTATGTTAGCATTCAGGCTCCGAATCTCATAATTACCGTTGTGGTAATTATGAAATATTGTATACTTCTTTCCTTTGTACAAAACTAAATCATCGTAATCCATAGTTCACCCTCCATCAGTTAGATTTAAAGAGAAATTCTTCGGTTGAGGACTATTTTCCTACCTGTTTTTATATAGTTACCAATATGTTCATAAAAAGTGGTAGAACATCTTACATAAACTTAGTTATGGAACAGATTAGAGCTGACATATAAGGGAAGTGATATAATTCACTAACAGCAATGGTTCGTAAGGGCTTAATGCCTTTGATAGATTGTGAAGAGAACAGATATGAATTTAATTGGCGATACCGAACTAACCTAAAAAGTAAGGAAATACCTCTTTAATTTAAGGGTTAATATGGTATAATAGGTCTATAATTCAATTAATTAAAGCGATGACCGCTCAATTCTCCCTTAATATAAGGGGGAGTTTTGCGGTCTTTTTTTATTCATTTACATAGAAAGGAGATTCTTATGTTAACGGTATATAGACTTAATGAGATTGAAATTGAAGACGATATAGAAAGATTAATTATCCTTCGTAAACGCTTAAACCTATCACAATATCAATTTGCAAAGGCAGTAGGTGTCAGTACGAGTTATCTTGGACAGATTGAAAGAGGTGAACTCCCACTGTCCGTTCAATTTCGAGCTCGAATTAATGACTTTTTGAAGCGGGAGAAAGAGATGTATGAGAAAGATATTTTTAGCGACTTCTGAGAAGGATAGTAAAGAAATACAAGATTTAATTAAATCTATTGAACCAGGTATTCCGATTGTTTCTCTTCAATCAAAGAGCGAAGTAATGGCAGCCTTACGTTCTCCATTTGTCCTCTGTATAGTAAGCTGTGACCTCGTAGATGTGAAAGTTCTCGAACAAACTGAATTAAGCGGAAAGGTAATGATTCTAGATCCCTCCAACCAGATTAAAACAAACCATTCAAACATTGTTATTTGTATAAGTTCTAGTGATTTAGTATTTAAAATACGGATGTCAAAGTTTAATGATTTAAAATACGACAAGCGACAAGGAATTTTACCATCCCCCAAAAATAGCGAGTTAAAAAAGAATGATGACAAACCGATTGTTTCTAACCAAGAGCGGATAGAAGTAAAAGATCCACTTGCTAACCAAGCCGTTGAGGAATCAAAAGAGGATTCTAATAAAAGGGAAATTGAAGAAAACAAAATTAGTGAGAATAAGAAACCAGAAATCGTTAACATTGATGAGGCTGAGAATGAAACTTCAGTTACCAACGACGAAGTAGAACCACAAGTTGGTCAGACACCAATTAACATGGAGTCAGTTGAAGCTGAAAAGACAGTGGTTGAAGAAGACTCGACAGAATACACTACAGAAAAAACAAAGGCTTCAAAAATTCAGGAATCTAAAGGTGGGAAAAAGAATAGTTCTTTGACTGAGAAAGCACTCGGTATAGGCGAGGCGATGGACCTTGTCACATATAAGAATAAAAAAACAGTCGGTCTATGGGCTCCTTTATCAGCTGGTGTTACTACCTTCCTTGTTGATTTTGCTATCTATCTTCAACAATTTGAAGCACCTATAGCCGTGGTTGAGGTACCAAAGAAAAATCAACATCATTTGAAAATACTAGAACGGTTTGGTTCCAAGCCGGACAATTGGGTATCCCTAATTGAAAATTTCCATACAACAACAGAACCAAATAATAAGTCTTTATGGATGTATCGTGGGGTTAGATGGTTTCCTTTAGGGATTAAAGATTTAACCTATAAAAGAGATAAAGAATTCACCAATAACTATTTTTTAGCGGTGAAAAGAACCAAATTTGTTATGGTTGATTTACCGACTGGTGAAATGGACGCAGCAACACTAGACTCTCTTCCTCATTTAGATGAATTATGGGTTTTTGTTGATGATGATTTCGATCGACAATTAGATTGGAAAGAATTTATTAGTAATACTTTAATAGACAAGTATCAGCTTCCAATCAAACTTATTCATAGTAGAACCACTCCATTAAAAAGTCGTCCGAAAGATGTAGCAGAAAAATTTAATTTGCCACTTATCGCTGTTCTACCTGCCATGTGGGATTTATGTGTAGCCAATAAACATCAGAATAAGCCGCTTATTGATAACTTAGTTGCTTTTAAAAAATTAGAGCCATCTTTTTATCAATTGGCAAAAGAGTTGATTGGTGAGGATTTAGGGGAACAGTATAAGCCCGCGTTTTGGTTAAGGTTAAAAAGAAAGTTAATGGGTAGTATTGATTCAAACTAAATGATGGTGCTAGAATAATAGTAATCTATTTTTTTCTTTTAATTTTTTTGCAACCCACTATATGTAGGGTTAGCGGTTACTATTAAACTAGCGATCTTTGGATCGAGGTAAACAGAGCTTTCTTTGAGTTGCTCTCATTTACTTCTTTCCAGAGGTCGCTTTTTTTATTTAAACCAATGGAGGTGAAAGGAATGAACTTAAAAGAGCTAAAAAAGGTCTTAATGACAGGAAAAGGATTAATTATTATTGGTACTCACACCAAAGAACGCTTAGAAAAGCGTGGGTATACCAAAGGTGACATTGTTTCTGCAATCTTCACAGGTGAAATTGTAGAACGACAAGGAGTTAACAAAGTGGCCATTGCAGGACGAGATAAAGATGATAACCCCATTGTAATTGTGGTTGCAAAGGAATCTCTTCTGTCCTACAAACTAGTAACGGTTATGCCGCCAATCGACCACTTTCGTTTCAAGGACTGTATTTAAACTATAAAACTGTATAAAAAGGGCTGACGTTTTTGATGATGAAACTTATGAGGCAGACAAGAATTAAAGATTGGTTCGAGTATTATCGCACTCCGTGTGTGATTTGTGGTAAAACAGGTGGATGCATGGTGAATATAGATGGTTCAGTTGTGGCATGTATCCGAGTAGAGAGTGAAACATTCTTCTCTAAAAACTCTGCTTTACCGAGCTATCTTCACTTTTTAAAGAGTGATAAGAGGAAAAAAATAGACCAAGATGAGATCGAAATTCTAAATGAGGGCTATCCAAAACAGAAGAACCATGTGCTAAATGGGGTATTTCGGTCTTTATTGGATTGTTTACAGTTAGAGGACGATCATTACAAACATTTAGTGTCTCAAGAAAGACAATTAACCGACGATCAAGTTAGTGTTAGGCAATACAGTAGTTTTCCAGATAAACCATGGGAAATTGCTCGTATGCTTCAAGAAGGGTTAGAAATTGACCACTTTAAAGGGATACCTGGCTTTTATCTAAAGGACGAAAAATACTGGACAATCGCTGGAACAAAAGGAATTTTAATTCCGTTTCGTAATCATTACAACGAAATCGTTGGGTTTCAATACCGTATTGATAATCCTCCTAATATCGTTGAAGTGAAAACCAATGGTCCAGGAATAAAAGCAAGAGTGCTTGAACAACCAAATAAAGTACAAGTGGCTTTCGAAGGAGAAATCATTTCTGAACAGTTTGTAAATCTAGGTAAACAATGGACAACGATTTATCATGACGGTGATATTAAAGGTTGGATTCGTGTAGTAAAAGGAAATCGGTACTTTTGGCTATCATCCGCTAATAAACCTCATGGGACGGGTTCAGGAAACCCTGCACCTATCCATGTTGCTGTACCAACAAAGAAATTACAGAACTGGAAAGAAGGAGAATTACTAAAGACTCGTACTGCTTGGTTATCCGAAGGTCCTTTGAAGTGTGACATTGCAGCTGATTGTATAGAAAAGCTATATGATCCGCTTGAGATTGAGGATATTGGTGATACCTTTTTAGCACTTCCGGGTGTAGGAGCATGGCGCTTAGCTATTCCAGTATTGAAAGAAATGGGAGTAGAGCAAGTGAATCTATGTTTCGATGCGGACGCTGTTTCAAATCCTCACGTTAAGAAACATTTGATGGAATGTGCGAAGGAATTAAAACTTCAAGGTTTCAAAGGGAACTTAATTTTATGGAACGAGGATGAAGGGAAAGGAATTGACGATTTTCTTCTTGCTGGAGATAAAATACCGCATATGAAGAAAATGTTTTAAACTTCATGACAAGGTCGTTTACGTAGTTAAAAGAGAAAGTCTTACTTTTTAGTATAGGCTTTCTTTTTTATTTGATAAAACAACTGGATAGGAGGAGTTTGATTGAATATTGTACCTGATTGTTTAATTTGTGGTGAAAATGTCGATATGGAAAAAGATGAATTAGGTAATTGGATATGTACTACCTGTCAGCAATACACTCATTGGACAAGAAGTGAGCAAGGGGGTTATTTTAGTTACCATATCCTTGTTACTTATTTGGGTAACAAGGAACCTAAGTACCATGTGTTGAAAAATCCTGATGGAGATGGATGGGTAATAGGTGTTTTTTATTCGTTTATCGGTGGCGAATATGTCCCCTTAGAAGAGGATGGTGAAGAACCTTTAATTTTCTCTACAGCAACAGATGCGATGAATTATGTTGATGAGGAGTTAGAGGGAAAACAAGCGCTAAGGAGTTAAAATATTTATTATTTTTATATTAAAATAGAGGGAAAAATCACTAATGTCTTATCACAAAACCATGTACAGAAATTGCACATGGTTTTTTTCTATAACCTACTTTTCTCTTTTCACTTTATTTATTCTTCTTATAAAACGAATAGCCCAAAAAACAACTAGGGGAATAAACCAGTATCCATCCTTCCCATTCGGAATAAAATAGATGATTCCTAATCCTATAAGAAACGTAACTATAAATAGAATCGTATCAAATCTGTCTCTCAATACACTCGCTCCCATAATCGTTTATTCAATCCTCTTTTTATATCATATCATCATTTTCAAATTTTCTATTATCCTGTATAAAATCTATAAAACTGGGAACCATAATAGTAACAATATAGTTTCGGAGTGTGATAGCATGCTGAAAAAGTATTTAGAAGTGCGTGGAATTGATAACAATACTCTAGTAACCTCACCAATGACTGGACATACATTTTCTATTGAATGGTTAGTTTCAACCTTTGAAGATTTAGGGAAGGCCCATAATCTTGTTCGTTCTTTAGATATATTGCCTTTCAGGAATGATAAGCAACTACTGGTCAGTTATTTATCTGCAGTCGGTGACATTTACTTGATACGAAACGCTATGTAATTGTATAAGGCTATGAATCGATGTTCAAAATACGGATATTAGTATAAGGAGTGATTAGGAATGCTTAGTGAATATCTAGAAGCATGTGGGTTACAAAGAAATGCCATCATTACACCTCCAATGGGTCGTAGCTTTACCTTGCAAAGATTCTTAGGAGTCATTGAGGAACGTGGGACCGGCCAGAATATTATTGATAAGATCGAGGAACATGGTTTAAAAGAAGATAAAAGAGCAGTTGAGTTATATATAGCAGGTGTAGCTACAAGATTAATGATAGAGAAAGCTATGTAGAATGGTGAAAAAATTCCATCGTCATAATTCCCTAAAAATAAGGAAATAAAGACATGACAAAAGTATTGACCATGTGAAAGTTTTGGATTAAGATATACCTATATTACATAAATAGCTAACGGGAGAGCCCCGAAGACCTATGAGAAAGGTACATTTTGTATCTTTTCTGATAGTTTCTTCGGGGCTTTTTTTGTTGCTCTTTATAGAACTATAGGAGGTGACAGGAATGAAAAAGACTTTGAAAAAATTCTTACCTTTCCTAACGATGACCGCAGTATTCGCAGTTGCATTAATACTATTCTCACCAGAAGAAGCGGCAGCGGCTTGGAAAAAATCAGGTATCACACCACAAGGGGATTTAAAGAACAGTAAGATTTATACAGATCTTGCCAATATCGTGTATTTCGTAACAGCAGTTGGTGGGTTCTGGGTAATCGGCTGCCTAATCTTCGCAGGTATGAAACTTTCTGCAGCACAAGGTGGAAACCCTCAAGCGCGTTCACAAGGTTTCATTGGTATCCTAATGGCTGGACTAGGAATCTTCATAATCGTGAAAGCAACAACCATAGCTGGTTGGTTTGCAGGATTCGGTTCTTAATAAAAAAACGTATATATTTGTTCTCTCTACCCCTCTAAGTCCTCATTTTTAGAGGGGTACATTTTATTAAAAGTAGGTGTACTCGTGAGAAAAGAAACAGTGCCAATCGACATGTCCTCAGAGCAAAAAACCATTTTAGGCTTCATCTCTAAGAGGCAACTGATTTATATCGTTGCAGGAGGAGCCCTCCTATATGCATATGTCCCTATGGTCTTCAAATTATTCCCCAATTTTATTATCGGTGGTGTAGCTGCTCTGATTTCAGCTATTCCTACACTAATTGTAGTTTTTATCTTTGCATTCTGGAAGAAACAAAAACTTCATCTGAATTTTGATCAATACATAATGATCAAAATTGGTTATAAAGGACAAATTGGGATTTGGAGAAAAGGAAGTAAACCTAAAGACTGGATGGTGAAATAAAAATGAAAGACCTATTAATTATGGGAGTTGTTGCAATTATCTTCTATGTATTTTGGAAGATGATGCTGAAAGAACCCATACTTCCCTGGAAGGAAAAAGTAGTTACAGATAATACAGTTAGCCAAAATGGAAAGAAAAAGAAGAAGAAAAAACATGAAGTACAAATGGAGCAAGAACCACAGCTATTCGAAGAACTTTTTGAAAATGTAAAAGATATATCAAACCATATGATTCGATACCATGACAACTCTTTTACGTTAATCACCGAGGTTGAACCAGTTAACTACTTCTTAAAAAGCCATGATGAACAAGAAGCAATTGATAAAGAATTTGAAAGTTACCTAGCTTCTATAAACTATCCCATCAGTTGTTTATTGCAAAGTCGTTATATCGATATCAGTGAACCAATTAAACATATGACTGATAGCATGAAAAACTCAGAGGATTTAAACGAAGCTGCGTTGAGCTTTGGACAATCCATGATTAATGACTTAATTGAATGGCAAACACAAACACCAAGATACGAGACAAAACGTTACTTAATTTTCACTCACAAAATAAATACAAGTGACATCAGCGCTGACTCAAAAGATGAGTTAGAAGAGAAATTAGTAGAAAAAACTTTCTCAGAACTTATGAGAAGATATAATGCCGCCAAGAACCAATTAAGAAAATCTGAGATAGAAGTTTCTTTATTACCAACAGAAGGAATTTACGAATTGTTGTATCACACATTTAACAGAAGAAAAGCGGTCAAGCAACGATTCAAAGATATGATCGAAGCTGAAAAGAATGCCATGTATGTAACTGCTGACCAAACAGACGAAAGAATAGAGGCCGTTAAGGAGGCAATCGAAGAATATGAAAGAAGCCAAAAAGAAGAAACAAGTGAAAAACAAGGCATCTAAAGAACCTAAAAATAAAAAGAAAAAACAAACAGAGGTTGAGGAAACACCAGATTACCAAATGGATACAAAACCTACTATGTGGGATATTATCTCACCTGAAGGTTTGAAGATAAACAGTGAAGACTTTGGAATTATTAAACAGTCGTTAGGAACAAAAACGTATTTCCGTCCATTCTACATACCGAGAGACGGCTATCCACGAAAGATGCAAACAAACTGGCTATACAAAATTACATCAAGTGGGGAAGTAGATATTCTAGTTGACATTCACAAAGTTGGAAAAACTGATGCTATCCGAACATTGCAACGTCAAGTTACCATGCTCCAGTCCAACTTAACTTTCCAAACCAAAAGAGGAAACATTGATCAAATTAACGATTTAGAATCAAAAATTAGAGATACTGATCTTTTAATGTCAGAAATTCAATTTAGTGAAAATGATATGTACAACGTTAGTACTCTTGGTGTCTTATATGCTCAAAGCGAAAAAGAGCTGAACAGATATAGTGAAGCTCTTGAAGATGAAATGAGTAGTAGCTTCTTCTCCCTAGCTACTGCCTGGGGTCGTATCAAGAAAGGGTACCGAAGTGTATTGCCTTTTGGAAAAAATGAATTACCTGATTCCCTTCGTAATATGGACCGTAGAGCATTATCTACTTTTTCTCCATTCATTAGTGGAAGTGGGAAGTATATGGGAGGTATCCCATTAGGTATAAATAAAATTACTGGACAACTTGAATTTATTAATAGTTTTGGGAATGAAGAGTACCGCCCTCAAAACTACAATATGTTCGTGGTAGGGGTGTCAGGTAGTGGAAAGTCCGTAACTCTTAAACTTTTAATCGCAAGAGAATTAACGGGTGCAAATATTTATTCTAGATTAATAGATCCAGAGGGTGAATTCGTCCGGATTACAAAGAGATTAGGAGGTATTAATCTTAATATTTCGGAAGAAGAAGATATTTGTATCAACCCTTTAGCCATTAACTTTACTGATATTCCTCTTGATGAACAAGATGAGGAATTAGAAATGTTAGAAGACACTGACGAACGTGAAATCGTTGAGAAGGAAGGAAAGAAATATGTTCGCTTTGTTCCGCTAAGAGAAAAAATGAACGATATTCTTGATTTCTTTGATATTATCGCTCGTGGTAAAAATTCAGAAGATCGAGGCCTGGATGTATTTGAACGAAACTATTTAGAAGAGGCAATTCAATATATCTTTGCTGAAAAATTGAAATTAACTTCCCACCCTGATTCCTTATTCAGCAATGAAGTAGTAAAGGTTGATAACCAACTGATTCAGTCGAAAGTAAGGAAGCCTGAGCCTACTATTACAGATGTATATGAATACCTAAAGGAACGCTATGAGAAAGAATCAAAGGCATTACGTCTTCTTGCGGCCATCAAACCTTTTCTACGTACGGGCTCTAAACCTATATTTGATGGACAAACTTTCTTAGGTAAAGGGGTAAACCAATCGCTTCATGATGCAAGGCTTGTAAACTTCAACATTAGTCAAATGGAAGAAGGTTTTTTACGCCCTATTGCCTATCACGTTATCCTGAACTACCTATGGGAGCATTTTGTTAAGAACCTTGATAATGCAACGAAAAAGAAATTTGTTTATGCCGATGAAGCCTGGACGCTAATCGACTCTGACCAGACTGTTAGCTTCCTAGAAAAAATGGCACGTAGAGCACGTAAAAGGAATGCGGGTCTTCGTCTAGCTTCTCAGGACTTTGTTCGCTTTGTAACGAATGCAAAGGCTCGAGGTATCTTACAAAATACTCATTCTTATTTATTCTTACAGCAAAACAAAATTGACTTAAAAGCAATTCAAGAAAACTTTGACCTCTCTGCAGGTGAAATTAATATTCTCTTCGGTAATCCCGATAAAGGGGAGGGAATCCTCCGTATGGGTAAAAGTTCAGTTTGGTTACAGACAAACCCGAGTCAGGAAGAATTATTCTTTATTGAATCTAACCAAGCAGTATATGAAGAACAAATGAAACGCAAACAGCTTCTTGAACAGAGATAAGGAATTTATTAGGAAAGGGGTGATTTTATGCAAGATAAGATATTGGATCTCTTTAAAATATTATTTGAGAAAATGTGGGGCTGGATATATGCCCCCTTTAAGGGAGACCTTGATTCTCTCAACACATTAATCTATAAAAATGAAGATAAATATTATGGGATTTTTAGTGAAGAGCAGTTTGGAGTAGTTGCACAGGGGATGGCCATAATGCAGTCATTATCTGTTGGGATCATCCTAGTTTCAATTATTATTGCTGCTATGAGGATATCCTCATCAGGCATAAACCCTTCAAATCGAACAAGTGCCATTGAATATTTTAAGGACTTTATTATTGTCGCTCTACTCTTCTTTAATCTTAGTACTATTTTTGAACTTATATTTGCGGTCAACTCAATGTTTGTAAATGGGTTCTCAAGTGCAAAAGCAATGATCGATGGAAATACGTTAGATAAGGTAAATACCTTCTTTGATAAAGGTGTTCTCGGAGGGCTAATTATCGGATGTATTCTGTTAGGTTTGTGGATATGGGCAAACTTTTTCTACATGATGCGAACATTAACTCTTATGTTGCTTATGATTATTTCTCCTGTAGCTGTGGCTCTTTATTTAGTACCACAAACGAAAGGAATAACTTTAGGGGTATTTAAAGAATTTACTGGAACTGTACTTGTACAGTCCATTCATGCTTTTACCTATTGGGTTATAACCGCCGTTGCAAAAGATGATTTTGGGTTAGGTAGCGTTATCTTATACATAATCTTTATTCCGATTACAGAGAGTATAAGATCCTTAATTGGTCTAGGTGGTCAAATGAACAATAACTTAAGCAGAGCTGCTTCTATGATGGGTGGTGCTGCGATTATGGGTATGTATGCTTCCGTTAAAGGTGCTTTAAATGGAGAATCCTTCTCTCAAGCAGTTAGAAGAGGCTTGGGGCAAGGTATAGACAAAGCAACTGGTAAAGGAGAAGTGTCTAAAGAAGAAAGTGATAATCCTAAAGGGATTCTGGCTGGTGCAGGAACTGATGTAGGTTCTACAGAAAGAGCAGAAAGAATGTTAAAGTCTGGAGAAGTTACATCTAAGATGGGGAAAGCGGTATTTGGTATGGCAGGAGCTTTAGCAGGTTCGCCGATGGGACCAATGGGTTCCGCAGCTCTGGGGCAAGTCGGTTTTGCTGGCGGTGGAGTAGTAGGCGGTCTAGCTGGACGGTCGGGTATGGCAGGAATTGAGGGTCTGGCTAACCGTGGCAAAGCGGGACTAAACGCTTTTAAAGATAAATTTAAAGGTGTCAAAAATGCCGAAGACCTTGCAGATGAAAAGTTAGCGAACACATTAGCTGATAATGAAGCAAATGCTTGGGCAAGTGATAACAAGGAAAGTTTTATGAAAGGTCTTAAAGAACGCTTCCCGGACGCAGACGATCATTCTCTAAATAAAATGTGGGATAAAGAGGTTTCTGGTAAAAAGGCAGAATTTCTAAAAGAAGCCCGTTCTACTGTAGGAGAAATGAAATCAACTAGTGGAAAGGTTGCGAAAGCTTCCGATCTTATAGACTCTACCGTAAACAATCTAACAAATGATTGGGCAAAAAATAATAAAGATTCATTCATGCGTGAGTACGATGTTGCTAACCCATTACCTGTTAATGCTAGTGAAGCAGATATACGAAATCACAACAATAATAAAAATTCAGCTTGGGATCATGCGGTACAAGATAAAAAGAACACAATCAGTGCTATCGCCACTAATGCAGTTGGAAAATTAGGATTAGGGGCGTCAAATGCAAGAGCTAAAGATTTTTCCTCTGCAGTAACAAGCCTTACTAATGATTGGGCGAAGGACAATAAAGAAGCATTTATGAAAGACTATGACTCTTCTAATCCATTGCCACCTAATGCTACTGAAGCAGACCGAAAAACTCATAACATGAATAGAGACTCCGCTTGGAATAAAGCTGTACAAGTCAAGAAGGACTCTATCGGAAAATCTTTATCATCTAATTTAGGGTCAGGCAATGTCGCTTCTGCAGTAACAAGTCTTACTAATGATTGGGCGAAGAATAATAAAGAAAGCTTTATGAAAGACTATGACTCTTCTAACCCGTTGCCTCCGAATTCAACTGAAAAGGATTTACAAACTCATAAGGATAAAAGAAACTCCGCTTGGGATAAAGCAGTTCAGGAAAAGAAGATATCCATAACAAAAACAGTCTCTTCAATTGCGAGTAACAACCTCGGCTCTGCCTCTGAATCAATTTTAGTTAACAAAGAAGAATTCGTGAATGAAATTGGTAGTCAAGTAGGTTCAGTTATTGGTAAGGGGGCAAGAGAAGGTATATTAGCAGTTAAAGGGGCAACGAGTGGAGTTCAAAATGCTTCCTTGTATTCTGGAAAGGCTGTACATACAGACTTTGTTGCATCTCATCTGGCAACGATGAAAACCAATGGAGATAAAGAGTCCTACATTGAGAGTGCGAAATCCAGCGGTATGACGGAATCTCAAGCTATACAGCAATGGAACACTAAGGGTGCTTCCGATACTTTTGCTAAACAATATAGTTCTTTAATGACAAAAGCTCCTTCAGATGGTGGATTGCCAAGACATATTCCTCTAGATCATAAAATCATAGGTGGAAACAATGTTGTTAAGGGATTAAGTGGAGTAGTTGCTGGCGCTGTTGCCGGAGCAGGTGAGCTAACAGGAATAACACCTACTGCCAAGTTTATAAGTGATACCAAACTTGCAGCAGGGGCAATGGGTTCTGTACTAGGAGCAAAAGAAGCTTGGACCAATAGAAGTCATTCTGAAAATATAATGACATCCGGTGTAAAAACAGTAGGTGCCTGGGGTAAATCTTTAGCTTCCCACTATCAAGCACATGTACCAGAAAATGTTGTTGAAAAACAAGCTAACTTTAGAAACGCAAATGCGTATCTAAATGGGGTCGTTGGAGGAGTTCGCGGTTATAAAATGGGGGCAAGTTCAAGAACGCCATATGACCAACTAGTTAACGATCAAGTCAAAGAAGTATCTGAGATTCAACAAATGGTTCAAATGGTCGGGCCAAAAGGACAAGAACAAATTGCTGCTGGTGCAATCAGAATGGTTACAACAAGAGGGCAATCAGTGATCCAAGTTAAAGACAAGACAGGAAACATCCAAACTGTTTCGCGAATTGCTTCTGGTGATTCTTCTTTACCAAAAGGAGAAACTATCTTTCAAGATTTAGCCATTCAAGACGGTCAGCTCACTACAGCTTCTAACGTTTATAAAGAAGATAGTGGTGGTGGAAAAGTTACTCTAAATCGTTCTATTAATGTGAATCCTAATAGAATCATTGCTAATAGAAACACTCCACAAAACCCAAGAGTGGTACAAGAAGTTCAGAGTTATAACCAGTTAGTTGATAGCGGTCAATATACACAAAAACAAGCGATTGCTGAAATGACAGATATTCGTATGGTAGTAGATAGAAACAGGAGTTATTTAATTGGAAAAAAGGATGGTTCCGAATACCGCATTTCACCATATGGACGAGGTGATGCCCGACTAACAGTCAATGAGGTTGTAGAAAGACCTTGTGAAACAGTACAAAGCACAGGTCGGTTAGTAGTTAAACCAAACGACACATATACTAGCTCTACCCAACCAGACGATATTTATAATATTAATGAACTACTTCCTCGTTCAAAACCTAATAAACGAAACATGACTAGACAATTGAATGAGAAATTTAGAAATAAGTCCTTTACTGAGTCTCTAAAGGGGTGAAATTAGATGTTACCTCCTGAAAGAGAACAAGAAGAGAAATCCCAGATAAGGAAATTTGCTGAGGATCAAGCAAAAAGACAAGGTAGAAAAGTAGTTAAAAAGCTTGCTAAAAAAGGTGGTAAACTAGCCGCGAAGCTAGCAAAAATAGCAGTTAAAAAGTTTGCTATGGTATTAGGTAAATTGCTCGCATGGATTGTTGGTACTGTAGGGCTTCCCATAATTGGGATTGCCCTAGCCATCATAACTGCTCTAGTAGTGGTTTCTCTTGCTTGGTCTTTCCTATTTGGCACAGGCGAAGGACTAGCAGGAGAAGATAAGAAACTGCACCAGTATATTGTTGAACGAGCTAACGCAACCGTAAATATGAATAGTTCAATAGAGAAACCATACCGAGTACCTGAAAAACTTATTGCAGCCACTGTCCAAATTGATGCCTTCTCAAAGAATGAAGATATAAAAGAAGTTATCAAGAAGATGGCAACCGCTTTAGCACCTGAATTTGAATATGGGCGATATAACGAGTGGACAGAAACACAAGTCACTGTTTGTGAAGACGGTAGCTGTAAGACAGGTGATATTAAGAGGGACGATAAATACGTGGATAAACTTGAACATGTCGATTATTGGAACGGTTCCACTTCTTTTACATACACAGCTCATATTTCCGCATGGAAAAGTAGTACTGTCACTACCTATAAGACGGTAAAAGAAACAACAACTAAAAAGGTCGTTGAAGAGATTCAAGTTCCAGTACAACAAGAAACGTGTGAGAGAAAAATATTATCTGAAGATCCTCCTAAGTATCAAAATATCTGTACAACCAAAACGGTGTACGTAACAAAATTAGTTACTAAATATGTAGACGTAGAAACTGAGAGACAAGTAGAGATTAAAACTACAACAAAAACTAGAAATCAATACTTTACCTCTCAAAAAACTCAACGTACTGATTATGGTACTTTTGACAATATCCTAAATTCATATGGTTTAGGAATCAATGATAAGAAATTAATAGAAGCGAATTATCTTTTCATGGGCGGCACTATCGAATACAGTGAATGGTTATCTACAAATAGCGGTGGAGGGTCGTACGGGGGTGGATTCATAGGCTTTGATGGAATCATTACACCAGGAGGTGGTGTTCCACCTCAATTTATGCCATATTACCTTTCCGCAGAAAAGAAATACGGAGTCCACTGGTATACCCTTGCCGGTATACACTTTGTCGAAACCGGATTCTCTACTCACCCCACCATGTTATCATCAGCCGGAGCTGTCGGCCACATGCAATTCATGCCCGCAACCTGGGTTGGTTGGTCCTACAATATTGGAGGCGGTAGGGTTTCTCCAAGTGTAGATATTACAAGTTTAGCAGTTATAGCTCAAGGTCGGGGATACGGAGTTGATGGTAACGGTGACGGAAAGGCAGACCCATGGGATGTTGAAGATAGTGTTCACACCGCCGCAAACTACCTTTCTAAAAACAACTATGCTAACGATCCTCGTGGAGCGGTTTGGCATTACAACCATGCAGAATGGTATGTCAATAAGGTTCTGAATGCAGCGGAAGGATTCAAAAATGCAGCAACTTATCAAGCAAACGGAGACAAGATTCCTCCACTACAACCTGGTAGTTTTATGAAACCCGCTGTAGGTCGTAATACATCTGGGTTCGGGAATCGTAGTGGTGGAATGCACTATGGTGCGGACATTTCCCCTCCCGTTAAAGGAGCACTGGATTCTCAGGTTGTGGCTTCAGCCGACGGAGTAGTTAGTAGGTCTGCCTACTCAGGAACTTATGGACATGTTGTCTATATAAAACATAATATTGGTGGACAAGCCTATGAGACAGTGTATGCACACTTACAAGGTCGTGCTGTCACTTTAGGGCAAACTGTTAAACAAGGACAATTTCTTGGTCTTATGGGGGATACAGGAGATTCTGATGGAGTCCATTTGCACTTCGAGGTCCATCTTGGTGCTTGGAGCCAAAATAAAGCAAATGCTATAAATCCTGCTTTGGTAGTACCATTTTAGAAGCTGTGGAATGACAAAATAGATTTAAAAACCAAAAGAATACTTAAAGAACAAAAGAACCTTTAAAGCGAATTCTTATAAATGCATACTTTCTGTATAAAAAATTGAGATTGGTTCTGTCGTGATTCTTTTGTAAGTAGTTTTCAAAAGAACGTTGGTAAATCCATGTTTTCGGTTGACAGTTTTTAATTGTTTTTTTGTTACTGAACAGAAGCTTATTAGAGTTCAGGGGGGGATTTCAGAATTCCCCCTATATTATTACTTACTTTGGCAGAATACAAAAAAAGGAACTAGATACACTTGGAGGTAATTAAAATGAAAATGAAAAAGAGATTCTTAATCTCTCTAACACTTGTATTATCTATATTTCTCCTTGGAGCATGCTCCTCAAAAGAGAAGCCTACTGCAAATCTAAAAGTAACGGCTGAAAATAAATCATATTTAGAAGAATACGATAAATCACTTCAAAGTTTTATTAAAGAAATGACAACTATACTTAAGACATTTAATGATTCTGTAGATGGGCTTTATACCCAAAATTACAGTAGAGAGCAGTTTGCTAGTGCGATCAAAGGGACTATTGAACAATCGAATGCCCTTGTAACTGAGGTTGAAAATGTAGACCCGGATCCTGAACTTTTTGAGGCACATCAAAACCTAATTGTCTTGATCAATCGTTCACATCAATTGCTTCTTAATGCTATTGATATGGCAAATAAAACGGATACCGAAATTGACAAAGATTATTTAAGAAGTGAATACGTTGAAATTAAAACTAGCCAAGCTAATATAGCAAACCAATGGAAAATCCTTCGCCAACAACTAGAAGCTACTGAAGGGGCAGCTCAATAATGAATTCGAAACTTATCTGGTCCCTTGTTATTATCTTCATCATTGCAGGTGTCTCTGTATATCTTTTTATTAGTCCATCACTCGGAAAACAGAGTATAGACCTTGTAGAAGCAAAAAGTGAGGTTTTAACAGAAGTGGAAGAATATAAAGAATATGCCAATAACACAACGGAGTGGATAGAGAAAAATGGAGTGGAAGCAGAAATTGGATTCTTCACTCCGTCTGAAGAGGATCATAATCACCATAGTGACCCTAAGGAAGATGTCATAAAATATTTTATTGCAGGTTTGCTTGATAATAATATTGATATCTTTCTTTCTAGCTTCTATCCAGATTCTATATCTAAAGATTTATTCGAACATAAAAACCCTGATAAGTTTGCTGTCACTGAAGAAATTATGCAAAGACTTTCCCGAAAAGGGACTTTAAAAGCGGTTGACTATAAGGTGAATAAAGGTTTCATGGATCAAGAAACGAACTCCATTACTCTAACTATTACATACAGAGATAAAAAGAAGGCAGATATAATACTTGAATTGATGACAGTAGAGGACATTCATCACGAAGGAGAAGTTCATCAGATGTATGTAATAACTAATTCAGTATGGGATATGATTGACCATATAGAAAACAGCACCAGCTAGACTAGTGGTGCTGTTTTTATGAATATTAATCCTTTCACCATGTACCTCGCTTTTTATGTAAGCAATAAACACAGCTCCATATTAGCAAACTAAACCCTTTTGTCATAACCGGCTCATATTCCTGAAATAAATAGCACACGACTATTGCCAGCACACTTGATAATAAGCCCGCATAACATAACGATCTGATGGCCACAGGATTAAATAACATGTTTATCACTCCTTTACAAAATTCAAGTACTATTATTCATCAGTAATTGGTAATTGGTCAGTTTTTACCCAATATGCATACTGCTCAAAAGTAAGCCCCAGATATTCATGTAACTCTTTTTCAGAATCGCTGTTGTGCCATTCTTCAATAAAGTCATAAATATTATCATTTGTTAGTTTTAGCTTTACCATTTTTAAATTTCTCCTACATATTTAGTGTCTTTTAACAACATCCTACTCTACAGTTATCACGAATTCCGTGAACCTTTTACTTTCATGTATACAAGCCTAACACTTACAATAGCTATAATAATTAAGGATAAACTTAGAGTAATTGTTTTCACACCATAAGAAAATGAACTTGAATTTCCTACCATCATTGAAGCAAGGATACAAGCCAACAGCAATCTATATTGAAAGTCAGATTTCATTTTTTACAACACCTAATCCATTTTTAAAGAAGAATTTATTTCCCCATTTTCATTTGAGATTTTGTCACTTCAATTTTCGCAATTTTCCATGAACCAAATCTCTTATGATACGTGTTACTTTTAGGGAGTTCCTTTTCTTTAGCATATTCATCCCACCTAGTCATACTAGAATGAAAAAACATTTGCTTATGCTCAAGTGCAAGACTTATTAGCTCCTCATTACTAAGAGTTTTCGTTGCTTTTGGTCTATTTATAATTTTCATCATTTCATCATAAGTAAAGTGCGTTTTTATTGTATTATAGTTCGGAAGTTTATTTTCGCTAGCAAATTTATTCCATTGTCTTTGATTTTCGTATTTATCTCCATGTTCCAGTAAGACTTTTTTTATATCTTCTTTGTTATAGTCTGGAGTCCTCTTAAGTTCCGTGTGAACATTAACAAATGCCTTTGCCTCACTCCATTTACCATCAAATACTTCTATTATTGCCCTTGAAGTGGGAAGTTCATGGTTTTTAGCAAACTTATCCCAAACATTTCGACTTAGCATATGTTTACGATATTTTTTTATGATCTTCTCTATTTCTACTCTTGAATAGGGGGTCTTTACCTTTACTCCAAGTAACCTCTTAACATCATTCCAGGTACCGTATCTATAGATTAGAATAGAAGCGGAAGGGAGCGACGGTTCTTGTTCCTTTACAAAGCTATCCCACTCTTTTGTAGTAGTCACTTTACTTTTAAAGGGGAGAAGTAAGGGAATGTAGTCTTTACCTTTATTTTCGTTGGTTTCCATGCCCTTTAAGCACTCCTTTTATTGTTCCTGTTTGGAAGATTCCCACATAAGCCTAACAATATCTTCATTGTAGGCATTCATTTCTTTGAGTAATTCAACTTTTTCATTAAACTCTTCAGAAGTAGCAGCAGAAGCCACTTGTTTTTGTAAGTTTTCTTTTCTTTCAAAATAGGAGCTTACTTCGTAGTGGACATAGTTCTTAAAACCTTCACTTGTTGCTAATTCAGAGTACATGTTTAAAACTGCTTCATCAGTCGCATGGAAAAAACGAACTACCTCATCCTTATTTACTTTGCCTAGACGATAATCTCTTCTAGATGATGGATTTTCTACTCGGTCAAATGTAAGTTTAGAGATTAAAGATTTTTCTTTATCGTCGATTGTTACATCTCTGTTAATAATTAATTTTTCTCCGGGTAATTCATCTGAAAGATGATGTCCACTAAACATTCCTTTCACTCTAGGAACTATTACATATATTTCATTCTTATTTGTTAAAGCTAATAGGAAATTGGAATCTCCCAGCGTTGGTAACCTATCTAATCTCGTTAGAGCTCTATCTAATTCCAATGTTTCGTAAGATTCATTAATAACATCAACGATTGGACGTTCTTGTTCAGCTTGTTTATCTTCTCTTAACTTTTTATATTCTGCCCTTACCGATTTTGGAGTTGTTATGTAATCCTTAATCATCAGAACTACCACTACTGGAATTAACATTAGCATCATTACAGGCATAACTAATAGCTTCAATGCCCATTCAGAAGATAAAAATTTGGAGAGTAGAAGTCCAACTGTAATAAGAAGGGTACCAATAACCATAAATGCGATAGACGCTCTAACAGCAATCGTAAATAGAATAAATCCTGTTAAGCCACCTTCCCCCTCGAAGAGCAGTCCGTGTCTATCTAAAAAATCCACAATCCCTAAGAAATCAAAAACTGGTACAATATAATCCCATAAGCAAGCAATAAGGATAGCTATTCCAATACCCGCTAGACCTGCTAGTCCTGTTTGTCTTCCTCTATTATATTGAATGGCAGCATTCGCCACACTAAGTAGTGTGTTCATCATAACCCCTCCTTTATAATAATTATATCATATATAGATTCATAATCAAGTTCTGTTTTTAGGGGTGAATCCTGAAATGACAGGCTTTTCCTGCCAATTTTGTCACTTCCTCCACTCCTTTTAACTCCCAATGAAACCTTTGACCATTCTTGATAAAATTGGGTAGAGGTGGGTGAATAGAATTGTTTATTTCTCCAATGCTTTTAGGAAAGAGCGAAGTGCCATTTGATGATAATTCAACTATTACCTAGTTTGAGTTATCAATACCTATCTTTTTAAAAGACATATAAATCAAAGGCCATTACATATTATTTATGTCTAATATGTAATGGCCTTATTATTTTAAAGTACATTTCATCAAAAGTTCACTTATTAATATTTGAGCGCAAGAATAATGCTAGGACAATGTAATCATTTTACATATTTTTGTAATAAATAAAGGTTTTTCCAGAAGTTTGTTAGAATTTTATTTATTAATAAAAAATAAAGGGGTGTGGGATTGTGAAAAAGAGGTTATTATCAAGCATTCTTTGTTTTGGGATTTTATCTTTTGCTTTATTAATTAACTTTGGTTTACCATCAAAAGCTTCAGCAGCAGGTTCATGTTTGTCTGATCAAACGGGCTTATCAGAATTTAATGGTCTTACTAGTACTGATTTATTAGCACGCTTAATTTATGCAGAAGCATATTCCGAATCTTTAACTGGTAAAAAAGGTGTAGGCTTTGTTGTAAAAAACAGAATTGCTAAGAACCTTTCTGAATTTGGTGGTAATACCTATTCAGGCGTAATTTTAAAGCCTGGTTCTTTTGCTGGAATGACCACTTCCCTTGCTCGTTGTCCATCAACTACTTCTACTGCTTGGCTTGATAGTTTATCAGTTGCTTCAAATATAAATACAGCTACTAATCCAGTTGGTAAAACACTTTGGTTTAATACAAATAGCGTTTATACATCCAGAACCTATCAATTCCCGACTTATGTTGGATACACCTTTAATGGAGGGGCATCTTATTCTCAGGTTGTTGAGAAATATGTTATCGGTGGTCATACTTTTTTCCGGGTATCAGGATACTAATTAAAAGGCATCTGGCAAGCTCTGCTGGATGCCTTTTAATTAGTTAACAGGAATAAATTCTATATTCTTCATTTGATACAACTTATCCTTAAGGGTATATGTTATTTTAAAATCACCTATATATCCAGATGGGGATATAGTTGCACCTATAGTAGATATTAACTCGCCATTTGATACATCAAACCGAATTATATTACCTGAGTAAATATCTGGGAAAAGGTTATCAGGGTTAATTTCCAAATCATCTAGTTTAATTATACTTTTCTTTTCTCCAATAGTTATAATCGCTTCTTTATTAGTTAATTTTGTTTTTGTATTTCTTAAGACGATAGCTAATGGATTATCAACAAGCACTTCCTGGTAAATATACCCATCGTTAGATTTAACCTGGTTAAATACATGAATTTCTTCTTCTAATACCCCAGTGCCATGACCTTTTGTTAACACAATAATTAATTCCTTTTTATCATCTTTAGTAATGTCGCTATAAAAAAGTTTTGGCCAATAAGCTTTATTTACTACATTTTGCCAAAAAGGGAAAAATCTTTGTGAACCATTTAATTCTAATCTGAAATTAACAAGTTTTTCATCTGTTTCTTTAGCAAACAATTTTATTTTCGCTTCAGTTATTTCCCCAACTAATATATCCTTCTCCTCAATTGGGTTATTAGCTGATATTAAGTCTCCTTTTGCATAAACGTCAGAGAAATCTATACATAAAATCATTATTATTCCACTAATAAAACTCTTAACAAACTTCATAAAACCCCTCCTTTTTTATATTATTTATTAATTCAATTTTCTTATTCAATAAAATATCACCATAAAAAAGGGAAATAAGTTTCCATTTTCATCTACAATGTTTACCTTTCGGGCTAATATATTAAGTTGTTCTGCAACCCAGTGCTGATAGTAGGGCTTTCCCTTTCTAGCTCCTACATAACGGACAAAAATGTATCTCTTTGGATTATTATCATCATTACTCATTTGTTTAGATCTATCAATTAATACAGCTATTATATTAGCTAAGTGTTCATCAATAGGTATTGAATGTCCTTTAACGTAGGTCTTTTCAATGTCTGTTACAATTTGATATTTATCATTTAATTTAACTAAACAATCATGAGTTAACCCCAGAGTATCGGAAATTCTAAGACCTGTCTTAAAAGCAATCCATGTAATTGGCTGAACATTTGGATGAAGTTCATTAATATTATTAAACAATTGCTCCAATACAAATTCGGGAATATAATCCACTTGGTCATAAGGTTTCTTTTTTTCAGTTGGTTTGTCTTCAGGATAGATTAAAGTTGAGACACTTTTTTTAGGTGCAAAGTCATACTCGTACATTTGGCTATCCCTTAAAAATTTGGATACACAATTGAGCGCCTCTTTTTTATATTTTTCGGGATTAGCTTTTTTATGGGTGAAGTTTTTTGTATAACTATTTAGATATTCAATGTACTGAAGGATATGATTGCGAGTTAATTGATTAAAATCATTCCAGTCGGGTTCTAATTTTGTTATTAAATTTATAAATCCTGGTAAATATCGGGTATATAACTGTGCTGCTGATGTACTAAAATTATGACCGCTTAAAAGTCGTTGTTTAATGTACCGTTTACATCCTTCTTTCAAGTTGCGATTTTTTATTGAAGGTTATGTTTCTAATCTACGTTGTTTAAAAAGAATAGCATTATAACTGTTCGACAAAAATATCGTAATTTTGTATATATTCGAGAAAAATTTAAATAAAAATGATATATTATATGTAAAAATAATCCAACATATAAAAACCTTGGAGACGGAGGGCTAGATGAAATTAGCATCCTATATTAAAAAAGCATTATCAGACAATCCACTTTTAGTAATTGGAAGCGGCTCTTCTTGTGGTGCAGGGTTACCAGGAATGTATCAATTGTCACAGTATCTACAAACAAATATTGTCGGTAATATGGGTGAGGATGGTGAAGTATGGACAAAAATAAGAAAATTATTAAATGAAGATGTAGATTTAGAGTCTGCATTGCAATCAGTACCCAAAATCTCTGATTCATTAACGACCTCGATTGTAGAACATACATGGGCTTGCGTTGCAAAAGACGAAAAGAAAACCATGATGAAAATTTCAACAGGTGAAGATATTTGCGGATTTGTTAGGTATTTTAAGAAGTATCACCATACTAAAAATAAAGTATTGAATGTTGTGACTACAAATTATGATCAAATAATTGAGTTTTCGGCTTCAGTAGCAGGGTTACAAAGCTGGGATGGATTTAATACTGGAATTGTTTCTTATCCAATTTCCTATAGCGATTTTCATTCTAGATTGATAGAGATTAAAATAAGGGGAAGAAATGGTGGCGTAATACGTGATGAGGTTTGCCACGTGAAAATATATAAACCTCATGGGTCATTAAGTTGGTTTAAGACAGAAGACGATAGGTTCGTGAATATATCAAATGTAGGTTATTCTGACTTACCTTTGCTTAGAGAAAGTAATTTGATTCCGGTTATTGTTACTCCAGGGATAGGAAAATATTTAGAAACTCATCAACAACCATATAATAATGTTATTGCTGAGATGAATCATTCTATTCAAGAAACAAAGAGTGTAGTTTTCTATGGGTTTGGCTTTAATGACATACATATTCAGGGATCGTTTACTTCTTTGATACTAAATAGTTCAATTCCTAAAATTATAATAGCGAAAGAGCTATCAGAATCTTTTTTAAATATTATTAAGCTAGAAAAGATAAGGAACTATTTAGCGATAGAAGAAGCTGAAAATGGAAGTCGAATTATAAGTGATATAGTTGATGAGGGGAGTTTCTATGAGAAGAATTGTTGGAGTTTTAAGGGTTTACTTGATATTGCATGGGGGGCTGAATAATGGTTAACGACATTGTTAATTTGTTTGAGATACCACATATAAGGAGTGTGGGACAAGTTGTTAAAGTTGATAGCTACAGTGTAACAGTTAATATACCTGATGATGATACTTTAAAGACCCTAAATGTAAATGGATTTGTTATCCTTCATACATCTAATCCAAATGTTCGATTAATAGGTAGAATTGACCGTGTGTTGAGAGTTGACGACATTACACATTATGCAATAGAGGATGGTATAAGCCTTAAAGTTAATAATTCAGCTATCATTAACGCATTAGGAACCTTAAATGGCCCAAATATAGAGAGACAGAGAGCTCAGTTTACACGTGCTGTAGAGGTTCTTCCTGAGATAGGTGCAGATTGTTTTTATCTTACAGGGGAATATTTATCTTCTTTCACCTCACTTGTTGCAGAAGAGAACGCCACTTCAGATACCGCGCTTACATTAGGAAGTTATGCCATATCTAATGACTCAAAAGCTATACTCGATGGAGATGCCTTTTTTCAAAGACATGCAATGATAGTTGGATCAACTGGTTCAGGAAAATCATACACTGTAGCGAAAATAGTAGAACAAGCAGCTTCCTTGAAAAATTCAAATATGATAATTTTAGATCTTCATGGAGAGTATTCACCTTTAGCAGAACACGATAAAATTAAAAAATTCAGAATAGCAGGTCCTGGAGATTTAGACAATCCAGGAGAAGAAGTGTTATTTTTACCTTATTGGTTACTAGGGTATGAAGATATGCTTGCTTTAATTTTAGATAGAACAGATGAAAATGCGCCTAACCAAGCAATGGTGTTTTCAACAACTGTACTTGAAGCTAAAAGAAACCTCCTAGAAGAAATGGTACTGCTAGAAGAGCTTGAGACATTTACTATCGACAGTCCGATCCCATATAAAATGAATTATGTTGTCGACAAAATTGAAGAATTGAATAATGAAAGGGTTCAAGGAGCTAAAGGTTTGGTCAACGGCCCTTTTAAAGGGAGATTTGACCGATTTCTTCCAAGAATAAATTCAAAGTTAGATGATAGGAGATATGGATTTTTATTTAATTTAGATGAGGAAAAGTTGAAGTCTGATTATCTTATAAAACTAGTAAATGACCTTATGGAACCATCAAGTGACGAGAATAGTGGAGTTAAAATTGTTGATTTTTCAGAGGTTCCATCAGATATTTTACCAATTGTGATTAGTTTAGTTGCAAAAATTGTATTTCAAATTCAGCAATGGACTCCTTCAGAAAGAAGATATCCGATTTCATTGCTATGTGATGAGGCTCACTTGTATTTACCAGCAAAGCAGTTAGCAGATGCATCTGAAAAAAGGGCGTTGACCCACTTTGAGAGAATTGCAAAAGAAGGTCGTAAATATGGAGTAAGCTTAACTATTATTAGTCAACGTCCATCTGAATTAAATACTACTATTATGAGTCAATGCAATAATGTAATAGCATTAAGACTATCGAATCAATCAGATAAAAACGCTGTAAGTAATTTATTACCTGAAAATTTAGGAGGAATTAAAGAAGTTCTACCTACTCTAGGTGTTGGTGAAGGTATTGTTGTAGGAGATGCATGTTTATTGCCTTCAAGAATAAAGATTGACCAACCGATATACAAGCCGAAATCTAATAGTCTTAAATTTTGGTCAATTTGGAAAGATGGACAGGTTAATCAAAATTTAAACCAATCAGTAAAAAATCTTCAGCGTCAAACGTTAGAGTAAATCTGCTTTGATATTATAGCAATAATCCCTATTTAGCATTCAACAATTAGGCGTGTTTTATTTCATAACGCGTCTAATTGTTGTTTAGTGGGTTAATCTTGTTTAGAAACGAAAATACACCCTAACCTATTTACTCACGGGGGCTTTGATCCAAGAAGGATTAAGGCCTTTCTATGTTGAACTTTCTTCTAGTAGAGTAGGGGCAGTATAATTGAAGAAGCATACAAAAAAGTGCGATGCCTCCTAATCACAAGCATTGCACTTTTTGTTAACTAATATTTCTAACTTGTCTAACAGATGAATCCTTATTAAAAGTTGACTTTATTAAAAAATATAAACCAGGAAGTACAATGAATGTACCAATTAATAAATAGGTTAATCGAGTGCTAATCCCTAAGAAAGAAACTGATGCAAACAAAATCCCCAATGGCATAGTTATCCTTAAAAATAGCAAACGAATTGAACTTAACTGTGAAAGACGTTCTCTAGGTGCTTCTCTCTGAAAGTATGCAGCACTCTGAGCATTGAATAGCGGAAATAAAATGCCTCCTATTAGCTCACAAGCCCAAGCCAATGGGATAGATGGAACAAAGTAAAGCAAAACAAAGGAAAGGCCACCACCGATTAAACCAGAATACATTAGAAGATTGTTTTTTGGTAACTTTGTGAGTAGTAACATTCCTATAGCATATCCTACGGGAAAAGTCCCAGAGAATACCGCATACTCCCAAGCTTGTCCATCGAGTTCTCCACGAATGAAAGGAACATTTATTACCATGGTTGCTCCTACGGCAAACTGCACAATTGAAGATAAGATAGTTAGTTTTAATAAATGTGGGTATTGAAAAAAAGTAAAATAACCTGCTTTTAATTCTTCCCACCAGAATTTTTTGGACCACGTTGCAAATATTTCTACACTCTTCTGTGGTATTTGTAATAAGGATATATAGCTTAAAATAAACATTAGACTCGAGATAGCATATATAACATAAAGAGGACTGACTATAAGAAGTAATGATGTAACACCAGGTGCAATAAAACTCATCAATCTGAGAGTTCCCTCTAATAAACTATTTGCTTGTACTAACTCCTTTTCAGAACATATATCAGGCAATAGTGAGAATGAAAGGCTTGCATATATCGGCTGAACTAGGCCTAATAAACATTGTAAAATAATTAAACCTATAATTGTAATGTGATTTTCTCCACTTAAATAGCCTAAGAGAGGGAGAAGGTACGCTCCCGAACGAATCAGTTGTATATTTTTCAGCATTTTTTCTTTAATAACATGGTTAAGAAAAGGCGAGCTTATCCCTTGGAGTATTAAGGAAGGAAGAAAGTAAATCAACCAGAGTGCTCCCATCCATTCTTTTGAACCAGTTAATTCATATAACAATAAACCGTTAACAATTCCGCCAGCAACTCCTCCAAATTCTGAGATAATCTCACCAATCCAAAGAGCTTTAAATGATTTTGAATATGTCATTTTCATAGTTTGTCACCCAGGTATTGAGTAAGACGTGAAGTAAATGACTGGATTTGCACTGTGTTAACTGAATAGGTACCCTTATCAACGGAAATAAACTTTGCTGCTTTAAGTAAAGAGAGTTGATGATGAAGTGTTGTTTTAGAAACATTAAACTTCACACTTAGATCTTGAAGTGATTGTGGTCCTCTTATAATTTGATAAAGTAATTTTAATCTAAGTTCGTCCCCCAAAGCTTTATGTCCCCGAATAAGATCCTGTGGGGGTACTCCTGGTTCTAGTAATGCTTGATCTTTTAATGGATAAAAGATCAATTTGGTATCACTTGTACGTAGTTCTAAAATCCATGGACGATAGGATACATGTGGAATAAGCTTGATATGCCATATAGAAGGCTCAGGCAGGTATTTTGCTCCACCCGTTATTCTTTCAATCTCTTCAATAGGTTTAGTATTATCAATACTTAATTGAAATTTTCCTTCAAAGGATAATGCTTGCATCCATTTATTCCAATCGACTATTTCGTGTAACCAATCATACCAATCAGATAGAGTCTCAATAAATAAATCAATAATCTCATTTTTTGTTTTTTGAGCAATCGATAGAACATAACCCTCTAAGTAATCATGTTCCTTAAATAGAGATGCATATTCTGTAAGTGTATTTGGGTTCATTGCAGCGTTACGTCTGAATGTTTCATGTAAACGATCTTTGTAGGGTAATAGCGTTTCATAAAACTCTTGTGAGGTTAATTTTCTTATTGCGTTCGAAAAATCTTGAATTGTAATTGTAGAGAGTTTGTTTTGCATTAAAAGTATACCGTACCATAGATTTGTACTTTGGATAACCTCCAAGTTTTTTATTAATCTAGGTGACATTGAACAATAACTTTACAGTATCTTTGCTAAATCGGATAAACTTCACCCTTTTTCCATAGCTACCTTTATTAAAAGTACTGGCTTCTTGAAATGATTTACGAGATCGATAATCTCCAATTGTCAACTCAATAACTTCTGATGCTCTTGCTCCAGTTTCAAAAAGTAATCGAGCAATTAAGATTTCTCTTAATGACCAGTTTACTCTTTTCCCTGCTCCATAAACTTGATAGGGAAGATAAATATCACCAATAATTTCGGGTTTCCATTCCTCATTAATCAATTTAAAATAAGAATCTGTCAATCTTCTATGATGTATAGCATCCTCTGTTCCTGCTTCTGATGGCATTCGAGGCTTGTCTTTTCTAACCCCTTCAGTCCCTCTTTTATAAATATTTAAAACAGCATGTGAATCAATTAAGGGATTGGAATACAAATAGAACTTTAAATGAATTAGTGATTTATAAAATGATTTTAACGCTGAAAGAAATCGATTTACTGTATTAGGACTCTTGTTTGTACGGTTTACAAACCGAAAAGTATCTTTCTCTCTAATTTTACAAGCCATTTCACTCATAAGATAATCTTCAACGACTTTACGTATCCTGTCGGGTGAATCGTCCCATTTAACGTGTTTCCCTTGATAATTACTATATTGATCCAACCAAGTAAAGAATGGAAGGAGGGATTGAATGTACGATAGAGTAGAACTATTACTAATCCTACCAGTACAATCATGGTAATACTCTGTTAAGGGAAGAAAGGGTTGATCATGACAATTAAAGACTAACAATTTAAAACGACTTTTTACTCCTTTAGGACAATAATCATACCAATATTTGGACATGAATTTTACACCAACTCCTTCTTCGATATTCTAAGTAATATTGAAAAAAATAAATTATTTAGACCTCCTTTATACAAAAAAATACACCACTTTTAGATAAGTGATGTAGATAATTCTATATTGTGTGTGACATTATAGACAAGTTACCTTTAGTATAAGAATAAGATATATTCACTTATACTTTATATTACAAAGTAATACCGTCATTCGTGGAATGGGCCGAATAAATCGCACAACAACATAGACCCCCCTCATTAATTAGAGGAAGGTCTACGTTTGGTCCTTAAAGATGAATACAACAAAACAACCAGTCATCAAGAGTGTATAAACACTTTTGATGTTTTTTTATTCTGTCCTTAATGATACTTTTTAACACCATTTTTGTTATATTTAAGAAGCCTGTATGCGTTTAGTTTCGACTTTTAGATGATTGACACCAAATTTGTTATAGTAAATGATTTTCAAGGGGAGGGACATAAGCAAAATGGATAAAGAAATGTTACCCGAACAGGATAAAGAATTGGCCTTTCAATCCATCATATTAAACTTGCTAATTACCGCCCTGGATCGTGACATAGAAAGTATTAATAACTATAAGTTAAAACTGAAGAAGCAGCACGTACTCTTCATGGAAAAGATACGTCAACGTATCCAAAAGGATTTAACACAAGTTAGAAAGGATATGGGACGTAAAGGGATAAAGGTTTTTGCCATGGAGAATACGAACGAAGATTTCTGTAGTTATCGTTACTTGGTTCGAGGATACGAGAGCCGTTTTAATTGCTTTAGACCAGCTCTAAAGATGCATACAGAAAAACTATTAGCAGCTTATTATGAAATTGATCATGAGGATATAAGAAAGAGTGAGAAATAGTGAATACCTTTACATTACTAGGTTCGTTTTATCGTGAGGATGTAATAACGGACTTCTTAGCAAACCTTATTAATGAAGAGATAGCTTTTGCAGATTGGTTTATGAAGACCATCTGTTCTACATATTTGTTAGAGAATGAAAAAGTAGTAGCACGTACTCGTGTTGGATTAGGGAAGGGGATAGGTACTCCAGATCTTATCATCGAGAAAAAGAACGGTATAAAAACGAACATGATTATTGTAATCGAGAACAAGTTAGGGGCCTTGGAAGGGGTAGAGCAAACGAACCGGTATGCGTCTGAACAAGGGAAGAACGCTCTCATTTTTGAGTTGGATGTAAACAATGATGTACCATTTAAGTTCTTATTTTTAACTCTAGACCCTTACACTCCCGCTTCCAATAAAGAGTTTCAAAAGCAAGACTACCGAGCTTTCTTAGATGTGGACTGGAGCAATCATGTAAACCATCCTATAGCGGAACAGTTACTTAGAGATTACAGTAAACTACTCCATAATTTTTACCAACCCGTTATAAACTGTAAGCCTACTGATCACATTGCAGAAAAGACTAAGAACCTCAATGGGCTGCAGAAAAAATTGATTTGGATCAACATACTCCAACAAGCAACTGAAGTAAGTCATCTAAACATGACATTCGGGGAAGCTGGGGGATCAGGACGTAATACTGCAGTCTTTCTATTCAGTAAACCAGAATGGAAACAAGATAATTTTGATGGCAATGTTTTACTCCCTACATCAGCTAATATTCACTTTGAGTTAGCAGTTAACTTGTTGGACTATAGTAAAGTGAAAGATTTCCACTTACATTATGAGCTGAATCCTTATAAACCAAAGGATAAATACGAGAAGGTTACTGGATACCCTGAGTACGTAAACCTTCGTACAAAAAGAAGAGAAGCATTCCATGAAGCAATAAAGGGTTTGGATTGCTATCGCATTCTTACTCCACGAAAAGGAAGTAACTCCTTTTTAAGAATCAGCATTAATCAGAATGAGCGGTTTGAAGAGGTAATAAACGAATTAGTAACAATCATGAACCAGATTACTCCACTTATAGATAATATTCTTGAAATATAGAGTAAATGTAAAATGGACCGTCACGGTCCATTTTCTATTTCTGTTAATTTTATTTGTTATTTAAGCTAAAGTTATATTTTTTATTTATTTTACTAGCAATTTTGCCTAAAAATTCTTGGACGGTCATATCTTCAACTTCATTGGTGTACCATGCTAGCTTTGCTCCCTTATCCATCCGATTGTATTCAACTTTTAAAGGCATATATGTATTCATGGTATAAGTGTAGTCAAACTTGATATTCAATTTATTTCCTTCAGGACTTTCTAATATTACGTTATATATTGGGTTCTTATATTCTGGTTCAAACTTTACTTTCTTTATTTTCGTTCGCATTTCTTTCTCCTTGCTAGGTTTTAATTATCTATTTAAATTCATTACGTGTTTGTTTAGATATTCCTCAATTTGCATGTACCTAAGTATTGGTGACTGCAATGCTTTGGTTTCTTTTCTTGAGTAGTTTCGCAATTGTACTAGACACTCTTGATATTTCTCATTTATTACAAGTTCTAGATCTACACCAAACTTATCTTGAATCATTTCTTTTACAATATTAACTTGATAGATTTGGCTATTTTCACGTGTTGTCTTATTGTCCTTTACGATTGGGGACCAAAGTATATAGTGTTTTTTATAGCCTGGCAGGTACTTTTCAGCATACTCAATATCTTTGCTAAATTTATCGTACAATTTCTGAATGTTATTGCTTTTATTATCCTTCCCCGTATAAAGCAAACCCGTAGTCAAATGCGTTGTAGATTCACAAACATAAGCTTCATTTGTCTTAAGATTTACCCCCACAACATCTATTTCACCTTGAACATCTTTTGTATAGAGATTCCTCTGAACAAAGTCACATTCTTTAATATATTCTAAGTAAGAGGCTACAATTTCTTCACCTATATTCATATTTACACCTCAATAGTTTTCTAGCAAAATATTCAATTTCAATTATAAACTCTTTTCTAATGATTGTTCAATTGAAGAAGAAGTATAATTGGTTTAGCTAATATCTGAAGTTATCTATAGTTATCTATTAAACTTACCGTTGCACATAAGGAGACGATAATATGAACCGCCTATATCTAGTTGGAATTTCACTTATTTTGCTTGTATCACTATTTGGGTGTTCTTCTAATTCTCATACAGTTGAATCAAATGAAGACAATGAAGTAATAGTCAACAAGCCAGCTAATAAGGATTCAACAATTAAACCCTCTGAAAAAGAATACGTAGAGGAATTAGCTGATACTACTCATGAAGGTGTTTCCAAGGAGGAAATGGAACAATTAAAAGAAAAGTTGAGAACATACATATTTGTTGAGTATATGGGTAGCTCTGATTACGTTTATGCAAAAGGAGTTAATTGGACAGAAAATTATTATGATAATCTAACCGCTGAAGAGATCTGGAACGTTATAGAGGAATATAAGAAAATGAATAACGGTGAGGAAGGGACATTGTTTGACCAAGCTAGTTATCTATCTGTAAATGCACCTATAAAAGATAATTGGGAAGAACTATTTTTAGAAAACTGGGAGAATAGCTCTTATGCAGAAGATAACCAAATAGAAACTATGATTGATAAAGGGGATTCAGTTTGGATTTATACCGATAATATGCCTTATACAGGTGAGGAAGACAATTATCCATTCATAACATTATTTAAGCGAACCGGTAATTGGCACGGCTAAAGTATTTTATTATTTGCATAGAAAATCTAAGAGGTAGAAAAGGCACAGTCACTCGAAAAAATGGAGGTCGGTCATAAAATGGAAAGTCATTTTACCATCAAAGGGGATAAAGAGTCTGGAAAGTATATTGTTCATGAAAGTGGTAGACTAGAACCAGTAATCGAAATTACTGGTATGCACTATGGTGGATTAAAAGAGGCAAGACAAAGGATTGGAAACTATTTAAAGAATAAAGGGTATGCTCTTAACAGTGTATTTGAACATCGTTGTATTAAACCTGGTAGAAAAAATAATCCAATCCATAGTTGGACTGTTGAAGAGTACTTAATTGGAGCACCAAGGAGAAAGTAATCCCTCTACAGAGGAGCAGTTAATACAATATTAATAGAAAACGCACCACGTGGCGGAACCTGTCCCCTAAAAACGCACCACCTATTCGGTAGTATCTTAGTCTTCAATAAACATAATAAAAAGTAGTATGGGTACTGTCAAAAGGAGGTACCTATACTACTTTTTCTCATTTTTCAAGCACTGGTAGAACAGAGGATAACCATTCAAGCAGTCTCTCTTTTGTATTTTTTCTAAGTTTCATAAAGGTTGATTCATCAGTCATCAATCTTGATATAGTTGGCTGACTAACCTTGGATACTTTAGCCAGCTGCCGATCACTCAAATCAAGCTTGTCCTTTACGTTAGCAAGGATTCTTGGAGTTAATGGGATATCTCCCTTGATAACAGATTCCACTTCACTTGCTACGGATAGATAACTTTGTAAGGCCTGTACTTCCTCTTCCTCCACTTTAAAGAATGGAGCGATATTTTTAGGAGGGGTAATGATCACACGCTGCTTCAAGAAGTAATCAAACAACCAACCTCTTTTGTTTAATAGTTCAGGATCCAGTTCTCCATCTGGTGTTCCATATCTCCATGAACCTATTACTCCATCTTCTCTTAAATCTTCAAGGATACGGGTAAACTCTTCTAGAAAAACACTTGGCTTTTTCTTACGATTATTTGTAATCTCAAGACCCATCACGCTGAGTAATCCTTTTTCACCACTTATAGGATATGAATATAAGGAGATTTGCTTTAGTTTCTTATTTAAGTCCCAAGCTAAGTTTAAATATCTAGTTAGCCTTTTATGATATACCTGGTGCTTAAAGTGGTATTTAAGTGCCTGCTGCGACATTAACCGCATGTTGCTTTTATCTTCTTCTTCCTCTAACAAAAGATTCTCCATAAGAATATTACCTGGTCGTACATATACCTGTTCGAAGCCTAATGGCTCATCATTTTCGTAGTACATTTTGTAATCCCCGATATAGAAAAGACTTTTGACTTCCTCTGTTTCAGAGATGTTTAGGACAACACCTGTTTTGGGATCTACCTCTACATCCTCAACTTTCCTACCTAAACTTAAAGTCAGGCTAAAAAGCTTTGTTAACTCTTGCATCGCTTTAATTCTTTTTTGTTTATGATAAACCGGTGTACCATCTGCAAGGTGTTTATGAGGAGATTCTTGTCTGAACTGCAAGATATCATCAACCGTCAGGGAAATCATTCCTGAGCTATCTTTTTGCTTCTGCTCTGTCCATAATACACGCACGACATCGAAAACGTCCCCAGTGTATTCATCAAGGTCCATAATGGTCTTACTCATTAATAAATTCCATTCAATACTTTTACTCTCTTCTTTTTTGATAAAAGGAGTAAGTTTCCGCTTTTCAACGAGACTAACCATTCCCTCTTCGGGGTTTTCTATTTTGGACTGTGGATAGGGATATACTTCCGACTCTTGAAAGTTATCTCTCGCGATCGCTTCTTGAATTCTATAATTAAATACGTAATTTTTATCTAAAATAAATTCCTCGGACAAAATATCTTCGATTAGAACTTTATTGTTTGATCGGATTGCCATACGTTTTTTTCACCTCAAACAAGCTATTTCTCTTATTCTATCATGCTTGTAGCGATGTGTAATCGCTTTTGAATAGGGATATTCATCAGCTTCATTTCCTTATGAATCACTTTTTGAAATAGGACAACTTAGAGGATATAACAATTACATCCTCACTAAAAACACTGATATATAGCGTTTTTATTATATAGAAGAGTGATTCATAAGTAAGAGGATTTCTCTTATGAATCACTTTTGAAAAAAGGACAACTTAGAGGATATAACTACTAGTGATAATGGTATTTCTAAAAGTGAAACCCTTATATATCAAGGTTTCTCTAACTTTTCAGGTGATTCATAAACTTTTTCTGTTTTTTCATTATGAATCACTTTATAAAAAAGGACAACTTAGAGGATATTACCTAGTAACATTCATTCATTAACCCACTTAATCCCTTATATTTCAAGGCTTTTTCCGTTATCTAAAGTGATTCATAACCATTTTATCTATATTTCCTTATGAATCATTTTTAAAAAAAGGACAACTTAGAGGATGTAATATGAATCACTTGGGACAACTTAGAGGATATAAAAAATCGCCAATCTCCCATATTTCCCTATAAATCAACATTATCTTTACTCTTTTTGATTTTCGTTATGAATCACATAGGACAACTTGGAGGAAGTTAAAAAAATTGAAAATTTTACTAAACCCATTCGTATCAGTACTTCTAATGGTATATCAATATAAAGGTTTTCCTTTATGAATCATTCGGTTTGTTAGAATACAACTAGTATTTGTTACCAATATGTCGAAATTATAGCAATCTTACCAAAGGGAGGGGATACAATGACTACGATTAAAACCATTAACGGGAAAAAGTTCTTTCAAGATGGACTAACAAAACTGAAAGTAGAGCATGATTGTTATCCTCTCCCAGCTTCAGCTGTGTGTACTTATGTTTTATTTCATTTAGAGTGTGACGATTTAGGACGAGTACACGCTAACTCATTTTCTCTAACTAAATTCACGAAAATGACAGGGATTCCTTCCTCTACATTATATGGGGGGATGGAGGCCCTGTTTCAACGTGGTTTCATACAAGAGGTGATCGTTAAGAATCAACCATACTATGAAATTATCGGTTATTCAACATGGAACACTCCAGAATTTAATATACACTCAGGAAGAGAAGAAGGGTTAAATTACTTCCGTATTCCTTATAAAATTACGGAAGGCTCCGCTTTAAAGAGATTGGTATCTTCAAGAGATGCTGCAGGAATCATTATGCTCCTTGATCTCTTTAATGCTTTTACTCGATTAGTCAATCTAAAGGGGAAGAAAGCAGAAGAAGGGTTAACTCGTAGAATGGGTTACCTAAAGCAAAAAATGAAAAAAACTGCCCTTAAAATTAGACAATGGGCTGAAATTATTGAAGGTTTATTTACTTTTGAACCAGTAGGAGTAGCAGAACGAAGACCACGAAAAGACCGCTTAACTGTTCGAAAGCAAAATAACCCCGTACAAGTATTTATCGAAAAGTTCAAAGTCACGATTAATCCGTCTCTAATTGCTGAATTAGAAGATACATACGATACACAACAAGTAGAAGCCGCCGTAAGAAAAGAAGTATCATTCAAGCTTGTGGAAGAAGGTATTAAACATACTCAAAAGGATATTAGAGACATTCTTGGGTCTGTAAAACAAGAAGTGATCGATGTAATGAAATACTATAATGAATCAATTCCTAGAAGGAATAAAGTTATATTTGATGTATTTAATTCTGCCTTCGGACAATTCATTGATTTCTATAAAGATAAGAAGGAGAATGACCCCGAAAATCAAGTGCGGTCTATTGGAGCATTTATACGTAGCAGCTTGATTTCTTCGTTTGGACACTATGTAAACAACCCTAATCCTTATGGTGAAGTAGTAGAGGAAGCAATCTTCCACTATGCAAATGCAAATCGTAAGTATCCAAATTTTATACAAAAAATGAAATAAATTAGCTCTGTTAAAAAAATGTAGATTAACAGGGCTATTTCTCGTGTAGTTAAACCCTTCCTTTCTTTACAAAATCCAGGTTCATTCAGACAAAAATCAAACCACCTGAAACTTAATCTGTTTCAGGTGGTTTTTTCTAAAAATCACTATTCGGTTATCCACATGTGGATAAGTGTATATTCTGTTTCACTATTTCTTACTAAGTTAGTAAATTGGTAATGTACCTGTTTAAAAGTGGTTATTTTGCTGATAAAGATGTTTACAAATGAATTATCCGATTCTTTATTGGCATAAAGTACCGTGAAAATCAGTAACATCAAGGCTCCAAGCACCCTAATTAGTTCTCTATATTTTTAAATATTGTTTTTTTATATCTTATTCTGTACTTATATTATAAATACCTTAAATTTATACTCTTATTTATTTAAGTTATACAAAGTAAGTTGAAAATTAAAAATGGAACTGGAATTTTCTAATAAAAAAATTTGTCTTATATTAAAATCAATATAAGGTAGGGGAGTCAAACTTTAATCTCAGTAAAGCCTTAAATCAGTAATAACTCTCTCAGCATTTTAACTTTTCCTTTTCTATTTGAAACGTTTGCAAAAGGATAGGAGATTCTTTATCCGTACGAACTCTAAAGAGGTCCTAGAAATTAAGTTTCAAATAACCAAAAAATGATCCTTACACCAAGTAAGGATCATTTCACTTTAACAGCAATAATTTTAAATCCTGCTTTCTTTCTTCGTTTCTCCAATTCTTTTAGAGCCTTTATTTCCTTTTCCCTCTGTTTCTTACTCATCTTACACCCTCCAATAGAATTCCCTCTTAGTTAGTCCCATTATGAACAGATATGGCTAGAAATATACAAAAATAGTTCTAAACCTTGTCCCTTCATCCATATATATCTAGTAAAGAGTGGAAAAGTGGAAAAATGACCGAAAGTTACCTACTAAAATAGTGAGAGGTGGGGGAGAGGATGGACTACATTAATCCACTGTTCAATAATATCGAGATAGCAAATGAGAAGAAACCTCCTACACCAAGTCAGTCAAAAAGAACACCTTCAAAAAGGGCGATAAGATCAGATAAGTGTCACTCAATAAAATTCCCTGTTTCTCCAGTGATTCAAATGAAACTTAAAAGCTACCGTGCGGAAGCAGCAAGAATATATAAGTCTCAAAGAAAAGAGCCTCTTAGTCAGACGAAATTTAATACGCAATTGTTACGATTTGGACTTCGTAATGAGCATATTCTATCCTGGCAGCACGATTACAAAGATACCAAAGTCTATATGCACACGAACCTTCTTGAAACGGAGTATATAGAAATTGGAGGTCCTCATGGTCTGGCTATTCGTAAAAATCTTTCAGAACGTAAGGTTGTTTATCAGGTCATGCTTTCAATAATGAAGTGGTTAGAAGGAGGGGGAACGATTGAAAAAATCCTACAGTAACTTAAATGTGTTACAGGAGAGGTTATCGGGTAATACGGAAGAAAGAGGATTTTTTAGCTATTTCTTTAATAATAGACCAACTATCGAAGTGAAGGTACCTTACTATGAATATTTAAGAGGAGAAGTCTTCTGTGATGATCTTCGGGATAATTTTGAATCAGAGGTTCCCTTCCACTTTGATGCTTCTCATTTGATTTATCTCTTATACGAAGATTTTCTAAGACAAATTAAAATGGGAGCTAAGAATGAGCAAATAGCCAAATTTATCTTGGTGGGTAAACAGAATTACTTTCGTAAGAGGGTTCAAGAGAAACGGATCATGAAACCTATTTCTAAATACGTATTTGAATTTGAAACGGTGGAAGAAGAAGAAATAGAGGAAACACCTTCTGAGGACGCAAAAATGGCCTATATTACGATTCGGATGAAAAAATCCGAGCTACTAAGAGCGGAAGTGTTATTACACGATTTACAACCCTTTATGAGTTCTGGGGAAAGTGTAACCGTCGAAGAAGTCATTGCTATTGTGTTTCTTAATTTCATTGAGATGATTAAGAAGGAAGGTAACACATTGAAATTGCAAAAATCTATATTGACTCACCTTAAGTAATTTCAGTTTCAGACCAATTTGTATAGATTACGATAACATAAATATAAGCACCCTTTTAAATAGAGGGTGCTTACTTTAGTCTAGTTGCAATTCATAGCTGTACATTAAGTATATGACAAACCGTTTAGATTATTGCATGTATGCTTCAATTAATTCGAATATCAATAATGTTTTTTAGTTCAATCTGTGTCCATTGGTCAAAGGAATCCACTACACGTATGTACTTGCTATACTCATTCATGTAATGGATCGTACCTTTTGTTATCTCATATCGAGCCTTTTTGTAGAATGTTACGGTTGCCTCCAAGTTGAACTCCATGCAGTTACATATGGTCTGGTCCAACTTTTCAAGATGTTGTTCATCCAATTCTGGCATCTTCACATCGTCTTGCTCTTTGTACATCTGCTTAATACTGGCTATTTGTTCAGGCATGAATGCTACAGGTCTATACTTCATCAATCCACGATCCCTAAGCATAAAATCAACCTTTCTAATAAGAACATTTGTTCTCATATCTTATGCCTGAATTTCAAGTATTACAACAGAAATAAAAAATTATTTAATACTCAATTTATTTTTTCTGCGGAATATCAATCCAAAACCTCCTGAAACTCCGAACGATAATCCTAAAGCCACCGAAAAGGCAGTTAGTAGGTTAAATGAGGATTTAAACATAGCATTTGTAATAATCCCAATTAGAAAGAATATAAGAAATTTTATCAAAAATTTAAAAGTAAATTGTCTTAATTGCAAAGAATACACCTATCCTTTATATATTTCTTAATATAACTTGGCTAGAAGAGTAATAACAATAAAAACCAATGCTAATTTGACTCCTTGAATGACCGATTTCTTGCTCACTTTTTTCTCTTTATCCTTTACGGCTGCTAGGTCAATCCCAGACAGAATGGTACCAATGTATGCTAACCCTGCAAAACCTAATAGTTCATATTTATCTTCACTTACAACTATGGACCAATCCTTTATATAGCTGTATATCAAAAAAGCTCCAAAGACAGCTAACATATAAATGGTTGAGATTTTAGATAGCTTTTTCTTATCCATTTCATTGTTTCTCCTTTGTTAGACGAATATCCGATTATGCTCAAGGAATTCAAGAATAATATCCACACCTTCTTGATTGGTCGGTAAATTCATGGATGAAGTAGAGTAGATCACGAGAGGTAATCCTTCAGAATTCCGAACAGGTTTAAACTTATAGAATCTTTGTCCCACTTTCCCTTTAGGACCTTTTAGCGTTTTGCAATCTTCAAGAACGAAAAGGTTAGAATAGTGACTTAATATATCTATCCACGGTAGTCCGATTCCTAATATATGTCGTACCGCTCTTGTGGAAGCTATTTCTTCAAGTACTCTGATAGCATGTATAGTACTTGGTAAGTTGTATAAGGTCTCCCGGTCTTTTTTTGATACCTTCCATGAGTCTGAATGAAAAGGGAAAAACTCAATAGTATGTAAAAATCCAATGTCTTCACCAAGTAATTGGCGAACTTCTATTAATTTTCTACCTCTCCAATGTTTGTTCTTTCCTCCAAATACACGGTCGTATTCCCGTTCTTTCTGATGAAACACTTCCTTTGTCCAGATGTTGGTACAGTGACGCTCAACGATATTCAAATTCCATTGCTTTCTAGACTCTATCTCAGAATCAGAGGGGAATTGTTTTAACACATCCGAAGCGTTCAATGAACCAGGATTGATTAAAGGCACTAATACATCATTTTTCATATCTTCCTCAAAGTAACCATAGAAGGGTTGAGGAAAGTAATTTAAATTGAATTTTTCACGGGTCCGTATAGAAATCTCTTTAAAATCGTTATCCTCCGCTTGAAAGCTGGATAAGTCTTTTTGTTGCAAATACTGCTTTTTCCAATATGCGCTTAATTCCTGAATAGCGATTCTTTCCATAGGCTAACACTTCCTTGAAACAAAGAGATAAATGTAATCATAGATTACCAGTTCTTACTAGAAACGGCTATGAGAAATATGGGTAATTATCCCAAAAAAGGCAATAAATTTTTTCGTTATTGTGAAAATACGCAATATCGGAATTTTATTATTGGTAGCCTAATCTTAACCGATTGTTATGGAAACCATAAAATCCTGTTAATTCAATAGGAACCAAGGAGAGAACGAGAATGAAAAAAACAAAAAAGTTAATTATGACTGGGGTTATCGCAGGAGCTACCCTATTGCCGACGGCTGTGGGTGCAGCAACTCCAACTTTAAAGGACGCATTTATTAATTTCAATAACTACAAAAATTCTTATTCTAAGACATTAGCCACTAATACTGAAAATAAGATAAAAGCAAATAAAACGGTATTAAAAGAGTTAGATACCAAAGAATCAAGTTTAAATACAAGTACTAACAGCAAGATTAAAGAAGCTAACAATGAGATTGATAAAAAGATTAAATATTGGCAAGAAAAAGGGAAAAATAATACTGACCCAGTTAAACAAACTCAAATTCAGTATGAAATTAAACTTTTAGAAGCAGGAAGAAAACGAAAAGATACCGAGTTAAATCTTACTGAAAGACTTGAAGTTGAAAAGATTAATACTCAACGGAAAGTAATTCTAGAAGAGATTGAATCGTTAGAATCTAATCACACTGAAAATATTGGATTAATTTCAAAGGTATATAGCTTCTTCTCACCATTTAAACCAACAAAATAATAAGAAAAGCTCCTTTCACTGTGAATTTGCAGTAAAAGGAGCTTTTTTTACTTAATGGTTGATTTTAATAATGCGGACGAATACCTAATTTATTATAAAACTGATCAACGAAAGCCTTAGCAGTTTGATAAGACCATTCTGCACACCCACTACCAAGACATTTATCGGGATAAAAAGGGTTACCAGTACCTAAATATAGTTTACTCTCATCAAATTTTCCTCTTAATTCCTTTTCCACATCGTATATAGAACCTGGATCTTCAGAGGTAACCCATTCCGGTTTGTAATGAACTAACCTATTCCTTAGTTGTATTAATAACAAAGTATCCTCGAATAGTTGGTGGTCTATCTTCTCCTTACCAAGCACATTTAGAAATTCCATATATTTTGCTGATATTAGAGACATCTTTTCTGGTGGTTTGAGATTTCCTCTTTTAATCTTTCTCGCTAATATTTTAATCTCATCAACTTCTTCAATAGTTAGCGCTTGCCGTAATGTTGCAGTATCTCCATCAATAGCTTCAGCTAATAATTCATTGATATTTGATTCTAGAAAAGAGACTGAGGCAAAAATACATCCAGTTACATAAGAGAAATTTTGGTATGATTTGCTTGGAAATGAATTACCATCGAAATTATCCTCTAGCTTTCTACTTAATTTAGAAAAAAGTTTAGCTGACTTTAAATGACTAATAGATAGTGGTGTCCAAAGCATAGTGCCTTTTACAGCTATTGGATAATGTAAGTGAAAGTTATTCGTTTATATGTTATTTATATTGGTAACATATATGATTGAAGTGAATTCCATGGATATAGACAAGAAGAGGGTTCTTAAATATGATGAACCCAATCTTATCAGGATCGAAGGAGAGGGAAGAAAACAAATTGAGATTAGTCGGGCTTATATAGAGTTAATTGAAAAAGGGTATTCTTTAGCTGTTGAGGAAGTAGCCAGTTATCTCCGTTGCTCCTACCAGTATGTAATTAAAAAAATAGTTCCAGAGGTTCCACACATTCGAATAACAGAGGTTAGTAAACTTATGCTGATGAGATATGCTACTAACCATATTATCGATGAAACTATGATTCCCTTGTTTAATAAACGAATCTTGTTTAACCGTTTTGAGTTTAAACAGTATATTTGCAACAAAGCAGAAAAGGTAATTACATATAAAAGATTTTATGAAAAGGATTTTGATCCCGCTGCAGTCCTTGAAATAAAAGAGAAGCTGCTTACACTTAATCACGCAAAGAAAGCACAACCGGTCTCATTCCGAAACCACATGCAACGGGTGATGGATAGTTTTATCTGGAAAGATTTCGAAAACGATTCTCGTGTTATTCCCATAGATAGTTTCCCTTTAGCCTTGAAAAGTCAGCGTGATCTTGTCAGTGAATGGGGATTAAAATATAAAGTGAACTTCTATAGAAGGATTGAAACACAAGGGATAAATAAGGTTAGAATTGGTAATTTAATCCGCTTTGACAAAGAGATGGTTGAAGAGGAGTATCTAGCTCATATGTACATATCCGTTTATTATCGGTTAAAGGTCAATTATGGAGGGGCATTGACTAAAATAATCCAGGAACGTGCCATAGAGCTACTAGAATAAGTTCCTAATATAATATGTTATTAATATAGGTAACATATAGTATGTTATATGTTTGGCTAACTATCGCTATAGTCTATTTTAGTTATAATGGATAGAGATAATACTTTGTACAGGTGGTGGAGAAGTGAATGCTGCCATACTTCATAATGGATTAGTAAACATTGAGGAAATAAGGATTAGATTAGAAGAACAGGGGATTTGAAAGGGTAGACGTTAAGGCTAAACTTGAGGCGGATTACCGTTCTTTTGCAAAGAAGAAAGCATTTCACTGTCTTTGTTGTGATTCACCAGTTGAAATGGTTTTACCATTTGATCGAAATTTTTATTTTCGTCATTGGGATAAATCCGAATGTTCTTATAGTGAAAACTATAAAAAATATGATAAGAAAATTAGTACTTATGAAGAACCAACAAAACATATACAGGGCAAAACTATCATCCGTACCATTTTAGAGGGGCAATCTAAACCCCTTGGATTAACGGTAGAACCCGGATATCTATATCGAACGATTTTATCTATAGTTCCCGATTTCATCATAAAGCATCCAAATGGCGAAGTATGGGCTATTGACTATTTAACTGGTATTAGAACCAATACAGCGTATTCAAAAAATGTAGAAAAGCGTAATGAAATTTACGAGCAGAATAATTTCAAAGCACATTTCTTCATAGATGATGAATGGTTAGCGTATAAATCTGGCCTTCCTTATACGACTTTTGTTCAAACGGAAATTGATTCAAGTGTAATTACCTCAGAAGATTTGGATTGGCAAGACTATATTAAGGCTCTTCCTCCAGAACTCATAAAAGTCTTAGTCGGTGACACGGTATTGCATTATTTTCCTAAAAGTATCACTTACATTAATCCAACAAAGAGAGAGGCTACCATCTTACGTTATCTATTATTAGATAGTAATAATGCCCGACTTTTAGCAGAACCTATTTATATTTCATTAGAAAATGCCCTCTCTATTGATCCTGAACACATGGAGTTTAACCTTTTCGGGGAGAATGAGAACCTTGAACGAATGAATACAACGGAAAAGCTTTTCAAAGAACTTGATGAAATTAAGTTCAAGGAGGAGCAAGAACGGATTTTAAAGAAACAGTTAGAGCAGCAGCAAAAGAAAAACTCCTCTGTAGCTTCAATAGATGATCATCCGATTGAGTATTCTTATGAAAGAGGGTCTATTTTTAATGAGACATATGAAGAGACTGAAAAAAGGGTAATTGCAAAATGGGGAAATCCAAATAGAAATCACCAAGATGTTTCACCAACACCTGAAGGTATTTGGAATTTAGCTGCTTATTTGAACTTGCTTCCTGTAAATGTCGAAGAATCGACAGAGGGCTCTAGTACCACCTAAAATATAGGTTTCACCAGTAATTGAGTGATTAACGGAAAGAGACTATATTAAGCGAACTAGGAAATATAAGTAATGGTGCCATTGGAATTACAGATTTAATTAAGTTATTAAAGGAAAGAGGTTTTACATTTACTCAACCTGAAAAGCATATTGAGTACCCCATTAGGGAGTTGGTTGGCCATGTATCAAAAATTTTAAAAGAACCACTCATATTGAAGTGAAACGTGTTAAGGAATGAAAGAAAAATTTTATTCCTTTTCTATTTCAGATATTTTCTAACCAAAGAGGATAATTAATGGGCATTTAGCCCACACACCGCTTCAAAAATTGTATGTTATAATGAAGGAAATACAATTGAATAGGCTTTCGAGGGAAGGTCGGCTCACCCCACAAGAGAAAGGGGGTGAGTAGATGGTGTCCATACAAGACGCATTAACCTTGGCAATTAACTTTGGTATGTTTACGTTAACATTTGTCGGAGTAGTCGTAGCAATTGTGACACTTGTGAAAAAAGACAAATAGACCTTCCTTTTCGAACCTGAGAAATTCAAAGGAAGGTCTATCTCAATGATACCTGAGCCGATTGCCCCGATAGGCAAATTCATTGTATTTACATCAGAGGTGTTACCAGCACCTTTGATGTTTTTTTATTATAACCATTATAACACAATCATACTAAAATTATAAATTACTTATCAATTGCTTTATGAACACCTTATAAACCCTTCTAATTCCCTTTGTTAACCCCAATGGTCCTGAGATAATTAAATTGGAAGAATAAACGGGCCATAGCCTGTTCCTAACTCTGTAGGTCAGATGGTTAACTCTAAGTACACGCCCATAAAACAAATAGCAAAGATTCTTTTATCAAAATTGAACCTCAATTAGCCGATATATTCCTAGCATTGTTTACATAAAGGGAAAAAAGTCAATAATGCTGTTATATATTGGTAGAGTGAGGGGATTAATATGGGGAAGCAAGTTTCAATAGATGAATTACCAGTTGAACTTCAAAAAGCCTTTAAAGAATACTGTAGTATATATCCTTATTTATTATTAAACGTAGTAAAGTGTACGCACAGTGAAATTCCCATACAAAAGGGAAAAGATCACCACTATCAGATTTATGCTAGCGGAAAAGAGGGTTCATTTGTTATTTTTCATTTACCTATAATAGATGTTCCAAACTATGAATCTAAATTAGAGACCACTTTTTTTACCTTAGATGATTTGAAAGTATTTTTCCTTGATTCGGAAGAGGGAAGGGAAACGTTAGACCATTTAACTTCAGCAATCCTTTGAGGTTAGTTAAGGAGAATTTCTAATAAAAAAGTAAAAGCGGATGTACTCACCATAATGAGATATCCGCTTTTTTCAATTCTACTCTTCAACTATCTTAATAAGGTCATTTAACACTTTTGGATATAGTTCTTGTCGTAACTCTTGTAACTGTCTAGATTTCTTTAAACCAATAATAGATAGAGCAATAAAGACAACCAACACCATAAGATAAAACACTAAGAAGGGGATATCAGTAATCGATAGATTAAGTATGTAAAAAGCGGTATATCCCAAAACAAAGATTGACCATATATCTGCGATCTTTTTGTACACTTTAAGAGTATGTTCCTTAGCCATATAAAGTTCAAATGGGTTACGTTCATTCTTACTTTTGCCTTTCCAATTGGCTTCAGCTGCTTTCATGCTCTGATCAAATTTTTGCAGTTCTGTTTCTTCCTGGGAAGGTTTAACTTTTTTTGCTTCAGAAAAGCGAATTTGCCTGGCCATACTTTCAATTTCTTCTTTGTTCTCTTCTCTAAACTCCTCTTGCCATTTCTTATCTTCTAATTTTTTGATTCTGCGATTAATGCCCAATAAACCGGTTAGGGTGTAGGTTGCTATAGACAAGCAGACGATAGAAACAAAGAGAGAATAAGTGTCATTGTTGTAACTCGGATTAACGATAGTATTTATGTATAATAGCAATGCTGCGATTCCAATTATAAAAAATATAAGAAATAGCCTTTTTGTACTGAAATATACCATTCTATTTCTCCATTCAATGTAATCTTTAATTTATAAAAATACTGTTTAAGCCCTTTTAAAACACGTTTAAATCCCCAATACGTCAAAAAGAAACAAATACCAAATAATGAACTATTATTAAAACTGCAATTAGATTACTATCATGGTGTAAACCCACATCCTCAAACTTTTTTAAACGATATATTCTGTACGATTTATTCTGATCCTCCACGAATTCAATTTATCTACTACGGCCAAGCCGTTTTTTTTTAAAATTTTGCCGTTTATTTATATTTCGGATCCTTCTAGCGCCTTCATATTCACCAAAGAGTTTATTTCGTATAGTCCGGTAATGTTGAATACTATTTAATTCAATTACAACTAGTGGGTAATTATTTTGACAAATGAAAATAGAAATTTAGACATTCTTGAAAAAAAAGTATTTTTTGCACAATATCTCGACATTTTTATTCTACTATACATGTGTGATTAATTGTTAAGGTGGATCTGATACTAACACTAAAGAATTAACGGTAACTAAAGTATTTAGTTACCGTTAATATTGGTCCGTATTTATTAAATATTTTACCTAGTATCTAGCCAAAAGAGTTAGAAGAAAGTATTGCTTTTGTGATTATGTTTGAGAAAAAAAAGGCACAGTTGAATGTGTGAAAAAATGAACCTGAAAGATAGAAAATTTGCAGAATTTATGCAGTTTAGGGTGATTACGACCAGGGTAAAAATGGTCTTATGTGCTTAAAAGCGTTTTAGGAAGTTAAGGGAACTGACTTTAGCAGAACGAACCAAAGATATATCTTTCTGAATTGGTAGAAAGTAAATCTCAATTGGGTCGATAATATAGAAACGTAATCTATCAAGTCAACTTAGAATTAACTGAATTAGGAGGTCGGTGTTTGTAAATGAAGCTAAACCAGCTTATGTCCCCTTTAATTGAAACTGAAATCAGACCTGATATTGAAATCAATAGTATTCAATTTCAATCAAGTTTGGTTCAAAAGGGAGATATTTATATAGCAATAAGGGGATTCACCAATGATGGACACAAGTATATTGGTGAGGCCATTTCAAAGGGAGCTTCGGCAATCGTTGGAGAAGAAGACCTTTTATCTTTGCCGGTACCATATTTTCGCGTGGCTGATTCCAGGGAAGCGTTAGGAAGGTTAGCAGCAAGCTTTTATAACTTTCCAGCGAAAAAGCACAGAATGATAGGAATAACTGGGACTAATGGCAAGACCACAACGGCCTATATGGTGAAATATATATTACAATATGCAGAAAAGTCTTGTTCTTTGATCAGTACAGTCTCCAATTACATAAATGGGCAGGAGTTAGTTTCCACCGCAACGACCCCCAGTTCATTGGAGTTAAACAAGTTATTAAGTTTAAGTAATGATGAAAGTGTAGTTATGGAGGTTTCCTCACATGGTCTTGATCAAAAACGGGTTGAGGGTATTGAATTTGAGTTTGGTCTTTTTACGAATCTGACTCAGGATCATTTGGATTATCATAAGGACCTTAACGAGTATTTTGAAACCAAATCTAAACTGTTTGATTGCTTGGGATCCAATGGAGCAGCAATCATAAATTCTCGTTGTCCCTGGGGTTTAAAGATGATTGAAAGACTCAGATGTAGAGAGATACCTGTTTACACGTTCGGACACCAGGCAACGGATGATCTTCAGTTACTGACTTTCAATGAACAGCTAGACTCCGATTTCATCATTCAAGAAAAAGGGAAAGATGAGATATGGAACATTAAATTATCCATGCCGGGAGCCTACAATAGAGAAAATGCAATGGCCGCCATCCTGTTGGCTCGACGAATGGGAGTCGGTATGAAATTAATTTGTGAAGCAATCGAAACATTCCCAGGGGTTCCTGGACGCTATGAAGTTTATCAACATCATTCGGGTATATCTTTTGTAGTTGATTATGCACATACACCGGATGGGATGGAGAACTTCTTGGAAACAGTTAAGAGACGGGAAAATAAAAAATTAATTCATATTTTCGGATTCAGAGGAAACAAAGACGTTTCGAAGAGAAAACAAATGATGGATATATCCTCATTCTACTGTGATGAGATCATTTTGACTTTTGACGATTTAAACGGTGTTTCAGCTAAAAAAATGAAGACAGAATTGAACGAATTAGCCGTTAAGTGGGGAAAGGGAAAGGCACGTATAATAACGGATAGGACGAGTGCTATTGAGTATGCGTGGGAACATGCTGATAAAAATTCTTGCATTATTATAACCGGGAAGGGGCCTGAATCCTATAAGGAGGATTTCTCTTTGCCTACTGATACTGATGCTGATACAATTAAATATTTATTTACAAAGAAAGTTAAATTTATTGAGCGATAGAATTTGACTGATGGCCTTAAGCCTAATGATAGACAGTATGTATTTAAAAAAGCTAATCATGCTGTCTTTGTTTATCTTGATAGGCTTAACAAGAATATTAATACACTTTTCGTTTTGGAAGGATGAAGAAGATAAGATGGGGTGGGGAATATACGAAAATCATTCTTACGTTCGCTAATATTTTCACAGTGTATGTTTTTACTTTCACTGCCATTTTTGATGCAATTATTCATGTATCTACATGAAGTCGTTATCCTGGTTATTTGGATCGGAATCACTTTACTTGTATACTTTATTGTATGCTTTGTTAGAAACGAGAAGATGGTTGTATCCTTGTATATTATTTTTCTACTATTAATTGTTTATTCAGCCAGTCTGGGGTTGCTTCTTTTTAATCGACCGACTGAACAATATTATGGAAATTTTAATTTAATACCGTTTAGTACCATTCAATTTTATTTTTCAGGCAAGGTAAACCCATTTATTTCATTTTATAATTTAGCAGCTAATGTATGTTTGACCATTCCCTTTGGTTTATTTTTAATGATTAGGAGAGAAAAGCATAATTTTTCCGTTTTGAATATTATATTTAGTCCTCTTATTTTTATCTCTATAATTGAAGTTCTTCAATATTTCTCCCACCGTGGAAACCTTGACATTGACGATTTGATTCTAAACTTTACAGGAGTATTAATTGGTTTTTTAATTTACCCTGTTTTTAAACGAGTGGTTCAAATAAAGTAGAAATATTGGTTTAAGAGGTTGAATTTATTAGTTTACTAGTGTAACTCGGCTTGGTTATTTTTATTGCGAAATAAGTTATAAGGAGATTTTATCTTGGGGGAAAGAGTAGGAAAAATAGCATTATCGATTTTAATCATTGTTGCTTCAGCGATCAGTTATTTTCTATTTGCCATAATTAAAAATGAGGGAGGAGTGAGGAACCTACTAGATAGAATTTCTCAGGATAATAAGGTGGAAACTGTAAAAGCATCTGGTATGAATAATTTAGTTGTGCAATTAAAGGAGAATGTGTTGTTGGATGCTCCAATTGTAAAACAATTTCCGGAGCTTCCGAGAGGATGTGAGGTTACTAGTCTCGCAATGCTTCTCCAGTATAAAGGTATCGATATTGGAAAAATGGAACTGGCGGAAAGAGTTATCAAGAATACTACTCCCTTGAAAAAAGAAAATGGAACGATATATTGGGGAAACCCCAATGATGGATACATAGGTGATATGTATTCATACAGCAATCCCGGTTATGGAGTGTATCATAAACCTATTAAAAAGCTAGCAGAAGAATTTCTTCCCGGACAAATTATTGACCTTACAGGGAGAAATTTCGAAGAATTGAAAACTTATTTGTCACTTGAAATTCCAGTTTGGGTAATTATCAATACTACTTATCAACCACTCTCTGAAAATGCCTTTGAAACTTGGAAGACACCTAGTGGAGAAGTGAAGATTACCTATAAAGAACATTCTGTATTAATAACAGGTTACGATAATAAATACATCTACTTCAATGATCCCATCACAGGTATTAAGAATCTAGCGAAGCCAAAGGATCCATTTATAGAAGCGTGGAAGCAGATGGGAAGTCAGGCCATCAGTCTTCTTCCTGATGCTAACACGATAGAAGGGAGTAAATAGGCTGTGAAAACTCAGAATAAAAGGGGGGGAAGCTTTTATGTACGAGATATTTAGTCAGATTAGTAACTTATTTAGCCAACCATTAATCAACATTTTCAGAGAAACGGAGGGTATTCCTCTCCTGTCTGCTTTAATTTTGGGCCTTGTAGGAGCGTTAGCACCCTGTCAATTTACAGGTAATTTGGGTGCTATTACGATATATGGGAATCAATCGGTTCAAAAAGGGCTCGCTTGGAGGGAGGTTCTCTTTTTTATCTTAGGGAAAATCGTTGTGTTCGCCTTATTGGGTCTAATCGTTTGGGTTGTGGGGAATGAGGCCAAATCAACGTTAACAATGCTTTTTCCCTGGGTAAGAAAATCTTTTGGACCATTACTAATCATTATCGGATTTTTTATGCTTGGAATAATAAAATTCAGAAGTTCTCTAACCTTAGGAAATATTCCAAATAAATTTATGAAAAAAGGTAAGATAGGGGCATTTTTGATGGGCGTGAGTTTTACCCTTGGCTTCTGCCCGACAATGTTTGTATTGTTTTTTATCACTCTAATGCCTATCGCACTAGCTGTACCCTACGGACCAGTTCTTCCAGCTATTTTTGCTGTAGGTACATCGGTCCCTTTAATCCTTTCCATCTTCTTAATATGGTATTTTGATTTAAGTGGTAAATTGTTGAAAAAGAACGGAAGAAAATTGGGGTTATTCGTTCAGAGGTTGGCGGGAGTAGTCATGCTTTTAATTGGGGTCCTGGACACATTAACTTATTGGGGGATTTAATTGGATAAAGAGCCATCTGAAGCTGAAGTTCCCCTATAAAGTTAGACTGTTTTTCTCTTTAAGCGGAATGTGGTTGGCATAAACGCGGTATTGTACCGAGTTTATGCCTTTTTTTACCTTAAACGCCCCATAGTAAATTTAGTAATCTCCCGTACTAACCAGAAAAACTTTTATTAACACCTATTTACATTCGGTAAAAGGATAAAATATACTATAGAGGGGTACCCTAAAACATAGGACGAAAGTGGAATTTAGTCTTTAAAATTAAAGCTTAAAAGTTAAAAAAGGAATTATTAAATAACTTAGGGTTAAGAAAGGGGAACTACCATGATGAGTGATAAAAAGATTAAAATTGCGGTCAACGGAGGAATCAAATTCGGTGCAAAGCTAACCGCCAAGCAACTGATTGTTCTAGCAAAATATCTGGAGGAAGGGGAGGAGCTTGAGCTCACAACATTCCAGCAATTATACATTGAAATTCCAGAAGAGAGAAAAACAGAAATAATTGCTGAATTTGAAGATGCAGGCTTAAGCTGTTACCCAGTTGGGAATTATGTGAAAAGTCTACGAACCTGTAATTTTTGTAAAGGCGCTGAAGAAGAGGGGATGCCGGTTGCCATTGAACTAAATAAGCGGATTGCAGGAAAACCTGTACCTTTTACGTTAAAACCTGCCTACACCGGTTGTCCAATTGGATGTGGTGAACCAATGATTAATGATATTGGAGTCATGAAAATTAAAGATTCCTATAGCCTTTATGTTGGAGGAAAATCAAAAGGTAAAGACGCGGAAGCTGGGATATTGCTAATGGAACAACTTACACCTGATGAACTGTATCAAGCGATTGATAAGATTATTAATCTTTATAATGAGCAAGGAAAGAAACGGGAAGCCTTCCATAAATTTGTAAAAAGATTTGGGGCAGACGAACTTTTGGCTAGTATTAACCAATAGAAAACCAATGGACATCTATCTATTTAGAAAAGCTGGCCAATCCCCTAGAAACAGATTTTTGTTTTTAATAATTGTCACCATTTTATATAGATTTCAATAGGCCATGGAGGAGTGAACTCTCTCTCCTTGGCCTTTTTATTGATAATAAGGAGAACATGGTGTCCTCGATTAAAAACTTAGAAAACCTCCTTAATATAATCTGAAAGTACCTCCATGTTGCTATATGTAGATGATTGTTTCCTTTTCAGCAAATAAATAGATCTGCTCGGAACAGGAACGTTTGCTTCAAATGGAACATTAATAACTTTCCCTTCAGATATTAGACGCTTTGCTACAGAATTGGGAAGAAAACCGACACCATGTCTGGAATGTAAAAATTTCAGAAGAAGAGAAACATGGTCAACCTGTAGTTGGTAATATAGTTGATTCGAAGTGATCTTACTAAACCAATCTGAAAAAGACCCACCCCAGTCTAAATGAATATATAGATTATGTAAGTCCTCTGGTAGGACAAGAGGTTTCTTAAATTCAAATTGAGGATTAGCTACCAAAATAAAAGTATCTTCAATAATTAGCTCCATCGTAACTTTCGTATGATTGACAGGATAGAAGACAATTGCCATATCAATTAAGCCGTCAATCATTTTTCTGATAATAATATTGGAATGTTCAGTGATCATCCCAAGTGAGGTTTCTGACTGTGATTTTTGGAATGCATCTACTGCTTCGAATAATACATAATCCCATAAAGCATGAGTTGTCCCTATAACGATATGATTTTTATAGCTGTTTTCTACTTGTACAAGCTTTGTTCCTTCATCAGTAAGTTCCAATATTCTCTCTGTATAAGGGAGAAAAATAATTCCTGCCTCCGTTAGTTTAATGTTTCGCTTATCTCTTTCAAACAATTCTTTTCCAATGTGCCTCTCTAACATTTGTATTCTAGTTGTAACAGTTGATTGAACAACGTTTAAAAGTTCTGCGGTTCGAGTAAAACTTTTCGTATTTGCAACAAGAACAAAAGCTCTTAGTTGATCAATATCCATTAAAATGCCTCCTTCACTTATTTAAAATCTTGATAATACATATTTAAAATATTCGTTTTACAAATTCATTCACTTTCTCTAAGATTAACATTAATTCTAATTATTCTAAATATTAAAATTAATTATAGGAGGGATAAGGTGTACGATTTGAATGGTCTTATAACAGCTCTCACTTGTATTAGGTGTGAACATCACTTTGAACTGGATGATTACTTTAAAGGTTGTCCCCGTTGTTTAGAGGATGGGTACCCTGCCAGTTTAAAGATTCTGTTTGACTACAAGACTTCATGGGATATCGATCAAAAAGCAAGGGGGATGTTTCGATATATCGACCGATTACCCTACCGCTCATTTCCCACCCTCGGTGAAGGGGGAACGCCAGTCATTCATTTGGAAGGACTGGCGGATGAATTAGGTATCGCTGAGTTGTGGATAAAAAATGAAGGACAAAATCCAACAGGATCCCACAAAGATAGAATGAGCCCTCTTATCGTTGCAAGGGCTTCTTCACTAAAACGAACAACAGTTGTGGCTGCTTCAAGTGGAAATGCAGGTGCGTCTTTGGCGGCCTATGCAGCAGCTGGTGGTCTGCAATGCAAAATTGTGACCACACCAAAAATTGCCCGAATCTGGGAGAAAGCTATTCGTATTTCAGGGGCAGAGATTATCAAAGTATCCAATTCAAAGGAAAGATGGGAGGTAATAAGAAATCAAGTAGAGAATGAGGGGGCCTATCCTGCTACAAACTACAGCTCCCCTCCAGTAGGAAGCAATCTGTTCGGTGTTCAAGGATATGTTACAGTAGCTTTTGAAATTGTTGAGCAAATGAAAGCTAAATTGCCAACTGCAATTATCATCCCTTGCACGAGAGGTGACCTGCTATGGGGGATATGGGAAGGGTTTATAGAAGCAAAGCGAATGGGGTGGATTAATTCAATTCCTCGTTTATATGCAGTAGAACCTTTTCCTCGTCTTTCACAAGTTCTTCAAGGAAGAGACTATCGAGAGGAATTTAAAGGGGATTCCAGTCAAACGCCTTCAATTGGAGGTAATACAGTTACCTACCAAGCATTGCAAGCTATTAATTCATCAGGTGGAGGAGCCGTTTCTATTCCTAATATTGATGTAGAACAAGCACAAAAGGACTTAGCAAAAAGAGGGTTATTTCTCGAAGGTTCCGCGGCGGTCACCTGGCCAGCAGCATTAAAATTGATTAAATCGGGAGAAATCAATAAAGATGACAAGGTTCTTCTTATGCTTACATCACATGGTTATAAAGGAGTATAAATAGCATTTTTTAAAAGGGGGAAAAAGAATGAAATTAGCCACCAGAACACTAATAGCTATTTTACTGGGTATTTTAACAGGATTGGGATTGAGCATATACACACCTGGAATTTACGAAATCCTAAATAACTACATTTTCGCTCCTGTTGGTGAATTGTTTATTAAGGCAATTAAGATGGTAGTGGTCCCATTAGTTTTTTCAGCAGTGGTTACAAGTATTGCATCTGCAGGGACTCCTAAGAAACTTGGTCAAATGGGGCTAACCACCATTTCATTATTTGTCATTACGACTGTTATTGCGTGTACAATTGGAATTTTAACGGCTATAGCAGTAGGACCTGGCAAAAACGTACAGCTACCCGATACTGCTTTAGAACAAGGGGAAAGTGGGGGGCATGGTACTTCCACATCTGGATCAGAAGAGGTACCAACAATAAGGGAAACGTTACTAGACATTATACCTAGTAATCCAATCGAAGCGATGGCTTCAGGAAACATGTTACAGGTTCTAACGTTTTCTTTGCTTTTTGGTATTGCCTTGTCCCTTGTTGGAGAAAAAGGTCAAACAATAAAACACTTTATTTCACAATTAAATGAAGTGATGATGAAACTGGTTCTTATTTTTATGAAAGTCATACCTTTTGCTGCCTTTTCACTTGTCGCTACTGCTATGGGGACTGCTGGTCTTGATTTGGTTGGTTCGATGGCAAAATACGTAGTGTCTATTGTCCTTGGTTTGGTAATCTACGTGGTACTCACCTATGGTTCTATGATTTCCTTCTTTTCTAATTTACGTCCGGTTACATTTTTGCGTCAAATGATTCCTGCTATGGGCACAGCATTCGCTACAAGCAGTAGTGCAGCTTCGTTACCAATTACTAAAAGTTGTTGTGAAGAAGGATTAAAAATATCCAAGAATGTCAGTGCTTTTGTCCTTCCTCTTGGGATGACAATGAACATGAATGGTGCGTCTTTGAGCCATGGTGTTGCAGCCGTATTCGTAGCTCAACTGAATGGCATAGAACTTGGACTCATGCAATACCTTACAATCATTTTAATATCTCTTTTAGCCTCGGTTGGAGCACCAGCAATCCCAGGTGGTGGAATTGTATCACTTTCTATGATATTTCTAGCAGTGGGTCTCCCTATTGATGGTGTTGGAATCGCTATTATATTAGGGCTCTGGAGATTGGTAGATATGCCTTTAACTTCAGTCAACGTCTTAGGAGATGCGGTATGTGCGAGTGTCATTGATAGGCGTATGAATAAGATACCCGAGGTAGTACAGTCTAATGAGACCTTAAAGGCATAGTTACAAATATAAAATAAAAAGGAGAAATAAATATGGGGAAAGAAGTTCACACTAACCGCGCTCCTATGGCAATTGGTCCATATTCTCAGGCCTATCAAGTTGGTTCTTTTTTGTTTACATCCGGACAAATACCATTAACACCAGCAGGAGAAATAATAAATGGGAATATAATAGAGCAGACCCACCAGGCATTCAATAATCTCCGAGCAGTCTTAGAGGGTGGGGGAGCATGTCTAAACGACGTGGTAAAAGTAACAGTATTTATTACAAACCTTAATAGTTTACGAAGATTAATGAGGTTTATGCTTCTTATTTTGGAGACCATCGTCCTGCACGTTCATGTGTTGAAGTTTCACGTTTTCCAAAAGATGTGGCAATAGAACTAGAGGCAATAGCCTTTTTGAGTAACAATAGATAATTAAGAAAAGCCTGATAAGAATAAAAGCTCTGTTGCGAAGGTATTCACAACAGAGCTTTTTAGATTTTAGGATGAATTACAAAACCATTTATATTACAACGATAACACCTGTCATTCCTTCTTCTTTATGACCCGGGATGGTGCAATAGAACTCATACGTCCCTTTCTGTAACGGAGTAAAAACTAATGTTGTCGTGTCTTTTGCAGGTGCATGTAAATGGAAATCTGGACTGTTTTCTCCATGTCCCGCATGCCCCACTTCAGTTTTCTCAACAGGAAACTCTTTAATTTCAATATCATGCTCAACAGAATCAAGGTTATCCAATGTAATGGAAGTCTGTTCTCCCTCTTTTACGATGATCTTTTGAGGGTTATAAAGAAAATTAGCTGCCTGAACACGGATCATAGCATTTTCCGGCTGTATATCACTCGGTTGTTGAGACTTATCCTCTGGGTTGGATATATTTGATTCTGACTGGACTTGTACCTTACTGAACTGACTGCCGAATATCAACATACCGGAGAGGATAAGAAAGGCAAACGCAGGTTTGGTGTACCATATTCTGTTAGCTATTTCTTTTGTTTTAGCCTGAATTCTTAGTGCAGGAAATAATAACAAGGAGCTAACTGAAAGGGTAAGAAAAATATTAATGAGGGTGTGCGCCTGTACTGTTGAAACCATTTCTCCTAGCATCGCACCCATCATGCCACCCATAAGACCAGCCATTAGACCTTCTAAAAAGGCATAAACCCCAAATCCAAGACCGCAAATAGCTCCTCCAATAACACCAGCTAGTATAGCTAAGAGGGTAGAAAGATACAAATTTCCTTGTAACATAGTTCCGAATAGCAATCCGGCCGTTAGACCCACATTCATTCCTATAGTCATGGATAAAACCATGCCAGCCATGTTTTTTAGTCTGTTCCGAAAATAAAAAGACAAAAATGTAGCCAAAAGGATAATACAAACAAGTGTACCTAATACAAAATAATAAAAAATGTTCATCACATTCAACCCTCCTGTATTGCTACAATGATATGACTAAGCCGTACAAGCCATACCAAATTCTTTATATTTAATGAAAAACAGATGAACATATCTTTAGTAGTTTCTAAATAATTGATAAAAGGACAAAAAAGAATTCATAAGAGCGAAACCATGGATTAATATGAATGGGAATATAATTGTATGAAAAATATAAAGAATATAATTACGAGGAAGACATCATACAAATGAATTTGACTGTCAGAGGGATTAATTTCTTGCTGAAGATACTTCTTTAAACAAAAAATATTAAACTCACCTATTTACATACTATACTGGGGTATAATATAATGAGCTCAAGGAGGTAATGATTATGGAAAATGAATTGTTGAAAGACGATCCAGAAATCACAGAAGATGACTGCTGTACGAGTGACAGAAAAAGCCATCATTCTGATAAAGTGAAGAAGAATTTGGTTAGCCGCTTAAATCGTATTGAGGGTCAAATTCGAGGTATTAAAGGGTTAATTGAACGAGATACTTACTGTGATGATGTCATTACTCAAATTGCGGCTACTCAGTCCGCTTTAAATAGTGTTGCAAGAATTCTTCTTGAAGGCCACCTAAGAAACTGCGTTGTGGAGAGGATTCAAGAAGGTGATATGGAAGTGTTAGACGAAGTACTAGTAACGGTTCAAAAATTAATGAAAAAATAAAAGGAGATGTTATCGATGGAAAAAATTACATTAAATGTTCAAGGTATGTCATGTGGTCACTGTGTAAAGGCTATTGAGGGAAGTGTAGGGGAACTTAAAGGAGTTTCTAAAGTTAAAGTGAACCTTGAGGATAGTAAAGTGGATGTAGAATATAATGCAAGTGAAGTTTCTCTTGATACTATCAAAGAAACAATTGATGACCAAGGTTACGACGTTCAATAATACAAAAAGATGAGGTGCTATGATAGCACACTCTCTTTTTCACAGAAATATACCCTACATAGGTATAAGGAGTTGTATATATGAGTGAAAATGTTCTTGTAAAAGAAAAAGTATCTGAGGACCAATTTCAAATCACGGGAATGACCTGTGCGGCCTGTGCGACCCGAATTGAAAAAAGTTTAAAAAAGATGGAAGGGGTTAAGGACGCTAACGTTAATCTAGCATTGGAAAAGGCGACCGTTAAATATGACTCAACTAAAATGGGCCCCGCTGAAATTCAGAAAAAAGTACAAGATCTAGGCTACGATGTAATAACTGAAAAGGCTGAACTTGTCTTGACAGGGATGACCTGTGCAGCTTGCGCCACCCGCATTGAAAAAGGTCTAAATAAACTTGATGGTGTTATCCATGCGAATGTTAACCTTGCACTTGAAAAGGCATCGATAGAATATAATCCTTCTGTTGTGACTACAAAGGACATGATTGAAAAAGTAGATAAATTAGGCTATGGTGCTACAGTAAAAACCAACGAGAACGAAAAGGAAACAGTGGATCAGCGCTTAAAAGAAATAGAAAATCAGCAGGGGAAATTTATCTTTTCACTGATACTTTCCCTGCCACTTCTGTGGGCCATGGTAGGACATTTCAGCTTTACAGCGTTTATTTATGTACCAGATGCGCTAATGAACCCTTGGGTCCAGATGGCTTTAGCAACTCCTGTCCAGTTTTATATCGGAAAGCAGTTTTACGTAGGGGCATATAAAGCGTTAAGAAACTTTAGTGCCAACATGGATGTCCTAGTAGCACTTGGTACTTCAGCAGCTTATTTTTATAGTGTGTATCTTGCATTTGAAACGCTTGGTACAGTTGTTCATTCAGTTGGATTATATTTCGAAACAAGTGCAATCCTAATTACATTAATTATTTTAGGGAAGTTATTTGAAGCAAAAGCAAAAGGTCGTTCTTCAGAAGCGATTAAGAAGTTGATGGGTTTACAAGCAAAAACAGCTAAAGTTTTACGTGAAGGGGAAGAAATTGAAATTCCCCTTGAAGAAGTAGTTGCAGGGGATATTGTGTTCGTTAAACCAGGTGAAAAGGTACCTGTTGATGGAGAGATTATTGAGGGTCGCTCTGCTTTAGATGAGTCAATGCTTACAGGTGAAAGTGTTCCTATCGATAAGACTGTTGGCGATAGTGTAATAGGTGCAACAATTAATAAGAATGGATTTATCAAAATTAAAGCCACAAAAGTTGGCAAAGATACAGCTCTTGCCCAAATTATCAAGGTGGTGGAAGAAGCTCAAGGCTCAAAAGCACCCATCCAACGTCTAGCTGATTCCATCTCGGGGATTTTCGTTCCCATTGTTGTCGGGATTGCAGTTGTGACATTTTTCGTGTGGTATATATGGGTGGCACCGGGGAATTTTGCAGAGGCATTAGAAAAATTGATTGCCGTTCTTGTTATAGCATGTCCTTGTGCCCTTGGTCTTGCAACTCCAACCTCCATAATGGCGGGTTCAGGCCGAGCTGCAGAGTTTGGAATTTTATTTAAAGGCGGGGAACATTTAGAGATGACCCACCGAATTGACACGGTTATTTTAGATAAAACAGGAACTATTACAAACGGTGCACCGGTTTTAACAGATGTAATCACTGATTTAAATGAAACGGAATTCTTAACACTAGTGGGAACTGCAGAGAAACAATCAGAACACCCACTTGCCGAGGCAATTGTAGAAGGGATAAAAGAAAAAAACATTAGTCTTGCAGAGGTTTTAGAATTTGAAGCTATTCCAGGATTCGGAATTAAAGCGATTGTTAACGGAAAAGAGATCCTTGTGGGGACTCGCCGTTTGATGAAAAAATATAATGTGGAAGTCGAACATGTTTTACCGACAATGGAACGTTTAGAAAAGCAAGGGAAAACAGCCATGCTAACAGCCATAGAAGGCAATTACGCCGGAATCGTTGCGGTGGCAGACACAATAAAAGAAACATCAACCCAAGCAATCCAGCGCCTAAAAGATATGGGTCTTGAAGTTATTATGATTACAGGTGACAATCAGGAAACAGCCAGAGCCATAGCAAAGCAGGCTGGGGTCGAAAATGTCATTGCAGAAGTATTGCCAGAAGGGAAGGCCGAGGAAGTAAAAAAACTTCAGCAACAAGGCAAGAAAGTAGCCATGGTAGGAGATGGCATTAACGATGCTCCTGCACTTGCCATAGCAGATATTGGGATGGCAATCGGAACAGGTACGGATGTGGCGATGGAAGCAGCGGATATAACTCTTATACGTGGAGATCTTAACAGCATTGCAGATGCTATCTTTATGAGTAAGAAAACCATTCGAAATATTAGACAGAATCTTTTCTGGGCATTTGCCTATAATACTCTAGGAATCCCAATAGCTGCTTTAGGTTTCTTGGCGCCCTGGCTTGCAGGAGCGGCAATGGCCTTCAGTTCTGTGTCAGTAGTTCTCAATGCATTACGTTTGCAACGAGTAAAATTATAGGGAGAAGTGTATATGAAAAAATGGGTAATTTCAGCACTAGTTTATCTTGTGGTTGTTGTTGGGGCATACTACGCATACTCTTCTATTGCAGGGGAGCCTACTGATGAGGCGGATCATTCCAATATGCAAATGGAAGATAAATAAAAGTATAGATTTAACTATATTGTTGTTATAACGGGTCCTTTTAAAGGACCTGTTTTTTTATGAGGAAATATTTTTTTATTAGATTATCAGGTATATATTTTACTAGATTGCCCATAATGATGGGCAGGGGGGAAGAAAAATGAAAAAATCATTACTATTAATTTTTATAGGATTAGTTCTATTGTTTAGCTTTTATGGAAAATATCGTGAGGTTCAAGCACAAGAGGAAAAAGTAATTAGTACAGTTAATACCATTAAAAAAGCTAAAGGCATTATTAGTGAGTGGACAATTTATTATAGTGAGGAAACGGAACTCATAAAAACACTAAAAGAATATAGAAAGATGGAAACAAGCCTTAAGCAGGATTATCCTAACTTCAAATGGATTGAAGATGATTCGAAGGAACACCATATAAAAATTACTGGCAGTGCTGTAGAAAACGTAAAGGAAAAGGAACTAATAACATTAACCGCATATAAATCTGGAGAAGGATACAAAGTTCTACAGACATATAGCTATACAAGTAAAAAGTGGTCGGAGAATACCTATTTTGACATTCTTCAAAAGTTGAACAACAAAAAGGATGTATTTTTTACTGTAAAGGCAAAATTAAGTGATTCAGGAATGACCGACTTAAACGAGAAAGCGAATTTATTATTGGACGAACTTTCATCGGTTCAAGTCGAAAGCTTAAAAGAAGAAGATTTTGTATCGATTTCAGCTTTTAATGACAATTGGGAATATTTCCTTCCTACTGCCAATCATAAAAAAATGAATCTACAGTTGGCACTAAGAAAAAATGTAGACGAATCTAAGATAAATCTAACTATTGGTAGTCCTATTATTACCGTGGAGTATTAAGATGAAAATTTAGTTAAACAAGAGTATGTTATTGGAACTCGAATGATCTTAATAGATTTAAAAGTTAAATTATTCGCGGCATAGTAGGAATTCGAATTTGTTCTCAACTAAAATATTGGGTAAGACTTTAAGGAACAGTCCCATTATTTTAAAGAAGATACTTCAAATTATCATACTTTCTTAAATGGAGACATGGATAAGGTTCTTATAAAACTCAAGGTTGTCCCCGAGAGCCAAGAGTATTAGAGTAACCGAAAACTCCCTAGACTTAAAATATGGCTTTGATAGATTGTCTTTTCAAAAGGAAAACGAGCTGTCACTGCTTAGGTTTTAATCGATTACTTCTTCCCAATTCAATCTTTATCTTCCTGTCGAGTATAAATTTAAATCAAAAAACCATAACCTCATTAGGCACTTTTACATACACTAAAACAATGCAATTGATCAATGGTAAGGAGAGGTTACATTTGATAATCGCCGAGTATGGTAGGGAATTGTCTAAAATAGGGAAAAGAATTTCTGATTTGAATAACCAAAATAAAAGGGAAGATAATATAATTCAAAAAATACTTAATCTTATTAATATATATGAAGAGGCGTTTAATCAATTAAAAAAGGTGGAAGCACCACTAGTTTTTAACCCTGAACATATAAAATTACTAGATTCATTTGAAGAACTAATTACTGCCTATGCAATACAGTTGAAATCAATCGACGTTAACAAAGAAATAAGTAAAATTGAGTTATATCTTAAGGTTAAAAGTATAGAGGAAGAAGTAATTAGAAAAATAGGAACAATCTTAATATCACTACTCTCAAAATGTAGTAGTTTAGCTTTGAGCGAGAGCTTGAAAGAGTTTTGGGAGTGAGGTTGATGGCTAAAAGTAAAGTAAAACAGAAATTAAAGATGACAATGATTTATTAAAGATCCAAAAAAAAACAAATTGCAGTTACTCAGTGGATTCAAACAGTTGTGGTTATTGCCGAAGCTATTTTACTGAATATATTATATTCTTTAAACGGAGATTCTGAGGGGGAGAAAAAAATACTAAATGGAATTTGGGCCAAACAATAGGATAGTTGCTTGAAGCAACTGGAGTTACAAACCAAATAAACAATACAAACGAGTATTCTATTTTTAGTTCTCAAAAATAGTAGTAACAGGAGATATCGTCCAGTCAATTGGATCGGTACTACAGGCATTAGGTGGAGAAGAATTGCTGTTACAAGATGGTATAGGGAATTTATTCGAATCAATAATTCCCTAAGAAAATTTTATAAATGAAATGATTAGTTGGATGATTTTTACCGGGCCTATTTTTTAATTAAAAAGGGCTCTTTTTATTGTATTCTGCAAGGTTTGTGCATGTATGTCTTAATGGCATTAATGAAGAACCTGGGGAAATAATAAATTCATGAATAAAAATTTGTAGTGTTTTGAATTAAACATCAAGTGACGATTAATGGGTGAGAAATAACAACCTCTTCATTACTGTCATTGGGAATAGATGTAGTTTCCAAGATTTTAATTTTTCCTGAAGAAATGTTGACAACGGGAATAAATATGCAGTTTTTATGCAGCTTAAAACACTAAACCAAGGGAAAACTTAAAGTCGTAATGGACAAAAGGAGGTGTATTAAATATGAACCATGAACAATGTATTAAAGCATGCTTGGAATGTATGGAAGCGTGTAATGTTTGCTTCGATGCTTGTTTGAAAGAAAATCATATGATGGCAGATTGTATCCGCATGGATCGCCTATGTGCTGATATGTGTGAGTTTGCTGCAAAAGCAATGCAAACGAATAGTCCCTTTATCCAGCAAATCTGTCAGTTATGTGCTGATATTTGTGAGGCATGTGGAAACGAATGTAAGAAACATAACCATGATCACTGCCAGAAATGCGCTGAAGTCTGCTTCAGATGTGCAGATGAATGCCGTAGAATGGCATCTTAATCACTTGAAATATTTTCTTTAAAAAGAAAAGACGGCCTCTTGAATGCTGAAGTATTCCTTTGGGAGCAGGTACTCAGCTGTAAGGGGTCGTTTTTTTTACATACATTCTTACTCTCTAATTGTTCGAAATCGATTAGATATTTACTGGATAATACATCTGGCTCTAAAGGAATAGAAGTTTGGTTTCCAAAGTTTCCACCGTTACTATCATTTCTGCATGGTTTCTCTATATTTACCAAGTATGATAGTTATATCCCCACTGTTTACGGAAGGAAGAAATGGTGCTAGCTTCCTACCGCATATTTCACCCTGTTGTTTAGCTTTGGGTTGTTTAATAAATAACTGGTGTCTTAAGGGACGATTTTACGAAATAACCGGTGAATTCAAAATAAATATTTACATACTCATAATTTGCTTTTCACTTAATTTCATAATCTACTAAGTAACACGAGTGGAGATTTTTTGTAAATGATATGTTTTATGTTATGAGCTTATCTATTCTGTTTTTTATATTGACTTTTTTATGGTGAAATTCTGGACCGAGGCTTAATCAACGATATATCAAAGGTGTTTATATTTTGAATGATCACTAAGATTAATCATTCTTGATTTAGATTGTTTTAACGAATTTATTTGTTTTTAAAAATTTTCTAATAGGAGAGGGGTTTCTTATGAAAAAAACGTTTAAAATTGTTTTACTTGGTTTGCTACTATGGGCTTTTGTATTTACTGTAAACAAAGAGATTACAAAGTTTCAGTCTATCTCAAAAAGCACTGGAAATACTGAACAACTACCTCAAAAGAATTTTCAGAGACCTAGTTTTTCCTTAACGGGTTTGGATGGAAAGCAATATTCAACGGATGAAGTCTCTAAACCGCTGGTAATAAATTTTTGGGCTTCCTGGTGCGGACCTTGTAAAGTGGAAGCTCCAGAACTAGTGAAACTCTATCAAAAATATAATGATAAAGTCGAAATATTTGCAGTGAATCTTACAGAAGGGGATTCAAAAGAAGCTGCTAAAAAATTTGCTGATTCTTATGGTTTTCAATTTCCGGTATTGTTGGACATGGATAACAAGATTTCAGATATGTATAGGGTGACAGCAATTCCCACTACATACTTTGTCAACAGAGATGGAATCATCGTTGATCAGATATTGGGTTTTGGGGGTGTTGAATTATTTGAAGATAAATTTGAAAAATTAGCGAAAGAATAGGTGGACGTTATATGAATGAAATTATTCAATTAGGCCCATTTATGGTGAAATATCAACTGATTGCAGTTCTGCTTAGTGCTGTAATAGGCTATTTCCTATTAAGGTACAAAATGAACAAATTGAATATTGAACCCGAAGTGTTCTCTGATGTACTTGCTGGTACTCTATTTATAGGAATTGTTGTCTGGAAATTTGGCGGTGTCTTTTTTAATCCTAGTGTTTTGTGGACAAATCCATTATCGATTCTGTTTATTAGCGGTAGTGAAAAGACAATTATCTTTGCCATTTTTAGTTCGTGTCTGTATTTGGGCTATAAATTAAAGAAGGGCAATATGCCTTTTTATTATTTCTTTGATGTTCTTCCTTTCGGAATACTTCCTTTTGTGTTTATATATAGCCTTCTAGTTCCAGGTATTGGATTTGAAACCACCCTGCCTTGGGGAAAAAGCTTAGCAAATTCAGAAGTTAACTATCACCCAATTGGTTATTACCGTGCAGTGTTATTCGCTTTTTTAACTTTTTATATTTTGAGGCTCAAAGCTAACGTCGGTACGGGAATCAATTTTTCTCAATCATCCATTGGTATCGGTGCAATTGGCTTGCTTACATCCTTTTTTATTCACCAAGACATTGTCCTAATTGGCCTGTCTTTTAATCAATTGTTACATTTAATATTGCTTTTATTCGGAATTGCAGTATTTAAGTCCAATAAAACAGTGGAGAAGGACGAAACTCAGTTTATAAACTAAAAAGCACAGAATCTAGAGTCTCATATTAACATGGATATGGGAGACCGTAATAATATACTACAATGGGTTGTCAAAATTAATAAAACTATATAATAGCCTACAGGTAATAATCGGTAGCTTTATTCTAAAAAAGAGTCCACTGCATTTACTTACCATAAGAGTTTAATCCCAGATACTTTCAAATCCAATAATAGAAAAGGGGAGTTAGATTTTCATTGAAAACTTTGAAAAGAAATTTGGTTGTAGGGTTGTTTTCTATCATAGCAGTATACTTATTTTTCTTATCTCGCTCTGGATGGGACCCAATGCATGCTTGGAATCGAGCTTTTGCTGATGTTTCATTGTTATTACTATTATTGACTCTCGTGATTGGTCCTTTGGGTAAGATAAATCGATTCTTTATTTCTTATAGTCCATGGCGCCGTGAAATGGGTATCTGGAGTGCGTTGACGGCAATTATTCATGTATATATACTATTCGATGGCTGGTTCCAATGGGAGCCTATCAGAACCATAGCAGGTTTTGATCAAGCTACAGGTCAATTGTTTTTTGATTCTGGGTTTACTCTTGCTAACCTTCTTGGTTTAATTGGATTGGTGTATGTGTTCCTCCTAGCACTTATTTCGAATAACAAATCAGTGAAACTTCTGGGTAAGCCAGCATGGGATTATGTTCAGCAAAAGAGCAGCATATTATATATACTAGTAGTGGCGCATACTGCCTATTTTCTCTTTTTCTTTCGAATCGGTAATGCCAACTGGTTTCAAAAACCGTTTCTAGTATTCGTTATTATCCTATTCTTATTACAATGGGGTGTTTTTTTTCTTACTGTATTAAGAAATCGAGCCAAGGCTAGAAAAGCTCTTGTGAATCAAGATTAAACTTCTAAATACGTTGTTAAGTTAGCAATCTATGTTCCTTAACGAGTAGATCCATACAGAGGTAATATGTCATTATCATATGTCTACACTTTAGGAGATTACTTAATCCGAATTAAGGAGAATAGAAAGATTATCAAGGGGTACCGTCAGGAAAATGCGGATTTACAACGTTAAGCCCATTTTCCTGACGGATTCCCCCAATTTTAACAACGTTAAGACAGTTTTAGTGGTCTTAAAGAATCTAACGAAACCAATTTTTCAGAACTAAAACGGTACTCTCCTAGTAAATTGATATGCTCCCAGCCTAAAGGAGACATATGATGTAACAAGTCTTCATTAAAATCACCTAAATCTTTTTGGTATTCAACTGCTTTTGTCAGATGTAGAGTATTCCATACACTAATGGCGTTGATAATTATGTTTAAAGCACTGGCTCTTTGCAGTTGATGTTGTATGGTTCGTTCCCTAAGCTCTCCTTGTTTTCCAAAGAAAATAGCTCTTGCCAGTCCATTCATGGCTTCTCCTTTATTCAATCCTTTTTGTATTTTTCTTCTTAATGATTCATCCGGAATATAATTCAAAATAAAAATCGTTTTTTCTATTCGGCCCATCTCACGTAAGGCTGTAGCCAAGCTGTTTTGCCTTGAATAAGAACCTAGTTTCCCCATAATAAGGGATGCTGACACTGTTCCTTCCCTTATAGAATGAGCTAATCGCAAAACATCCTCATAATTTTCTTTAATGACCTTTGTATGTATTTGTCCACGTAAAATGGCTTCTAGTTTTGGATACTCACTTGCTTTATCTATTGTAAATAATTTCGAGTCCGATAAATCTCTTATTCTTGGAGCAAATTTAAATCCTAATAAATGAGTCAGTCCGAATATTTGGTCTGTGTAACCAGCCGTGTCTGTATAATGCTCTTCTATATTTAGATCTGTCTCATGGTGCAACAAACCATCCAAAACATGAATCGCATCCCTTGAATTAGTATGAATAATCTTTGTGTAGTAAGAAGAAAATTGATCACTAGTAAAACGGTAGATGGTGGCTCCTTTTCCAGTTCCGTAATGTGGATTTGCATCTGCATGTAGTGATGAAACACCTAGCTGCATTCTCATACCGTCTGACGAGGATGTTGAACCGTCTCCCCAATAGGAAGACAATTGTAATTTGTGATGAAAATTTACTAATACGGCTTGGGCTTTATTCATTGCATCTTCATACATGCGCCATTGAGACACATTGGCTAGTTGTTTATATGTAAGTCCGGGTGTAGCTTCAGCCATTTTACTTAATCCAATATTCATCCCCATTCCTAAAAGGGCAGCCATGATAATGATCATTTCTCCTTTATCAGGCTTTCGATTATTGGAAGCATGGGTGAATTGCTCATGAAATCCTGTTATATAAGCAACATCCATGAGTAAATCGGTTAATTTTAATCTTGGTAGCATCTGATACAGACTTGCACTGAATTTCTTTGCTTCTTCTGGAACATCTTTTTCTAAGCGTGCAAGAGATAGCTTTCCTTTTTCAAGAGAAACTCCATCCAACTTGTTGAAATTGGCAGCTATCCACTTTAATTTTTCATTAAGACTGTTGGTTCTCTCCACCATATAATCTTCGAATGATAAACTAACTGATAATCTTGTATTCTCCTTAGTTTGATTCCATGTATCTTCTGAAAACAAATATTCCTCAAAATCTCTATATTGTTTGCTTCCAACAATGGAAACATCTCCTGCCCGAACATGCTCCCGGAGTTCTGTTAAAACGGCCATTTCATAGTAATGACGATTAATTGTTGTACCATCCTCCTCATTTAAATGCTTTTTCCAACGTTTTGAAATAAAATCCACTGGTGAGTCATCAGGTACTTTTCGTTTTCCAGATTCGTTCATTCCTCGGATAATCTCTACAGCTTTTAAAAGTGGTTCATTTGCCTTTGTAGAATGAAATTCCAATACCCTTAATAGCGTTGGCGTATATTTTCTGAGGGAATAAAATCGCTTTTGCAGTAAGTCTAAATAATCATAGTCGGCAGGACGTGCAAGCTCCTGAGCTTCTTCCACCGAAGAAACAAAAGAATTCCATTCAATAACAGATTCTAAAACCTCAAAAACATCTAATTTTTCCTTTTTTGCTTCAATTAAAGCCTGTCCGATGTTCGTAAAGTGTATAACCTTTTCATTCAGCTTTTTACCGTTTTGTTTCTGAATTTCTTCTTGGGCCTTACGACCTTTGGATAATAGACTAAATATTTGTCTGTCATGAATTTCAAAAGCTTTATCCGTTAAATCCTGAGTAAGATGTAATAAATAGACGGTTAATACCGAATATCGTTTATTTTCTTGAAAATCACGGAATGCATAAGGCTCATATCTATTACCTAAGCGAGACAGCTGCAACAGACGATTGCGATGCAAATGATTAATTTGCACCGTTTCTAATTCCAATCCTCGTATATATTCGAGTCGTTCTATGACTTTTAGAAAAGTTTCGGGTGAAGGATGACCCGGTGGTTCCTTTAACCAACCCAATATCGTTTTATTGGACTCTGATAGATGCTGCGAGGTAATGATCTCTTCAAGTTTTTCTTTTTGCTCATTTGTTAGGGATTGACTAACCGTGTTAAATAGCTTCTTTTCAGCCATTGCCCTTGCTTCCCACACCATTCTTTCAAGTGTAGTGATAGCAGGCAGTATGATTTTGTTTTTTCTTAGAAAATCTATGCATTCATGCAGTAGATGAATGGCATCACCATTTTCCAAAGCTAATTGATGAAGGTGCTTAAATGTCATTCGATATTCTCTCAGGGTAAAAGTTACAAAGTCGTATTCAGTTCGAATTTCTTTCAAATGATCCCAAAGTGTATTTTCTCTTTGAGGATAATGACTGAGCGAGGATGGACTAGCACCTATCTGTTTCGATATATATTGTATGACTGAATCTGAGATACTTTTGATATGAGTGTATGGCCAACCGGGATACCGAAGAACAGCTAATTGAACGGCAAACCCTAAACGGTTTTCTTCCCTCCTTCGCTTATTAACTATTTCTAAATCCCGTTTTGAAAAAGTGGAGTAGGTCCCCAATATCCATTCATCTTCAGGGATTTGCATAAAAGCCTGTCTCTGTTCCGGTGTAAGCAATTCTCTACCTCTCGCTATTTTCATTCAGTATCATCCCATTTCTGTATTTTTCAATTTATTAGTTTAATTATATATCAATAGAGTGTACTCTATTGATACAAGTATAGTAGACTGATAAAATCATAGTTAAGAGCGTCTCATAAGACTTGTCTCAAAAATGAGGTGGTATTTTGCGAAAAATCGGTTATATACGTGTTAGTTCGACGAGCCAAAATCCTTCAAGACAATTTCAGCAGCTAAACGAAATTGGAATGGATATTATTTACGAAGAAAAAGTTTTTGGGGCAACAAAGGATCGCGAGCAACTTCAAAAAATGTTAGAGGATTTACAGGAAGATGACATCATTTATGTTACAGACTTAACTCGAATCACTCGTAGCACACAAAACCTATTTGAATTAATCGATAACATACGAGAAAAAAAAGCTAGCTTAAAATCATTAAAAGATATATGGCTGGATTTATCAGAAGATAATCCATACAGCCAATTCTTAATTACGGTAATGGCTGGTGTTAACCAATTAGAGCGAGATCTTATTCGTATGCGACAACGTGAAGGGATTGAGTTGGCTAAGAAAGAAGGAAAGTTTAAAGGTCGGTTAAAGAAGTATCATAAAAATCATGCAGGAATGAATTATGCAGTTAAGCTATATAAAGAAGGAAATTTGACTGTAAATCAAATTTGCGAAATTACAAATGTGTCTAGAGCTTCATTATATAGAAAGCTATCAGAAGAGAACAAATAGTCCTTCCTTACCCATATTCCAGAAAAGGGCCATTTAATGGAGGAAGAAACTGTTTGGAAGGGTTTGAAATAGCGATATGAATGACTTTAAAATGTAAATCCCTATACACTCTAAGTATGTGAATCGAAAGCTGATAAGAATTTACCACTTTTCTGTATTTTTCTCTGAGATTTGTGGGAATGGTTTCTGCCAGTCCTTTTTTATAAATAGTAATAATTGCTTTTTTTATATCGTTATGAATCCCTCAATTTTGGTTGGTATCCTTTTCTGTAATCTACCCAACTATAATTTCTCATAATAAAAAATGGTACTATATCTTCATTTAAGAGCTATTTTTGCTTCACCACATAGATACGAATAATAATTAATTCGATTTTTTTCTTAGGGCCCTTTTCTTTCTCATTATTTGGTTACTAAAATTTCTTTTTGCTTACCACATATGTAGTTCCAAGATCAAGTTGTGTGGAAATGATGGAGATTATTTTTTTTGGTAAATAAGATGATAATATGCTAATAAGAGGTGATTATTTTATGACAAAAATTCTAGTGGTGGATGATGAAAAAGTCATTCTTGAAGTGTTAGAGGCTTATTTTGAAAAGGAAAGCTGGGAAATTTCTTTTGCTACCAATGGAATCGAAGCTTTAAAAAAAGTGAAGGATGAGAGTCCTGACCTTATTGTATTAGATTTGATGTTACCTGATATTTCAGGTGAAGAGGTGTGTAGGTTAGTGAGAAAAGAAAGTGATATTCCCATTATTATGCTCACCGCAAAGTCAGCTGAGGATGATTTAATTAATGGAATAGTCATTGGAGCCGATGACTATGTGACAAAACCATTTAGTTCAAGAGAAGTGGTTGTAAGGGTAAAAGCCTTATTAAGAAGAATACAAAAGACAGATAATGTAAATCAAATCAGTTTTAATAACCATAAACTTATGATTGATCATGTGAAAAAGGAAGTAAAGCTTAATGATGACATACTTGCGCTAACCCCAAATGAATATAAGCTATTAATGACGATGGCAAGTTATCCGGGAAGAGTCTATAGTAGAGCTGATTTATTAGAAAAAATTCAAGAAGATGGTGTCTATTTTGAAGGATACGAAAGAAGTATTGATACACATATAAAAAATTTGCGAAAAAAAATAGAAACCGATTCTCGTCACCCTGAATTTATCATGACTGTGTTCGGAATGGGCTATAAGTTTGGGGGAGAAAAAGATGAAACTAACACTTAGGTCAAGGATTTTAATTTATCTTTTAGTTGTTTCTCTGAGTGGCATTTTCATTACAAGTTTTACTATTTTTTTTGGGGTTGAAAATCAATTTACCGATTATCTCAAAAATAATAGAGATGAAAGTATCGAATCAATAAAAAAGGATGCACTACAACAATTTAATGAGACAGGAGAACTAATTAATCAAAATTTGAGTTATATGATGCATGGACAGGCAATGACGGAAAATTTATTCTATAGACTTTATGATGCTAATGGGAACTTACTAATTGATACAACATCGGTACGTTCCATGATGGGAATGATGGAAGGTAATCATTCCTCACTAGATCCTAATGATTATCAATCAACTTCCTATCCATTAAAAACCAATAATAAATTAGTCGGCAAATTGACGGTATTTTATCCTGTAGAATTAATTGGTGAGGATTCTAAATTTCTGAAGTCTATTAAAAGAAACATTTACCTTGCCGTATTAGTTACAGTTATTTTATCGTTCTTATTTAGTTTATTATTTTCTAAAAGACTAACAACAGGGTTTAAAAAACTAATCAATGCGGTTGTTGAGTTGCGTAATCATCAATGGCGAACTCAAGTCCCTATTGATGAATTGACAGTAGAAATGAAACCTTTAGGAGAGTCCTTTAATCAGCTTGCTGAATCCTTAGCAAAAGAGGAATCACTACGAAAACAATTTACAGCCAATTTTGCTCATGAACTTAGAACGCCACTTGCAACATTAAGAAGTCATATTGAAGCTTTTCAAGACGGTATCTGGGAACCAAATTCAAAAAGATTAGATCAATGCCACGAGGAACTAATGCGGCTAGTTCGCCTAGTTAATGAGTTAGAAAAATTAATGGCGGCTGAAAATCCTCAGATTAGATTAGATAAAACAAAGTTAGAAACCGGAAAACTATTATCTTTCATAAACGATCAATTCAGTCCAGTGTTTATGAAAAAAGGAGTTGAATTAAAGATTCAATATCCCGACAAGCAGCATTGGTTCTTAGGAGATCGTGATAAAATCATTCAAATATTAACGAATATCGTTAATAATGCTCTTCAATATACACCGAAAGGAAAACAAGTATCGATTTATATAGAGGAAAAAAATGATCACATTAGTTTTATTATTAAAGATGAAGGAGTTGGTATTAGTGAGGATGATCTCCCGTTCCTATTTGAAAGATTCTACCGGGGTGATAAATCACGTGATCGGAAAACAGGAGGCATTGGGATTGGGTTATCTATCGTAAAAGCACTTGTAGAAGCCCATCATGGTGAAATAAAGATCGATAGTCAATTAAATGTAGGAACAACTGTAGAGGTAAATATTCCAAAGCAGTAAGGGATTAAGTCACTTGACTTAATCCTTTTTTTGCCTATTTTATTGTTTGTTTTTGAGAAGGAAAAATAGTTATCTCTCATCCACATAAGTTCTCCATAACTTACTCATAAGTTCTTTACAAGTGTTGTTTATGATAAGAGCAAGTAAAGAAAACAACATAAACCTTTACAAGATAAAATTAGGAGGCGGTAGATGTGTTCATTCTATTATGAGTCTTAAAAAATCAAACTAACTACTTTAATAATTTTCTTAGTTGATACTAATTCAGGTAGAAAGGCTACTATGATCAGCACGATTAATTGAGTGTATTGATAGTAATAATTAAAAAAGTGAAAGGAGTTTTAAATATGTTAAAAAAAGTTGAACAAGGATTATTGGAGCAAAATCAATTTATATTAAATTCTACACCATATATGACAGGCAACTGTCAATCGTGGGAATTAGGAGAAGGAGTTTTTAGTTATGAAGATGAGGATAAAATGTGGATTCATTTTGATAAATATGGAAATTTCCGTTGCTATGAAGTTTCTCTGAGTGCCTAATCTTAAAATAGGAAAAACCATTAGTTGTAGAAATCGTAAAATTGGCAGTACTAGATGTGAACACCTATTAATTAGGAGAGAACTTTCTCCATAACTTCCACATAAGTTGCTCATAAATTCTACATTCGTGAGATGTAAGATAAAAATATGAAAGGAGAGATAAAACAATGATGGGATTTGGTCATGGTTTTGGAATGTTTGGAATGGGAGGTGGATCGATTATGATGATTTTAGTTGTTTTGCTAATAGGTTACCTTTTCTATTTGGGGATGAACAATCAAAAAATAGGTATTCAAACTAGGAGCCAGCAAGTAACAAGTTCAAATGCATTAGAAATTGCTAAGTCCAGACTTGCTCAAGGCGAAATTTCTTTCGAAGAATTTGAGCAAATCAAGAAGAATATTTTATAAGAATTACTATAAAAAAACTATTAAAAGGAGATTGAATTGATATGAATATTATTAATGGAATTCTAGCAGCATCATTAGCTTTTACTGGAGGAACAGGTTTAGCTTTATTTTCAGATAAAGATACTCCAAATCAAAATACAGTGATTCAAGAACAAAGTGGTAATTATGATCAAATGGTTGAAATGATGGAATCAAGCGATGTTGGAAGTATGCAAAAATACATGGAAGAAGGGAATATGAACTTTGACGATATGCAAAAGTACATGGAAGAAGGGAATATGAACTTTGGTCAAATGAAACCATATATGAGTGAAATGCATCCTAATTTAGATAATCAACAACTCGAAGAAATGTACAAGGGGATGCACGGAACGGGTGGTTCTTCTCAAAGCAGCAACTTTAGAGGAATGGGAAATTTATAATTATCACTTCAAGCAGGTCGATAATGACCTGCTTCCCCAAAAATATGAATATTGGAGGAATCTAAGATATGTTTTTATTACTAATTTTGGCTGTGGGTTTTTATCTGTATAAAACGGGTGAACTACAGAAATTATTTAATCAAATTCAACCGAAAGAAACGAACAGCTCAAACGAACTAAAAGAGGTTATCGATTATAGATATGCATCCGGTCAAATCTCAACGGAAGAATACAATAAACTAAAAGAATTGTTATAAAACACACTAACTATTTATACACAGGAAAGGAGAAATGAACATGATGAATGGAGGACATATGGGATCCTTTGGAGGTAGTAATGGAGGATTTTACGGTTATAATGGAATGCCATCAGGATTTAACTCGTTTGACATGATGTTTAATGGGTCTTTTATGCCTATTTTAATGTTTATTCTGATCGGGGTGGTTCTGTTCTTACTGCTTAGAAATCGGAAACAACAAACTAGAGTTTCATCCATTAAAATGAATCATACTACAGTCATTGAGGCCGAAGAGGTTGCAAAGTTACGCTATGCCCGTGGTGAGATTTCACATGATGAATTTCAATCCATACTACAAACGATTAAAAAGTAAGAGGTGAAATGAGTGTTAAACGTAATCTTATCCATTATAATCTTTTATTATCTAGTGAAGACAGGTGATCTATTCAAATTAATAAAAATAGCCAAAAACCTTATTCTTGACTTCCTAATTGTCTTTAAAAAAGAAAAACATAATAACAAAGATTACAATAATCCTTTAGAAGTTTTAAAGCTCCGTTACGTTCGGGGAGAAATTGACAAAGGAGAATTTGAACAAATTGTAAAGAATTTATAATTACAAAGTACAATAGAGTTAGGATTGATAGAGATTCATAGATCTGGTTGAATTCTCCAAGAATTTATCTTGATAAACCCAACTTGATATTATTAAATGTGGCGACCAAATTAAAGGTCGCCACATTTAATTTAAGAAGCCATTTTCCTACAAATTTCCGCACATTTACGACAGGATTCTGCGCATTTTCTACAATGCTCTGCATGTCCATGTTGTTCACAAATTTTTCCACAAGCATCACATATTTCAGCACAAAATTGGCAGATTTGTTTTGCTAAAGGACTGTCCGATTGCATTGCTTGTGCTGCTAATGCACAAATATCAGCACATTCTCTGTTATAACGAATACATTCCGCCATCATTTTTACATCATCTTCTTTTAAACAGGCATCATAACAACCATTACATGCCTCCATACATTCAAGACATGCCTTGATGCATTCTTCATAGGTCATTTGCATATCATAATCCTCCTTGCATTTAATACCGTATTATCATCTCCTTAAATAGTAAAAATATGAAAAATTTTTTAATCATAAATTTATAATGCTGTCATATGGTTGTTGAGTATTCTTGCTTCAAATTCTTTTTGCTACATCCAAAAAAAATTTAATCAATGTTCAATGAAATATATTAGGTCTTATTCTACTTTGAATTGGCCCATCATTCCAGCATCTTCATGTTCAAGAATATGACAATGGTACATAAATACACCTGAATGATTAAAGGTAGCAATGGCTCTAACTTTTTCGCCCGGATAAACGAGAATGGTGTCTTTCCATCCCATTTGGTTTTCAGGCGGTGGATTCCCATCACGATCTAGAATTTGGAATTGTACGCCATGAGCGTGAAATGGATGAGCCATTCCACCCATCATCCCCATCCCACTATCATTGGAAATTTCCCAGATTTCTGTGTTATTCAGATTTACCTCTTCATCAATCCGGCCCATATCCATTTGTTTACCATTGATATTTACACTTGGTCCCATCCCTTGAAAAACAAATTGTCTTGTTTTTACTGCACGATCAGGGTTTACTTTTTCAATGGTAGTTAACTTTTCTGGAATGGTGTATTCTTTTGGATTTTCACTTTTTATAACAAACTTCATAAACGCTGATCCTTGATTCAATAATTGAACCGTTTCTCCTTTTTTCAAATCTGAAAAATCAACAAGGATTTCTGCTCTTTCTGCAGGGCCAAGAACGATATTGTTCATTACTGACGGCTTTTCAAGGAACCCGCCATCACTAGCAATTTGATAGAAGGTTTGGTTATTGCTGAGGTTTAATTCATAAACGCTTGCATTGGAACCATTCAATAAACGAAGTCTCACCATACCCCTCGGTACTTCCAAAAATGGATGAACTGCTCCATTTACAATCATTGTGTTACCCTGTAGCCCGTTCATAACATCGTGCATTCCCAACTCGTATTTAAAACTTCCGTCCTTATTAAATCTTTTATCTTGAATGATCAGTGGGACATCATTCACTCCATAGTCTTTCGGAATATCTAAACGATCAGAAACTTCATCCTCAATAAAAAATAATCCTGCTAATCCGTTATAGACCTGCCTCCCAGTTTGTTGCTCAGGGTGGGGATGAAACCACAAAGTAGCTGCTGGCTGTTCTATCATGAATTCCGGAGACCATGATTCTCCCGGTTGAATCCCTGAGTGTGGTCCGCCATCCTTGTCGCCATCAACTTCAAGACCATGCCAGTGGATAGTTGTTATGTCACCATCTAAATTATTTTTTACTTTTACAGATACCTCTTCACCATTACGAACCCGAATAACAGGGCCTAAATAATCGCCATTATACCCCATCGTCTTTGTTTCTTTTCCGGCAATAAACTCTTTTGTAGAGTTTTGGGCAGTTATTTGAAATTCCGCTTTATTTGGATCAGGATTTTTATCTTTTAATAATGGCGGTATAGGGAGAGGGGATTCTTCTGTTTCAATAGATTGATCATCAGATGGCTGATTCATTGATAGATCCGGTAATTGACCGGGCATATCTCGACCTTGTACGAAAAAGAGAAAGAGTCCTCCCAAGACTATTATAATACCTGCAATGAAGATGCCGTAGTTTGCTTTCATTAATTTTTCCTCCTTCATTTAGTAGTTTGAACTTAACTAGTATAATGCCGTACATAATAATTACTTTTTTAATAAAAATACTAAAGAACATCTATTTATAAACTGTTTCGATTCTAGCTTTCCATAACAGATTTTAATTATCAGTATTATACGTAAAATTTGTTGTGTGTATCAGAAGTCACGATATAAAGGAGGAAAAATTAATGATGGGTTTCCCCGGAAACGGCATGATGGGCAGTTACTTTTGGGGTTTTGGACTTTTGGGATGGTTAATTAATCTTCTTGCCATAGGTGCTGTTGTCTATATTGCTGTTAAATTAGCATTAAAAAATAAAAAGGATTAAATAAATTATCCAAAACAAAATCTTTTCGAAAATAAAAACCAAAACAGGTGGAGGATTTTTATGGAATTCCATTATACAGTCATTACGAATAAAACGATTGATGAAGCTATATCATCAATTGAACAAAATTTAAAAGAAAATAAATTTGGCATCCTATGGCAGCTTGATTTAACTGCTACCCTACAGAAAAAAGGAGTACATAGTTATACTTCACCTTATCGAATACTTGAAGTTTGTAATCCTGTAGAAGCTGCAAGAGTTCTTGGCCATAATCCATTAGTTGGATATTTCTTGCCTTGTAAGATAACTGTCTATGAAAGTGAAGGGAAGACTAAAATTGGACTTCCAAAACCAACGGCTATGATTGGTTTGTTAAATGATCCCGAATTGAAATCCATTGCAGAGAGTATTGAAGAAATACTCATCGATGTGTTAGAAAAAAGCGAATAAAAGGAGCATTCCTGTTAGAAGGATTTTCGGGGACTTGAACAAAAAAGAGCCCTCTTGGTATGATACGGGGTGTCAAATCGTGTGCCGAAATGACCCCTAACTTAGTTAACCAAGGAGGACTCCA